>CAYQMF010000149.1:0-14082 GCA_964418595.1 uncultured candidatus Brocadiaceae bacterium
CGACTGGATCCACTTCCGCATGCTGCCGCCGGCGTGGGAGAACAACTGACCCTGAGGTGCTTGCGGGGCGGCGCGTGGGCGGTGCGCCAGGCTGGGCATCGGCACCGCGACGCTTCGACCCTGGACAACAAGAGAGACCTGACCATGAGTGACGACATCATGTTCGTGAGCGAGTGGTATCCGCGGGAAGTGGCTGCGGCCGCCTTTGCCGTCGAATCTGCGGGGGGTGTCCGCGTCCGCATCGAGACGAAGGATCGGGGCGATCCCGGTGCCGACACCGGCACCCCGAGCACGCTGGCGGCGGAGATCGACGTGACTACGCCGGGGATCCATCAGCTCGCCGTGGACGATCTGAGCGATCTGTACCGGATGCGAGTGCTGCGGCTGAGCCAGGACCAGAGCTGCTGCCGGGTCCGCCTGTTCCGACCCATCTGGTTTCGGAAGGACGCGGGGGCACCACCGCCGGAGGCGACGCCGCCGGGACCCGCGACCCCCGAGATGTGAGATCGCGTCCACCTCCGACCTGCGACGGTATCCTTGAGGCGTTCGTCCATGAACTCACTTGACTTCCCTTCTGACGCTGTGTTCGGCGAGCCGGTGCTGGCGGCCGGTGGCGTACCGGCCTTCGACCGGGTTGGGCGCATGTCCGCCGCGTCGGATGGGTTTGGCTTTCTGGATGGCGGGTGGGAGGGCTTCGGCTTGGTGTCGCGTGGGACACGGTCCTTGGGAGGTCGCGCCGGGGTCGTCACGCAGACGAAGGCAGGATGTGGCTGCGGAGGCGGCTGTGGGGGGAAGGCGAACGGGCTCGCGTTCCTCGACAGTGGCAGCTCGGAGGTGCCGGCTGACGCATGGGCGAACATGGAGGGCGCCGGCAAGTGTGGGTGCGGGGGGCAGTGCATGCCGGGGAGTGCGTGTGGGTGCGCAGGATGCGGCCACGGGGCGAAGGACCTGAACCAGAATCGAAGAGGGAGCCCCGCAGCCGAGGGCGAGGCCCGCCCGCTCGCGGCCATATCCGGTGGCGCGGAGCGTGGTCGACGCTCCGAAGGGGGCGCCCCTTCCGTAATCCGGTTGAGCCCGCTGGATGGAACAGGTCACGGTCCGGCAACGCGCCGACTATGCACATGCTGGCCCACAGTTGAAGTAACGGACGACGAATGGGGTCTTGATGAGCGGGAGAACCCTTTCTGCAAGGATGCGTATGATGTGGATGTTAGGTTTCCACTATGGAAACCAGGGTTATGTAAGTATCCGTGTGCGGGTGTTCTTTGGCATTGTCACGCAGTGGGTACTATCACGCTCAATGTCCGGAAGGGCTGGGTCTATGGAGGCTTTGAGCGGGGATGCGGACAGTTGGCGCACAGCGACTTCGAGATCTTTCAATGTGGGTGGGCACACGGCATCGGTGGAAACTTTCGGATCTATGATACGAAACAGAAATGCACGGAAGCGGAAGATCCTCACGCCGACAGGCCTATGATGCATAGGGCCTCCTGCTGGGTTTTTTGGCGCGCATACTGCACTTCTTGCGTGAACGAATGAGGAGCGCCGCTTGGATCCTTATTGGCCTGGCTTCGGCCGTGCTCTTGATGGTACTAGCTCGTTGGACCGAATCGGAGACTTCGCCGCGACTCGACTCCCGCGGCGCTCGCCTGAGTGCGCTCGCGCCGGATATGGCGACCAGCGCAAGTGTGCGTGTTGCGAGGACGGAGATCGAGCACCATTCCTGGATGGATCGGCCCCGTCTCGACTTCGGGTTGGTGAGGCTGTTCCTGTCCGGGCCGCATCTCGCATCCTCGAACATCCTGCTGCGGCACGTCCGTTTGAACGGGTCCGACAGAGAAGTTGCGCCCGGAGACATCGTCGAACTCGAGGAGTTGCTGGACCGGTACCGGCCGCAAAGCCGGAGGATGATGACGGAGTACGACAGCGCGGTTCGAGAAGATGTCGAACAACTGGTGCGCTCTGGATTGGCGGCGAGAACAGAGGAGCCAGGTCCGGGTGAGTCGTACATCACACTGAGCGGGACACGGTACTGTCTTCGGCAGTTTGCCTTCCTGCCCTCGGCGGATGCCATCTTCGCCCGGTCCCGCAGTTGGAATGTAGATTTCATGGTCGCGGTCATCACGTGGTTCCAGTTGCGCGGGTATTGCCAGGATGGCGACTTGCTGCGCGACTGCCTCGACGCCGCAGGGCGCTACACCGGGAGAGAGGACCGGCAGGGAGATCCCTGGGGTCGGTGATCCAGAACTGACGATGCGACTGCGCAGCCCCCTTCGGGAGTCGCGCAGCGCATCGGTTCTCGGATCACGGCCGGCGGCCCGATGGGCCGCGTCCGTCGGGTCCACGGGGCGGTGGAGTTGGTAGGTTCGTGGACCGCGTGCGTGGCAGGCGCGCCGTAGCCGCCCCGATGGCTGAGGTGCTGTGGCAGCTCGAAGTAGTGACCCTGCGTGGCGGCGCCCGCCCGCGGCTCAGTGATGTCATCTGCACGGTGAGGCGCGGCGTCACTCTCGTGCTCGGACCCTCGGGCGCGGGCAAGTCGTCGCTGCTCGAACTGCTGGTCGGCTACGTCGCGCCGACCGCCGGCACGATCCACGCGCTCGGGCCGCCGTGCGCCTGGATGCCGGCGGACTTCGGGTTGTGGCCGCACGTCACGGTGCGGGAGCACCTCGACCTCGTGCGGCCGCGGGGGACGACGTGCGCGCCAGCGACCGACGCGCTGCTGGAGCGGCTCGACCTTGCCTCCGTCGCCGACCGACGGCCGGCGACGTTGTCGACCGGGCAGCAGAGCCGCGTGGCTCTGGCGCGGGCGCTCGCGACCGGCGCGGCGACCGTCGTCCTCGACGAGCCCTTCGCGCACCTCGACGACGCGCACGCGTCGGCTTGCGCCGACTTGCTCCGCGACGCCGCGGACGAAGGTCGCTCCCTCGTGGTTGCCACGCACGCGCGCGCGCGGCTCGACGCTCTGGCCACGGCCGAACTGACGCTGGCCGACGGTCGTCTGGCGGCGGGCGCCGCGACGCTCCGGCACGCACTCCTGTCCATCGCCTGTGCCGGTACCTTCATCCTTGCGGGTTGCGCGCACGACGCCGCAACCCCCCTCGCCGACATGCGCCGCGCGATCGCGCTCCCGGGCCTGGGCGCCGACCCCGAAGCCCGCGCGCCCGCCCCGCGCGCAGTGTCACCCGGTCCCGGCGACACGTGGCTCGTCCTCGACGACGCCGGCCGCGTGCTGGTCTTCGGCGCCGAGGGCGATCTGCAACGTCAGTGGTCGATGCCCGACCACGGCGTGGGCAACCCCGAGGGCGTGTGCCTGCTCGCCGACGGGCGCATCGCGGTCGCCGACACGCACTACCACCGCGTGGTCTTCTTCGCCGCCGACGGCAGCGTGCAGAGCATGCTCGGGGCGCACGGCGATGCGCCCGGCCAGTTCCGCTACCCGGTGTGCGTCGTGCAGGACGACGCGGGCGACCTGTACGTGGCCGAGTACGGCGGCAACGACCGCGTGCAGAAGTTCAAGGCCGACGGCACCTGGCTGTCCGCGTTCGGTCGCTTCGGCACCGGACCCGACGAACTGCAGCGGCCGGCGGGGGCGGCGTGCCACGGCGCGCACCTCTACCTCGCCGACGCGATGAACGGGCGCGTGCAGGTGTTCACGCGCGACGGCGCGCACGTGCGCTCCTTCCCCGCGGCGCACGACCTCGCCTGCCCGTACGACGTCGCCGTCGGCGCGGACGGCACCGTGCTCGTGGCCGAGTACGGCGGCGGTTGCCTCACGGAGTTCGCCGCCGACGGCACGCGCCGCACGCGGTACGGCCGGCCGGGTCGCGGCCGCGACGAGCTGGCGACGCCGTGGTTGGTGGGGCTCCGCGAGGGCGTGGCGCTGATCGCCGACACCGGCAACAAGCGGCTCGTGCAGGTGCAGTGGTGAAGGCACGTCCGTGGCTGCCGTTCGTCGCGTTCGCCGCCATCCTCGGCGCCGGCACCGTCCTCGCCCTCGCCGCCGGCTCGCTCTCCTTCGGCTCCCACCTGCCCCGGCTGTTGCTGCTTCTGCCGATCTCGCCGCGCGCCGATCGAGAGCGCCGTCGGAGTCGCGGCTGAGGCCACCGAGTCCGGCGTGGTGTCCTTCCAGCAGACCGCGGCGGGCGACCTCGATGGCGATGGCCTCGCCGACACGATCGAGATCGACTTCTTCACCGACGACATCCTCCTTCGGCGCGGCATCGGCGGCGGCCGGTTCGGACCGGCCCAACCGCTCCGCACCGGGCTGCACTGCCGTCGCGTGGTCATCGCCGACGTCGATGGCGGCGAGCGCGACGTAGTCGTCGCCTACACGGATGGCCTCGCCATCCTGCGCAATCGCGGCGGCGGCCAGTTCGACCCCCCGCGGACCGTCCGGGGTGGTTACTACCACGAAGACCTGATCGTGGCCGACCTGGATGGCGATGGCCGCGTCGATGTGTTGACCCTCGAGGGCTCTCGCCTCTACCTCTGGCGCAACCTCGGCGGCGCCAACTTCGCGGTGGCCGTCGTGACCAATCTGCCGCGCAGGTACGAGCGCGTGGTCGCCGGACGTTTCGACGGCGACAACCTGCTGGATGTCGCACTGTCCAGCAGCGTCGCCGGAGAGACGAGAGTGTTCCGCGGGGCGGCGGACGGCGCCCAGCTGGCGGTCGTGCCGTATGGCGGAGAGGTGGCAGCGGCCGACACCGATCGCGACGGGATGGACGACCTGGTGGTTGCGTCCCTGGTGCCCCTGGAGGTCCGGGTGCTCCGCAACTCGCGGGATCGATCCAACTCCACAGCGACCTGCCCCTGATCATCGATGCTCTCGCCGTGGCCGATCTCGACGGCGATGGCCATGGCGACATCGCTGCCGCCTCGTACTACGGCGTGGAGACGTGGAAGAACACGGGCGGCGGCACCTTCACGAGCAACCGCCGGCTCAGCACCCGGGGCTTGGCCCTGTCCATCCAGGTGCTCGACGTGAATGGGGACGGACGGCGTGATCTTGCTCGGAGTCGCCGGCGGCACCACGGGTCGTGGTGGCATCAACACGCTGCTGGCGCGGTGACCGCCGCGGCGAAAGTCGCGGCGTCTCCTGGTTGCTGTACGCGTGGTCGATCCTCGCCCTGGTTCTCGCAGTTCGGCGCGCGACGCGAGGATGCGGTCTGCGTAGGTGAGCCAGCGATGCGCAGAGGCAAGATCCTCCAAGCCGTGGCGGTCGTTGGCGGTCGTGCGAGTTGGACGACCCCGGGAAGCTGGTCGAACTCGCGCATGCGGGAGAGTGCCGGTGGCAAGGATCAGGGCTGGATCGTGATCTCGAGTGCGTGCGAGGCGGACAGGCCCTGCGGTGGACAGGGCGGAGGCGAGGTGGGCCCCGCCCAGACGAACTGCGCGGCGAGGCGGGTGCCGCGCAACCACGGGCCGTTGGGGATGCCGAGTTGGGTTTCGCTGGCGCCGACGCCGTTGCTGGTCGCCGGGAGTTGGATGAACACGAGGATCGGGTCGATCCAGATCTCGATGCCGAGCACGAGAACGGGGGTCGCGAGCCGCGAGCCGGTCAGCGCGAGCAGGCCCGATGCGCTCGGTGGCGCGTTCGTGCAGGAGAGCGAGAAGGCCGCATTCCCGACCTGGGGCATTGACGTGACCGAGATGGCGAGCGCCCCGGCGCAGCCCGGGCTCGAGCGGCCGAATGCCACGACGCCGGTGGGCAACATGTCGAGGCGCGTGACGAAGGCGTCTGTTCCGCCGCCGTGAATCGTGCTGAAGGCGCCCGCCGTCGTCGGGAAGTCCGAAGACGTGGTTGTCCCGGCAACCGTGGCAGTCCCTTGCGCGTCGAGCGCGACGCCCCAGAGGCTCTCGCCCCCGTTTGCGCCCCCGAGATATGTCGAGTAGATGAGGCTCGAGCCCGCCGGCGACAGTCGGGCGACGACGACGTCGGCGGTGTTGCCGTTGCGCGTCGTGTCGTAGGCACCGGCGGTGGTCGGGAAGTCCGCGGAGAGCGTCTGTCCCGTGATAGTGGCTGCACCGCTGGTGTCGAGTGCGATGGCGTGTCCGAAATCGATGTCCGTGCCGCCCAGGAAGGTCGAATAGACCAGGCTCGAACCCGTCGTCGACAGCCGAGCGGCGAAGACGTCGAACCCACCGCCGTTGTAGGTCCTGTCCCAGACGCCGGGCGTGGTCACGAAATCGGTCGAGGCGGTGGAACCGACGACGGTGGTGGCGCCCTGCCCATCGACGGCGAGGCCGCGGACCAGGTCGTGACCCGTCCCTCCGAGGAATGTCGAGAACAGCAGAGTAGAACCCGAGGGCGAGACGCGGGTGACGAAGGCATCGAAGGAGCCGTTGGCCGTCGTGTCGAGGGCCCCGGGCGTAGTCGGGAAGTTGGCGGATCCGGTCTGCCCCCCGACGGTGGTAGCACCCTGAGCGTCGATCGCGGCGGCATTGGCGACCTCCTCGCCCGTGCCACCGAGAAACGTGGAGAAGACGAGGCTCGCGCCGGAGGGAGAGATCCGGGTGACGAACGCGTCGCTCGGCCCCGTCAGATTCGCGTCGAACGCGCCCGTCGTCGCGGGGAAGTTCGTCGAGGCGGTCCATCCGGTGACGGTAGCCGCGCCCAACGCATCGACGGCGATGGCACGCGGCTCCTCGTCGCTCGCTCCGCCGAGGTAGGTCGAGTAGGTCAGACTCGACCCGGACGGCGACAGCCGCGCCACGAAGACATCGCGGTTCCCGTTGAGGCTCGGGTCGAACACGCCGGCCGTGGTTGGAAGGTCACTGGACTGCGTGAAGCCCGCGATCGTTGCCCCGCCCAGGGCGTCGAGCGCGAGGGCATGGGCCTGGTCCTCGCTCGTGCCTCCGAAGAAGGTGGAGTAGACGAGCGTCGCCCCGGTCGTCGCAAGCCGGGTGACGAAGGCATCGTTGATGTTGTAGCTCGTGTCGAAGGCGCCGGGCGTGGTCGGAAAGCTGGCAGAACTGGTGCGCCCCGCGACGGTCGTCGCGCCTCGCGCGTCGACCGTGAGGGCTTGGGCCTCGTCCGAGCCCGTGCTCCCGAGGAACGTCGACCACACAAGCCCGGGGTCGACGACGAGCGCCCAGCCAGGTCGGCGCCCTGGCGCCTCGAAGCCGAAGCGGTCGGCGCCGCGCAAGACGTAGCGACAGTTGATCGCGAGCACTTCGCCTGACGGACCCTCTTCCCAGCTCACCGGTGACGGCATGCGCACGGGTCCGAGGCGAGTCTCGAGCACGAGGGCGCCGTCGGGATCGACGCGCAGCCCATCCGCCCCCTCGACTCCGAGCTCGACGCCTGCGAGCTCCGCGCCCGACTGCAGCAGGAGATCGTACTCGAAGTGTCCGTCGTGCTCGCGCGCGCGCACGTCCAGGCCGGGTTGCAGGTCGCGATAGCGCACCGACGCGAAGATCGGCACGCAGCCACGCCACGTGGCGGGGTTGTTCCCGAGAAAGTAATTGTGGCAACCGGGCAGTCGGATCTCAGGCACGAGCGTTGCTTTGCCGGCGCTGGTGAAGGTCATCCTGACCGCGACGCCACGCAGAACGGCGTTGCCACGCCCGGTCTCGGCCACGGGTTCCGTCACCGTGAACGTCCAGCCCCTCTCCTCGAGGAACAGGGTCATCGCTCCGAATCGGGCTACGTAGCACGCCGGGTGTTCCCACTGTCCGAGGTTTGGCGCGAACGCGACCGGCAACGTTCCGAGCAGCGGCTCGGCGCGCGTCGTCATCCCGGGTCGAGCGAGTGTTGTCGGGCCGCGCAAACCACCGAGCCATCCCGTGAGGACGACTGCGAGTGCGACGAGTGCGGCCATTGCGACGGGGGAGCCTCGCGCGGCTCGCTGGCATCGGGTCTCCATGATCGGGTTCCGGGGAGGGGGGGGCGGCCGCGCCGCGCGACCATCTTTCAGATGGTAGCCAGCTTCGTCTGATTGATCGTGACCCGAGCGGTGGATCCGATCGCTGACCATGCGACACCATCCCAGCGCGCGACGAAGGTCACGCAGGTCCTGGTGACCGGGCGTGGCTTGATCACCAGGTTCGGCATCCGATCGCATCGCGCGCGAGGTCGCGGCTTCGACGCTTCGGACAGCGATCCGCGGTGATGTCGTCGTTAGGAGGGAGACTTCCGGCGTGGAATCTGGACCGGACGACGGGTCGCGCGCTGCGGCGTGAGCGTGGCCCCTGACGTTTGGCGGCGGACTGCCTTCTGCCCCGGCGGTGCTGCTCGCCGGCGCTTCGCGGACGCGGTGGGGTACGATCCCCCTACCGTTCGATCTGACGGTGCTGAACGCCGCGGGATGTTTCATCAACGCCAGCGGCGACGTGCAGATCAGCACGATGACCACCGCGCTCGGTGGGGTGAGCATGCGCATCGGCGTGCCGAAATCGAACGCCCTGCTCGGCGCGACGATCTACTTCCAGTGGTTCCACTTCAACCCTCGCGCCAACGGCCTGGGGCTGTTGTCGACCCGCGGCGCGACCGCAACGGTCGGCTACCAGTAGTCCAGTAGTAGCCTCTGAAGAATCACCGCAGAACCGGCGGGTTGGCCTTGGATGGGTCGGTCAGGTCGAGGTGTCGTAGCGTGGCCGGAAGCGCGCACCGGCGCACCCGATCCGGGGCGCCGCCGCCGGCGCCCGCCTCGCTATGCTCGCGCCCGTGGGTTCCGCTCAGCGAACGGCTGCCGTGCTGGAGGTCTCGGCGATTGGCACACCGGGGCCCGCGGCCCCCTGGCGCGACTCCGTCGCTGTGCTGGCCGCCACCCTGCTCGCCTACGGCCTGCTGCGGCACGAGGCCTTCTATCACCTCGATGCCCGCCTGCACATCGCCTTCGCGGAGCGCGGCACGCTCCTCGTGCCGCGCCACATCCTCTACATCCCGATCCTCGCGGGGCTGCACCACCTGCTCGCGCCCTTCGCGGTCGGCTGGTTCGCCGTCGCCTCGTGGCTGAGCGTGGCGGGCATGGCGCTCGGCGTCGCCCTCCTGCATCGGGCCGCGGCGCGGTGCCTGGGGCGCGCCGACGCCTGGCTGGCGGCGGTGCTCATCGCCACGACGCCGGCGGTGATGTTCTTCGCCAGCGTCGCCGAGCTGCACGGCCCGTTCATGCCGGTGGTCGGACTCGCGACGCTCGCGCTCGTGCGCGTGCGGCACCATCCCACGCGCGCCCGCGCCCTCCTGCTCGGTGCCGCGATCGGCGCGAGCTACTTCCTGCACGCCACCGGCGCCCTGCTGGCGATCGCCCTGCCGCTCCTGCACGGCGCCCTCGCCGGTCCGGCGCCGCCGCGCGCGCGCTGGCGGCAGGCGCTGTGGTGCGCCGCGTGGAGCGCCGCGCCGGTGGGCGCGCTCGTGCTCGGCGTGCCGCTCGCCCTCGCGCAGGCCTGGCCCTCGTTTGGGGCCCTGCAACCGGCGACGGTCCTGATCGGCGACCTGGCCACCCTCGCCGGCCGTCTCGCCACCACCCCGCGCGCCCTCGCCCGCGAGTGGGTGCTGGCCTGCGTGCCGCTCTCCGTCGCCTGGCTCGCGGCGCTGCGCCACGCGCGGCTTCGCCCGCTGCTCGCGGCGCTCGTCGGCCTGCTCGCGGTGTACGGCGCCGTCTCCGCCCTGCTCCTGGTCGAGGTCGAGTCGGAGTGGGGAGCCTACTTCCTGCCCCTGTTGTGGCCGGCCGCGATCCTCACCGTGCGCAGCGTGCCGCGCCCCGTGACGCTCGCGCTCGCCGCGGCCGGGCTCGCGATCGGAACCGTCGTCACCCTGCGCTCCGACCGGCCGGGCCCGGGTCGCGCCTTCGCCGCCGGGGTGCACGCTGCCCGCGATGGCCAGCCTGCGCTGCTGGTGATTGGCGATCCGGTCGAACTCGACCACTGTTACACGCACCTGCCGGGGGTGCGGTACGTGCTCCTCCCGGAGACGCTGGGGGTCGCACTCGACACCGCGGCCGCGGAGGCGGCGTGGTGTGCAGCCGCGGCCGCCTACCTCCGCGACGCGGCCCGGCGCGACCACGCGGTCTTGTTCACGGCCCCCGCCGACGCGGTCCTGCGCGAGGGCCGCTCGGGCGTCACCCGCTCGGTCGGCGCGGCAATGCTACACGCCCTCGACGATGCCTTCGTGCGCGAGCCGGTCGCAAGCCCGGGCTTCGCGGCCTGGCGGCTGATCCCGCGCTGACCGCGGCGCCCGCCCGTCGAGGTCGAGGAAGCGGGTGGTGATCGGGATGGCGTTCGGACCGACGTGCACCGAGCCGGTAGCGAACGGGTCGATGCCCGGCTGCGGCAGGAGGTTGGCGGTGTGGAACACGCGGGCGATGCCGCGCGCGAAGGCGGGCCGTCGTCGACGTGCGTCGACCACGCGTGCGTGCCGGGCGGCGGGAACATGCTGCCGAGGCCGCGGCCGAGGGTGCTGCCCTTCGAGAGCATCAACGTCGGCATCGAACGCTCCGCGACCGACCTCGCGGAAGGTCCCGCGATCACCGCATGCGCCCGAGGGCCGCGCTCGCGCGAGATGGACTCTCGTCGTGATGTCGCGATGGTGGGGGCATACGCAGAATTGACCCCGGTGCGTCCTTCGGTCCGACGATGTAGACGAATCCATGTGCGTCGTAGGCGATGCGTCACGACGCCTTCGACTCGATCAGCTTCAACTGGAACTGCAAGTTCACACTCGTCAACGTCCCGAGCTCGCCCACGACATCACGCGCGGGCGCGTGGTGTGCTACGGAGGCAGCGTCTACACCGGCGGACCGATCCTCCATCCGCAGGAGACCCGGGTGTGGACCGGCAGCGCATGGGTGAACGACTGGTCGCTCGGCACCGCGCGCGGGAAGGAGTTCCCGGCGCTGGCTTGTGACCCCGGTCGAGGCCTGATCCACATGTTCGGCAACGATCCGTTCGCCGGCACGGAACACTGGACGCTGTCTCACCCAGCCGGTGCGCGCTTCGCGAACCTGGGGTCGGGTTGCAGCGGGTCGACGGGGATCCCGCGCCTCGACCTCGCGGATGGACGGATGCCCTGGCTCGGGCACACCGCGATGCTGACGGCTTCGAACCTGGTCACGAGTGCCGCCGTCATCGCACTCGGCAGCTCGTCGTCGCCGTGGGGCGCGATCGCGTTGCCGCTACCCCTGGCGGCCTTCGGGATGCCGACGTATTCGCTGCTGGTGAGCGTCGACGCAAACGCGACCACCGTCGGCAGCGGCGGGACGGCAGCGTTGACAGTCCTCGTGCCGAACGCGACGTGGCTGGTCGGCGTCGATCTCTGGGCCCAGGCCTTCTCCCCCGACCTCGCGGCGAACGCGGCCGGCGTGGTCGTGAGCCAAGCGGTGCGCCTCGGGCTCGGCAACCGCTGAGGCCAACGCCGCGATCAGGACCGCACGATCACCGCCGCGGGATTGCTGGAGACCTTGGTCCAGGATCTCGATGGGTCGAGGTGGGTTGATCCAAACCCCCCGGGGGGAGCCGCGACGCGGAGGGTTGCGAGCGGACGAAGCGCTCGGGGTTGGCGGCGTACGCGCGCGCGAGGATCTTGTCGCGGCGACGTCGAATGCGGTCCGCCTCGCCGCGGTGGACGCTGGCGGGAGTGAGGAGGCCGAGGCCAGTGTGGTAGTGCACGTTGTTGTACCAGTTGAAGACCTCGCCGCAGATGTCGCGAGCGTGCTGGATCGAGCCGAAGCGGTCGGGGAAAAGCCGGGTCGGTACTTGATGGTCTTGAACTGTGCCTCGGAGTACGGGTTGTCGTCGGAGACGTGCGGACGGCTGTGACTCTTGGTGATCCCGAGGTCCGCCATCAGGAGTGCGACGGGCTTGGACGTCATCGCGGCGCCGCGATCAGCATGGATCGTGAGCTGCCCCACCTGGACTCCCTGCGAAGCGCAGCCGGACTCGATGAGCTTCTGCGCGAGGACGCTCGCCTCGCGCGTGGCGACCATGTAGGCGACGACGTAGCGGCTGAAGATGTCGAGCATCACGTAGAGGTAGAAGTAGGTCCACTTCTCCGGGCCGAGCAGCTTGGTGATGTCCCACGACCAAACCTGGTTGGGCGCGTTGGCGACGAGCTCGGGCCGCGCGTAGGTGGGATGGCGGAGCTGGTCACGGCGCTCCCGGACCTGCTGCGCGCCTTCGAGGAGGCGGTGATCATCATCTCCGACGGCGACCCGCAGCCGCCGCCACCGGCGCTGCTCGCGAGCTACCAGGCGTCGCGCATCACGGTGTCGGCGGTGACCGTGTTCCCGCACGGCCGGGTCGACACCGGCACCATGCAGGCGATCGCCAACGCCACCGGCGGGCGCTACTACATGCCGAGCAGCCCCGACGAGCTGCCGGCGATCTTCATCAAGGAGGCGAAGACCTCGCGCACCCCGGCGATCGTCGAGACGACCTTCACGCCCGGCGTGATGATGCCGGCGCCGGTGCTCAAGGGGATCGACGCGCTGCCGCCGCTGCACGGGATGGTGCTGACGACGCCGAAGGGCCGTGCGCTCACCGTGCTCGAAGGCCCCGACCCGGAGCGGTCCGAACCGGTGCTCGCGCAGTGGCGCTACGGGGTCGGCGCGGCGGCGGCGTTCACCAGCGACCTCGGCGGCCGTTGGGGTCGCGACTGGGTCGGGTGGGAGCACTACCGCGCGTTCGTGCACCAGCTCGTGAGCGACGTGGCGCGGCAACCGCGCCCGGAGCGTTTGTTCGCGCGCGCGCTCGCGGTGTTCGGCACGGGGCTCCTGCAGGTGGAAGACCACGGCACCGACGACGCGCTCCTCGACCTGCGCGCGGAGATGCGCGGGCCGCAGGGCACCGTCGCCCTCGACCTCACCCAGGTCGGACCGCGGCGCTACGAGGCGCGCTTCCCGCTGCCGGGCGTCGGGCGCTACGAGGTGAGCGTCAGCGCCGGGAACGACCGCGCGCACGTCGGGCTCGCGGTGCCGTATGGCGGCGAGTACACGCGCTTCCGTTCCGACCCGGAGCGCCTGCGGCAGATCGTCGCGCGCACCGGCGCGCGGCTGTTGCGCGGCGACGAGCGCGGCGGCGAGTTGTTCGCGCGCCCCGACGTGCTGCTCATCGGGCATGCGCGTTCGGGCGGAGCAGATCGAGGTCGGATCTGCGCGTCCCTCGGCAGGCTGTCGAGCCCGTAGATCGTACGCCATCGGCAGGACCCTGTGCTCGCTCGCCGCTTTGCGTGATCCGGGAGGATCTGCGCGTCTCTCGCGCGAGTCTGCGCCGCGTCTCGCTGAGCGACTCGTTCGCGAGCTTCGTGACGAAACGGTGGAGCGATCGTCGCGTTGGGGAAGTCCTTGAGCAAGACGTTGACGCAAAGGCCCCGGTGAGATAGTTGAAACTCAGATGGCCAACTACGCGTCAGTTTCGCTCTCGCAGGCTGCCTGCTCTCCCTTGACCTTGAAGTGCACGCCCAGTGGACACCAGTGCCGTGCCCTGAGCTTGGATTTGAGATATCGGACTGCGACGCTTACCAAATGGCGATGACGATGTTGTCCTGCTACGCTGCTGAGACACACGACGAGGGATTGTTGTTATGTATCGCCGTTGTGGAGATCAACGCGGCTGATAAGATCCGGGTAGTGCCCTTCGATAGCGGCCTCTTCGAAGGTGGTCAGATTGCAGTTACTCTGTCCAGCTGCCAAAACACAATGGCCGACCCGCCGGAGTTTCTCTTCAAGGATGACGACTACTGCAATTGCATACTATTCAACGAAGACGAGTTGGATGTAGACTGCAACTACGGAAGTGACGACGAGCAAGCGGGGGCGGCCATGTTGGCGGGGCTCCTCATGCACGAGATCTGCCACGCGAAGACCCTTGCCGGTCTCACCGCGCCTGGCAACGGCTGGCCCTGCAATCTCGCGTGTAATGAGGTCGAGTGTTATACGGTCGAGCTGGCGATTCTCTGCGGCCTCATGAAGAGCGGCTGTGTGGATCTTACCGCGGCCGGCGTAGAAGACATCGAGAGTCGAAAGGACACCATCGAAGAGAACATCGAGCTCGAAGAAGAGAAGAAGCAGATAATGGGATGTGGGAGCAAAGTAAGCGTCCGACGGGCCCGGCCGCGATGCGCCTGACATGACGGGATGCTTGCGA
>CAYQMF010000150.1:0-13732 GCA_964418595.1 uncultured candidatus Brocadiaceae bacterium
GACCAGCGTCGGGCCGCCCGGTCGGAGCCGCCGAAGAACGGCTCCGGGAAGCCGGACAGCCGTAGCAGCGCATCCAACTCCTCCGGGCTCGTGATCCCCAGTTCGGCCGCCGACAACGGGTGCATGTGCAGCAGGTGATAGCGGCCCTGCAGCGAGTCGCCGGTGAAGCGATACAAGTCGAGGCGCGCGCTGCCGGTGACGAGGATGCGATGCGCGCGGCGGGGATCGTCGTAGAGGCCCTTGAGGTGGTTGCGCCAGAGGCGGTACTTGTGGATCTCGTCGAGGATCAGCAGCTCGCCCGCCGGGAACTCGCGCCGCAGGATGCGCTCGCGGTCGGCGGGGACGTCCCAGTTCAGGTAGGCGTCCCGACCGCCGGGCAGCGCCAGCGCCATCGTGGTCTTGCCGACCTGCCGTGGACCCGCCACGAACACCATCTTGCGGGCCAGGTCGGCCTCGATCTGCGGCACGAGGTAGCGAGCCTCCACCATTGCCGCACGCTACGGCTGATTTCACCCGGAGGCAACTTCAGCCGCGGCGGTTTTCGCCTACGGGTGAATCCGGCCGAAGCCTCCGGAGCCCTCGGCGCCGAACGCACGGAGCACCTGCTCCGCCCCGCTCACATCCCCTGCACCACGATGTCGACGCCGTTGCTCAGCGCGGCCAGCCCGAGGAACGGTCCGCCCGCCTGCAGCACGACCCACTGCGCGCCGAGGCGCGCGCCGGCCAGTGACGTCGACGCGGGGACGGGGAGGAGCTGCGTCGCTTCGCCGGCGGCGCCGGTGACCAGCGCCGGCAGCGCGACGAAGTTCGCGACGTGCACGCTGCAGGTGCCGAACGTCAGGTCGGTGGGGTCGCCGAGCAGCATCACCGCGGGCGTGAGCAGAGCCGCGCGCACGCGCACGCCGAACGCGGCGTTGCCGAGGGTCGGCGTGCCGACGGCGTCGGCGAGCGGGGTCGTGCCGAGGGTGCCCGCGCACGGAGCGCCGAACGCCTCCGCCGCGGCCATCGTCGGCATGACGAACAGCTCGCGTCCGGCGTTGGTGGCCGGCGGCTCCGACCGCGTGGCCGCGAACACGACCTGCCGCCCGCAGCGCCTCGGCGCGCCGGGGAACGAGCCGAGCGCGCCGGGCTGCAGCTCCGCGTGCAGGGCGGTGCCCGCGGCCGTGCCGTCGGTGACGTAGAGCTCCACGCCCTGGCTGCCGTTCGTGCCGCCGAACACGGCGCGCGCCGCGCCGGCAGGCGCCCAGACCATGCCGGTGTTGGTGAGACCGTTCCAGTCGTTGGCCGGGCAGCCGGACCCGCGCCCCGGCACCAGGTCGATGACGCGCTGCGTGCCGGCGGCGGTGCCGTCGCTCCGCCACAGCTCGAAACCGCTGGTGCCGTCGTTGGCGATGAACAGCACGCCACCGCGGAACGCGCACAGCGAGTAGATCTGCGACGAGTCGCTGCCGGGGCGGATGTCCTTCACGAACGTCAGCGTCGCGCCATCGGTCATGCACAGCTCGAGGCCCGTGCCGGAGCCAGGGATCTCGCCGACGAAGAACATCCGGTCGCCGCTCACCACGCGCTCGTGCGTCTGGTTGACCGGACCGAGCACCGTCGTCGTCGCGCCGTCGCACACGAGCAGCGGGCCGGGGGAGAAGCCCATGTCGAAGACGAGCCGCCGGCCGAGCGCCAGGAAGTGGAAGTAGTTACCGCCGTACGGATTGACCCACACGCGCTGCGTGCCCGCCGCGGTGCCGTCGCTCACGTAGAGGTTGTTGCCCTGCGCGTCGCGCGCCGAGAGGAACAACCGGTTGCCGACGACACCGACGGTGCCGACGGAGTCCGCGGTGCCGGGCATCAGGTCGACCACCAGCGTGGCGTTGCCACTCGCCGGATCGACGCTGAACAGCTCCGTGCCGGTGGCCGCGGTGTTGCCCGCGAAGTAGACCTGCCCGCCGAGCACGACCGGGTTGCCGCGCGCGAACACGTTGGGGATCGCGTTCGTGCTCGCGACCGTCCCCGCCGTGCGCCACAGTTTGCCCTGCGGCCGGGTGCGGAACACGGTGTAGGCGCCGAAGCTCGCCGCGCCTTCGAGCGGCGTGAGCCCGCTCTGCGAGCCGCCCCACGCGTCGACCAGCATCTGTGCGCTGCCCTGGCTGCCGTCGCTGAAGTGCGGCTCGAAGCCCTGCCCCCCGGGTCCGTAGTACGGGCCGCGTCGCGCGGCGAACCAGAACCGGCCATCGACCAGCGGATGGAACTGCCCCGGGATGCTCTGGCCGTTCGTGCCGATGCGGATGTCACGCACGAGCTGCGTGGCGTTGCCCTGGCTCGCAAACAGCTCCGCGCCGTCGCCGAACTGGCCGGCGCACAGGCAGTACTGGCCGACGAAGCCGATCACCGTGGGGCTGCCATCGCCAAAGCCCGGCACGATGTCGCTGACGCGTTGGGTCGTCGTGCCGTCGGTGCGCCACAGCTCGTAGCCCGTCGCGCCGTCGTGCGCGGTGAAGTACGTCCACAGCGAGCCGTCGTAGGCGAACCCCGTCGCGCCGCTGCTTGGCGTGCCGGGCCAGATGTCGAAGACCACCCGCGTGCCCGCGAGAGTCCCATCGGTCGACCACAGCTCCCACCCGATGTTGGGGCCGCCATTGACGGATGCCGTGAAGTACACGCGGTTGCCCGCGGCCGCGAGGTTCTCCGGGAAGCGCGGACCGACCGCGGGATCGATCACCCACGTGCCGCCGACCGTGCCGTCGGTCCGCCACAGGCGCGTGGCACCACCGCCCGTTGCGCGGAACAGGACGATGCCGTTCCACGCCGTCAACGAGGTCGGCGAGCTGCTCGCGCTGCCGGGGTTGATGTCCGCGAGCATCTGCGTGCCGCCGAACGAGCCGTCGCTCGTCCACAGCTCGTTGCCGACGATGCCGTCGTCGCAAGCGAACACGCAGCGGATACCCGGCAAGCCGGTGAGGCCTTCCGGCGACCCCGGCAACTGCCGCGCGAGGCTCACGCTCGAACCGCCGTCGCTGCTCCACAGGGCGGGCGAGCCGCCGGAGTAGCCCCCGATCCAGAGCTGGCTGCCGCCGACGACGAGGGTTTCGGCCCCGATGTCCGTAGTGCTCACGAGGATCGTGTTGCCGGCGCTGCCGTCGGTCTTCCACAGCCGGCCACCGGCCAGGAAGTAGAGCCAGTTGCCGTAGCGCACGAACGGCGTGTCGCTGTCGAAGGTGCTCTGCGGCCCCGGCGTGAGGTCGCGCAGGATCTGCGTGCCGGCCAGCGTGCCATCGGTGCGCCACAGCTCGCGGCCGAGCTCCCCGTCGTCGGCGATGAACAGCAGCCACCCGCCCATGACGCCCAGCAACTGCGGGTCGGAGCCGGCGCTTGGGCGCAGGTCGGCGACCAGCGTCGCGTTCTGCGCCGTGCCGTCGCTGCGCCACAGCTCGTTGCCGAAGCCGTCGCCGTCCGCCCCGAAGTAGAGGTACGACCCGAAGGTCACGCCGCCCATCCGGCGGGGCTGGTAGAACGCGCCGGGGTTCTCCGGCGCGGCGGTCTCGACGTCGGCGAGCAGGGAGACGGCGCCCTGCGCGGCGAGCGAGCCGGCGAGGCATGCGGCGAACAGGTGGGAAGTGACGGGTCGCATGCCGGTCTCTTGACCGGGGGCAGCGCGGTGTGACACGAAGCCCCCGAGCCCGCGGAATCGCCCACGGCACCGGCGCCTGGCGCCACCCCGGCTACATGTCGACCAGGACCGAGAAACCGCCGTGCGACATGTGGGCCATGTCGAAGGGCTGCTTGCCCGCGATCATCTTCGCGAGCCGCGGGTCGGCGATCACCTTGGCGTTGACGCGGTCGCGGTGCGCGCGCGACTTGTAGGTGATCCACGAGAAGACCACCGCGTCGCCGCGCTTCGCGCCCGCCCGCTTGTCGAAGGGGATGCCGCAGGGTGAGACGAGGTCGTCGCCGGCGCACTCGTGGTAGTCGAGAGCGCCGTGCTCCTTCCACACCTTGCCCGCCTTCCTGGCGAGCGCGACGTAGGCCTTCAGGTTCTTCTTCTTGACCAGCATCAGGAAGCCGTCGATGTAGCGCATCGCGGGGAGCGTAGCGGTGTGCGTCAGCCGTGCACGCGCGCGACGATCGTGTCCATCAGCGGCGTGGCGAAGGTCGTCAGCCGCTGGCCGTTCTTGGCCGTCAGCTCGAGTGCCGAGAAAGGGCGGCGCGCGCGCACCTTGCGTCGCGTCGCGGTCGCGATGTCGGCGAAGCGCAGGAGCGTGAGCTTGTCGCCGAACACGCGCAGCACGCCGAACGAGGTCACCGCCCAGCCGCAGCGGCGGTGCGCGCGCACGAACGCCGCGATGCTCCAGGCGAGGGCGACGATCGCGGCCAGGAAGCCGAGCAGCACCGGGTTGCGCAGCAGGCCGAGGGGGCTCGCCCGCAACCCCGCTTCGCCGTAGCGGACGAGCTGCGCCGGCACGCCCTCGACGATCCCGGCCACGATCCCGCCGAGGCCCGCGAGGCCGAGGAGCAGGAACCAGGCGAGGGTGTCGCCTTCGGTCGAGAAGAAGCGCGCGGTGAACTGGCCGCGTTGGCCGGCGAACTCACGCAGGATCGCGTCGAGTTCGGCTCGCTCGGTGTCCTTCAGCCGGGACCGCGTCGTCTTCTCGATGCCCATGGGGAAGGTTCGAGTCTATGGGCGGCGAGGTTCGGAATCCGTCGCGCCGCGTGCAACCAGCGCCGGGGGTGCGGCATCGAACCGCCGGATGTCGTCCGCCACCCTCACGCCCACGGCGTCGCCCGCCGCCCCGAGCCTGCTCGCCGCACTACGTGCCCATCTGCCGGAGTACCTCAGCGAGGCGCTGGGGCTCGGACTCTTCATGCTGTCGGCGGCGTGCTTCGCGGCGCTGCTCGAACACCCGGCGTCGCCGGTGCCCGGCTGGCTGCCGCATGCGGGCACACGCCGCGCGCTCATGGGGGTCGCCATGGGCCTCACCGGCATCCTCAACGTGTACTCGCCGTGGGGTCGCCGCTCCGGCGCGCATCTCAACCCGGCGCTGACGTTGGTCTTCCTGCGCCTCGGCAAGGTCACGCCGCGCGACGCACTGTGGTACGTCGTCTTCCAGTTCGCCGGCGGCCTGCTCGGTCTGTGGCTCGCGGCGTTGCTGCTGGGCGCGTCGATCATGGATCCCACGGTGCGCTGGGTCGCGACGACTCCCGGCGAGGGCGGTCTCGGCGTGGCGTTCGCGGCGGAGGTCGCGATCAGCTTCGTGCTCATGACCGCGGTGCTGCTGTGCAGCAACCACGCGCGCACCGCGCCGCTCACCGGCGTGGTCGCGGGCGCGCTGATCTTCGCCTTCATCACCTTCGAGGCGCCGCTCTCCGGGATGAGCATGAACCCGGCGCGCACGTTCGCCTCCGCGCTGCCCGCGAACCTGTGGACGGGCCTGTGGATCTACTTCACCGCGCCGCTGCTCGGGATGGCGGCGGCCGCCGAGCTGTATCGGCGCGCGCGCGGCGCGCGCGCGGTGGCCTGCGCCAAGCTCCATCACGACTCCGTTTCCCGCTGCATCTTCCGCTGCAACTACCATGGCTGAACACTTCGACGTCATCATCATCGGCTCGGGCGCCGGCGGCGGCACGCTGGCCTACAAGCTCTCCGGCGCCGGCCTGCGCGTGCTCCTCCTCGAGCGCGGCGGGCACCTGCCGCGCGAGAAGGAGAACTGGGACACGAAGTCCGTGTTCCTCGACAACCGCTACAAGGCCGACGAGGCGTGGCTCGACAAGGACGGCAAGACCTTCCATCCGGGCACGCACTACAACGTCGGCGGCAACACCAAGGTGTACGGGGCGGCGCTGCTGCGCCTGCGCGAGCGCGACTTCGAGAGCGTCGCGCACTTCGACGGCGAGTCGCCGGCGTGGCCGATCCGCTACGCCGACCTCGCGCCGTACTACCTGGAAGCGGAGCGGCTGTACGAGGTGCGCGGCGCGCGCGGCGAGGATCCCACGGAGCCGCCGTGCAGCGAGCCGTATCCGTTCCCGGCGGTGCCGCACGAGCCGCGCATCCAGCAGCTCCACGACGACTGGGCGAAGCTCGGGCACAAGCCGTTCCACGTGCCGCTCGGCGTGCGCCTCGACCCGCGCAACCGGCACGGCAGCCGCTGCATCCGCTGCAGCACCTGCGATGGCTTCCCCTGCCTGGTCGACGCCAAGTCGGACGCGCAGACGATGTGCGTCGACCCGGCGGTGCGCCGTGGCGTGACCCTGCTGACCAACGCGAAGGTCACCCGCCTGCAGACCGGGCCATCGGGGCGCGACGTCAGCGCCGTGGTGGTGGAGCGCGAGGGGCGCACGGAGCGCTACCGCGCCGACGTCGTGGTCGTTTCGTGCGGCGCGATCAACTCGGCGGCGCTGCTCCTGGCGTCGGCCAACGCGCACCATCCCGCTGGCCTCGCCAACCGCTCCGGCGTCGTCGGCCGCTTCTACATGTGCCACAACAACTCGGCGGTGCTCGCGATCTCGCGCCACGAGAACCCGACCGTGTTCCAGAAGACGATCGCGCTCAACGACTTCTACTGGGGCGCCAGCGACTCGCCGTTCCCGCTCGGGCACATCTCGATGGTCGGCAAGTCGGACAAGGTCCTGCTCAAGGCCGGGGCGCCGCCGTTCGCGCCCGGCTTCGTGCTGCAGAAGATGGCGAAGCACGCCATCGACTTCTGGCTCACCAGCGAGGATCTGCCGGTGGCCGACAACCGCGTGACGCTCACCAACGGCGGCCAGATCAAGCTCAGCTACACGCCCAACAACACCGAGGCGCACGACCGGCTGCTCGCCAAGTTGAAGGCGATGATGGGCAGGATCGGCTGCGAGGAGCACACGTTCTTCGACTCCACGCTCTACCTGGGGAAGAAGATCCCGCTCGCCGGCGTGGCGCACCAGTGCGGCACGGTCCGCTTCGGCACCGACCCGCTGGCGTCGGCGCTCGACGTGAACTGCCGCGCGCACGACGTCGACAACCTGTACGTGGTCGACGGCAGCTTCTTCCCATCGAGCGCGGCAGTGAACCCGGCGCTGACGATCATGGCCAACGCGCTGCGCGTGGGCGATCACCTGCTCGAGCGGCTCGGGGCGCGGCAGGAGACGCACGAGGTGATGGCGTCATGAGGCGCTGGGCGCTGGTGCTCTTTGCGCTGCTCGCGGCGGTGGGGGCGCAGGCGCCCCCGCCGACCGCGCTGGCCACGGAGGTCGAGGCGATCGCGATCACCGTCGGTGATCTCGAGCGCTCGGCCGGGTTCTTCACGCAGGTGCTGGCTTTCGAAGCCGGACCGGTCACGGAGGCAGCGGGCGACGCGCTCGAACACGCGACCGGCGTGTTCGCGTCGCGCACGCGCGCGCAGCGCGTGCGCCTGGGCGACGAGCAGCTCGAACTGGTGGAGTACCTCGCGCCGCGCGGGGACGCGTTCCCGGCGGACACCAAGAGCAACGACCGCTGGTTCCAGCACGTCGCGATCATCGTCAGCGACATGGATGCCGCGTACGCGCGCCTGCGCGAGCACCACGTCGCGCACGCTTCGAGCGGGCCGCAGACGTTGCCGGCGTGGAACCAGAACGCAGCGGGCATCCGCGCCTTCTACTTCCGCGACCCGGACGGGCACTTCCTCGAGATCCTGCAGTTCCCGCCGGGCAAGGGCGAGGCGCGCTGGCAGCGCAAGGACGCGCTGTTCCTCGGCATCGACCACACCGCGATCGTCGTCGGCGACACCGAGGCGAGCCTCGCGTTCTATCGCGACGTGCTGGGGCTGCGGGTCGTCGGCGGGAGCGAGAACTGGGGCATCGAGCAGGAGCGGCTGAACAGCGTGTTCGGCGCGCGCCTGCGCATCACGACCCTGCGCGCGGCACACGGACCGGCCATCGAGTTCCTGGAGTACCTCGCGCCCGGCACCGGTCGGCGGAGCCCGTCCGACCTCGCGCCGAACGATCTCGCGCACTTCGAGGTCGTGGTGCGCTGCCCCGACGCGGATGCCGCGTCGGCCAGGCTGCGCGCCGCGCGCGCGCAGTTCGTCTCGCCCGGCGTCGTCGAGTTCGAGGATCGCGCCGTGCTGCGCGTGCGCGACGCCGACGGCCACGCGCTGCGCCTGCAGCAGACGCGCGCGCGCTGATCGCGCGGAGCGCCGCGCGAAACGCCGCGTCGGTCGCGGCATCGAAGGGTTGGCCGCGCGCGGATGTCGCGCGCGGCGCTCAACGAACCCCAAGGAGAACCGATCGCAATGCTTCGTACCCTCAGTCTGTTCACGCTTCTCGCTCTCGCCGCCGCGCCGGTGACGGCGCAATCCACCACGCGCTTCCAGGGCGTGAAGGCCAACGCCGGCACCGTCGTCTACACCACCGACGGCGGCCGTCGCATGCTCACCCTGTCCGACGACTTCGTCGTGCCCGCGACGCCGGCCCCGCACTGGCAGGTCGTCGACAACTCCGGAAAGGCCTACTTGCTGCAGCGCTTGAAGATCAAGGGCGACAAGGTCAACACCATGATCGAGCTGCCGGCCTACGTCGCCGACGTGAGCAAGGTGCAGATCTGGTGCGCGTTCGCCGAGACCCTGCTGGGCGAGGCGAAGTTCGCCGCACCGGTGGGCGCGATGGCCGCGGAGACGCACCGCACGACGCAGTTCGCGGGCGTCAAGGCCAACAAGGGCTTCGCCCTGCACCTGCACCATGGCACCCAGAACATCCTCGAGCTGTCCGACGACTTCGTCGTGCCGGACACGCCCGCGCCGCACTGGCAGGTCATCGACAGCAAGGGCAACGTGTTCCTGCTGCAGGCGCTGAAGATCAAGGGCGACAAGGTCAACCGCAGCATCCTCGTGCCGGACTACGTGACCGACATCGCGAAGGTGCAGATCTGGTGCGCGTTCGCCGAAGTCCTGCTCGGCGAGGCCACCTTCCACAAGGCGGTGATGTGAACAGGTGCGCGCCGCGCTCGCGCGCGGCGCATCACGCCTGACCAAAGCTCCCTCACCCCAGCACCCCGGAATCGAGGAACGACCATGACTTTCACCAAGTTCGCCGGCGCCACGCTGGCTCTCCTGCTCGGTGTCGCGGCGACGCGGCCCGAGACGTCCACTCCCGCTCCGCATGACGAGGTGAAGCTCAGCAAACGCGTGCTGACCATCGACCTCGCCCGCCACGCGGTCGCCGCTGCCACCGCCCAGGCCCGTCGCGACGGCGCCGGCGGCGCGTTCGCCGTGGTCGACGACGGCGGCAATCTCCTGTACATGGAGCGGCTCGACGGCACCTTCGCCGCCGCCGCGACCGTCGCGGCCGGCAAGGCGCGCACGGCCGCGCTCTTCCAGAAGCCCACGCGCGTCTTCGAGGACGTCATCAAGCAGGGGCGCACCTCGATGGTCGCGCTCCAGGACTTCACCCCGTTGCAGGGCGGCGTGCCGCTCGTGATCGACGGCCAGGTGGTCGGCGCGATCGGCGTCAGCGGCGCGAAGAGCGCGCAGCAGGACGACGACCTCGCGGTGGTCGGCGCGAACGCGCTCGGCCAGGGCAGCGGCGGTTGCTGCGGCGTGACGCCGGCCGAGCCGGTGACGCACCTCGCCAAGGCCGCGGTCGACGCTGCCTTCGCCAAGGGCGCGCCGCTGCTCGAGGTCGACGGCTACAAGGTTCACGCCAGCCGGCGCGAGCGGGCCGGCGACGCGGAGGTGCACGAGCTGGAGACCGACGTGATCTACGTCGTGTCGGGTTCGGCGACGTTCGTCACCGGCGGCACGATCCAGGGTGGGCGCGTCACCGCGCCGCACGAGATCCGTGGGCCCGCCATCGCGGGCGGCGACGTCCGCACCATCGTGCCCGGCGACGTGATCGTCGTGCCGGCGGGAACGCCGCACTGGTTCCAGGCCGTGCAGGGCCCGGTCCTCTACTACGTGGTCAAGGTCCTGTAGGCGGAGGCCCACCGATGCTGCGCGCCTCGCTCCTCGCGCTCGCGACGTTCGCCGCGAGCCCGCCTGCTCAGGCACCCACGGGCGCGCCGCTCGCGTCCCTCGACCTCGCCACGCCGGAAGGCGTGCGCGCGGTGGGGGGCGAGTGGCGCTTCGCGGAGGCGCGCGTCGTCGAGACCGCGTTCCGCTCGCCGGGGCCCGACCTCAAGCCGAGCGGTCCGCCCAACCGCACCTACGACATCGAGCCGCATGCCGGTGCCGCCGCGTTCGACGACAGCGGCTTCGCCACCGTCGATCCGACGACGCTCTTCCACCGTCGCAGTACGGGGCGCGTGTGCTTCGCGTGGTATCGCCTCGCGGTGACGCTGCCGGAGCGCGTGGGCGACGTGTCGGTCGCCGGCACGACCGCGGTCTTCCAGATCGTCGTCGACGACTACGCCGAGGTCTGGGTCGACGGCGTGCTCCCGCGCGCGCTCGGCCAGAGCGGTGGCAGCATGGTCGCCGGCTTCAACGTGCCCAACCGCGTGGTCATCACCACCGACGCGAAGCCCGGCCAGCGCATCCAGCTCGCCGTGTTCGCGATGAACGGGCCGATCTCCGATCCGCCCGCGAACTTCATCTGGGTGCGCAGCGCGAGCCTCGAGTTCCATGCGCCGGCGCCGGTGGTCGGCATCGAGCGTCTCGATCCGGCGTTCGATGCGCTGGTGCCCAAGGACGCGATGCTCGAGAAGATCGCCGACGGCCTGGAGTGGGTCGAAGGCCCGGTCTGGCATCCAGACGGCCACCTCCTCTTCACCGACATCCCCGCCAACGCGGTCATGCGCTGGCGCGCGGGCGAAGGCGTGCGGCCGGTCCTCGTGCCGGCTGGCTACAGCGGGCGTGCTCCCTTCGCCGGGCGCGAGCCGGGCGCCAACGGGCTCGCCCTCGATGCCGAGCAGCGCCTGATCCTGTGCGAGCACGGCGACCGGCGCGTCACGCGCCTCGAAGCCGACTTCCGACGGACCGTCCTCGCCGACCGCTACGGCGGCCGCCGGCTCAACAGTCCCAACGACGTGGTGGTCGCGCCCGACGGCACGCTCTGCTTCACCGATCCGCCGTTCGGACTGCCGATGGCGTTCACCGACCCCGGGCGCGAGCTCGGCTTCTGCGGGGTCTACCGCGTGCGCGCCGACCGCAAGGTGGTGCTGCTCACCGACGAGGTGGAAGCTCCCAACGGCCTGGCCTTCGCTCCCGACGGCCGCACGCTCTACGTGTCGAACGCCGACCGGGCGCGCCCGGAGTGGCTGGCGTTCCCGGTGCTCGACAATGGTGATCTCGGCGAGGGCCGGGTGTTCTTCGATGCCCGCCGCTGGATCGGCGCCCGCCCCGGCGGGCCCGATGGGATCAAGGTCGATCGCGCCGGCAACCTGTTCACCGCTGGCCCGGGCGGGATCTACGTGCTCGCGGCGAACGGCCGCCACCTCGGGACCTTGCTGACCGGGTCGGCCACGTCCAACTGCTGCTTCGGCGAGGATGGGCGCACGCTCTTCATCACCGCCGGACATGCGGTATGGCGAGTGCGCACCGCGGTTCCGTGATTTATTCTCCGCTCCCTGACACCTCGGCCCGGGAGCGCGCATCCCACCCCGGACCTCGCCGCCGATGAGCCAACCCATCCCCGACGAAGAACTCGACCTCGTCGCCCGGCTGCAGGCCGGCGAGCCGGAGGCCTTCGAAGCCCTGGTGCGCGGCCACGCCGGGCGGCTCCTGCGCTGCGCCAAGCGACTCCTCGGCAACGAGGAGGACGCGCGCGACGCCGTGCAGGACGCGTTCCTCGCCGCCAGCCGCGCGCTCGCGAGCTTCCAGGCGCAGTCGCGCGTGTCGACCTGGCTGTATCGGATCCTGGTGAACGCCGCGCTGATGAAGCGCCGCTCGCGCGCCTGTCGGCCGCAGGTCCTGCTCGAAGACCTCCTGCCCCGCTTCAACGAGGACGGCCATCACCTCGAGATGCCCGACCCCTGGGGCGAAGACGTCGACGCCGCGCTGCAGCGCAAGGAGACCGCGCAGATCGTGCGCGACGCCATCGACCAACTTCCCGATTCCGCGCGCAGCGTCGTGATCCTGCGCGACCTCGAACAACTCGACACCGCCCAGACCGCCGCGGTGCTCGGGATCTCCGAGAACGCGGTCAAGATCCGCCTCCACCGCGCACGCCAGGCCTTGCGCACCCTGTTGAACCCTCACCTGAAGTTGGACTGCCGTGACCTGCCGCGAGTTCGTTGAGTTCCTGAACGCCTACCTGAACGGCGACCTCACGCCCGCCGAGCGGGCCGAGTTCGAGCGTCACCTCGCGGTCTGCCCGGCCTGTGTCCGCTACCTGCAGAGCTACGAGACGACGACCGTGTTGACCCAGGCGACGCTGGCGGCGGACGCGCGCGACGCGAGCGAGGCGCCGGGCGAGTTGATCGAGGCGATCCTCGCGGCGAGGCGGTTGGGGGAGTAGGACGCGCGGTGATCTCCTTGCGGTGCCGGGCGGACCCCTCGGTCTCGCGCCCGGCCGCCGGTTTTCGCGTGCACGTGATAGGGACGTCCTTTCGGTTCCGCACAACTCTGTGCTGACACAGGGACGGGCACCCTGGACCCACCTCGGGGCTTGCCGGGCTCGAGGGAGGCGAGCATGCTGCTCTTGAGGGGTCTCCTCGGTAGCGCGTCCCTCGGCGTGCAGCTGGGCGGCCACCCGCACATCGCACTGGCGACTGTGCGGCGAGGTGTTCGTCGCCAAGGCGCCACCGGGCGTCGGCGGGGAGAAGGACGACGCGACGGCGGGGAGCATGATCGCGTTGCGGAAGTACGGGAGCGGACTGCCGCTCAACCGCCTGGAGCGGTTGCAGGGGAATCTCGGCATCCCGCTGCCGGCCGCGACGCAATGGGAGATCGTGCACGAGGCGGCGGACGAACTCGCGCCGGTGCACCATGAACTGATCCGGCAGGCAGCGCAGTGTCGACTGCTGCACAACGACGACGAACGCGGGCTCTCGGACGAAGAACGCCTGCGCTACCACCGGGAGCACAGCGGGCCGCTGATGACGGAACTCGCGACCTCGCGAGTCTCGGCGTCGTGCCGTAGACCTCGCGCAGCGTCTCCAGCACGCGCAGCGCCAGCACCTGCATCGAGGTGCCGGAGGCGGTGACGACGTAGCGATGGGTGCCATCGATTCGGCGGATGACGTTGTGCGCGCGGCGGAGGCGGAGGTGACGGGAGAGCATGGCCACGGCCTTGCGGCGCGCGGCGGGGTCGTCGGGGATACCCGGACTCACCACCGGCAGGACGTCACGGTTGCGGAAGCCGTTCGCGACGAAGTCTCCGCGGGCGATGGCGCGAAGGATGTCTTCGAAACATCGGCGAAGTTCTGATGGCCAGCGACACTAGCTCGGTCAAGATCTACTACAGCCCCTGGATGCCCGCCGGAGGGAACGGCGCAACGATGTGTTGCGAGGTCGTCGCCGCTCATCGCCTCGACGGCTTCGACATCACGGTCCAGACGAAGAACTCGGACCAGTCCGACAAGGATGCCACGCCTCCCTACCTGGGGGCCGACAAGCCCGTCACTCTGTCTACCGAGACGAGGACCGATTTCTCGGTCGGCACCAAGATCTCGGACACGGTCAACGCGGGGTTCAAGGAACTGTATCGGTACAAGTACATAGTCACCGGCGACATCGGCGTAGGCACGGGAAACGGTTACGTTCACTTCCGCATGCTGAACCCCTCGTGGTTGACGAACTAGCCCTCAGACCAGCGTGAAAGTCTGCGTTCTTTCTCGAAGAACGTAAGCCCG
>CAYQMF010000151.1:0-13452 GCA_964418595.1 uncultured candidatus Brocadiaceae bacterium
CGTCGGCGTCGGGGTGGCTCCAGACGCGAGGGAAGTCGCGGCCGAGCGCAGCCAGAAGCTCGGCTGAGTTCGCTGGGCCCGCAGGCGCGGCCTCGAGGACCTGCCGATGGTGCCCCTTGGCGTCGTGCAGTTCGGCGAGCTTCTGGTTGAGGCGCTGCTCGAGGGTGTCGGCGACGAGGCGGTTCTTGGGGTCGCACTGGTCGAACTGCTCGAAGGCCCGGTCGGCGCTGTACTGCGCAGCCTCGACCTGGAGCCGCGCATTCTCGGCGACGCGCGCTCGCTGTGCCTCACTCACGGCGACAGCCTGCAGCGCGGCTTCGATGGCGTGTGGCGCGAGCGCGCGGCACAACTCCTCGCCGACCTGATGGTCGATGGCCGTGGAACCGTGGAACCGAACGAGAAGCAGCGCTTGCTACCCTTCTCCGCGCCGCCGTCGCAGTGGTACAGGGCGGCCTGCTTCTTGTACCCGACGCGGATCTTGCTGCCGCAGCGTGCACAGCGGAGCAGGCCGGGGAGCAGGGCGAGCCCTTCGCGGATGGCGCCGTCGTTCTGGTGCATGATCCACCTGGGGCGATTCTCGTTGATGCGTCTGCGGTTGGCCAGGAACTGGTCCCAGGTGATGAAGGCCGGATGGTGATCGTGGAGGCAGACCACGAGGTGCACCGCCGGCGCCGGCTCACTCCGCGTGCGCAAGCACCGCAACGTCTGCCCGGCCAGCGGATGGAACGGATAGAAGACGGTCACCGTCGGGGCACTGGTCTTGTGCACCCGGTTCGTCCTCCGCCCGACGGGGCCGTAGCCGCGCAACCGGCACGACCGCGCGGTGCACCGTGATGCCCAGGTCCGTCTCCGGTGCCGGTGTGCGCGAGCACGCCGGCCGAACAGCAGCAGGGTGACGGCCGGGATGCGCCAAGTGGCGCGTCTCGGCCGAAGCCTCGTACCAGCGTGAAAACGAGTCGTTTCCGTGGGCGACCGACGGTCAGGCCGGCGCAGATTCCGCCTCCCGCCCGTCACCGCTCGCGACCTCCGGGACACAGGGCCCGCGGAGGCGCACTTGCAGTCACCGCACGACCAACTCTTCCACTACGCGTTCGGGAAACCCGAGAACGCCGCCGATCTTCTGCGCAGCACTCTGCCCGCGGCGATCGTTGCGCAGATCGATTGGTCGACCCTCGAGCGTTGCGACGCGAGGCTCACCGACGAGGAGGACGAAGGCGTGTACGCCGACCTGCTCTTCCGCGTCATGGTCGCGGGCACGCCCGCCTTCCTGCTCACGTTGCTGGAGCACAAGGCGTACCCGACTCGATTCAGCCCTCTGCAGCTCCTGCGCTACGAGTTGCGCTTCTGGGAGAGCTATCGGCGGGAGCATGCCGGGGCGACGAGTCTGCCGCCGATCATCGCGGTGGTCGTCCACCACGGTCCCTCCCCGTGGCAAGGGCCGCGCTCGCTTCGCGAGCTGATCGACGTCGAACACCTACCGCCCGCCATGGCAAGTGCGGTGCTCCGGCACCAACCGGACCTCACCTTCCACCTCGACGACCTCGCGGTGCAGAGCGAGGCCCATCTCACCTCACGGGTCGCCTCGGTCCTCGGCCAACTGGCGCTCCTGTGCATGCAGCACCTCCGCGACGCCGACGAGGACGAGGCCGAAGCCGCCCTTCGCCGATGGCGCGGGCTCCTCGCGACCCTGCACGCCGCCACGGAAGCGCGCGACGCCTTCGTCACGCTGATCGAGTACATCGCTACAGTGACCGACCTCCGCCGCGGGCGCCTGCAACGCATCTTCGCGGCGGTCCATCCCGACGCAGCAGACACAGTCATGCAGACCTACGGACGTCTCCAACGTGAAGCTCTCCAAGAAGGGCTCGCCCAAGGCAGGGCTGAAGGCGAGGCCAGGGGCCAGGCCGAGGGCCGCGCCGAGATCCTGCTCGGCCAATTGACGGCTCGGTTCGGGCAGCTCGACGAGGCAACCAAAGCACAGATCCAGAACGCCGCGCCAGCGGAGATCGAGCAATGGGCGATCGCGGTCCTCTCGGCTCCGAGCCTCGCCGCGGTGTTCGAACGCCGCTAGCTCTCGCGCCTAGCTGTTCTTCTTCAACTTCTCGAGCGCCGCCGCCAGCGCGCTCTTCGGCGCCGGCTCCTCGCGCCGGGCCGCCGGGAGCGCCGAGCGCGTCGGCGCCTCGCTCCGCGGCCGGGCGCCGCGGGTCTGCTGACCCGGCGCATCGTCGAGGCGCATGGTCAACGCGATCCGCTTGCGCGGGACGTCGACGCTCAGGACTTTCACCTTCACGACCTGGCCGACCTTGACCACCGCGCGCGGGTCGGCGACGAACTCGCGCGACAGGCACGACACGTGGACGAGGCCGTCCTGGTGCACGCCGATGTCGACGAACGCGCCGAAGTTGGTGACGTTGGTGACGACGCCTTCGAGCACCATCGCCTCGCGCAGGTCGGTGATCGTCGACACGTCGTCGCGGAACTCGGCGGTCTGGAAGGCCGGGCGCGGGTCGCGGCCGGGCTTCTCCAACTCGGCGAGGATGTCCTGCACCGTCGGTGCGCCGAAGCGCGCGTCGACGAAGTCGTCGACCTTCAGCCGGCGCAGCGCGACCGTGTCGCCGATGAGCCGGTCGATCCCGACGCCGGTCTTGCCGAGGATCCGCTCCACCACCGGGTAGGCCTCCGGGTGCACGCCCGACGCGTCGAGCGGGTTCTCCCCGCCGCGGATGCGCAGGAACCCGGCCGCCTGCTCGAACGCCTTGGGTCCCAGCCGATCGACCTTCAACAACTGCTTGCGGGTCTTGAAGGCGCCGTGCTGGTCGCGCCACGCGACCACGTTCTTCGCCAGCGTCGGCGACAAGCCCGCGACGCGCGCGAGCAACGCCGGCGACGCGGTGTTGAGGTCGACCCCCACGCCGTTCACGCAGTCCTCGACCACGGCGTCGAGCCGCTTGCCGAGCCGCGTCTGGTTGACGTCGTGCTGGTACTGCCCCACGCCGATGGCCTTGGGCTCGATCTTCACCAGCTCCGCCAGTGGGTCCTGCAGGCGCCGCGCGATCGAGACCGCGCCGCGCAGCGACACGTCGAGCTGCGGCAGCTCCTGCGAGGCCAGCTCGGAGGCGGAGTACACCGACGCCCCGGCCTCCGACACCATCGCCTTCTGCACGCCGAGATCTTGATGCCGCTACTGGAGGTCGGCCACCAGCTTGTCGGTCTCGCGCGCCGCGGTGCCGTTGCCGAAGCCGACCAGCGAGACCGCGTGCTTCTTGCAGAGCGCCGCGAGCACCGCGAGCGACTCGTCCCACTTGGAGTACGGCACGTGCGGGAAGACCGTCGCCGTGTCCACCACCTTGCCGGTACCGTCGACGACGGCGACCTTCACGCCGGTGCGCAGGCCCGGGTCGAGGCCCATGGTCACCCGCGCGCCGGCCGGCGCGGCGAGGAGCAGGTCCTGGATGTTCTTGCCGAACACCGCGATCGCCTCGGCTTCTGCGGCCTCGCGCAGGCGCGTCATCAGCTCGACGTCGAGGTGCGTGCTCAGCTTGATCCGCCACGCCTTGCGCACGGTGTCGACCAGGAACGCATCCGCCCTGCGGCCGCGCGCCGCGATCGAAAAGCGCGCGGCGATGCGGTGCTCGCACGCGGCGCAGTCCTTCGCGTCCTTGCCCTCCGGGTCGGGCCAGAGATCGAGCGCGAGCACGCCGTCGCGCCGGCCGCGCAGCATGGCGAGCACCCGGTGCGACGGCACGCGCGCCAGCGGCTCGCGGTGCGCGAAGTAGTCGCGGAACTTCTGCGCGTCGGGGTCGGCCTTCTTCGTCTCGTCCACCACTTCGGCGCGCAGCTCGGCGTGGGCCCAGACGTACTCGCGCAGGTCGGCGACCAGGACCGGATCCTCCGCGAAGCGCTCCATGAGGATCTGCTGCGCGCCGTCGAGCACGGCGGGCGCGTCGACGAAGCCCGCGTCGGCGTTCAGGAACGCCGCCGCCTCCGCCGCCGGATCCCGGGTCGGATCGCCGAGCAGCAGGTCGGCGAGCGGTTCGATCCCCGCTTCGCGCGCGATCATCGCCTTGGTCCGCCGCTTCGGCTTGAAGGGCAGGTAGATGTCCTCGAGCCGCTGCTTGGTGTCGGCGGCCTCGATCTGCGCGCGCAGCGCATCGGTGAGCTTGCCCTGCTCGTCGATGCTCTTCAGCACGGCGGCCCGGCGCTCGTCCAGTTCGCGCAGGTAACCGAGGCGTTCTTCGAGCTTGCGCAGCTGCGCGTCGTCGAGGCCGCCGGTGACCTCCTTGCGGTAACGGGCGATGAAGGGGACGGTGGCCCCGCCGTCGAGCAGTTCCACCGCCGCCCTGACCTGGCGGTCGGCGGCAGCGATCTCGGTAGCGAGGATCGAGACGATGCGGTCGTTCACGCGCCGCGGATGATGCATGGGGCGCGCGCATGGAACAAGCACCGCGCGCGCACCCCGCGCTTGCTCCCGCGCGCGTTGTCGCCTTCGATTCCGCCATGCAAGGCTTCGGCACGCGCGCCATCCACGCTGGTCAGCATCCAGATCCCTCCACCGGCGCCATCATGACGCCCGTCTACCTCACGTCGACCTACGTGCAGGAAGCCCCCTGCGTGCTGAAGGGCGGCTTCGACTACTCGCGCACCAACAACCCGACGCGCACGGCCCTGCAAGGCAACCTCGCCGGGCTCGAGGGCGGGAAGCACGGGCTCGCCTTCAGCAGCGGTATGGGCGCGATCAACACCGTGCTCAACCTGCTGAAGAGCGGCGATCACGTGGTGGCGGGCAACGACCTGTACGGGGGCACCTACCGTCTGTGCACGAAGCTGTACCAGAAGTTCGGGGTCGAGTTCTCGTTCGTCGACCTCAGCGATCTGGCGGTAGTCGAGCGCGCGCTGCGGCCGAACACGCGCCTGCTGATGATGGAGACGCCGTCGAACCCGCTGCTCAAGCTGTGCGACCTCGCCGCGATCGCCGCGCTGTGCAAGAAGCGCAGGATCCTGTCGCTGTGCGACAACACGTTCGCCACCCCCTACCTGCAGGAGCCGCTGAAGCTCGGCTGCGACATCGTCACGCACTCGACGACGAAGTACCTCGGTGGGCACTCGGACGTGGTCGGCGGGGCCCTGATCGTCAACGACGACGAGCTGGCGAAGCAGCTCGCATTCTTCCAGAACTCGGTCGGCGCCGTGCCCGGCCCGCTCGACTGCTTCCTGGTCATGCGCGGCACGAAGACCCTGCACGTGCGCATGGAGCGCCACTGCCAGAGTGCGCAGCGCATCGCCGAACACCTCGCCGAGCACAAGAAGGTCGCGCGCGTCTTCTATCCCGGGCTGCCGTCGCACCCGCAACACGCGCTGGCGAAGCGGCAGATGCGCCTGCCCGGCGGGATGGTGTCGTTCGAGCTGAAGGCCAGCGTCGAAGCCGCCAAGAGGGTCGCGTCGGCGTTCCGCGTGTTCGCGCTCGCCGAGAGCCTCGGCGGCGTCGAGAGCCTCATCGACCACCCGGCGACGATGACGCACGCGTCGATCCCCGCCGCGGAGCGCCACGCGGCAGGCTTCGCCGACGGCCTCATCCGCCTGTCGGTGGGCATCGAGGATGTCGACGATCTGCTGGCCGACGTCGATCAGGCCATCGCCACCCTGCGCTGAGAGGCTGTGAAAGAACCCAAGCTACAGCCTCTCAGCATGTCCCTGGCGGCCGCGTCCGCGGCCGCGCCAGAGCCTGAGAGAGGATTGTTTCTCAGGCTCTGATGCGCGGTCGGCGGCGTGGCCCCATTCCCATTCGCTGGCGGCGGCATCGCTGCGAGTCGGCGGGGTTACTCGCCGGCGCCGTCGCTGGCCTCGCGGCTCGCGCCACGGCGTGGCGGCGGGGTGTCGTCGTCATCGTCGTCGAACGGCTCGTCGCCGACATCGTCGCCGGAGACCTTCTTGCGCATCATGCGGCCGACCTTGAACTTCACGATGCGCTTGGCAGGGACGTCGACCTTCTCGAGCGTGCGCGGGTTCTGCGCGCGCCGGGCTGCGCGCTCCTTGCTCTCGAACACGCCGAACTCGCGAAACTCCAACCGGTTGCCGGCGGCGAGTTCGTCGATGATCGCGTCGAGGAAAGCCTGGATGACTTCCTTGGCCACGACCTTCGTCACGCCCGCCTGGTCGGCGATGCGATTCACCAGCTCCTTCTTGGTGATGGTCCTCATGCCCTGTGCTCGCGCGAAGTCGTCGTGCAGGAAGCGGAATGGAGCTGCCCGGGTGCACGCGCCGTCCGGCAGCTCTCGGCCACGCGGGGATTATCACCGCCGCCTGTCGCCAGTAAAGCCATGCCATCACTAACCTTGCGATGACGCGCTGGCAGAGGCACCCGGACGGTTGGCGGGTCTGGCTCGCCGATCCGTCGGCCGCGGACCTGCTCGGCCGCGGCAACGGTCCGTCCCTGGCGGCCTTGGCGGCGGGCGCGCAGGGAGAAGAGGTCACCCGCTCCCGCTCGAGCTGGGTGTATCGGTTTCGTTTCGGCGCAACCGACTGCCACGGCAAGACCTACGTCTACCCGTCGGCGCGCGATCGGGTCCGGGGTTGGTTCCGCAACACCCTCTTCGCGCCGTCCCGAGCGCGGCGCGAGGCGGAAGCAGCCCGGTGGCTGCTCGGGCACGGCTTCGTCGCCCCGCGTCCGCTCCTGGTCGCCGAACAGCGGCGCTTCCGCGGGCTCCGCGTTGCGGTCCTCGTGACCGCCACGCTCGACGGCGAACGCCTGGACCAGGCACTTGCCAGCGGCACACCGACCGACCGCGCGCACAGGCTCGTCGCGCTCGCGGCGTGGGTCGACGCGCTGCACGCCGCCGGCTTCCGCGACCGCAACCTCGACCTCCGCAACATCCTCCTCCTCCCCGGTCCCCACCCGCGCTTCGCCAAGCTCGACTCGCCGCGGTTCGTCGTCGTCGAGAGCAAGGGGCCCGATGCGCTGTCGCGCGCCGACATCGCCCGCCTCACGGCGTCGCTCGCCGCGATCGGGATGGAGTGGCCCGCGCCGCCGCCGACCCGGAAGCCGTCCGCCTGATCTGGTTCCGCGCGCCTAGAAATTGCGCCCCGGAGCGGGCGCCTCGGCGTCGTCGGCGCCGATCACCTTCGCGAGTTCGTCCATCCGGTACGGAACCGTGAAACGCGCATCCAGCGCGTCGTGCATGCCCTCGGCGCGATCGGCTTCGAGGAAGAAGCGGAACGCCTTGCGCGCGCGCCGGAGATGCGTGGCCTGCGCTTCCCCCTTCTCGTGCTGCCCCAGTTCGAAGTAGAGGTTGCCGAGGTTGAGTGCCGCGCGCGTGCGCGTGCGGTCGAGTTCGAGCACGCGGTGGTAGCCGGCGATCGCAGCCGCGAAGTCGCCGCGCCGCCACGCCACCGCGGCAAGGTCCATGAGCACGCTCGCGTCCTCGGTGTCCTCCGTCTGCAGGCGGCGCAACAGTTTCTCGGCGGCGTCGATCTTGCCGACGCGGTAGAGGAGCAGTTGTGCCAGGGTCTTGGCGGCGACGCGATCGGCCGGGCGTGCCTCGACGTAGTTCGTGAGGTACGGCTCGGCGTCCTGGAAGCGCCCGATGTCCATCAGCACGCCGGCCATCTCCAGGTTGCTCTCGGCGTGCGCCGGTCGCGCTGCGAGTCCGAGTTCGAGATCGCGATGCGCGGCGTCGACACGGCCCAGCTCGCGGTTGACCCGGGCGCGGGCGAGGTAGGCGAAGTAGAAGCTCGTCTCGCGGCGCAGGCACTCGTCGAAGAGCGCGAGGCGCGAGTAGTCGTCTTCCGCCAGGCGCGCCCGGCAGTACGGAGGCACCGGCGACGCGGGCCGATCGATCGCCGTCGCGTAGAAGGCCCGCATCGTCGCCGCAGCCTCGCCGCCCACCGCCAGCGCGGTGTCCTGGTACCGCTCGTGCGCGGGCACGTGGTCGACCGCGATCTCCACGGCGGCGCGCAGGTGTGGCACCGCGTCGGCCTCCCGGCGCTGGTCGAGAAGCGCCAGCGCCTGCTCGTACTCGCGCACGAATCCGGGCGCCTCCGACTTCTCGTAACGCTCGCCCGCCGGCAGCACCATGGGCCGCCCCGGCCCCAGACACGCAGTCCCGCCGACCGCCACCCCGAGCAACAGCGACCACGTGCGCATCGCGTCAGCGGTCGCGCCAGGCGCCGTCGCGGACCTCGATCGCCGGCGCGTCGCGCCGCTTGCCGTCGGCCAGCACGCTCACATCGCCGCGCGCGACGACCTGCAGGCTCATCTCCGACCCGCTCGGCAAGACGCGGAGCGTGGCGAGGCGGAGCGCATGGATCTGGGTCTCGCCGATCAACATCCGCAGCGGTCGCTCGACGCCGCCGCGCTGGTTGACGAAGCGGTACTCCTCGATGTCGCCGGCGCGCACCACCGTGCGCGCGTGCAGGCGCGGATCGAGCGCCGGTTGGCCGATCCGGTTGTAGAAGTTGGGCGACACGGTCACCTCGACCTCTTCCGCGACCACGACCTGGGGCGTGACCAACGGGCGCAGCAGGCGGGCCTCCTCTGCGGCGACTCGGTCGCCCGCCACCGGCGCGGGCCCGGCGCAGGCGACGAAGAGCAGCGGCGAGATGCCGAGGCCGAGGATCGACGTACGTGGCGAAGGCAAGCGCATGCTCGGTGGCCCGCGGGAGGCGAGGTGCCGGGAACGTAGCCCCGATGCCAGCGCATCGAAACCCTTTTGAGCACGCCACCGCCGAGTATGGTCTGCGCGCGATCGTCGCGCCGAGCGGGCGGCGCACCCGGGCATGACCTTCGTTCCCTCCACCCACCCCTCGACCCTCTCGCGGGTCAGGTTGGCCACCCTCCTGCTCGGCCTCGTGACGGCGGGGTGCGCGCTGCCGAGCGAACTCAACCTCTCGCCGATCTACCGCCACCGCCTCGCACCCGACGGCGCGGTGCTCGAACTCGACGTGGCCTGGCCGATCGTGCACTACGAGCGGACGCCTGCGGGCGGCAGCGACGTGCGCGTCCGTCCGCTATGGCGAGCGGTGCGCGAAGGCGGACGGACGGAGCATCAGTTCCTGTGGCCCTTCGGTCGCGTCGTCGCCGACGCAGAGGAGGTCGACGCGCGCCTGTTCCCGCTGTGGGCCTACCGCGACCGCACCAACGGCTTCGGGCACCGCGAGTCGGAGTGGGAAGCGCCGTATCCGATCCCCCTGTTCCCGTTCGTCGCGGGAGGGACCGAGCGCGGCGAGGACGGCGTGGGCCACACCTACTTCGGAGTCCACCCGATCTACGCCGACCTGCGCGGCTACCTCACCTACGACCGCTTCCGCTCCATCCTCTTCCCGCTCTACGCGGGCACCGAGAAGGGCGACAAGTACGCGCACACGTTCCTGCTGTGGCTCGCCGGCTTCGGCGGCCAGACGCGCGAGAACGGCCTGCGCTGGCATCGCTTCCTGCCGCTGTACGCATGGCTCGAGCAGCCGGGGGTCCGCACCGCGGGCTCGTTGCTCTGGCCGATCCTCACCTGGGGCAGCGAACGCCTCGACACCGACGATCCCGTGCACCGGTGGCTGGTGTGGCCGCTGCTCGGCATCCAGCGCAGCGCGAGTGGCCGCACGTGGGGCTGGTCGTTCGCGTGGCCGTTCTTCCAGCAGCTCGTGGTGGGCGATCGCTACCACCGCGTCGAGTTGCCGTGGCCCGTCTTCCGTTACCTGCGCGACGACAACCCGGATCGGCCCTTCAAGCAGTGGTGGCTGTGGCCGCTGGTGATGCGCACGGACAGCCCGGTCCACAAGGCGTGGGGCTTCCTCTGGCCGCTCGTGTGGTGGCGCGAGTTCCACGACCCCGACGGTGTGCAGCGGCAGCTCTGGTTGCTCCCGTTCGTCTGGTCGGTCGAACGCGACCGCAAGGACGACACGCACGACCGGTTCTTCAAGCTCTGGCCCCTCTTCCACGTCGACTCCCGACACGACGGCACCGGCGACTGGAGCGTGCTGTCGCTCTGGCCGTGGCGCGCGGGCAACGCCTGGGGGATGGAGGAAGCGTACGGCTTTCTGTGGACGCTCGCGGGCGGGCGACGCTATGCACGGGACGACCGCGGCATGCACCTCTTCGCCAACCTCTACACGCAGCGCACGCGCGGCGAGCGCAGGTACGCGAGCATGCCCTTCCTGTGGTCGTACGAGGGCGACGCCCAGGGGAGCACGCTGTGGCTGTTCCAGTGCCTGCCGATCCGGTTTCGAGGGCAGCCGACGCGATGAGCCTGTTCGCCGCAACAGGAGCGATGCTGCGCGAACGCGTGGTCGGCGCCGGCTTCGTCCTTTCCCTGTTCCTGCGCTCGGCACGCCTCTGCCCACGCCTGCCGCGGCGCGCGCGGTTCTGCCTCGACGCGTGCTACGCCGCGGGCGTGCGCGCGCTGCCGGTGACGATGATCGTCGCGCTCTTCGCGGGCATGATCCTCGCGCTGCAGACGGGAATCGAGTTGCGCAACTACGGGCAGGTCGGCGCCATCGGCACGATCACCGCGCTGTCGATGTGCCGCGAGATGGGTCCGTTCATCACCGCGGTGATCCTCGCCGCCACGGTCGGCTCGGCGATGGCGGCGGAACTCGGCACCATGAACGTCTCCGACGAGGTCACCGCGCTCGAGGTGATGTCGGTCGACCCGGTGGACTTCCTCGTCCTGCCCCGCGTCGCGGCCCTGACCCTGATGTGTCCCGCGGTGACCGTGTTCTCGAACCTGCTCGGGATCGCGGGCGGCAGCATCGTCGCGGACTTCCAGCTCGGGATCTCGCCGACGTTCTATTGGAACTCCGTGCAGGAGGCGTTGTCCGACACCACGAGCCTGCTGCCGAAGGACGTGTACGTCGGACTGATCAAGGCCACGGTGTTCGGCGCATCGATCGCCAGCATCTCCTGCGCATCGGGCCTGCGCGCGCGCGGCGGCGCGCTCGGCGTCGGGTCGGCGGTCCAGACCGCGGTCCGCAACTCGGTCGTGATGATCATCGTGTCCGGCTACGCGATCACGTCGCTGTTCTACGGATGACCGCCAACGACCCGGCCTCGCCCGCCGACGCGGGCATCGTCCTGCGCGACGTGCACAAGACCCTGGGCACGCGGCCGATCCTGCGCGGGCTGACGTTCTCGGTGCCGCGCGGCACCAACTTCGTGATCATGGGCGGGTCGGGCACCGGCAAGAGCGTGACCCTGCGCCACGTCATCGGCATCCTCACGCCCGACCGCGGCTCCGTGCAGGTCGCCGGGATCGAGGTGCCGGAACTCGACGAGCGCGGCCTCATGGACCTGCGCCGGCGCATGGGCTACCTGTTCCAGAACGGCGCGCTGATCAACTGGCTCACGGTCGCGGACAACGTCGCGCTGCCGCTGCGCGAGCACGCCCGCGAGCTCGGCAGGTCGCAGGTGCGCGAGCGGGTCATGCGGGTGCTCGAGATGGTGGGCATGGCGCACGCCGCCGACCAGATGCCGGACGGGATCTCCGGCGGCATGCGCCTGCGCACCGGGCTCGCCCGGGCGATCGTGACGGAGCCGGAGTTCGTCCTCTACGACGAACCCAACGCCGGTCTCGATCCGATGATGTCCGACCAGATCCACGAGCTGATCGTGCGCGTGCGCGACGAGCTGAAGGTCACCGGCCTCATCGTCACGCACAGCCGCGCCTGCGCCACGACCTGCGGCGACCTGATCGCGGTCGTGAAGGACGGCGTCGTGCATGCGCAGGGCACGCCTGCGGAGATGGACGCATCCGCTGACCCCCTGGTCCGCGCGTTCCTGGGCGGCGGAGCGGACTGACCAACCATGTGCTGCCCGGGACCAACGCCGCGCTATCCTGCCGCCGCAGTGATCGACGCTCCGATGCAACCGGCGGTGCGAGGCGAGTGATGCAGAAAGTCCGACAAGACGCGATCCTGGGCCTGGTCTTCTTCGCGGCCCTCGGCCTGCTCCTCGCGTCGACCTTCGTCCTCAGCAACTTCTCGTTCCGCGACCGTCCGCGCGTCGAGGTGCAGTTCGAGAACGCGGGCGGCCTCATGAAGGGCGACTCCGTCTACGTGCTCGGCCGGCGCGCCGGCGAGGTCGTCGCAGTCGAACCGCGCGAGGCCCCCAGGTATCGCATCGGCGTCGTCCTGCAGTTCGACGAAGCGGTGGCGCTGCGCGCCGACGCGCGGATCGAGATCGTCGATGCCAACTTGCTGGGCGGCAAGCGCGTCGAGATCGAGCCCGGGCGCGCACCGACACCGCTGGCCCCCGATGCCCCCTTGGTCGGCACGCTCAAGCGCGGCGCGCTCGACGCGCTCGGCGACGAGTTGCAGGGAGAGAGCGGCCTGCTCGGCAGCCTGAAGCGCGCCGTCGACAAGCTGAACAGCGGCGAGGGCACGCTCGCCCAACTGCTGAGCAGCGGCCGTCTGCACGACGCCCTGGTGGCCGGCGCCGACAGCCTGGTGGCGAGCTTGAAGGCGATCGAAGAGAAGCGCGGCACCATCGGCATCCTGGTCCACGACCAGGAGACCGGCCAGAACGTGCGTGACATCCTGAGCGCGGCGCGCTCGATCGCGACCAAGATCGACACCGGCGAGGGTCCGCTCGGCGTGGCGGTGAACGACCCGGACGTCGCCGCGCGACTCCGGCGAATCGTCGACGACGTGGCGACCATGACCACCGACCTGCGCAACGGCGTCGGCACCATCGGCCTGCTGCTGCGCGACGACCCGACCCGCACCAAGATCGCCGGCATCGTCGACGACGTGGCCGCGGTGCTGGCGCTCGCCCGCGACCCCAAGGCAGGAATCGTCGGCGCCCTGCTCCGCGACACCGAGCTGCTCGCCGACGCCAAGTCAGCCGTGCACAGCGCGCGCGTGTTCATGGACCAGGCGACGACCGGCAACGGCCTGCTCGCCCGGCTGGTGAACGACGAAGACTGGGGTCGCCGCTTCGGGCAGATCCTCGGTCAGGTGCAGCGCGCCATCGAGGATGCGCGCGAGGCCGCTCCGGTCGGCACCTTCCTCCAGGTCCTCACCGGCTTCTTCTAGCCCATGCCTGCGGGTCGCGCGGGCTGGGTGCTGGTGACCGGAGGCAGCCGCGGCATCGGCCGCGCCATCGCGCTGGCGTTGGGAGCCGCCGGGTACCACGTCGTCGTGAACTACCACAGCGGCGCACTCCGCGCGGCGGAGGTCGTCGACGCCATCCGCGCGGCCGGCGGCACAGCGGAGGCGATGGCCTTCGATGTCGGCGATCCGGCGGCGTGCGCCACGGCCGCGGCGACCCTGCTCGATCGCCTCGGCACGCCCTGGGCGCTCGTCAACAACGCCGGCATCACCCGCGACGGGCTGATGCTGTGGATGACGCAGGCCGACTGGGACGCGGTGCTGCGCACAAACCTCGGGTGTTTCTTCAACGTGACAAAGCGGTTCTTGGGGGCGCTGCTCACGGCGTTTCACTCTCGTACCGGTTGTCCGCTGCTGATC
>CAYQMF010000152.1:0-13399 GCA_964418595.1 uncultured candidatus Brocadiaceae bacterium
GCGACGCGAGGGGCAGGTCGTACTGGCTGATCTGGTAGCCCTTGGGCAGGTCCGGATAGAAGTAGTTCTTGCGGTCGAAGTGCGTGTGCGTCTGGATCGCGCCGTCGAGGGCGAGGCCGGCGCGGACCGCGAGGGCCACCGCCTCTCCGTCGGGCGCCGGCAGCACGCCGGGCAGGCCGAGGTCGACGAGATCGACGCGCGTGTTGGGTTCGCCGCCGAAGGCGTACGCCGCCGGCGAGAAGAGCTTGCGCGTCACCGCGAGCTGGCAGTGCACCTCGAGTCCGATCACCGTTTCGAAGCCGGGTGGACTCATGGCAGGGGCGGCGCGAGGTGGTGCGGGCCGGGGAGGTCTTCGAGCGCGCGGGCCGCCTCGAGCACGCGTGCGTCGCAGCGCGGCGCCGCGAGGAACTGCAGGCCGATGGGCAGGCCATCCTCGTCGCGTCCGCAGGGCACGGAGATCGCGGGCAGACCCGCGAGGTTGGCGGACACGGTGAGGGCGTCGGCGAGGTACATCGCCAGCGGATCCTCGAGCTTGCTGCCGAGCGGGAATGCCGTCGTCGGCGTGGTCGGCAACGCCAGCGCGTCGCAGTGCTGCAGCGCGTCGAGCAGGTCGCGGCGGATGAGCGAGCGCACCCTGGTGGCCTTGCCGTAGTAGGCGTCGTAGTAGCCGCGCTCGAGGGCGAAGGTCCCGAGCAGGATGCGGGCCTTCACCTCGGCGCCGAACCCCGTCGCGCGCGTCCGCGCGTACATCGCGTCCAGCTCGCGCGCCGGCTGCCGGTGGCCGTAGCGCACGCCGTCGAAGCGGGCCAGGTTCGACGACGCCTCCGCCGTCGCGATCAGGTAGTAGGCCGGGATCGCGTGGGCGGCGTGCGGGAGGTCGACATCGATCAGGGTCGCACCCGCCGCGGCGAGTCGCTCGAGGGTCGCCGTCACGGCGGTCGCGACCGCCGGCTGCAGCCCCGTGGCGAACAGGCTGCGCGGCACGCCGATGCGCAGGGGCCCGCGGTCCGGCGCCGGCATCGACGGCGCCTCGCGCAGGCTCGTGGCGTCGCGCGGGTCGTGGCCGCCGAGGGTCTGCAGGAGCAGCGCGTGATCTGCCGCGCATCGCGCCAGTGTCCCCACGGTGTCGAGGCTGCTCGCATAGGCGACGAGTCCGAAGCGCGAGATCCGCCCGTAGGCTGGCTTGAATCCGGACACGCCGCAGAACGCCGCCGGCTGGCGGATCGACCCGCCGGTGTCGGAACCGAGCGCGGCCGGGACGAAGCGCGCCGCCACCGCCGCCGCCGCGCCGCCGCTGCTGCCGCCCGGCACGCGATCGGGTCGGTACGGGTTGCGCGTCACGCCGAACGCGGACCGCTCCGTGGAGCTGCCCATCCCGAACTCGTCCATGTTCGTGCGGCCCACGATCACCGCGTCGGCGTCGATCGCGCGTTGCACGGCGGTGGCGGTGTAGGGCGAGACGAAGCCTTCGAGGATGCGCGACCCGCACGTCGCGCGGGCTCCGCGCATGACGAGGTTGTCCTTGATCGCGATCGGGACGCCCGCCAGGGCGCCGAGCCGCTCGCCGCGCGCGCGGCGCGCATCGATCGCGGCGGCAGCGCGCATCGCCGGCTCCGTGAACACCTCGAGGAACGCACCGATCCCGGTGTCGTGGTTCGCGATCCGGCGCAGGCAGGAGGCGGTGACGTCGGTCGCGCGCCGCGTGCCATCAAGGATCTGCGCCGCGATCTCGCCGACGCCGAGGTCGGTGCACGCGTCGGTCATCGCTCGACCATGCGCGGGACGACGAAGGCCCCGTCGCGCGCGCGCGGCGCATTCGCGAGCACTTCGGCTTGCGACAGCATCGTGCGGTGCGTCGACGCGCGCGACGCAGCGTCGGCGTGCGGCAGGTCGTCGGTGGAGAGCGGCGTGAACGGCACCTCGACCCCGGTGGTGTCCACCGCGTCGAGTGCGGCGAAGTGCGCGAGCACGGTCTCCAGGCGGACCAGCAAGCGATCCGCCTCGCCGGCGCTCAATTCGAGGCGGGCGAGCTCGGCGGTGGTGCGCAGGACGTTGGGATCGATCCGTGCCATGGTGCGTTGGAAGCGTGGGCGAGGCATCGCGTTGTAGCTGACCCCGACGCACAGTCAAAAGCCGCTTGGCGGGGTTGGGGGGCACATCTAGACTGCCCGCACCGCATGGGATCCTCCGAACTGGCGGTCATCGGCCTCACCTGCAACCTGGTGGGCGTCTTCTTCCTCGCCAACTCGATCATCTTCCGTCGCCCGCGGAAGGTCATCGAGGAGTTCTTCGACGTCGGCAAGCGGAGCCTGGCGGCGGTTCGCGACCACGCCCTCAACAAGTTGCAGGTGATCCTCGGGTTCCTGTTCCTGAACGCGGGGTTCGTCCTGCAGGCGTTCTCGCACCGCGAGGACATCGTCGAGCACTGGTCGGTGGTCGGCGTCGGCGTGGTGATCGTCGTGATCGCCTGCGTCTTCTACTTCGTCGGCGCGGTGTACTCGCGGCGGTCCTTCAAGCGCTACATGCGCGAGTTCTTCAGGACGCACGCCTGGAGCTTCCAGGACAACATGCCGCTCACGAAGGAGATCGGCGTCGCGCTCGGGATCCCGTTCACCAACGAGACGACGGTCGAGGACTACGCCCGGCGCGTGCGCGAGGCGCTCGGCGTGGACGCCAAGGCACCGGCCGACAGCCGCCGTGCGCCGCCCGGAGGCGAGCGCGGGCGGACGGTGCGCAATCTCAGCGGCATGCGCTGATCGACGCGCGCGCGCGAGCGCGATCGGCAGGAAAGCGCGTCACCGATCGCGCCTCCATGGCCACCGGGACGCATGCCGAGCGTCGCCACTCTGGTCCTTCGCCGGCTCGCCCGTGAGCTGGGGCGCGCCCTCCTCGACGTCGTCCTGGCACCACGCTGCCCGGCGTGCGCGGGGGACGCTGCCGCCGGCCTGTGCGCGGCGTGCGCGCACCAGCTCGAACGCCGACGTGGGCCGATGTGCGCAAGGTGCGGGGAGCCGTTGCCACGCCGCGGGGCGCGCTGTGGCGTCGACCACCGCGCCTTCACGCACCTGCACACGGCGCTGGCACCGCTCTGCTACCGCGGCACGGGAGCGCGGTTGGTCCATCGGCTGAAGTTCCAGCGCGACCTCACGGCGGGCGGGTACCTGCTCGCGCACATGGTGCGGAGCGTCGCGACCTGGGCCGGAAGCGAGGGCCGGCGGGCCGTGGTCGTGCCGGTGCCGCGGCACCGCCGCAAGGCGCGGCGAACCGGCTTCGACCCGGCGGTGTGGCTCGCCGCCGGCGTCGCGGACCGTCTGGAGCTCGACTTCGCGGCCGGCGCACTCGTGCGCACCCGGGCCACCTTGCCGCAGGCCGACCCCCGCGTCACCAGCCGCGACGCCAACGTCGCGGGGGCGTTTCGCTGTCGGCTGGCCCGGCCACTCGTCGGGCGCACCGTGCTCCTCGTCGACGACGTGCTGACGTCCGGGGCCACCGCGCGGGCCTGTGCCCGCGCGTTGCTCGAGGCCGGCGTGCAAAAGGTGGCGGTGCTCACCGCGGCGCGCGCGTAGGCTGCCGCGATGCGTGCGCTCTGGTTGGTCCTGGGGCTCGCGGCCTGCGCGGCGGCACCCAAGGGTCCGGCGGCGGCCGTCGTGGCCGACCTGTGCCGAGGCTTCGATGGCACCGTCGGCGTCTACGTGCGCCACCTCGGGACCGGGGAGGAACTCGTCAAGGACGCCGACGAGCTGTTCCCCACCGCGAGCCTGATCAAGGTGCCGATCCTCGCGCGTGTGCTGGAGCGCGTGCAACTCGGCGAGCTTGGCTACCGGGCGCCGCTCACCTACACGAAGGAGCGGCTCTACTCGCAGGACGACATGCTGGGGCGCTTCGCGGACGGGGCCCGCACCGACATCGCGACCCTCTGCGCGTTGATGATCGGCCAGAGCGACAACACCGCGAGCCTCTGGTTGCAGGAGCTGGCGGGCACCGGCACGGCGGTCAACGGCTGGCTGGAGGGCCATGGCTTCCGGCAGACGCGCGTCAACTCGCGCACGCCCGGGCGCGAGCGCGAGCGCGAGCTGTTCGGATGGGGCCAGACCACGCCGCGCGAGATGGCGGAGCTGCTGGTGATGATCCAGCGCGGTCGGTGCGGCAGCCCGGCCGCCTGCGAAGAGATGTGCCGACTCCTCGCGCGATCGCAGTGGGACGGGGAGGCCCTCTCGGTCCTGCCGCCGTCGGTGGTCGCCCTGTCGAAGCAGGGCGCCGTGAGCCACGCCCGATCCGAGGTCGTGCTCGTGCACGGACCTTCCGGCGCCTACGTCTTCTGCGTCATGACCAAGGGCCAGCGGGACCAGGGCTGGGAGCGCGGCAACGCCGGCTACGTGTTGCTGCGCGCGATCTCGAAGGCGCTCTGGGAGCACTTCGAGGCCGCGCATCCCTACACGCCGGCGCCAGGGTCGGAGCGGTTCTACTGAGGAACCGCGAAATGACGGGCCCCGCACGCCTGTGTTGGAGCCGACGGCCGCCCGGGCGGCCGCGACTCAACGGCGACGACGGGAGGCGACGAGTCTTGTTGACTCTTGTTCCGTGCGTCGGGGACCGTGTCCTCACGGATGGAGAACTACTGAGGAACGACGAACTGACCGTCCGACAACACCACTGATGGCGACAACGCCCGCGCTGTCCCGTTCCGACATCGTCGCTGCCCACGCTAGGCTGCGCGGCCACCTCGTGGCCACGCCCGTGATCGGCGGGCTCGATCTGCCGGGCCTGTCGGTGCCGGCGGACCTGCGCATCAAGGTGGAGACGCTGCAGCCGTCGGGCTCGCTCTGGTTCCGGGGCGCCGTGCACTGGGCGATGCGCCAGCTCGGCCGGCACAAGGGGATCGCGATCGACGGCCCGTCGCGCGCGATGCTGGCGTGGGCCTGCGCGGCGCGCGAGGCGCGCATCGCCTGCGCATCCCGGTCGGCCCCGCCAGCGGAGATCGCCGTCGCCCTGGCCCACTACGGTTGCCTCGAGGCTCCCGCCGCGCGCGACCTGGGCTTCGTGCCGACGCCGGATCCCGATGCACGGGACTTCCGCGTCGGGATCGCCTCGATCGTGGTCGAGCTGCTCGAGGAGTTGCCGCGCGACACGAAGCGCGTGGTGGTGGCTCCCGCCGCGCTCGCGTACGCGGTGGCCGACGGGGTCACCGCGCTCGGGGTCGCATGGCGAGTGGTGCCCGGCGCTGCGGACGACGCGCGCGCCAGCGAGGTGCGGGCGGCGTTGCTGGTCCATCAGCGCGTGGCGTGCGATGTGGAGGGCGCGGCTACGCTCGCGGGCTGCCTCGCGTCGGGCGAGCCCGGCACATGCGTCGTCCTCGGGGTGTGACCCGACCGCCGGCTGCCTACACGCGGAGCGCGTGCTCGAACTGCACGATCCTCGCCACCGCAGCGCGGATGTCCGTCTCCTTGAAGTGCGGGTCGACGACGTACTCGCCGTCGTTGCCACCCTCGCCCGTCTGCACGAGGATCGTGCCGACGTTGGCGCGGCTGGCGGCCAGCACGTCGGCCGTCGTGTGGCCGATCATCCAGCAGCGGTTCAGCGCGAGATCGAACTCCTGCTGCGCCATCTTGAAGATCCCCGGCGCCGGCTTGCGGAACACGGAGTCGCGGCGGAAGCGGGACTTGCCGCGCGGGTGGTACGGACAGGTGTAGAGCTTCTGGATCTGCAGGCCCGTGGCGCGGGCGTCCAGCAGGAACTGGTTGCAGAAGCGCTTGAAGTCGCGCTCGCGCAGCGTGCCGTGCGCGACGTCCGGGCGGTTGGAGGCCACGAACAGCATGAAGCGGCGCGGGTCGAGGCGCGCCAGTGCGTCGAGGGCGCCTTCGTAGTAGGCGATGGTGTCGCCGGGACCGAGCGTGACATCGTGGACGACCACGCCATCGAGCTCGAAGAACACCGCCTGGTTCTCGGGGATCCGTGCCATGCCTTGGGGGGGGGGCCGCGCGAGGCGGCGGTTGGAAGTGCCGCCGTCATCGACCCTTTGGGCAGGAGGGTTGAGGGCCCGGCAAAAAACGGGCGGCTGGGCCGCGCCGCGTCGGATAATCCCTGGCCGCCGGACGGGCCGCAGACGTAGCGGCTCCCGCCAGCGCGCCCAGCCGAGGTCTCCCGTGCCGCCCCACACTGCCGAACAGCTGATGCTCCGTGTCAAAGACGGAGAGGTCGAGGTGTTCGAGACCATCGTCGAGCGGTTCAAGAATCAGGTCTTCGGCGTCGCGCTGAGCATGCTCCGGTCGCGCGAGGACGCCGAAGAAGCCGCGCAGGACGCGTTCCTCAAGCTGTTCCGCGCCCGTGAGCGCTACGAAGAGGGGCGCCCCGTCGAGCCATGGCTCCTGAGCATCGCCGGCAACGCATGCCGCGACCTCCTCCGCCGCCGCAAGGTGTGGACCCTGCCGGTGGCGCGCGATGACGCGGGCGACAGCCTCGTGGGCCTGATCGCGGACGTGCGCAACGATGGCCGCGATCAAGGAGCAGTGCTCCGCCAGGCGGTGAAGCACGAGCTGGAGCAGCTCTCCGACAAGTACCGCGTGCCGCTCGAGCTGAAGTACCGCCACGGGTTCACCAACCAGCAGATCGCCGATGCCGTCGGCATCTCGCTGAGCAACGTGAAGGTGCGCGTCGCGCGCGCCAAGGACGTACTCGAGAGCCGGCTCGAGAGGATCCTGGAGGCCTGACGATGCGTGACCCGCAGGACAGGCCCCCGCAGGACAGGCCCCCGCAGGATAGGCCAGATCGGGAGCAAGAGCACGAGCCCGAGCTCCAGCATCAGCCGCCGAGCGAGCGCGATCTCGAGCGGCACCCGGCGCGCGGCGCCGACTGCGTCCGCGTGCGGGCCCTGCTGCGTGCCCACGCCGATGCCGAGTTGGCGAGCGCGGAGCGGCGCTTCGTGGACGAGCACATGCACGCCTGCCGTGACTGCGGCGTGGCGCTCTCGCGGGCGGAGGCCGAGGTGCACCGTCTGCGCACGTGGCTCGGTGCGGCTGCCGCGAGCCCCGCACCCGACTTCGTGCGGCGGGTCATGGAGCAGGTTGCGCGGGAGGCCACTGCGGCGTCGGCGCGTCCCGCGTCCGGCATTCTCGGCGGTGGCACGGTCTCGGACGAGTTCACGCCCCGCGTCATGGCGCGGGTGCGCCGCGAGTGGCGTCGCCCGCGACTCACGCGGCGCGTCGCTGGCCTGCTGCGGCGGCAGTTCGCGGTCTTCATCGCGGCCGCGGCGTTCGCGGTGCTGGCGCTCAGCTACTTCGCGACCCGGCCGGTCGTGATGCTGCAGGTCCAGGTCCAGAGCGCGTCGGCGGCGACGGTCTTGCGTTCCGACGAGAAGATGGTGGCCCACGAAGGGCAGCGCCTGCACACCGGGGATGTCGTGCAGACCGACCCTGCTGGCGGTCACGCGTCGCTGCGCGTCCCGCGCCGCGACGTCCCCCTGGCGGACGAAGCCACGGTGTCGTTGGATCCGGGTGCGAGTGTCGCTCTGGTGGGAGCGCCTGGGGTCGCGGCGGCCTTGTCCCCGACTCCGCACGTCGTAGTCGCCTTGCGCGATGGCGCTGCGGCGGTGCGTGTGTTGGAGCACAACTTCGCGATGTCCGTGGACGTGGCCAGCACCATCGTCATGGCGGCGGGGCGCTTCCGCGTGAGCGTGGAGCGGGTCGTGCGCCACGACGCGTCGTTGGCGCTGGCGCCGATCCTCGCGGTTCGCCTCGAGGTCGAGGCCGGGGCGGCGCGCATCCTGCGCGGGTCGCTGCCGGCGATCCCCGTCGAGGCCGGGGTCGCGGCGCTCTTCGACGGCTGGTCGCCGGTTGCCTTCGAGCCGCTGCTCGACGAGGCCGAGCTGGTCGCCGCGGCTGCCCGCCGGCACGACATCGCGGCCGTCCGTTCCCCGGCGGGCGCGGTGCGCGCGAGCGATTGGCTTGGTCGCGTGATCAACGGGCAGACCGGCGCCGGCGTCGCCGGCGCGACGGTGCGCGTCGCCAGCCGTCTCGGCGAGGTGGTCACCACCAGTGCCCAGGACGGTGCGTTCTGGCTGCGCGAGCAGGCTGCGCTCGAGGGTGAGACCGCGATCGTGCGGGTGACGTTGCCGATGGGGGCTTCCGGCCACGCGTACGCGGGCGTCGCCGGCTTCGTCGGGCCGGTCGAGTTCCTGCCACGGGGTCGCGGCCCGGCGCGTGAGCTGCTCCTCGATCCGCTGCGTCTCCCCGCGGAGCGCCCGGTCATGGGCATGGTGGTCGATCCGACCGGTCGTCCGGTGTCGGGAGCGCGCGTCACCGCGCTGCTCGTCGATCAGCTCATGGGCGGGGCGCACGCGCTGGCGCCGGGCACGGTCCCCGCGGCGCTCACCGGGGGGGATGGCCGCTTCGAACTGCGCGGTCTGCCCGCGGAGACCGCCGCGCACACGGCGCTGTACCTCACGATCGAACACGCCCGCTTCGGAACCGTGGCGGCCGCGGATCTCCTCGCGAAGCAGTCGCTGCGCGACCTGTCGATCCAGGTGACGATGGCGGGACGGCGGATGGTCGCGCTGTCGGGCCTGCCGGTGCGCGCGACGGTGGACGTGCTGGAGAGCATCGCCAACCTGCCGGCGGAGGCGATGGTCCTCGTGCGGCACGTCGCCACCGACGCCGCGGGCGACGCGCGCCTCGAGGTCGCCGAGGGCGCGAGCTTGTGGTTGCGGCTCGACGATCGGATCGTTGCCCTCCTGCCCGATGCGGAGCGCTCGGAGCGCATGCAGCCGACGGGAGAGCCGGTGATCGGCGCTCTGGCCGCATGGGTGGCGATCCGCAACCGCACCGGACTGACCGCGCTGCGCGGTGTGACCCGACACGAACTCCCCGGTCTGGCGAGCGCGACGACGCAGCGTGGGTTGCACGTGTTCGATACCAGCGGACGCGAGCTGTTCGGCGCGCGGCTCTACCTGCAGCACGCCAATGGGGACGGCTGCTACCTGGGCACGCTGCGCTCCGCGGGTCAGCTCTGGGATCTCCCGGCGAGCGGCGACTACCTCTTGTTCGCGGTGGCCGAGGATGGCGCCGTCGGCGTGCTCGATGCCACGGCGGCGGACGGCGCCGTGCTGAACGTACGCGTCGTGCCGTCGGGTGCCGCCCAGCTTCCGCCTACCGCGGTCGGCGATCTCGGGATGCGTCCGGACGGGACGGCCACGCTGTGCATCGTCGAGCTGATCCGTCTGGATGGATCCCTGGCCGGCTCCGTCGTCCACCGTCACACGGGCGCCGAGATCGGTTGGGCGATCCAGGGACTCGTCCCGGGCCACTATCAGGTGCGGTTGCCGAATGGCGTGAGCGGGCGCGTCGTCGTGCCGAGCGGAGGGGTGGCGTCGGTGGTACTGGACCCGCCTGACATCACGCGGCCGCCGGGTTCGGGGCACGGACGGTAGGCGCGCGACCGGCGGCCAGAGTCAGCGCCTCATGCCTCGGCCGGCGCGCTCGGCGGCTCGCCGCGCACGAACTCCGCCACGGCGTCGAAGACCTCGGCGCTCTCGAGGAGGAGCGAGTGGCCCGCGGTCGCGACCTCGAGCAGGCGAGCGTCGGCGAACAACGCCGCGGTCGCCCGGACCTCGTCGATCGAGGTGAGCGTGTCCTCCGCGCCGGCGACGCAGAGGGTGGGGCCGCGCCAGGCGTGCGCGAGCGCTTCGCCAGCGAACTCCTGCAGCGCACGGGCCTGCGCGACCATGAGCTGGCGTCGCGTGGGCGTGGGTCGCATGGCGCGCACCATGTCTTCGACGATCTGCGGACGTGCGGCGTGGAAGCTGCGACCCAGAAGGAACGGCGCCACGACGGTGCCGAAGTCGTCGCCGTCGAGCTGGCGGGCCACCGTCTCGAAGAAGCGGTAGACCCACTTCGCGCGCGGTGAGATCACGGCCGAAGACGCCAGCATCGTCAGCGAGCGCACCCGGGTCGGGTGGCGTGCCGCGGTGGTGAGCGCGACCTTGCCGCCGAGCGACGTGCCCACGAGATCGGCGGCCGTTGCACCGAGCGCATCCAGCACCGCGACGAGGTCTCTTGCCGCGACGGCGAAGTCGTACGCATCCCCGGGAAGGGGCGAGGACGGCTCGATGCCGACCGGGTCGAAGGTCGCGCAAGCCATGCCGTGCCGCGCGAAGCGCTTGGGGAGCGTGCCGAACAGTCTCATGCCCGACCCGATGCCCGGGACCAGCACGACGAGGGGACCTTCGCCGGTGACGGCGTAGTGAATGCTGCGGTCGGCTGGTTGGGCGAAGGGCATCAGCGGGGCGTGCGCGCGGGCAGGAACCGGCGCTCCAACTCCGGAAGGGCGGTGAGCACGACGCTTCCCACGGTGTGCAGGCTCACCGGCGAGATGTGCTCGAGTGTGTCGTTCGCCGTGTGCCACTGCGGGTTGTCGGCCAGATCGATGAGCACCGCCGCCGGGATGCCCGCGACCACGAAGGGCAGATGGTCGTCGCTGACCGTGTTGCGTCGCTGGAAGAAGCGCTCGCGCGCGTCGCACGCCGCGGCGGCCGCGCGCAACACGGCCTTCATGCCCGGATGCGAGTTGCTGTCGTCGTCGAGTTGCAGGTCCTTGGCCCCGACCATGTCGAGGAGCAGCATGGCGCGGATCGGTTCCCGCCAGTGGCGACCCGTGCCGGCGGCACGCTCCACTGTCACGAAACGCCGCGACCCGAACAGGGCACGTGCCTCGTTCCAGTGGGGCTCGAGGCTCTCCTCGCCATCGAAGAACGCGAACTGGATCGTCGCTTCGCGAGGCTCCGCCGCTGCCAGCGTCTCGGCCAACGCCAGCAGGAGGCCCACGCCGCTGCCGCCATCGTTGGCGCCGACGAACGGGAAGTTGTGGGCGGGATCGGCGTGACCCGTGCAGTTCTTGGTGTCGTGATGGCAGGCCAGCACGATGCGGTCCGAGCCGCGACCACGCAGTTCCGCCACCACGTTTGCGAAGGCGATGCCCTCGCGTGCGTCGGTCCAGCGGTCGACCCGGGGCTCGAGGCCGCAAGCCTGCAGCCGCCCGGTGATGTACTCGATCTGCGCCGCCCACCCTGGCGTGCCGGGGTGGCGTTGGCCCACGCCAACCACCGCCGCAACGTGCGCGAACGCTCGCTGGCCGAGGTCGGCCGGCACGGCCACCGGGGCAAGCGGCGCCGGTGGACGCTCGAGCACCTCACATCCGGCGCCGGCGAGGGCGGCGAGGATCGCGCAGCGCTTCACTTGGGATAGAAGTGCTTCTCGACCGCCGGCACTGCGAGGTAGACGAGGTCGCCGGCGAACTTCAGCGCGGCCGGCGACATCTTGTCGGGTGTGTCGTGCTCGGTGTGCCACCAGGCCTGCAGGCCGGCTCGTTCGCGACCCCCGAGGCTCTTGGGGATGCGTCCCTCGAAGTCGATCAGGTCGATGACCGCCACTCCGAACTCACGGAACGGGATGTGGTCGTCCTTGAACTTGGGGCTGAGCTGATCCTTGAACATGCGATGCCCCTCGCCCATCGCCGTCGCGGTCTGCAGGAAGATCTCGTTCAGCTCCGGGCTCGACGTGACGTCCTTGTCGAGCTTGATGTCCTTGTCGCCGATCAGATCGAGGAGGACGAAGGCCTTCATGCGGTCGCGCAGGCCCTTGGGGAAGCGGGTCCGGTCGGCGGCCATCGTCTTGACGAAGTGGCGACTGCCGAACAGGGCGCGCTCGTCCTTCGTCCAGTCGAACTCGATGTTCTCCTCGCCGTCGAACCAGATCAGCCAGATGTTGGTCTGGCGCTTGTCGCCGAGCAGGGCGCGCGCCAGCTCGATGAGGATCGCCGGACCGCCGGCGCCATCCATCGCGCCCACGAAGCGGAAGTTGTGATCGGGCTTGTCGTGCCCGTGCGTGATCTTCGTGTCGTAGTGGGCGCCGATGCCGAGGATCGGGCCCGCGGCCGGATCCTGACCGTCGATCTGCACGAAGAGGTTGCGGAAGCGGATCTTCTCGACCGGGTCGGTCCAGACCTGCTCCTCCGGTTTCAGGCCGAGCTTCCGCAGCTCGTCCATGATGTAGTCGCCGGCCTTCTGCAGCTCTGGCGAGCCCGGCGGCCGGGGGCCGATCACGTTGCACAGGTGCTCGACGTGCGCCAGCGCCCGCGCTCCGTCGACGGGGCCCTGGATGGGTGGGGGACCGCACCGGGGGAGGAGGAGCGCGATCGCGCTCGCCGCCAGCAGGGTTCGTCCGCGGCGCACCGACGTCTTCATGGCCTGGGAGGGTAGCGAGTGGGGGGTGCCGTTCTAGGGTTCGGTGCTCGACGGCGAGTTCGCGCCGTTCCCGCGGCGGTGAACTTTCTGCCCGGCGGGCTCATGGCGCGGGCGGTATTCTCTCGATCGATGACATGGGCGGGTTCCGGGCGGAACCTGCCACCCGCATCGAGGCAAGCATGGTGGAGACGCACGAGGCGAAATCGCACGGGCTCATGGGCCTGATCAAGGGCTCGCTCGACATCGGTCAGTACCGGGACGAGCACTGGGAGGGGTCGTTCAAGGACTACCTCGACCTCGTCGAGAAGAACCCGCTGGTGGTGCGCACGGCACACCAGCGTGTGTACGACATGGTGCTCAGCCACGGCGTGCAGGAGATCGAGCGCGACAAGATCAAGCTCGCCCACTACCGCTTCTTCGACGACCCCATGGACGTCGGCGCCGACGCGATCTTCGGCCTGGAGCGGGCGACCACCAACCTGATGAACGTGCTGAAGGCGGCGGCGCACGGCTTCGGGCCGGAGCGGCGCGTGCTCCTCCTGCACGGCCCGGTGGGATCGGCCAAGTCGACGATCGTGCGCCTGCTCAAGAAGGGGCTCGAGCGCTACTCACGCACCGCGGAGGGGGCGCTCTACACGTTCTCCTGGAAGATCGACGGCCAGGTCTTCGCGGCGCCGATGAACGAGGAGCCGCTCCTGCTCGTGCCGCCTGGACCGCGCCAGAAGCTGCTCGACGTCCTCAACAAGAAGGCACGTGCCAGCTACCGCCTCAAGCTCGACTTCGACCTCTCGCCGGTGTCGCGCTACTACTACGAGGAGCTGCTCAAGGCCCACAACGGCGACTGGGAGAAGGTGCTCGACCACGTCGTGGTCCGGCGCATCCTGGTGTCCGAGAAGGACCGTTGCGCGATCGGCACGTACCAGCCCAAGGACGAGAAGAACCAGGACTCCACGGAGCTGACCGGCGACATCAACTACCGCAAGATCGCGGAGCTGGGCACCGACAGCGACCCGCGGGCGTTCAACTTCGACGGCGAGTTCTGCGTCGCCAACCGTGGCGTCATCGAATTCGTCGAGGTGCTCAAGCTCGACGTCGCCTTCCTCTACGACCTGCTCACCGCCAGCCAGGAGCACAAGATCAAGCCGAAGAAGTTCGCGCAGACGGACA
>CAYQMF010000153.1:0-13319 GCA_964418595.1 uncultured candidatus Brocadiaceae bacterium
GCAAGCGATCAGGCCCCGAGATCGCGGTCTGCCCACACGGATTCCTGAAGACCCCGCGATCTAGCAAGGAGTGCCACGCATGAACGATGGTCGGGTGTTCGGTCGTCTCGTTGTCCTGCTGCGCGCGGCGTGGATCGTCGGCGTCGCGGTGAGCCTGCAGTCCCTTGCGTGCACACAGGGCGGGCCAGCGCCGCTGCGCGGCCGCTCGGTATTCGATGGCATTCCGGTGCCGGGCCAGAAGAGCAAGGCCTTCGAACCCGGTGCGCGGCTCGGCGGCGGCCGCGAACCGGGTGTCGGCGTCGACTACTACCCCCCGGAGAGCGAACGACTGCCGCGCGGCGCGGATGGCGAAGAGTCGAACGCACCCAGCGGGTCCTCGGACACCGACGGTGGCATCTGCGCGGAACCTCCCCCCGAGCCGTTCATCACTCATCCGCCGACCGTTGTGCCGCCGGCATCTTTCCCGTGGCAGAACCGGTCGCTCGTCGGTGCAAAGCCCTTTGACCTGGGATGGAATCTCCGCGGTCGCGGCTCTCCGCAGGCGCCGTCTTTCGATGACGGCGTTGGCTTGATCCGCGCGGCGCTGGGAAGCACGCCGATCGGCGCCGGCGCCCGCGGCAACGGCGCGGCGCTCGTGTTCGGTGGTGGTGGCACGGTGGGGGTGGCATCGGGCGCGTTCGTTCACCCGGTCACGCTGGTCTCGCTGCCCTGTTCGGTGCCGGACATGGGTCTGACGTTGAACCTCCTGTACATGGGGAACGCCCTGTCCTTCGCGAACCCATTCACGCCGTTCGGCCCATGCTTCCACATGAGCGGACTCGACATCGTCATCGAGCTGACGACGGGTCACTCCGCAGGGCAGGACCCCGCGGCCAAGATCGCGCTGCACCGCGGTGATGGGCAGAGCGCGCCCTACGTGCACGGAACGGGTGGCTACACATCCGGACCGGGCGTCTTCGACACGATGGTCTGGGGCATCGTGACCTCGGGGGCGGCACCGGAGTACGGCTACATCAGGACGATGCGCGACGGCCGCAAGACCTACTACCGACGGTTCCAGCAGTCGGCCCAGTACCTCCGCGACCGTTTGGTCGACACCTACGGCAACTCCATCCTGTACCAGTACCAGGCGCAGGGCTCGGCTGCTGAGTTGGCGGCAATCACGGATACCAGAGGTGTCACGGTCGCGTTCACGTGGTCGACGGTCGGCTCCTTCCGCCGCATCACGAAGGCATCGATCGACCCGACGACGGTCGCCCCCCTGTCGCCGCCCGCGGCTACCGCCGATCTCGAGATCGAGTTCGGATACCACACGTCGACCGGCCTGCTCAGGCGCGTCGCGTGGTTTCCGACGACGGTCGTCCGGGATCAGCAACCGTCCGATGGTCGAATCGATCTCGCGACCGAGGTCGTGACGGGTGTACGACCGGCGACGCGGTTCGAGTACGGCGAACACGGACTCATGACGGAGGTGTGGGACGACACGTTCATCGAGGCTCCAGTTCTCCGCCTGCAGAACGTGTACGAATGGCTTGTGAGCGAGAACGAGTGGCGCATCACGCGCCAGGCCGAGGGCGTGGCCAACAGCGCGGATCCCCAGCACGTGTTCGAGTATCCGACCCAGTTCCCACAGCGGAGGATCTACACGGATCCAATCGGCACCGCGGCGACATTCGAACTCGACAGCCAGGACCGTGCCACCTCAGTGAAGCTAGAACCGACGAGGAAGCCGCGCACGCTCGAGGGCGCCGTTCTTCCTGACCACGATTCCCTGACATGGGGCATCGTGTACGGGTGCGCCGGCTGCGGCCTGCCGTCGCAGATCTACACGCCTCGCTCCACCGCCGCGGTCGGCCCGCGTCCTCCCTTCGAGTTCACGTGGAACCTCGGCACCGGCAGGCCCACGATGATCAAGGGCAACGTGACCTATCGGTTCGCGTACGACGCCAGGGCACGCGTCACGCGCGCGTGGTACGAAGTACCCGCCGGATGGAACGCCACGGACCTCTTCGACTACACGATCACCTACGTTGACGACGTCGCGGGTCGCACGACAGAGATCAAGTCTCGCCGGACCAACCACGCCGGAGGGTTCACCTACCAGGACGCGCGCCAGCAGACGCTGACCGCCCCGGAGTGCAGCCTGAGTCTCGACGTCAACACCGGCCTGGTGACCTCGGTGACCGGGGCCGACGGCGTGACCGTGACACACAGCTACGTATCGGCCCTGCCGCGCCTCGTGACCACCGGGTCGGGCGTCGCCTCGGTGACGAACCGCTTCGTGTACGACGGCCTTGGCCGCCTGGTCGAAGTCGAACAGGGCTTGGGTTCCGGCCGCACTGTCACCTACGTGTGCGACCTGCACTTCCGGGTGACGCGATCCCAGACGCCGCCCGTGGGCGTTGGCTCCCCGGCTCCGATCGTCGCGGAAGGGTACTACGACGCGCGCAGCAACTTCACCGTCGAGCGGCGCGAGAACCGAGACGAGACTGGTGCACTGCGCCCCGGCGCGCGGCCCTGGGTGCAGTCGGATCTGCTGCACGACAAGCATGACCGACCCGTGCGCGAGAACCGAGACGGAGCTCGGCTCGACGCGGCCCAGCCCGAATGGTTGACGCGCACCGCGACGTTCGAAGCGAACCACGCGCTTGCGACGGTGACATTCCCGAACGGAGCGACGACGCGCTACGTGCAGGACGGCTACGGGCTGCTCTACAAGACGCTGTACGACGACGGTGGTCTCAATGTTCTTGGTACGCGGTGGTTCTACGATGCCGATGGCGGCTACATCAAGGCGGTCGACGCGCTGAACAACGCGACCGACTGCACGCGCAACGACAAGGGATACCTGGTCCGTGTCGACGATCCGGCCGGCCGGGGCTACACCGAGTACGAGTGGGACGCCTGGGGCCGGCCACGCCTGGTCTCCCGCAAGAAGACCGGCGGCGAAGTCGTGACCAGGGTCGAGACCTTCTTCAGCAAGGTCGGCGAGCCATTCTCGGTGACGGTCAGGGGCGGGGCGTCCCCGGGACCCAACGACACGATCACGACGCTCTACGTCTACAACGCTGGGGGCCAGCTTCTCGAGGTGGCGCGCCAGGAGAACTCGAGCGACACGAGCGCCACCACCGGCTTCCGACGCGGGACCGTGTACACGTACGACGTTCTCGGCCGCGTCCTGACCGAGCGCGACAAGACATCGGACACGGCCTCGCTGTGCAACGAGACGGCATTCGTTTACGCCACGGGGACCGGCCTGTTGGAGGCGATGACGCACCGTGTGTTCGAGGGGGCGCTCTTTGAGGCCGCGGTTACCCAGGGAACGTCCAAGACGTACGCAGAGACGTTCGCCTACGACTTGATGGGACGGCTGACCACGGCTACGCGCTACCCCAGCGGCGGCGTGCACCCACCACGCACCCACACGTGGTACTACGACAGCCTCCACGGCGAGAGCCGCTGGGTGGACAGCCAGGGCTACTCGGTCGCATGGCTACAAGACCCGCTCGGCCGATCCCGCAAGCGCGTGGAGAAGGGGCAGGGAACGAGCCAGGACACGATCACGACGACGAGGGACTTCTCCATCGGTGCGTCGGAAACGATCGAAGTAGAGACCGACGAACTGGGTCGGACGACCCGCACGGTGTTCGACAAGGCTGGCCGGCTCCTACGCGAGGAGTTCCCTGGCTACGGGAGTGGCTCCTTCGCCAACTCTCGCCAGTACCAGTACCAGGGGGCTTCGACCCGACTGTTCCGCATGACCGAAGGCCATGGCGCGGTCATCGAGTACGCGTACGACGCCGCAGGGCGCATCCTGTACCGACGTCTGCTGAACCCGACTCCCGGAGGCCCGCTCTCCCTCATGGCCACGGGCGAAGCGTTCGGCTACGACACCGCGGGTCGGCTGACATCGTCGACGACCGTGTTCGGCTCCGGCTACAGCAATCTGGTCACCGTGTCGCAAGACATCGACGGGCTGGGGCGGGCCACGTTCGACCTGTTCCATATCTTCGCGCACGTGGGTCGCGTCGTGACCTTCGGTCACGATCATCATGATCTGACCGGGATCGGCTATCCGTCGACCAGTTTCGTGGCCGGCGTCAGCCGCGAGTCCGACCGGTGGGGCCGCCCATGGAAGTTCAAGTGGGAGCAAGGCGTGGGCGGATTCAAGACGCTGGCTCAGGTTCGGTTCAGACGGGGTGCCTTTGCCGAGAAGCAGCACTTCTGGGCAGCCGGCGCTTCGGACCACCTGGCGACGACGACCACGGTCGACGACTGGGGTTATCTGCAGCGCATGACGACGTGGAACGGACAGCAGGCAGTCCAGGACTACGAGTACACGTTCGACAGTGAAGGCAGCCTGCTGAAGCAGAAGTTCCAGCGAGCCGGCCAGCCAGGTAGCCGCGTTGGAGACCTGTACAAGCTGGACGCGTTCTATCGCCTGGAGGGCGCGAAGCTAGGGGTAGACACGGCTGGGTTTGTCGCGGGTTTCGATCAGGCGGGAGTCTTCGCGAGCCACTTCGAGTTCGGGCTCGACGACAACCACAACCGCACCCAGGTGACGCTCACGGACGGGAACGGGACGTTCAGTACGGCGTACACGGTCCAGCCTGGAAGTCACCGGTACACCACTGTCGGGGGAGTGAACTTCCTCTACGACCAGAACGGCAACCTCGGCTGGGATGGAAAGTACGTGTACATCTACGACTTCCGGAACAGACTGTCGGAGGTCTACCAGTACGTCGCCGCCCCTACCGAAAGCCCCGCGAGCACGAGCGGCGTGTTCGCCGGCCAAACGCGGTACAACGTGGTGTCCCTTGAGTCCGTGCGCAACCTGCGGGTGCCCGCGTTGCGCAAATGGCTGTCAGAGCACGGGGTGGAGGAGGGGTACGAGGACGACGTCGGCGCCATGGCGCTGGCGTCCGAGGGAACAGCCCCGGTGGGCGATCTCCAGCTCGTGGCGGCCTACGGCTACGACCCGATGAACCGTCGCATCGTGCGGGCGCTGCAAGGGCAGCCGACCCTGTACTCGACCTGGAGCGGGTTCCGTGAGATCGACGAGGCGACGCACGACGGCGCGGGCTACCAGAGCGAGCGGCAGTTCGTGTGGGGGAACCGCGTCGACGAGTTGTTGCTGTACGCGGCGCGCAACCCGCAGACGAACCAGTGGAGCGCCTACTACCCCGCGCACGATCACCTCGACTCGGTGAAGAAGGTGTACCAGGCGACGGCCAACGGCCCGTCGCTGGTGGAGCAGTACGAGTACGACTGCCACGGCAAGGTGAGCATCTTCGATGCGGCCGGCAACCCGCGCGTCGCGTCGGTGATCGGGATGCCGTACGCCTTCACGGGGCGGCGGCTGGATCCGGAGACCGGCCTCTACTACCAGCGCAGCCGCTACTACTCGGCCGAGCTGGGGCGGTTCATGTCGGTGGACCCGTTGGGGGTGTTCGGGGACACGGCGCACTACGGGAACCCGTACACCTACGGCGGCAACAGCCCGCTGGACGGGATCGATCCGACCGGGGAGTGGTTCTGGGCGGTGATCGGCGGACTCGTGAACGCGGCGATCGACACGGCGATCGCGGTGGCCGAGGGCAAGAGCGCTGGCGAGGTGCTCGGGACCGCCGCGCGGAGTTTCGTCGAGGGCGTGGTTACGACTGCGACGGGCGTCGGCGCGGCGAAGCTCGTATCCAAGGTCGGCAAGGTGGCAGGTCTGGCCGACGACGCCGTGAAGGTGGCGGCCGAGATCGCCGAGGAAGTGGCCGGGGAAGCCGTCGGCGGGCTTGGCGCCGAGGTCCTGGACAGCGGCCCCGACCCGATCGGCGCAGGAGCCGAGGACGTGGAGTTGCCGGACGCGCCGGGCGCGGAGACCTGCCCTGGCAACGGCTGCTTCGTGGCCGGGACGCTGGTCGTGACGCCCGGCGGGCTGGTGCCGATCGAACAGATCGACGTTGGCGACAGCGTGGTGACGGCCACGGCCGGCGAAGAGCAGAGCTCGGAGACGGAGGTCGATCCGGAGACGTGGCGGAAGGTGACGCTCCGGCTCGCGAACGTCGAGGGCGGCGTGCTGCAGATCACCGCGCTGCGCAGCCCCGAGTGGGTGGCGGCGACCGGGTGTCGCCAGGGTGAGCAGATCTGGCTGGAGTTCCCCGACATGGCGGCGAAGGGCTGGGCGCTCGTCGACGCCGTCGAGCCGTGCCCGGCGCTGGGCAAGGGCGCGGGCCGCGTGGTGCTGACGACGTTCAGCCAGATCAACAACGCGGTGCTGAGGCTCTGGCTGGACGGGCCGACGGAGGTCGTGGAAGCGACCGAGGGGCATCCGTTCTGGTCGGAGACGCACGGCGGGTGGCGCCACGCGTACGAGCTGGTGGCGGGGGAGAAGCTGAGGGCGCGCGCGGGGTCGGTGACGCTGCTGCGCGTCGAGGCCGTGGCGGGGGTGTTCCGCATCCACAACTTCGAGGTGGAGGCGGAGCATGTGTACCAGGTGGCCGTGCCAGGCGTCCTAAGCCACAACCCAGGTGGTCGCAGAACGAGTGCACTTGGGCCAAATGGAGGACGCCGAAGCGATGCTGATCAACGCCGAATCAACGAGCAACGCGAAGCTCGAGCGGAGCGAAGAGAGCGGGACAGCCGCGAGAAGAACGGCCAGAATCCATCTGGCGAGGGCTACCGGAACCTTGAGGATTCCGACAAGGGTTCGCGTGGCCAACGTCCGACCCGCGAGGGCGGCGCAAACAGGGAGCGCAACCGGGGCATAGACGAGGAACACAGCGTTCGTGCCAAGGGAAGTGGCGGAGACCCATGCCGAGGGCGCCGCTAGCTCTGTGTTGCCCATGAGTCCAGGTGACGAGTTTCCAGGGATCCTTTACGCGGCCATCACGGCGCGAAAGAAAAGCCTGTCTTACCTTGGACGTGTCCTCGCGACCCTTGGCGAGGGAGTCGCTCGTGTCGAGATTCGCGGGGCTCAGACCATCTGTCTGTTTCAGACGGACTGCACCGGATTGACCCTTGTGGCTGTGAGGAAGGCAACGAAGCCATTCCGGGGACGGGAACTGTGGCGTATGGATGGGTACCTGGTGCGCCAGGATGTCGACAAGGTGCTTGTGGCATTCAGGAGCACCGTGGTACATGCCGATTCTCTGTTGTCAGATGCGAACAAGGAAGATGCCATACTGGGTTTAGAAGGACCCTGGCGCACACTCATTATCAGACAGGTGGAATAGGAATTGAGAGCCTGAACCAGGGTCGTCGCGCCAGTGACGACATCAGCCCGGGCGTTGCGGCCAGATGGCCGCAATGGTTGGTGCGGGTAAGTCGAACCACCGACCCCAGCAGGCGAGCGATCGAACCTCCGACCCGAGCACCATCTTGGCGCGCACCTTTCGATCGCGGGTAGACTCCCCACTTCGGCCTCGGACTCCCCCGGTTTGCGTGATTCATGGTGACTCGTAGTGCGCTCTTGCACGAACTGCAATCAGCGGTAAGCTCCCACGGCTACCACGCTTCCGCGTGATCTCCCGGATCGGCCGAGCTGGGTTCGCAATGCTGAGGTCAGGGGTTCGAACCCCCTCGCCTCCACCAGTTCGCCCGCAAGGGCGAACTGGTGAGCCGAGGGTGATCGGCGAAGCCGCGACCCCGCAGGGGTCGCGCGCTTCGAAGCGAACCACGGGCGCGGGGCACGGAAGACCCGACGGCAGAACCGGTTCGGTGCCGCGGGGCCACCGGGGCCACCTCGGGGACTGGCGGCTCGCTGGGGCCGCTGGGTAGGATCCTCCCCATCTCGTCGAAGAGGATCGGTTCCCATGCGGCTCGGCTTGTTCCCTGGACAACAGGAGTTCCTGCGCAAGGCGGTGCGTGACGCGGACAAGTACCGCGGCGCGCGGCGGCGGTTCTTGGCGATCTTCGGAGTCGGGGTCGCGGGGGCGGCGGGGGCGGGGTTCGTGGGGGGACGGTGGGGGCGAGGCGAGGATGCTCCCCAGGCGGAAGGGGAACACGTCGATCGCTCCTTGCTCCAGCAGTTTCGAACCGTCGCTGTCGGGCCGCTCCCCGAGCTGATCGACAAGAACGCGATGCTGCTCGCGGTCCTCGATGATCATCCCGAGGATCCTCTCCTGTGGCTCGGCTACGAGCGATTGGCGCAGCACGCACTGCTGGAGTCGGACGCGCAACTGCGGACCAGGCTGTTGAGTCGTGCCTCGCAGAAGCCCGTGCCGGGTCACGTGATCCCCTTCGTCGAGCAGCTTCGTAGGAGTCGTTGATGAAGCGGCGGGGTCGCATCGACGCCGATCCGAATCCAGCACCCGAGGGCGGGACCGTGACGATCACGTTTCCCCACGGCGGCCCATGGTACCTCCATGTCGACGGCGGTACCGGGTGGGTCAAGATCGACGGCGTCGATCCTGGGACCGGCGCGGTCACGATCGACGTTCCCGTCGGGGGTGGTGGGTCCTTCACGGTCTCGGATCTGCGAGACCCCGCCGTGGGCGAGAGCATTCCCGTTGAGGGCAACAACCAGTGAAAGGAACCATGCTCCAGTTCACATCCCTTGCGGCCCTCACGGTCGCCGCTGTTTCGGCGCAGGCACCGATCTTCGTTCCCCCGAGTGCGTCGACACTCGACGGTGACGCGTTTGGCGCGTGGCCTGGCGTCAACTCCGACTTCCGACTCCAAGTCATCGTGGGTGCCTCGCACCTACCCAGAGGTGGTGCGTCCATCTCGGGCCTGGCAGTGCGCCGCGACGGTCAATACGCGAAGGCTCTCGCGGGCGGCCGGGCGCGATTGACCGTGCGTGTATCGGATGGTGCGGCTCTGCCGGCGAGGACGCGGGACCTGTTCGCTGCCAACCACGCGCGCCCGCCAGTTCAGGTGTTCCAGGGGGAAGTGAGCTACCCTGCTTCGCCTGCCCTTGGCCATCGGCACGCAGCCGGCTGGCAGCCCATGCACGTGATCGACATCCCGTTCGCGGTCCCTATTGCCTACGGCAGCGGTTCTCTCTGCATGGAGGTCGAGGGAGCCGAAGTGGTCGCGGGGGGCGCGATGTGGCGTGTCGACTACTTCGCCGACTTCGCCGCGCGCGGCTCCGAGCAAGTGGTCGGCCTGGGCTGCGGCCAGTTTGTGGGTCCTGCGCGCCAGGGTGCTTGGGGCGAACCCGCGACCCTGACCGTGGGAAGCACGACGCGGGTCTTCACCTGGGGGCAACCGGGGACGCCCGCGTTCCTGATGATCGGGTTGCAGCCGCTCGGTGCTCCGCTGGATGCGCTGGGGGCGCCGGGGTGCTTCCTGCATCTCGTGCCGGAGCTGACGCTGACCGCGTGGCTGAGTGCGCCGACGCGCAGCGATCTGCCGGGGCACGTGCCATTCGCATTGCAGGTGCCCGGGGACGGCTCGTTGCTGAGCGGAACCTTCCTCGCGCAGGCGGGCAACCTCGAACTGCGGCCGCCCTTCACGAACAGCGCGCACCTGACGACTTCGCAAGGGCTGAGCCTGAGGATCGGGCCGACGGTGCCGTCGCTCGACGCCGCGGTCGTCGAGTCGCGGCACGTGTTTCCCTACCCCGACTCCGGCTTCGTCGACCTCACGCGCGCGCCGGTGTTGCGGCTGACGACGAACTGACGAGTTCGCGAAGCGGTTCCAGCTGCGCCCGCCTACGGCGGCGCGAACCGGATCTCCATCGCCGCGCCGAAGGGAGTCGCGCGCCAATGCCCCTGCAACTGGCGCAGGCGTTCCTGCACGCGCTGCAGCATCGGCACGGTCAGCCACGCCGGGGGCTCCTCCTCGAGCGACCGGAGGTACTCACAGAAGCGCGCGTGGAACGCCGCCGCGTCGAAGCCGTGGGCGAGCGCACCCTGCAGCGCACCGACCACGCGCTCGGTCGCGAGCAGCTCGCCGCCGTACGCCGCCGCCGCCGTCGGGTCGGCAAACTCCGCGTACGAGGCGCCTCGCGCGAGGCGACCCCAGAAGGACTGCATGAGGCCCGCTTCGGACTCGACCGCCAGGTGCACGAGGTCGTGCAGGAGGAAGCTCTTGGTGTCGAGGTCCACCTGTTCCCCCGTGCCGTCGGCGCGCCGGATCGTCACCCGATGCAGGGTGGGTGAGATCCGGGTGAACGAGATGCGCAGCGCCATGGCCTCGTTGTAACAGCGCGACGCGTCCTGCACTCACTCCGGTGGGCGCGACATCCGTGCCCATCTCCCGTTCGAGGAATGCACATGCGTAACCCTGTCCTTGCCACTGTCGTACCTTCCGTTCTCTCCACCCTCACCATGCTCTCGGCGCTGTCCGCCCAGGGTGGCCTCCTCTTCACCACGCGCGCCGTCGAGACCAGTGCCCAGTGCGCCGCGGCCCCCGCGCTCGACCGCGTCGACGCCAACGAGATCCAATACGTCGTGCCGCTGGGCGGCGTGCCCTTCACGTCCAAGGCGTTCGCGCCGCGCGTCGCGTACGACGTGATGGTCGGCGACGGCGACCTCGATGCGACCTACGACGAGCCGGGCCTGTTCCGCGGCACCGACGCCCTGGTGCCTCCGGTGCGGACCGCCGGAGCGATGCGACCGAACGCGCGCTCGATGTGGTTCTCGGTGATCGCGGCCACGCCCTGCCTCGTCGGCGGCGTGTTCGACCCCGCCGACATCGGTCGCATCCTGCCCGGCGGCGCGCTCGAGCGCTTCGTGTCCGCGGCCACGATCCGCGCCGCGTTCGGCATCCCCGCCACCGTGAGCCTGAACGTCGACGCGGCGGCCTACCACCTGCCCACCGGCCTGTACCTGTCGTTCGAGGACACGGTGACGATCATGCTGCCGACCGGCCCGATGACGATCACCGACGGCGCCATCGTCCGCATCCCGAGCGCGGCACTCGCGCTCGGCGTCAGTCCGTACGACGGCGCGCTGCGCCTCACCGGCGCGATCGCCGGCAGCGGCCAACTCATCGCCGACGAAGCCATGGTCGATTCCTGGGTCGTGGCGTCCGGGATCGACAACGCCGCCGCGGTGGGCGTGTCTGCGATCGTCGACACCGACGGCCTCGAACTCGATCCCGCCGGCGGCGTGTTCTCGAGCCCGTTCGTCGGTGCCGCGGTGCCCAACGTGTGGGTCGCCGGCCAGGCGCTCACCGGCGGCGGCGTCATCACGTCGCGGCTCGGCGGCTCGATCGCAGTCCTCAACGGCGTGCCCCTCGGCAACGCGGCGGGCGCGACGACCGGGGCCCAGGTCGGCCTCGTGACCGTGCCGAGCGTGCAGAGCCTCAACGGCCTCGCCCTCACCGTGCGCGACCTCTGCCACTTCACGACGGAGACGCCGACTGCGCGCATCGTCGCGCCCGGGCCGCTGACCGTCGAAGTCGGCGGCGTCGAGCCCGGCGTGGGCGCGGCGTTCCTGTTCCTCGCGCCCGGCGTCGTGGGCGCCGGCGGAGTGGACGCTTCCCTGCCCTTCCCGTCCGTGTGCTTCCCCGACCTCTACGTGAACATGTTCCTCGCGGCGGTGCCGATCGGCGCCGACGGCTGCGGCTCGTGGACCATGCCGATCAACGCCGCGCTCCTGGCGGGGCTTGCGGGTGGGCGGATCCGCTTCCAGGCGTGGTACTTCAACGGCGGCAGCCACCACCTGAGCACGCCGCTCGCGGTGCAGTTCTTCTGATCGGGGTCGTCCGGTCGGCCGAGCCGGGGCTACCACTGGCCCCGGCATCGGCGTAGAACCCCATCGCCCATGGTCGCCACGAAGAAGCTCTACACCCATGAGACCGCCAACCGCGCGCTGCCGCTCGTGCGCGCCATCGCTCGCGACGTGAGCGAGACGGCGCTGCGCATGCAGGCGACGTGGAAGAAGCTCGAGGCCGGGGGGCTCGGGGCCGACGCGCGGCAACGGCTGCAGGATGCGTTCGACGAGGACCGCACCCGACTGCTGGCGCTCAACGGCGAGCTGGAAGAACTCGGGGTCGAGTTGAAGGATCCGCTCCGCGGCCTGCTGGACTTCCGGGCCGTGCGCGCGGGGAGCGAGGTCTACCTGTGCTGGGAGCTGGACGAGGCCAGCGTCGGGCATTGGCACGAACTCGACGCCGGCTACGCGGGGCGACGGCCGATCGACACCTTCTGACCGCCGACGACCCCCGGGGGCGGGAAGGGCGAAAAGAGCCGCCGATCGCCGCCGTTGTTCCGGTGTTCTTTCGAGCTAGCATCCGCCGTCCGGGCCGGTCGCGCGACCGAGCCGCGTGTCGTGCGCGGGCCGCTCGGAGCCAAGGTCACCGAAGGTCATCGCCATGGGTCGTCCCGTCATCGTTTCCGCCGCCCGCACGCCGATCGGCAAGTTCCAGGGTGGGCTCGCAAGCCTCACCGCGCCTCAGCTCGGGGCGATCGCCATCAAGGCGGCGCTCGAACGCGCCCGCATCGCCCAAGACGCCGTCGAGGAGGTGCTCATGGGGCACGTGCTCCAGGCCGGGGTCGGCCAGAACCCGGCGCGGCAGGCGCTGCGCGGCGCCGGCATCCCCGACGCGATCGGCGCCGTCACCATCAACAAGGTGTGCGGCAGCGGGCTCAAGGCGGTGATGCTGGCGGCGCAGGCGATCAAGGCCAGCGACCTGAAGGTCGCGGTCGCGGGCGGGATGGAGTCGATGAGCAGCGTGCCGTACTACCTGCCGACCGCGCGCACCGGCGCGCGCCTGGGGCACACGCAGGTCGTGGATGGGCTGATCGCCGACGGCCTCTGGGACGTCTACAAGGACTTCCACATGGGCAACACCGCCGAGCTGGTGGTGCAGAAGTACGACGTGACCCGCGGCCAGCAGGACGCCTACGCCACCGAGAGCCACAAGAAGGCGATCGCGGCGCAACAAGCGGGCAAGTTCAAGAGCGAGCTGGTTGCCGTCGAGATCAAGGGCCGCAAGGGCGACATCACCAAGGTCGAGGCCGACGAGGGTCCGCGCGCCGACACGACGCAAGAGACCCTCGCCAAGCTCAAGGCCGCGTTCCAGCCGAAGGACGGCACCGTGACGGCGGGCAACGCCAGCACGATCAATGATGGCGCGGCCGCGTGCGTGGTGGTCGACGAGGAGTACGCCAAGGCCCACGGCCTGAAGCCGCTGGCGCGCGTGCTCGGCTACGCGACCGGCGGCATGGCGCCGGAGTGGGTGATGATGGCCCCGCAGGTCGCCGTGCAGAAGCTGTGCGCGCAGTTGAAGTGCAAGGTCTCCGACTTCGATCTCGTCGAGCTGAACGAGGCGTTCGCGGCCCAGTGCGTGGCGCTGCAGCGCGAACTCGGCATCGACCCATCCCGCCTCAACGTGCACGGCGGCGCCGTCGCGCTCGGCCACCCGATCGGCGCGTC
>CAYQMF010000154.1:0-13254 GCA_964418595.1 uncultured candidatus Brocadiaceae bacterium
CTCCCACTTGTCGGGCATCGACACGACGTCGCGGTTGTAGAGGTGCGTCCACTCGCGGTTGCGCCCCTCCTTGCGCGACGCTGGCGGCGGCGGCTGCGCGGGATCGCCCGCGAGCCAGGCCTGCACGTCGAGGTGATAGAACTGCTTGCTCCACAACAGGCCCGCGCGCGCCTGGCGCAGGACGTTGCGCTCCGCGGCGGTGGCGGCCGCGGGCGCGAGCGAGGCATGGAAGGCGTCGGCCTCGCGCACGCGCAGGGCGAAGACCTTGTCGAAGTCGGCGAACGGCGTGCGGCCCGCGTCCCGCTCGGCGCACAGGCGCAGGCGCAGCACCACCTCGCCGCCGGCCGGCACCGTGAACTGCCAATGCGCGGCGGCCTTCGTGCCGACGCGCGCGGGGTTCGTGGCGTCGGCGCGCCCGCCCACCACGTGGTCGTGGATCGCATCCTTGGGGAACGGCGTGAGCGCCGGCCCGCCGAACAGCTTGGGCACGTTGGTCTCGTTCTCGCAGAACAGGAGCGCGGGCGCGCTGCACGCCACGTCGCAGTCGAGGCGGAACGGCGGAAGCTGCTCGCCCGCGGCGCGCAGCGTCGAAGGCCCGAGCGCCTCGATCACCGGCTTGCTCGTGTGGCCTTCGCCCTCGCCACCCCAGCTCCAGGTGTTGCGGAACCACAGGTGCGGCAGCACGTGGATCGGCGCGGGCTCTGGGCCGCGGTTCTTCACGGTGAGGCGCACCAGCACGTCGTCGGGCCCGGCCTTGGCGTACTCGGCGACCACGTCGAAGAACCGCCCTTCCGCGAACACGCCCGTGTCGGCCAGCTCGAACTCCTTCGCGTCGAGCCCGCGCCGCGCGTTCTCCTCGACCAGCCGCCGGTAGGGGAACTCGGTCTGCGGGTACTTGTAGAGCGCGCGCATGTAGGAGTGCGTCGGCGTCGAGTCGAGATAGAAGTACGCCTCCTTCACGTCCTCGCCGTGGTTGCCCTCCGGACCGGTCAACCCGAACAGACGCTCCTTCAGGATCGGGTCCTTGCCGTTCCACAGCGCGACGGCGAAGCACAGCCGGCACTGCCGGTCGGTGATGCCGAGCAGGCCGTCCTCGCCCCAGCGGTAGGCGCGGCTGCGCGCGTGGTCGTGCGAGAAGTAGCCCCAGCAACTGCCGTCGGGCGAGTAGTCCTCGCGCACCGTCCCCCACTGTCGCTCCGCGAGGTAGGGGCCGAAGCGTTTCCAGTTGTGGGTGCGTGCGGCGTCTTCGCGCAGGCGTTGCCGTTCGGGGTCGTGGGTCATGGGTCGGCTGTCGTGGTGGTTCGGAGTGACGGAGTCAGAGAGAACTGCGCGCGAGCGACGGTCGCCGCGGAGCGGGATGGTCGGCGAGCACCGCGACGTCGAGGCGCAGCGCCTCGCCCACCGACCACGCCTGGAACGGGCAACCCCCGGCGCGGTGCGGTGCCTCGGCGTCGGCCACCTCCGGCACGTGACCGGGGGCGGTCGGGCTCGCCGCGAGCAGGGGCGCGAGGAAGCGCGCGCGCGCCTCCGCCTTGGCCGCGGGACTCGAGCCGCGCACCCGCACCCACGCCTCGACGAACGGGCCGAGCAGCCACGGCCAGGCGGTGCCGTTGTGGTAGGCGGTGTCGCGCTCGCGCGGGCCGCCGGCGTAGCGGGGCGCGTACCCGGGGGCGCACGGCGCGAGCGAGCGCAGGCCCATCGGCGTGAGCAAGTGCTTCTCGATCGCATCGACGCAGGCCCGCGCGCGCGGTCCCCCGAGCAGCGGAAAGGGCAGGCCGCCGATGGCGAGGATCTGGTTGGGGCGCAGGCTCGCGTCGACGGTGCCCGGTCGCCCATCGATGTCGACGAGGTCCACCAGGTAGCCGCGCGCGTCGCTCCAGAACCGCGCGAGGAACGCGCGGCGCGCGGTCACGAACCGGTCCATGTGCGACGGCTCGATGCCCGCGGCGATGGCGAGCGCGTTGCACCACAGCGCCTGCACCTCGACCGGCTTGCCGGAGCGCGGAGTCACGACGTAGTCGCCGACCTTGGCGTCCATCCAGGTGAGTTGCACGCCCGGCTCGCCCGCCAGGAGCAGGCCGTCGGCGTCGGCGCGGATGCCATGGCGCGTGCCGCGCAGGTAGGCGTCGACGATGACGAGCACAGTGCACTCGAGGAGCGCGCGCTGGTGCGGGTCGACGAAGACGTCGGCCTGCGGGTGCGTGAGCAGCTCGTGCACGACGACGATGAACCACAGCGAGGCATCGACCGAGTTGAACTCCGGCGCGTCGCCGGCGTCCTGGAAGCGGTTGGGGAGCATGCCCTGCGACTCGGCGCGCGCCCACTCGCACAGGATGTCGCGGGCCTCGGCCAGGCGGCCGGTCGCGAGGCACAGCCCGCGCATGGCGATGAACGTGTCGCGGCCCCAATCGGTGAACCACGGATAGCCGGCGACGATGGTGCGGCCCGCGCCTCGGCGCACGAGGTACGCATCACCCGCCGCGTGCAGCGCGCCAGGGAACGCTCCGCGGCGCGCCCGCTCGCGCGCGCGCAGGGTCGCGACGATTTCCGGCGCGTTCCCCGCCGGCATCGGATCGCCCGGCGTGTCGGCCTGGAACACCAGCGTCGCCTCCTCCCGCCGCAGGTCGAACTCGAACCAGCCCGGCGACGCGAGGTCTTCGACGTGGTCGAAGCCGCGCGCCCGCTCTTCCTCGTAGCAGAACGAGCGGTAGGTCTCCGGCGCGTCGTGGTACCGCCCGTTGCTGCGCGCGCCGACCACGGGCGTTGCGTCGTCGAGGCGCCAGCGCACGGCACCCTCGGCGTCGTCGATGCGCCGCCACGCGGCGACGTCGCGGCGCAGCGCGTGGTAGTCGCGACCGGCGAGGAACGGGCGCACGACCAGGGTCGCTGCCCCTTCCCCCCCCACGATCCGCCACGTCGACACCACGGCCGCCGATCCCTTCGGCACGAACAGCTCGTGCACGACCTCGATCCCGTCGCCGACCGTGTAGGTGAAGGTCGGCCACGGCGTCGGCGCGAACGAAACGAGCCGCTGCCCGCCATCGGGGTGCACGACCCCCGGCAGGTACGGCTGGCTGCTGAGCGCGAACGTCCCACTTGCGGTCGTGAGCCACGCGTCCGCCCCGCTCACGAGCACCCTGCGTCCCGCCGGCGGCGCGCTCGCGCTCAGCAGCCACGCGTGGTAGCGGCGCGTGCGCACGCCGTCGGCGGTGCCGGAGGCAAAGCCCCCCAGCCCGTCGGCCTCGAGCCATTCGCGTGCGTCGGTCACGAACGGCTCGCGCGGAAGGAGACGACGTTCTTGATGCCCGACCCGCGCTGCAGCAGCAGCTCGGCGTGCCGCTCCGGCGCGAAGCGACCGGTGATGAGCGCGTTCACCGCGGCGGGCCAGCGCTGCACGAAGCCGTCGAGTTCCTCGACCGCAGCCGCGAACGCGTCGGCGCCCGCGTTGACCGTGCCGAGCACGATCTGGTTCTTGAGCACCAGGTTGCGCATGAGCGCGTCGGTGTCGACCGACACCGGCCCCTTGCGCCCCGGCACGCCCGTGAACACGAACACGCCGTTGGTGCCGAGCACCTGCAGGATCTCGAAGGAAGTCTGCGACGCGCCCATTGCCTCGTACACCGCGTCGATGCTGCCGACGATCTCCGGGAGCCCTGCCGGCGGAACCTCCTCCGCCGGGATGAACGTGGCGCCGATCGTCGAGAGCACGGTGTCGCGCGCGGGGTTGTCGCTGCCGCGCGCGTACACGTAGGTCTTGAACCCCTGCGCGGCGAGCGCCATCGCGCCGAGCAGCCCGACGGGCCCCGCGCCCAGCACGAGTGCCCGGTGGCACGAGCCGCCGCCCAGCGGACACGACCACGGCAGGCGCGCCTGCAGCGAGTGCACCTGGAGGAGGGCCTTCTCGGCGATGGTCAGCGGCTCGACCAGCACGCCGGCGTCGCGCAGGCGCCGCGGCAACACGTGCAGCCAGCGCTCGTGCTCGACGACCTGCTCCGTCATGAAGCCGTGCGCGCCATTGATGCCGCGCTCCGTGAAAGTGCCGGTGAAGCAGAAGTCCTGGCGATCGCCGCGGCACGACATGCAGGTGGGCACCATGCAAGGCCGGCGCACCATCGGGACCACGAGGTCGCCAGGGCGGACGCGGGTGACCTTCGGGCCGATGGCTTCGACCTCGGCCAGCGCCTCGTGGCCGAGCACCAGGTACTCGGAGCCCGACGGCGGCGTGCCGTACTCGAAGGCGCAGATCTCGCGGTCGGTCCCGCACACGCCCACATCGAGGATGCGCAGCAACACGTCGTGGTCCCCGCGCAGGGAGGGTGCCGCGACATCGATGAGTTTGACGCTGCGCTCCTTGGGCAGCACGGCAATGGCTCGCATGGGCGGTGAGATGCGAGGGAGGCGGGGCGCGTGTCGCGGCCGTGCGGTTTCCCCCGCGGCACGGCGGAAGGCGCACGCACCGACACGGGGCTCAGTTCATCCTGCACCTCCACACCACCCGTCGGGTGGGGTCCGCATCGTCAATCCGTCACCTACCGGCCGCTGAATGCCACGGCGTCGGATACGCCGCCTGGAAAGCCCGACCTCGGCAGGCACCACCACTGCGCGAACACCCGGAACGGTCCCGTTGCATCGAGTCTGCCAGGAAGATCGACCGCGGCGTAGCCAGCGGCGAGCCCCGTCGCTCCGCAGACGACCGGAACCGTCAGTTCCACGGAGGTGAACAGTTGGCACTGCGGCAGTCCGAAAGGCGTGAGCGGGAAGGGTAGCGTGATCGGACCCCAGGACGTGCGTGAGCAACCGAGCATGAGAGCGGCGGGCGCGGAGGGTTGGGCGCCATGCACGCTGACGCGCACGTTGCGGGGGCTGAGGTCGCGCAGCCCGATGCTCGGCTCGGAGGCCAGCGCGCCGGCCCGAGAACGTCCAGATCTCCCAGACGACGACGGCCTGCCCTCCCACGTACACCCAGACCGCCTGTACGACGTCGCTCCACCCATCTCCGTCCACGTCCCCGATGGCGGCAGCCTGGCCACTGAGGATCGATGTTCCCTGCGTTCCGGTGTGCGTCCAGAGAACGTGCTGCCCCTGAGCGGCTGCGACGGTGAGGGCCATCGCCGACAACATGCGCACGGGACGCCTCACTGAAGCAACACCCAACTGGTGCTCCCGACGACGTCCTTGATCGTAGTGCCTTGCGGAGTCATCCCGTAGACCTCGTACGTCGACGGCACATCGCCGTTGGTGAGATTGGACGACACCTCCAAGCCGCCGCACACGTAGTACCGCTGTCGGTTGTCGCTGAGTGTCTCCCCGGTGATCACCGTCGGGTAGTACCGGCGCTGCTGAAGCGGAGGTTGCGGAAACCACCCCGCCCCAGTCCCGTTGTCCAGCATCGGGTCCCACACGTACACGAGCTTCGAGCCGTCGAAGCCCACCGGATCGGTGGCTGGATCGCTCCACACCGTACCGCCCGCGAGAAACACATTGCCAGCCTGCGTCTGCACGTGGTGCGAGCAGAAGAAGTCGCCGGGCGGATCAGGGAACTGAGTCGATCGCTGGTTGGGTCCGGGCAACGTGAAGGTCCGGTTGACGAACACGTGCGGCACGCTGACCGATGGGTCGCCCGGCTTGATGAGCGCGTATCTCTGGTACGCCGGGTTGCCGGGCTGACGGGGCGCATGGTCGAGAAGGAAGACGTAGCCCCGGTACGGTCCCGGCTTGGCGACCAGCAGGGCCTGGATGCCGATGAACGCAGTGCCGTTCGTCGCGGGTGTCACCGGGATGAACGGGAAGTTGGTGGTGACGTCGTGTTGGAACGGCGCCTGCCACTGGCCCTGTGCGATGCAGGGCTCATGCAATGCGGCTGCGCTCAGCGCCGCGAACAAGAGCCCCAGGGGGGGGTACGCGTACTCGAAGCTCGGACTCTCACGGTCGAACCTCCTGAAGGAAAGAGGACGGGTGGAACAGTAGCCCTGCTTCGATCGACCCGTCAACGGGCCATGGGACGCGCCGGCGCGCTGCCCGCCGGACGGCGTCGGTCGCCCACCCCCACCCCACGCCATCACCGGCTCGCCGCCAACGCCTTCCTCGGCTCCGCCTTCCCCTCCCGCCCCGCCCGCGTCGCGGGCCCGCCACCCACCGGACACTTCACCAGGTCCTTCGTGAACAACAGATCGAGTGCCCAATCCAGCGCGACGCGCACCTTCCGCTCGAACCCCGGCAGCTTCATCAGGTAGATCGAGCGCCACAGCATCCACGCCACGAACCCCGAGAAGCGCATCCCGAACATCTGCGCGACGCCCGAGCGCCGGCCGAGCGCAGCGAGTTGGCCGAGCATGCGGAACCGGAAGGCCCGCGGCGGCAGGCCGCGGATGACGGCGGCGATGTTGTCGCCGAGCACCGTGCCCTGGCGCGTGGCGTGCTGCGCCGTGGGCGGACACGTCCCGCCGCGCACGAGGTCGGGCACGACCGCGCAGTCGCCGAGTGCCCAGAGGCCCGGGTGACCCGCGACGGCCATCGTCGCATCGACGACGACGCGACCCTTCTCCTTGGGAAGGTCGAGCCCCGCGAGCAACGGGTGCGGCGCGGTGCCGGCGGTCCACACCAGGGTGCCGGCGGGCAACACATCGCCGTCGCCGAGGTCGACGCCGCGCGCGTCGAAGCCCTTCACCCGCCCCTTCAGGCGGATCTCGACGCCGCGCTCGGTGAGCTTGTCCTGGGCGTACACCCCGAGCTTCGCCGACAGCTCCGGGAGGATGCGCTCGCCGGAGTGCACGAGCACCATGCGGATGTCGCGCTCCTGGATGTTGTGGTAGTAGCGGCGCGTCTCGCGCGCGAAGTCGTTGATCGCCGCCATCGACTCGACGCCGGCGAAGCCGCCGCCGGCGACCACGAAGGTGAGCAGGCGCGCGCGCTCGGCCGGATCGGCGATGGCGTTGGCCGCCTCCATGTTGGTGATCAGGCGGTTGCGCAGGGCGATGGCGTCGCCGAGGGTGCGCATGGTGAACGCCCCCGCCTCGAGGCCGGGGAGACCGTAGAAGTTGGTGACGGAGCCGAGGCCCAGGACCAGGTGGTCGTACGGCAGCACGTGGCTGAGTCCCTCGTCGCCGTGCGTGACGCTCACGGTGCGCGCCGCGAGGTCGATCGCAGCCACCTCGCCGTTCACGAAGCGCGCGTGCCGGAGCAGCTTGCGCGCCGCGCTCACGATGTGGGTGAGGTCGAGATCGGAGGCGGCGACCTCGTGCAGCATCGGCGTGAAGAGCAGGAAGTTCTCTTGGCCGACGACGGTGACCTCGACGGTCGGGTCGTCGGCGAAGATGCGTTCGAGCTGCATCGCGGCATACATGCCGCCGAAGCCGCTGCCCAGGATCACCACGCGCGTCGCCGCGACCGTGTCGGTGCCGAGGCGCGGTGCGCCGAGGCGGCGCGACAGCGCGCGGTCGACGCTGAAGCGGCCCGCGCCGCGGATCGCGAGCCACAGCAGGAGCATGAGCAGCACGAGCGGCACGACTTCGAGCAGGCCGAAGTCCCCGCCAGGGACGGCGGCTTCGACGAGGCGCATCTGCTCGCTGGTGAGGAGACGTATGGCCATCACGGCGGCGAGGACCAGCGCCGATAGGCGCGTGCCCAGGCCGACGACGATGCCGAGGCCGGCGACGAGTTCGACGCCACCGAGGAGCACTGCGAGCGGCAGGGCCAGCGGCACGCCGAAGGATGCGATCTCGGCAGCGGTCGCGGGCAGGTCGGCCAGGTGACGGGCCGCCAGCCGCAGCATGGTGGTGCCGACCAGCAATCGCGTGGTCAGCGCGGCCACGGTGTGCAGCGACGGCGCGAGGCGTTCCGGGCGCGACAGGTAGCGCCAGAGGCTGCGGCCACTCATGGTGCGACCTCCGCGGCGCGCGCGGCGGCCCGCGTGCGCTGGCGCACCAGCTCGGCCTCTGCGTCGCTGATCTGCGGGCGGGCCCGCGCGAACAGGCGGTCGAGACTGATCAGGCCGCCGCCATCGGCGAGCAGCCACAGCAGGAAGAGCAGGAACAGGAGCGGCACCACCTCGATCGGGCCGAAGCCCACGCCGTCGCCGAACGACGCCAGGAGGTGCGCGCGGTCGGCGGTGGCGATCGCGACGAGCATCGTGCAAGACAACAACGCCGCGCAGACGCGGGTGCCGAGGCCGACGCACAGGAAGGCACCGCCGACGAACTCGAGCGTCGCGATGAACGCGGCGCTCACCAGCGGCAGCGGGATCCCGACGTCGGCGAAGAAGTCGACGGTGCGCTCGAAGTGCGTGAGCTTGCCGAACCCGGTGCGCACGAATGCCCAGCCGAGCACCAGCCGGGTGAGCAGCGGGGCCACAGGTTCGAGGCGGCCCGCCAGCCCACGCACGCACCGCGCGAGCCAATGAACGCGATCGCGCAGCAGCATGGTCGTCCCCTCACGCGGCGGCCCGCCGCCTGGCGAGCACGCGATCGACGCTGAGCGGACCGCTGCCCGCGGCCACGATCCACAGCAGGAAGAGGAGGAACGCGAAGGGCACCACCTCCGTGAGGCCCGACGCGCCGCCCGGCGGCAGCGCCGCGAACAGGCTGCCGCGGTCCGCGGTCGCCAGCGCGACGACCATCGTCGACGACAGGAGCGCCGCCGACAGCCGGGTGCCGAGCCCGAGGATCAGGCAGATGCCACCGAGCATCTCGATGGTGGCGACCATCGCGGCGTTCGCCGCCGGCAGCGGCAGGCCGAGGCTCGCGAAGAAGTCGACCGTGTTGCCGAAGTTGCGCCACTTGCCGAGGCCGGTGAAGAAGAAGGCTTCGCCGAGCACCAGCCGGGTGACGACCGGCGCCATGCGCTGGGTGAGGAACGCCGCGCCGTCGAGCGCGCGCGCGGTGAGGTTGCTGAGATCGCGGATCGACATCGGGGGCGGCTCCTTGCGGCCGGTTCGTGGATGAAGCGGGCGCGCGGGGCGCCCGCGGGATCACTTCTTGGTGCCGTGCCCGTTGCAGCCGTTGGGGCCGCTGCAGGTGTTCTTCTCGGCCTTCTTGTCGCCGTGGCCGTTGCAGCCATTGGGCCCGCTGCACGTGTTCTTCTCGCCCGCCTTCTGGCCGGCGGCTCCGCAGCCGTTGGGGCCGTTGCAGCCGTTGCGCTCGGCGGCGCCGGCCTTGCTCTGGTCGGTGCAGCTCGTCAGCGACGCGGTGCCGGCGAGGAGGCCGGCGAGGGCGGCGCCCAGCGCCAGCTTGGAGATCTTGTTCGAGGGTTGCTTCATGGGAATCGGTTGCGTGTCGGAGTCTGGTTGGTGGTGTTCGCGCCGGAAACCAGCGCGCGTCATGCCCGGTTCGATGCGCGAGGTTGCGCCGCGTTTCGCGACCGGACGCGACACAGCGACTGCCGCGGGCCGGTCGACTACCATGCCCCTCCGTCCCATCCCGAGGATCCGCATGCACGCAACCCTCCTGCCGTCGCTCCTCGGCGCCGCGCTGCTCGCGCCCGCCGCGGTCTCCCAAGCACCAGCCACCCCCGACGCGTGGGGCACCCACCGCGCCATCCGCGTGCTCTACGCGGGCTGGCCCGATGGCTCGCGCGAGAAGGCCTTCGCGGCGTTCCTGCGCGAGTGGTTCGACACGGTCGGCGTCATCGGGCTGGGCACGCTGAGCAAGGCGACCGCCGAGGGCTACGACGTGGTGATCGCCGACTGGGCCAGCCAGTACGGCAACGACGGCTATCCCAAGCGCGAGAACTCGCTGTACTCGGCGCCGGTCTCGCTGGGCGCGGACTTCGGCAAGCCCGTGATCGCGATGTCCTACGTCAGCTCGAACCTGCGGCGCAGCCACAAGCTCGACTGGCTTTGACTGTGCCTCTACTCACGGGCGCACGGCGTGCGTCTCGACCATCCGATCTTCCAGGGCCCGCTCGCGGTCGAAGTGACCCTCGACGCGGATCACCCCTACAAGGACGCCAACGACGGCCAGGGCACGTGGCTCGTGCACTCCGGTGAGTTCGGCAAGGGCTGCGATGTCGGCATGGTGTCCGACGGGCACGGCTTCGAGGACTCCCCGGACTGCGAGCGGATCAGCGGCGGCATCAACAGCAAGGGGCCGCGGGCGATCGCCATCGGCCGGCAGGCCAACCTGTTGCAGTGGGGCTTCTACGGCGCTCCCGATCGCATGACGGAGTCGGCGAAGCGCGCGTTCCTCAACGCGATCGTGTACATGCGCCGCTTCGACGGCGACGCGCCACTGGTGACGAAGACGAGCGTCGGCCGCACGTGGCTCGTGCAGTACATCGACACGCTGGCGGGCATGACCCAGGACCAACTGAAGGACACGGCCAAGAACAGCTACGTGACCTACTTGAAGGGCCAGTTCCCGGCGGAGCTGGTGGAGGGCACCATCGATCCCGCGCGCCTGCGTGCGTGGTACGAGGCCAACGAGGAGTACCTGACGGCCGGCAGCGAGCGGCGGAGCCTCGTGGTCGACGAAGACCTCGCGAAGCGGAAGTTCAGCAACCGCACGCCGGCGTTCCTCGACTGGCTGCTCGCGGCGCTCGCCGAGAACCAGGACGACGTCGGCGCGCTGGAACTGGCGCGCCGCTACCTGGGCAAGGAGCACGGCAAGGACGCGGCAACCGCGACCGCGTGGATCACGGCGAACCGGCCGTTCCTGTTCTTCTCCGACACCGGCGGCTATCGGTGGATGGTCGACACCAACGCGCAGCGGCGCGCGGCGAAGGCTGCTCCGCCGGCGAAAACCGGCGGCTGAGTCGAAGTGACCATGCTCCGAACCCCGCTCCCTCTCGTCATCCTCGCACTCACCGCCTGCAGCGACGGTCCGCTCGGCGACGTCGTCGACGTCACCCTGGGCGACCAGGGCTTCGCGACCCCGGAGTCAGCGCAACACGATCCCGATGCCGACGTGTACCTGGTGACGAACATCCACGGCGATCCGTTCGTCAAGGACGACAACGGGTTCATCAGCCGCCTCGCGCCGGACGGCAAGCAGCTCGCGATGCGCTGGATCGACGGCAGCAAGCCGGACGTCACCCTGCACGCGCCCAAGGGGCTCGCGTTCACGGCCGACGAACTCTGGGTCGCCGACATCGACGAAGTGCGTCGGTTCGACCGAGCGACCGGCGCGCCGCGCGGGTCGGTGCCCATCGCCGGCGCGACCTTCCTCAACGATGTCGCGATCGGTCCCGACGGCAGTGTGTACGTGACCGACACCGGCGTCGGCCAAGGCTTCGTGCCCACCGGCACGGACGCGATCTGGCGCATCGACCCCAAGACCGGATCCGCGACCGCGTTCGCCCGCGGCAAGGACCTCGACCAGCCCAACGGCGTGTGGGTCGACGCCGACGGGGTCTTCGTCGTCACCTGGGCGAGCGGCAAGCTGCTCTCGTTCTCGCACGCGGGTGCGCGCGGCGCCGACATCGTGCTGCCCAAGGCCCAGCTCGACGGTCTCGTCCGCCTGCCAGACGGCCGCTTCCTGGTCACGAGTTGGGAAGGCCGCTGCGCCTATCTCGTGGACAGTGCCGGCGCAGCCAAGGCGTGGTTGTCGCCCCTCCTAGACGCCCCCGCCGACCACGGCCTCGACCTGCGCCGCGGCCGCGCGCTGATCCCCGCGTTCCAGAAGAACGAGCTGCGGATCACGGTGTTGCCCAGGCGGTGAGGCTTCTCCGCGCCTGCTACTTGGCGAGCACGTTTTCCAGCGCCACGCGCGTCTCCGCGGTTTTGAACCCCCACGGCCCGATGCCGCCCTTGTAGGCGATCTTGCCCGCGGCGGTGAGCACGAACATCCGCTCCGGCCACGCGCCGTAGGCCATGTTGACCGTGTCCTGCAGGTCGTCGACGACCATCGGCAGGGTCATCGCCAGCTTGCTCGAGCAGGTGGTCGCGACCTTGTTGCGCTCCGCGAGGGTCTTGGGATCGTTCACGGCGAGCTGCTTGTCGGCCCAGTTCGAGTCGGCCGGGTGCGCTTCGCGGATGTAGACGAAGAGGAAGGTCGCGCGGTCGCGGAAGGCCTCATACAGCTCTTGAACAGTGCCCGACTGTTCGCGAAACGGAGGTCAAGTGTAGGAGCCGAACACGAGGACCACAGGCTTGCCGGGCGCGAGCAGGTCTTCGAGGCGGATGGTCTCCTTGCCGTCGGCCGTGGTCAGCGCGAAGGCGGGTGCGTCGTCGCCGACCGCGGGGCGCGCGTCGAGTTCGCGCAGGCCGCCGGCGAGGTCGAGGGTCTTGTCGCCGCGCCGCACGGTGAGCGAATGCGCGGCCTCCTTGCCCTGGCCGCCGCGCGCGTTGCCCTGCGACTGGAACCACAGCGCGCGCATGAACTGGTCGCCGTTCGCGAAGGGCTTGCCGTCGACGGCCTCGATCAGGTCGCCGGCCTGCAAGCCCAGGTCGGCCGCACAGCTCTTCGCCTGCACGGCGTGGATGCGCAGCGCCGACTTGCCCGCGTTCACTTCTTCCGTGAAGAAGAACCCGAGGTAGCCACCGTTGCGGCTCGGCAGCATGGCTTTGGTCTCTTGGGACGGGGGAGCAGGCGGGACCGCCTCCTGGGCCGCGGGAACGACGGTGAGGCAGCCGACCGCGAGCGCCGGAAGATGGGGCTTGAACATGGGTGCGAGTCTACGCGGGTCGTGCAGGGCAGACCCTGGTCTCCTTCGACCCGACGCTCACCCTCGCGGCGGCCCGTTCACACCCCCGCCCCCGCCGGCGCCTCCACCCGCAGATCCAGCGCCCCATCGCGCACGTCGACCACGATCTGCGCCCCCTCCGCGACGTCGCCCGCGATCAGCTTGCGGCCGATGCGCGTCTCCAGCTCGCGCTGCAGGAAGCGCTTGAGCGGGCGCGCGCCGTAGACCGGGTCGTAGCCCTGCTGCGCGATGTGGGCGGTGGCGGCGTCGGTGAGCCGGAGTCCGATGTGGCGGTCGGCGAGGCGCTTTTCCAACTGCGCGGTGAGCAGGCCGACGATCCGCTGGATCTCGACGAGCTGCAGCGGCTTGAAGAGCACGACCTCGTCGATGCGGTTGAGGAACTCCGGCCGGAAGTGCTGGCGCAGCTCCCCCATCACCGCCTTGCGCGCGGCGTCGGTCAGCTCGCCGGTCTTGCTGATGCCCTCGAGCAGGTGCGGCGCGCCGATGTTGCTGGTCATGATGATGACCGTGTTCTTGAAGTCGACGGTGCGACCCTGCGCGTCGGTGACCCGGCCGTCGTCGAGGATCTGCAACAGCACGTGGAACACGTCGTGGTGCGCCTTCTCGATCTCGTCGAAG
>CAYQMF010000155.1:0-13036 GCA_964418595.1 uncultured candidatus Brocadiaceae bacterium
GGCGGCGCGGGCCGCGGGATCTCGTTCGGCGGCCCGGCCGCGCCGGTGGCCCCTGCTGCGCCCACGGCTCCGGCGCCGACGGGACCCGTCGCAGGTCCGCGTGGCGTCGCGGGCCTCGGTGCTGCGCAGCTCCCGACCACGACCGCGCCGGCGGTACGCGTGCGCCGTGCTCCCACCCCTGAAGCCACCGCGCCGGCGCTCCCTGGGCCGAGCGGCCCCGCGCGTCGCGCGGCAGTCCGCGTTCTCGCCCCCGAGTCGATCGGGGCGCCGACCGCCCCGGCACCCATGGCGGTCCCCGTTCCGCCCGCCAGCGTGCTCGCTCCGACTGCGCCGGAGCCTCCGGCCGCGCCGACCCGCGCGGAGAGCGCTGGTCCGCGTCCGCCGGTGCGGCGCGCCGTCGCAGCGCCCGCGGTCGGCACGAACCTCGACTCGGAGGTCGACGGCCTGCGCCGCGAAGTGACGGAGTTGCGCGCCCTGTTGGAGCAGCTCCGCACGACCCTGCAACAGCGCGGCAAGTCGAACAACTGACTCCCGGGAGTCGGGCCGCCTAGGCGGGGCGCGCGCCTTCCGCCATCGACATCGCACTTGGCCGGCGGCCTCGCTTCCCTGTCACGGTCGCGCGCTCAGGGCGCGTTCGCAAACCACCGGCAGGCACGGTCGATCAAGCGCACGCGCTCGGGGAAGCCCACGTGCCCGCCCGCCGCGATCCACTCCACGCGCAGGTGCGGAGTCTGCGCGGGCAGCGCGCGGCGCACGTCGCTCGCGCGCACCATCGGATCGGCCTCCGCCTGCAGCATGAGCGCGGGCACGTTGAGGTGGGGGAGAGCGGTCGCGGCCGAAGCCCGCGCGTAGTAGTCGGCCACGTCGCGGAAGCCGAACCGCGGCACCACCGTGCAGGCATCCCACGCGTGCAGCGTGCGTACGGCCAGCACCTCGCGCAGGGGCGTGGGCGCGTTGCCGCGGCGCGCGCTCGCGCGGTAGATCTGCTTCAGGCCGCGCAGGATGTGCCGGCGATACGGCCAGCTCGATGCGCGGTCGAGGTGGCGCTGCGCCGCGAACAGGTCGATCGGCGCGCACACCGCAGCCACCGCGCGCACCTGGCTCGGCGGCGGGTCGGCGGCGAAGCGCAGGGCCAGATGCCCGCCCAGCGAGAAGCCCAGCACGAACACGCGCTCGAAGCGGCGCGCCTCCGCCGAGCCCACCGCGGCGTGCAGGTCGGCGGTGAGTGCGGCGTGGTAGAGGCCTTCGCCCTGCAGGTCGGCGCCGCGGGGCGGCACGACCAGCGACGACCACCCTGCGCGCCGAAGGTCGCGCACCGCGCGGCGCACGTACACGCTGCCGGCGTTGCCGCCGAGCCCGGGCACCACCACGACGAGGCCGGGGCTCGCGGCGGCGAGACGCAGCTCCCCGGTCAGTCGCACCGCGCCGTGCAGGGGATCCTGCAGGGTCGTCTCCCACGGCAGCCCCGCCGGCGCGCGCGTCCGCCACAGGGCGTCGCTCACGTTCGGCCAGATCGTCCAGAGATGCGCGGCGAGACCCATGACCTGGCAGGTGAGCGTGGCGCGGTGGCGTAGCCGAAGCAACAGCGCGGCAACGCGCCGCCGCCGCGCTATACCACTCGCCATGCGTGGCCTGATGATGGACTACCCGCTCGTGCTGCCGAGGATCCTCGAGCGCGCGGAGCGCGTCTTCCCCCACAAGGAGATCGTGAGCCGCCGCGCCGATGCCAGCGTCGCGCGCAGCACCTACGGCGACCTCGGCGTGCGCGTGCGTCGCCTCATGCGCGCACTGCACGACCTCGGCGTGCGGCGCGGCGATCGCGTGGCGACGCTGGCGTGGAACCACACCCAGCACCTCGAGCTGTACTTCGCCATCCCCTGCATCGGCGCAGTGCTGCACACGGTCAACGTGCGGCTGGGCGACGATCAGATCCGCTACCTGCTCGAACACGCGCAGGACAAGGTCGTGTTCACCGACGCGATCTTCGCGCCGAAGTTGGCAGCGATGCGCGCCGGTCTGCCCGACGTGCAGCACTTCGTGGTGATCGACGACGCCGGCAAGGGCGCGTCGTCGCCGCTGGCGCCGTGCCTCGACTACGAGGCGCTGCTCGCGGCGGCGCCGGAGGCCAAGGGCTTCCCGGAACTCGACGAGGACGAACCCGCGGGGCTCTGCTACACGTCCGGCACCACCGGCGAGCCGAAGGGCGTGCTGTACTCGCACCGGTCCACGTTCCTGCACGCGATGGGCGTGGCGATGGCCGATTCGCTCGGCATCGGCGAGGCGGATGCACTGCTGCCGGTGGTGCCGATGTTCCACGTCAATGCGTGGGGCACGCCGTACGCGTGTGCGCTCACCGGCGCGCGGCAGGTGATGCCGAACCTGCACCTGCAGGGCCGACCGCTGGTCGAACTGATGGCGAACGAGAAGGTCACCATCGCCGCCGGTGTGCCCACCGTGTGGGCGCTGGTGCTGCAGCTCTTGAAGAAGGAACCCGACTGGGATCTGTCGGCCCTGCACACCGTGGTCGTGGGCGGCTCCGCCGCACCACGTTCGATGCTCGAGGCCTTCGATGCGCTGGGCAAGCGCGTCATCCACGCATGGGGCATGACCGAGACATCGCCGGTGGGGACGGTCGCACGCATCAACTCGGCGGCGGGCGCGTTGCCTGCCTCGGACCAGATGCGCTACCGGCTCAAGCAGGGCGTGCCTGTGCCGCTGGTCGAGGTCAAGGCCGTCGATGCCAAGGGCCAAGAGCTGCCGCGCGATGGCAAGGCCGCCGGCGAGATGTGCATCCGCGGTCCGTGGATCGTGTCGGGCTACTACCGCAACGACGCCGCGACCAAGGCGGCGATGACCGGCGACGGGTGGTTCAAGACCGGCGACATCGTCACCATCGATCCGCTCGGCTACGTGGAGATCGTCGATCGGGTGAAGGACGTCATCAAGACGCGCGGCGAGTGGGTGTCGAGCGTCGCCATGGAGAACGCCACGCTCGGGATTCGCGGCGTCGCCGACGCCGCGGTCGTCGGTCGCACCGACGCGCTGCGCGGCGAGGCGCCGGTCCTGTTCGTGGTGCGCGATCCCGCGTTCACGCCGGCGGTCACCGCGCAGGCGATCCTCGACGGTCTCGGCACCAGCTTCGAGAACTGGCAGGTGCCCAAGCCGGCGGACGTGCTCTTCGTCGACGCGATCCCCAAGACCGGCGTCGGCAAGATCGACAAGAAGGCTCTGCGCGCGCGGTTCGCCGAGGGGTGACCCTGCGGCGGCGCAGGCTCCTCGCACTGCTCTGTCACTTCTTCGAGTCGCGGTGAAGTCCGACCGAACGGGCTACGACCTGGAGGCGCAGAGGGCGGACAGGGCAGGGGCTCGGGCTGAGGCTCGGGCTCGTTGGGACCTGCTGACGTGGGTTGCTGGTCTCCTCTCCACGCCACCGTCTCGTTCGTTCCCCAAACCCGTGCCTGGACGAGCCTGAGCCCGAGCCAGCCGGTGCTCCGCGCCGGCGGCGCGGAGCACCGGCGAAGCCCGAGCCCGAACACGCCGATGGACGTAACTCCAGCGCCACCGGGATCACGCTGCGCGGGGGCCACGGCCGTTGGATCCACTGGACCACCGCCGGACCCGCAAACCGTCAACGGATCCACCGGCACCGAAGGCGGGCTCAGGCCTTGGGTGGCGATCGAGCGAACCCGGACACGGGTTTCGCGAAGCGCTCCAGGTGGTCACCAGCGCCAGGCGCACGTGCTAGGCCTTGCGCGCGGTCTTCTTGCCAGCCTTCTTCGCCGGCTTCTTCGTCGTCGCCTTCTTCGCGTGCGCCTTCTTGGTTGGCGCAGCCTTGCGCGCACGCGCCGCAGCGACGCTCGCCGGTCGTCCCTTGGCTCGCTCCGCCCGATACGTCGTCACGCGGCGGATGTAGTCGGCGGCGGCCGGCGTCTGGCATCCCGTCTCGCCGTGGTCGACGCGCACCGTGCCGATACGCTCGGCCACGCCGATCGCCGCCGCGCGCAGGGTCTCGTCGCTCGCGCCAATCGCGATCAGCGCGCCGTTCATCGCGTAGCGCGTGCGGTTCGGCATGCCGTGGATGTTGTGCTCGATGTAGTGCAGCAGGTCGCGGAGCTCCTCCTCCGCGAGCCGATCCTGCGGCGCGAGCTTCTGCACGAGGTCGAACGCCACCGTCGAGCGCCACTCGTCCATGGCGTGAACCCATGCGTGCAGGCACTGCACCGCATCCGGACATCCGGCCGCGAGGCCGGCGACCTCGTCGGCCAGCACGTAGTTGTCGACGTCGGCCACCCAGCGCGACAGACGCTGCAGCGTGGTCCTGGTCCGGCTCGCCACGCGCGCCGCGAGCATCCGGGCGTCGTGGTTGCCCGTGGCCCAGAGCTGCTCGGCGAGATCGTCGTCTTCGCCGATCGCGCGGTGCAGGCGGCCGAGTTCGCGGAAGCTCACGCCGAACATCGGCTCGCGGATGCCATGCCGCGGGTAGACCTTGCGGTTCTGCGCAGTGCCGACGGCGCGCAGTTGGGCGAGCGCGTTCTCGAGGTTCATGGGGTCTTCTTGTCGACGCGGTAGGCGCCGGTCGACTGCGAACGGTCGTAGGTCAGGGTCATGCGCAGGTTTCGCGTGCCGGTGCTGAAGTCGATCGTCTGCACGCGCTGGTGCTCCGTCGGCCATGCCAGCGTCTCGTGCCGGCGTTGCTTCTGTCCGACCTTGTCGGTGCTCGTGCCGTGCATGGTGAGGAGGTCGGCCTTCTCGTCGTAGTGGCCGGTGAGCTCTGCGAAGCCCGTGGACGCCGAGTCGATCCAGTACGAGACGAACAGGTTCGTCGAGACGTCGTACCCCCAGAGGCGATGTCCCTCGAAGGCGCCCGCGCCGTCGTGGAAGTCGGACCAGTACCAACCGCCCCCGCACACCGCCGCGACCTGCTCGCGCGCCGGGACCTTCAGGCCCTCGGGCAGCTCCATGCTGCACGTCCACGTGCCCGGCAGGCGACGCAGCACGGCGGCCATCGGGTGCGTCGCGGGCGGCGGCTCGGCGGCGACCTTCATCGTGCCGGTGGCGCCAGCCGCCGGGGCCGGAGTGGGCGCGGCAGTCGGCGCCGCGCCCGGCTCGCTCGCCCGCGTGCGCTCGATGCGCATGACCTCCGTCTCCTTGCCGTCGGGTCCGTTGCCGTAGCCGATCTGCAGGGAGTGATCCGCGTCCTGCCAGGTGAACACCGACCGCGACGGCCCGTCGCCGGCGACGGTCTTCAGCTCCAGAGTCTTGGTCGCCGGGTCATAGCTGCCTTCCGTGCGCGCCACCGACGGGCTCTGCGAGTCGATGAAGATCCCCACGTACTTGTTCGCCGCGGTCTCGAAGCCCAGCACGCTGAGACCCTCGAGGGCCTGCCCGGCGAAGGTGCCCTGCACGATCGACTGCAGCCACAGCCCACCGCACACGACGGTGGCGCGCTGGGTCGCGGTGAACTCGATCGGCTGCGCGGCGCCGGACGCGACCATCGTCACCTTGCAGGTCCAGGTGCCCGCGAACTGGGCGAGGATCCGGTGTTGGTCGGTGACGAGGGATGGCGGCGCGCCGCCGGCTTGCGCGGTGATCGGCAGCAGGAGGAGGAGCGGGACGAGCGTCTGGATCGCGTGCATCGGTCGGTTCTCGAGAAGATGTCCTTGTACCGGTTGGGGCGGGGGGCCGAAACCGTGGATCGCGGCGTCGCGGCGCGGTCAGGCTATGCTCGCCGCGCCGCCCCCGCTGTCCATCGCCGCATGCATTTGCCGTTCCCCCTGCGCCCTCTCCGGCTCGCGCCGCTCTTGCTCCTGGGCGCCCTCGCGGCGCAGGACCCCGCGCCGACGCCGAAGCCGGCTTCGCAGGTCCCCGCCGACGCCCCGAAGGGGATCGCCACGATCACCAAGGAGAGCCTCTTCAAGCACGCCGCCGTGCTCGCGTCGGACGCGCTCGGCGGGCGCTACACCGGCAGCGAAGGCCAGATCGAGGCGGCCAACTACATCGCCACGCACTTCGAGCGCGTGGGGCTGCAGCCGCTCGGCGAGCGCACCGCGAAGGGCTGGGAGTTCCTGCAGCGCTACCCGGTGGCACGCACGGAGCTGGATGCGAAACGCACGAAGCTCACCATCGGCAGCAAGGAGTTCGCCGCCGGGTTCGCGGTCGTGCCCGGCAAGAAGCCGGGACCGGTCGACCTGCGCGGTCGCTTCGTGTGGTGTGGGACCGGCGCGAGCGAGACGCTGCCCGCGGGCCTTGGCGGCGCGATCCCGGTGGTGGTGATGGCGGGCACCGGGGGCCAAGGCCGGGCACTGCGCGACGGATTCCGGGCCATGGGCATCACGCGCGCGCTCGAGGACAAGGGCGCGAAGGCCGTGGTCTACTGCCTGCTCGACGACACCGGCGCCGCCGCGGAGGCGTTCAACTACAGCGGACTCCTCGCCGGCAAGCCCATGTTGCGCTACGGCAACGGCGGGCGCGGCCTGCCGGAGCAGGCGGTGCCGGCGATGATCGTCAATCGCACGATCAGCACGGAGCTGCTGGCAGCGCTCGGCATCACGCTGGTCGACGGCGAGCCGAAGGAACAAAAGACCCTCAAGCGGGCGAGCGGCCGCGTGCAGATCCTCGTGAAGGAGGAGCCCAAATCGTTCGCGCTCAACGTCGTCGCCTTCGCGGAAGGGAGCGACCCGCAGCTCAAGAACGAGGCCGTCGTGTTCTCTGCGCACATGGATCACATGGGCACGCGCATCGACGGCGACGTGTTCAACGGTGCCGACGACAACGCGTCGGGTTCGTCGGGCCTGCTCGAACTCGCCGAGGCGTTCGGCAAGGGCGACCGCCCGGCGCGCAGCGTCCTGTTCGTCTCGGTGTCCGGCGAAGAGGAGGGCCTGTGGGGCTCGCATTGGTTCTCCGAGAATCCGACCTGGCCGCTGCAGAAGATCGTCGCCGACATCAACATCGACATGATCGGACGCGTCGCCGACCTCTCCGGCCCGCGCGGGATCTCCGTGACCCCGAGCTTCTCGCACAACGAGTTCAACACGCTGGTGCGCGACGCCGTGCGCATGGGCAGCGCGCTCGGCGTGACCGAGTTCACCAGCGGCGACAAGTTCTACCAGCGCAGCGATCACTACAACTTCGCACGCAAGGGCATCCCCGTCGTGTTCTTCTGCGATGGCGAGCACGAGGACTACCACAAGGTCACCGACCACGCCGACAAGCTCGACTACGAGAAGATGGAGCTGATCACGCGGCTCGCCTACTGGGTGGGCTTCGCCGCCGCCGACGCGCGCGAGCGCCCCAAGGCGCTGGGTTCGCAGTCGGGGTGGTGAGCGGGTCTCTGCTCGCGGCCCCCTTCTGCTGCTTCCGTCTGTCTTCTCTCTCTCTCTCTCTTCCGTCCTTCCGTCGTTCCGTGTTTCACGCGGCGCTCGGCGCCGCGCCTTCTGCAAAGCGCCGCGCTTCTGTCTTGCCGTAGAGACAGGCGCGGCGCTTTGCGCCGCGTGAGACACGGAAGTACGGAGGGACGGACCCAGAACCAAACCCAAATCAGGGAGACCGCCTCAGCGGTTGCCGCGCTCCGCGCGGTTCGATCGCCAGGCCATGGGCTGGGTCCACGCCTGCTCGCGTTGGCCTTCGAAGCTGGGGTTTTCGTGCGCGCGGCTGGCGGTGACGACGGCGCGCACATAGAGCTCGGTGCCGGTGAGGGTGTACTGGGCGAGCGGGCCTTCGACGGTGGCGAGGACGGCGCCGATCGCTTGGCCGTAGGTGCGCGTGGTGTTCAGCTCCTTGCCCTCGGCGTCGAGCGTCGGCGTGCTGGTGAGGTCGACGCCGGTGTGGGTGCCCACGAACTGCGTCGTGTAGGTCACGCCTTCTTCGGCGGCGATGCGGACGCGCATGACCTTGCCCTCGAGGTCGACGCGTTCGAGCGTCACGCCTGAACTCGCGTAGAAGTCGCCGCGGTCCATGGCCTGAACCAGCGCCGCCGCGGACAGCTCGGGCGCGCGCACCATCACCCAGCCGCGGCCTGGCGTCGAGCCGACCTTGCTGTGGTAGTTGTGGCAGTCGTCGGTCGCCACGCCGAAGACGGGCGGCGCGCCCAGTTCGACGAGGCGCAACGTGTTGACGATGTCCCACAGGCGCTCCGTGCCCGGACGCTGCGCGTCGCCCTCGTGGCTGACCTGATCGTGGCCGTTGTAGACCTCGAAGAAGCGCTCCTCGAGGACGTGCGCCATCTGCTCCGCAGTGAGCGCCCAGCGGTAGTTGGGGTGGTTGACGTGGGCGAGCATCGGGCGGGCCAGCCGCTGCGCCTGGGCGATGATGGCGCGCAGGTTGTTGCGCAGGACGGCCTCGACGCTGCCGCCGCCCTGCGGCGCGATCCGCTCGCCGACGTTGATGGCATTGAGGTGCAGGGGCGCGCCGGCGAACGAGTCGGTCAGCTCTTCGGCCGGGATCAGCAGGAACCTGCCTTCCTCCTCCAGCAGGGGCGCGAACTCGTCGAGCCGCTTCAGCCGGACCTCCAGCTTCTCGTTGCGCGTCCGCGTCTCCACGAAGGCCTCGCCGAAGGCGTCGCGATAGTCGGCGAGCGCCTTGCGCCCGCCGCGCCGCACCACGAGGTCCACCTGCATCCACTTGTCGTGGTCGGCGAGGATGTTGTGGTCGGAGAGCGCCAGGAAGTGGTAGCCGCGCGCCTTGTACCAGGTCGCGATCATCTCCGGGAAGTCGTTGCCATCCGACCACAGCGAGTGGGTGTGCAGGTTGCCCTTCCACCAGCTCGGCGCGGCCGGCGGCGTCTGCGCCGCGAGCGGAGCGAGCGCGAAGGCGACGGCGCCGACGAGGGCCACAGCGAGGGTGCGCATGGCGCGAGAGCTTGGGGGAGGCACGCCGCGAGGTAAAGCTGTCGGCGTGGGTGCGCGATCGATTAGGTTCCGGGCAGGACCACCCATGCCGCACCTCGACCGCCGTCACTTCCTCGGATCGTCCCTCGTCGCCGCCGCGGGCCTCGCGCTCCCGCGGGGTCTGCACGCAGCCGCGCGGTCGTCCTTGGGGCGGGTTCCCACGGCGCCCCTCTTCGACATCTCGCTCGCGGAGTGGTCGCTGCACCGTGCGCTGCAGGCCAAGGAGATCGAGAACCTCGACTTCCCCAGGATCGCGCGCGAGCTTGGCATCGGCGCGGTCGAGTACGTGAACTCGTTCTTCAAGGCGCAGGTCAAGGATGGGGAGTACCTGAAGGAACTCACGAAGCGCTGCGACGGCGAGGGCGTGAAGAGTCTGCTCATCATGTGCGACGGCCTCGGCGACCTGGGTAACCCGAACGCCCGGCGGCGTGAGCAGGCGGTGGAGAACCACGTGCCGTGGCTCGACGCCGCCAAGGCGCTGGGTTGCCACTCGATCCGCGTCAACGCCGCGAGCGCTGGCAGCTTCGAGGAGCAGCAGAAGCTCGCGGCCGCCGGGTTGCGCGCGCTCACGGAGCTGGGCGCGGAGCGCGACCTCAACGTGATCGTCGAGAACCACGGCGGGCTGTCGTCGAACGGCAAGTGGCTCGCCGGCGTGATGAAGGCCGTCGACCATCCGCGCTGCGGCACGCTGCCGGACTTCGGCAACTTCCGCATCTCCGGCGGCGAGGAGTACGACCGCTACCTCGGCGTCGAGGAGTTGATGCCCTTCGCCAAGGCCGTGAGCGCCAAGTCGCACGAGTTCGACGAGAACGGCGAGGAGACGAAGACCGACTACCTGCGCATGCTCGGCATCGTCCTGAAGGCGGGCTACCGGGGCTTCGTCGGCGTCGAGTACGAGGGCGCTGGCCTCACGGAGCGCGAAGGGATCCTGGCCACCAAGCGGCTCCTCGAGAAGGTGCGCGACAAGCTCGCCACCCCGGCACCAGCGAAGACGGGCGAGGCGAAGGGGAAGTAGCCGCGCGATTCTCCGCCCGCCGTGTCACAGCCGCACGGCCCTGCGGATGTGACGGGCGTCCCCCCCCCCATCGCCATGACTTCGACTCTCTTCGCCCGTGTCGCGACCCTGATCGCGTTCGCCCCCTGCGCCGCGGCGCAGTTCACGCCCGATTTCGCGGTGCCCATCCACAGCGCGCCCGCCGACGAAGGCGTCGCCTACGGTTTCTGGGCAGCCGGCCCGAGCTACAAGGCCTCGTTCCACGACGGGTTCGCGTTCCATCCCGTGGTCGGCGCGGCGCGTGCGTCGGCGCCGGTCGCGTGGCGCACGGTCGGGGCGCGGCGGGCGAGCGAGCCCGCCGCGTGCGTGGCCAGCGTCGCCCTGCCCGTGCCTGGCGCGTGGCGCTGTGAGTATCGGCACGCCGGCTTCGTCGAGGCCTACGACGTGCGGGAGGACGGCGTGGAACAGACCTTCGTGTTCGGCGCGCCGCTGCCGGGGACGGGCGACCTGATCGTCAGCGGTGAGGTCGCGACCCGCCTGACGCCCGCGCTCCTCGCCGGCGCCGGCGGCCGCGCTGCGATCGCCTTCCGCGACGCCGACGGTGTCGACATCGTGCGCTACGGCGAGGCGTTCGCCTTCGACGCCGCCGGCCGCCGGACCTCCGTCGCGACCCGCCTCACCGGCGCGCGCGTGGACCTCGTCGTGCCCGCCGCGTTCGTCGACGGCGCGACGTGGCCGCTCACCGTCGACCCGCTGCTCAGCATGGTCGCGCTCTCGTCGACCGGGCCGACGCCGGAGACCGACATCGCGAGCGCGATCGACGGCGGCGCGCTCGGCGTGATGGTCGCCTCCGTGCGCACGGTGTCGGCCACCGACGCCGACGTGTACGTCCATCTCACCAACCGCGACTTCACGAACCCGCAGCTCGTCTTCTCGGACATCACGAGTTCGTGGTCGACGCCGCACGCGCGCACCGGGTTCGTGCGCGGCGCCACCCGCACCGGCCGATGGGTGATCGCGCTCGAGCGCGACTTCACCTCGCTCGTGTACTCGCGCATCCGCGTCGTCTTCCACGACTACGGCAACACGACCCTCAACAGCGGGGCGGTGGTCGGCCTGCCGGCGCCGACCGGGAGCACGCACCGCGACCCCGACATCGCGTCGTCGTTCGGGGGCACCCAGACGCTGCTCGTCTGGCAGAGCGACGTGACGACCACGCAGGCAGACACGACGTCGACGGAGGTCGAGTACGCGCAGGTCAACGCCAGTGCCCAGTCGATCGGGCCGGCCGACATCGTCGTCAACACCGCCAGCACCGCGCTCGACCGCCAGCACGTGCGCCTCACCCAGATCCCCGACGATGTCAACGATCCCACCTGGATCGCGGTCTGGCAGCAGAAGTCGCTCCTCATCACGTGGCGGGTGTATGGCCAGCGGCTGTCGCTCGTGTCGGGCAAGGGCACGGCGAGCCTCCTGACGCAGGTGATCAGCGGTGTCCCGGGCACCGACATCCGGCCGGAGGTCGGCGGGAGCGACGGACGGTTCGGGGTGATGAGCCTGCGCGTCGCTTCGAACCCCGACACCGCCGGCCAGAACATCGTTGGCCGGCGCTTCAATTGGGCGACAGCGTCGGCGACGCCGGTGCTCGGCGTGGCGAAGGTGATCGCCTACGAGACGACGCCGATCCTCGGCCCGCCCGGCGTCGCGTGCGACGTCACCACCAACTCGCACTGGGTCGGCGCCTACATGCGCGGCCCGCGGCGCGTCGACTTCGTCAAGGTCGGGTTCGACATGGCGCGCACGGAGGCCGGCATCGTCAACAGCGAGACCGTGGCGACGATGGCGGGGCCATCGGTCTGCCTGGACACCGGCGGCCGGTTCCTCATGTCGTGGGGGATGCTCACGTCGGGCTCCGGCGTGCGCTGTCGGGCGCTCGCGTATCCCAACGCGAGCAGCGTGCTCTACGGCGCCGGGTGTGGCGGCACGATCTCGGACGGCTACGTCCCCTTGTTCGGCTCCGAGCAGTGGCCGGTGGTCCTGACCAACGCCAACGCCAACGTGCCCGCCGCGCTGTCGATCGGCTTCGCCAACGCCGCGATCCCGCTCGCCTTCCTGGGCATGGGCTCGTGCGTGCTGAACGTGGACCCCAACGGCCTGATCACCCTCCCCGCGGCGACCGACGCCACCGGCACGTCGGTGCTGCTCCTGCCGCTGCCGGGCATCGGCGAGCTGTTCACGCAGTGGACGTTCTTCCGACCGGGGGCGAACGCGCTCGGGCTGGTGACGACGCAGGGGATGCAGTCGTCGGTGCGATGAGGGAGGCCGTGGGAGTGAGGCCGGGACTGCGCTCGACTCGAGGGACGCAGCGCGACCCCTCCGACCGTGCAGTGGAAACAAACCACGCGCGCCTGCCCTTGACCGATCGCGTGGCGCCTGGAACACTCCGCGCGCGATGGAGACCCAGATGGAGGTTTGCACAGTGAACGCCGGCATGCGGATTGCTCCTTCCTTCCTTCCTTCCTTCTGGCGCTGACGGCCTTCGCGTCCGCGACCGTGACGCGGGCGCAGAGCGAAGGAGCCGTGGTCCAGGCGTTGCCCGCGCCGAATCCGCGCGACCTGTTTGAAGGTGGCTCCCTGCCACCGATGTCGGGTGGACGCGTGTGGGGACCGGCGCTCCGAGACATCGCGGACGTCACTCCCCGGGACCCCGACGACACGCAGGACGGCGCGTTCTGTGACAAGCTGGAAGAGCCGCTGATCGCGACCTTCCCGACGGGAATGCCCCCCGCCGCCAACTACGCGCGGATCGGCCCGCGGCCGCACGACCTCGGCGCGCTGATCCGCGGCGGTGCGTCGGTCCCGACGCTCGGCGACGACGGCGGCGCAGCGCTTCAGGGGTTCGCGTTGGCCGGGACGCCGTTCTCGCACCCGCACGGCCATGGCGTGTCGTTCGCGCTGGGTGCCGAGGGGACCGTCGCGCCGGCGACGGGGGCCTTCATCCACCCGTTCACGCTGCTCTCGCTGCCCTCGTACACACCGCGCATGGGGATCCTCCTGCAGATGGAGTACCTGAGCAACGCGCAGCACCCGACGGCGGATGCGCTGCCGTTCGGCCACGGCTTCGTGCTGACCGGGCACGACTTCCTGGTGGAGACCA
>CAYQMF010000156.1:0-12917 GCA_964418595.1 uncultured candidatus Brocadiaceae bacterium
TGTACTACCGCAACCGGTACTACTCGCCGTCGCTCGGGCGGTTCGTGACGGGGGACCCGATCGGGCTGTGGGGGGATGTGCACTCTGTCGGTAACTCGATGTGTGGCTTCGGGAACAGCCCATTGTTCCTGACTGATCCTCAGGGCCTCCAAGTATGGGATACTATCACGGACATAGCTAGTGGAGTTGTTGATGGTGTGGTTAATGTTGCAGTGGGAGTGGCTGGGGCAGCGGTCGCAGTTGGAAGCGGTGTTATCCGAACAGCGGAGGCCGGGTACGAAGTCGCTGCGGGCGTAGTCTCGTTGGATCTAGATCGAATAGATAACGCCGTCACGAGTTACGCGGAGGACGCGGTCAACGCGGCATCAAACGTTGGTCTTGGAGTCGCCAACGCGGTATTCGATACTGCCGACGCGATTGTTGAGGGCGACGCACGCAAGATCGCTGCGGCGGTTACGGAAGTAGCCATCCCGTGGGGTGTTGCCAAGTGCGTTCGTAGTGCGCGTGCCGTCAGCAGTGTCGCCGGAAAAGTGGATTCGCCCGGCGTCTCTGGACTCCCTCGCTCGGGCAGTGCACTCAAGCCCGACCCGCATCACGCATTCCCGGACGTCATCGACAACTTTGCGCGTGACGGATCTCGTTTCGAGATCCCCACCCGAGGACCTGGTGGAGATGTCGTCCGCTCCTCGGAGCTGCTGCAGGTAGAAGGCAGCCTGAACGGGCAGGCTGGCGTATTCGAACGGATCGTCGATCAAGGCTCGGTAACCCACCGACGGTTCATCCCTGGAGGCAAGGTTACTGGTTCGCCGAATCAGGCCAAAGGGAAATGAGCAACATGCGCGCATACCTCGAGACTCTGAGAGCTGCGGGCCTTCTTGACGCAGGTGTCATGGCTGTCGGACTCGAGCGTGGGTGGGTTTCCGCTAGCGACGTATCTGAGTTTGCAGTAGAAAAACTCGCCGAAGGATTGTGCCCCAACGATGCGATGGATTTGTTGATACCCGATGCTCTTGAAGGACGGGCGATGGTTTCCGCTTTGTGGCGATGGGCCGATAGGGAGCAGCTCCCGACCAGAACATCCGACCAAGCGATGCGGCGCTGGATGTTTGTCATGCTCAAGCACATAGCAGAGAGCAAGACAAGCGACGAGGCTAGACTGGATAGAATCGAGGATGCGTATGCGATGCTAGACTATCCGGAGGAGATGCGCGCATGCAGTCGTTATTACGTCCCCGAGCACGACAGGGTTCGTGGAATCGAAGTGGGAGAATGGACAGAGTCTCCAATTGGCGCAATGAAGGAACTGTTGGCGCGTCTTGGCAAGGAGTTCGGAGTTTGCTAGAGCTGGTAGAGTGAGCTGCGAGTGCATGTGATCGCTGTGTGATCTGCGTCGTTCGGTGGTCTTTCGAGGACGGCCGATACGAGTGCAGTTGCAATCGATCTGAATCAGACTCAGGCCTACGGCACCCGGTAGTCGACGCCCACCGGCTTGCGGGTGAAGTCGTTCGCCGTCGACTTGAGGATGCGCAGGCGCGGCGTGTGGCCTTCGTCGTCCTCCAGGTAGAGGTGGAAGACGTTGTCGAAGGTCGTCATGTAGTAGGCGGGGTCGAAGTCGACGCGACCCTTGGCGGCGCCCGGGGGCGCGAGGTCGACGAAGAACGAGGTGACGCCCTTGTAGGCGAGCAGGTCGAGGAGCGCCGGGGTGAGGAAGCGCTCTTCGCGGATGAGCGGGAAGCGGTCGCCGAGGCGATGGATGTTGTCGAAGGCCAGCCGCGTCACCGGCGCGACGGGGCCACCGCTGTGGCCGCCGTCGACGAGGCGGATGATGTCCCAGCAGAACTTGCCCGCGGAGATGAACTCCGGGTGCAGGTAGAGCACGCGGAAGTTGGCGCGGAAGCGGCCGGCGTCGGTGAGCGTCGTGCCGCGCAGGACGGCCTCGCGGTTGCAGACCCGCTGCAGCGCGTCGCGGTCCTCCTTGGTCGACACGAACAGGGTGCGCTCGCCCGCGGCACTGGCGGCGGCGAGGAAGCGCAGCGACAGGTACGTGTAGCGAGTGCCGGGCTCGGCGAGCAGCACCGTCGAGGAGCGCGCCGCGGGGCCGGTTCCCGCGAGGAACCCGGCCAGGAACGCCGGGTGCCCCATGTCGATCACGCTGTCGCCGCGCCGCGGCACGTGGAAGCCGGCGCGGTCGCGCGCGATCGAGAGCTGCGCGGGCACCGACGGGTAGATGTGGATGCCTGGCCCGCGTTCGTTGCGCGCGCCGAGGTACACGTCGCGTTGCACGTCGCGGCCGGCGATCGAGTACTGGTGCCGGCCGCGGTAGTAGTACTGGTGGCGCGCCTTCTGGATCTCGACGGTGCGCGCCTTGAACCCGAGCCCTTCCTCCAGGAAGTCGAGGCGCAGCAGCACGTCGGTCGAGAACTCCTCCGCGGTCGGCGTCTTCAGCGCGCGGGCGTCGGTCTCCTCCTGCACGAAGATGCCGTGGATCTGGCTGTCGGCGAGGCGCCGCCGCGTCTCGATCAACGCGGTGCGCTTGCCGAAGTAGTCGAGGTCGTTGAGCAGGAGGCCGACGTTGTCGATGCAGGCCATTCTGATGGGGCCCGCGAGCCGGTAGTTGCCGATCTCCGCGAGGATCCACGCGACGTCGACGACGGTGCCCGGGGTGGAGCGCTCGTCGAGCACGGCGGGGTTGGCCTGGGTGAGCACGAGGCGCGTGCGCACGCCCTTTTGCGACGTGGCCTCGAGGCAGACGCGGTTGGGGACCTCCTGTTCGAGCTGGCGGATGGCGACCCGCTCGCCGTGGCCGTACCAGTCGAAGTCGCTGGCGAGCTTCTGCACGAGGTTCGCGGGCGACTGCTCGACGGAATAGTAGAGGCACGTCGTGCCGTCCTCCGCTTCGAGCCAGGCGCGCGCCACCATCTCGAGCGCGAGCAGGGTCTTGCCCGTGCCGGGGCCGCCGGTGATGAACACGAAGGCCGCGGTGTCGGCGGGATAGCGGATGCCACCGCCGAGGATCGCATCGAGGCCGTCGATGCGGGTCTGGAGGGTTTCGAACACGGGCGGGCCGAGGGTACGCGGTCAGCGCGTCTGGTAAACGGGGCGGCCACAGATCAGGGGAGAGGATCGGCGTTGACTGGCGGCGCGAGTCGCGCGACCCTCCCTCCGTGCTCGCCGAGGTCGAAGACTTCTCCCGCCTGATCCTGCTCCGCCATCCCGACCTCGCCCCGGAGCACGCCGACGTCGTGGTGGGCGGTGGCGAGGCGACCGTGAGCCGGCGCGGCCGCGAACGCGCGGTGCGCTGGATCGAGCAACTGCGCCACGTCGAGATCGACGCGGTGTTCTGCGCCGACGTCGCCCAGTGCCGCGAGCCGGCGACCGTGCTGGCGGAGGCGAATGCGCTGAAGGTCCGTCCCGACCCGCGCCTGCGCGATCAGGGCATGGGCGCCTGGCAGGGGCGCAAGTGGGCGGAGGTCGCGCGCGAGCAGCCCGACGCCGTGCGCGACTTCTTCGGCCAGTTCGGCGACGTCGCGGCGCCGCAGGGCGAGACGCTCGGCGCCGCGGTGGAGCGCGTGCTTGCGTGGTGGGCGGAGATCGCGCCGCGTGCGCTGAGCCAGACGGTCGCCGTGGTCATGGCGGGCAACCTCGTGTCAGGATTCGCCGCGGCGATGCTCGGCATGCGGCTGAGCCGCGCGGTGAGCCTGCCGTTGCCGCATGGGGGAATGGGAATCCTGGACGTGTTCGGGAATGGGGCACGGGTGGCGGCGTGGAATGCGGATGCGTTGGAGGGGGAGCGGGGGTGAAAGAGGGGGGAAAGGGGAGCGGGAAGAGACCGGGCTCGGGCTCGGGCACTGCTCGTCGGCGCAACGCGCCGACGAGCGGGGCACGTTCACGACGGGAGCGAGTGGTGCGGCGCGTCGGGGCCGGTGCGGGGCCGGTGCGGGATCGTGTGGGATCGTGCGGCTTCGTGCGGTCTGACGCCCGGTCACGCGATCGGTCGTGCCCGAGCCCGTGCCAGCCCGGCGGCTTCGCCGCCGGGCGAGCCCGTGCCCGGTCTGCTGGTCTGCTCCCCGCTACTTCGCGGCGCCGCCCTTCACGACCCTCGCCACTTCCACGCCCGCATCCTTTCCCAGCTTCTTCATCACGCTGTCCATCTCGCCGCCGAACCATCCGCCGCTCAGCTTGCCGGCGACGGTGAACGTGCCGTGCGTGCCGACGGTCACCGTCGCGCTGACCTTGCCAGTGCCGGCGCCGAAGCCGACCCAGTAGCGCGCCGCCTTGCTGCCGGGGTCGAGCTCGTTGATGCGCACGTCGATGCGCAGCTCACCTCCGGTGCCGTTGCTCACGCCGCCGTCGTGCAGGGCACCCTCGAGCGAGGTGCGCATCACCTGCAACCACGCGTCGCTGTTGGCCTCGACCTTGTCGGCGCGGGCGGCGGAGATGCTCTTCGCCACGTCGTCCGCAAGTTCGATCTTGCCGACGACCACCTTGCTGCCGGCGGGCGGCGCGCTGGTGAGGTTCCGGCTCTGGACGGAGGACGACGCGCACGCGGAGGAGACAGCCGCGGCCGCGAGCAGGAGGAGTGAGCGGAGGGTGCGCATGGCCGTGGATCTGAACGTGCATCGCTCCGCATGCCAAGGGCTGGGCAGTGGCGCCGGTGGCGCCCGCCCGGGTTCATGCACCGTTCTCCTCGACGAGGAGGCGTCGCAGCGCGTCGGAGACCGTGCCGGTCACTTCGAGGTCGTGCACCATCTGGTAGGCCTTGATGGCCGCGACCGTGTCGTCGCCGAGCGTGCCGTCGACCTCGCCGCGGTAGTAGCGCAAGGCCCGTAGCCGCCCCTGGATGCCGCGGACTTCGCTCACCGGGTCGAGCTGGCCGAGTTCGAAGGTCCAGGCGACGCCGGCCACGGCGAGCCGCGCCTCGCGCGCGTCCGGCGGGATGTATCGCTGCACCCAGCCGTCGCCATCGGTGGAGCCCGGCGTCGCGGGCCCGGCGTCGATCGCGAGTTCATAGGGCTTGCCCTTCAGAGGCGCGCCGGAAGGCAGCTTCACCTGCACGCGAAACAGCTTGGGTACGCCCTTGCGGCGGTAGGCGTGCACCTTGTTGGTGGCCGCCTTGTGTTCCTTCACGCGCTTGTCGGGGATGACCACGACATCACCCGGTGCGAGGACGTTCTGGTCCTTGCGTCCGTTCTTGAGCGCGGCGTTGGCCGGTTCGTTCCAGATCGTGTCCGGGAACAGGCCGTGGGCCAGCGCGATGCTGTCGATGCAGTCGCCGGCCTGGACCGTGTAGTGGATCGGCATGGAGACATCTTGTCCGGCCTCGACCGGCTCGTCTATCGTCACGCTGCCACGCACGCGAAGCGGACCGCATGAGCCTCCCCGACATCCTGCAGAAGCTCACGAAGGGTCGGCAGGTTCGCGCCGATGACCACGAGTACTTCGCCGCGAGCGGGATGATCAAGCTTGCTCAGGACGAGAAGGACGAGCTGAACACCTACTTCCAGACCCGCAACGACGGGTCGGCGACCCGCCAGTTCCAGGGCGACCCCGCGACCTACACCCTGGTCATCGAGGACGCGACGTTCTTGTGGCGCAAGCCGCTGCCCCGGGTCGTGCTCCAGCACGAGAACCTGGGCTTCGAATGGCTCACCTACGAGACGGTGATCAACAACCCCTCGTTCCGTCGCACCAATCAGGTCATCGAGATCCCGCTCTACAGCGTCTCGATCGACAAGCTGGATATCTGGATGCGGCAGGGCGTCGAAGGGGCGCTCAACGACGCCCTCAGCGGCGCGTTCTTCCCCGACCTTCCGGCTCACGGCCTGGGGATCATCTCGCGGTACTCGTGGCCGTGGAAGAACACGCAGTTCATGCGCGCCGAGACCGCGATCGACGTCGGCAAGCGTCCCGCTTCGCGGGGGACGCAGGCGGTCGTCCTGCCGGCGCGCGCGATCCTGCCGTACAACCCGTACGACAACCACGCGCAGTCGTGCGCGCTGGGGACGACGCAGACGCACGTCTCGATGAAGCAGGTCGTCGACGCCTGCACCTGGAAGCTGTGGAAGACCGCGTCGCGCAGCGCTGTCGTCGAGCTGAAGCGAGTCAAGAAGGTCGACGAGGACTGGGACGCGTTCCTCAAGACGACCCCGTACCAGTGGGCGTTCGACAAGGGCGCGGCGTTGCGGGCCATCGCTGCTGACAACGCGAAGCTGCAGCAAGAGATCGGCAAGGGCCATCGGCTCGTGCTCGCCAGCCTCACCCCGCATCACGTGTCGTTGAAGACCGGCGTGTGCTACGTCGGCGCGGAGGACCAGAGCTGGGCGAAGATCAGGCGCGACGGCAAGGACGCCATAGACGGGAACTGGGTGGTGTCGTGCCTCCGCAGCGACTTCGTGGTCGAGACGAACCTGCTCATGCAGGCGCGGGGCTACGCAGTGGCTGTCGCCGACCAGCCGCTGCTCGTGTTGACCGAGCTGCTGACCATCGCGGAGAAGGACGCGCGCACCACTGGGAGTCACGAGGCCCCGTTCCGGGACGGCGTGCAGGTCCGGGATCTGTCGCCGCTCCAGAAGGACCGGGCGTACGTGTTTCCCGGCAGCATCCCGTTCCTGGCCACCGACAACCGGACCCTGGCGCCGGCCGCGTACGCGTCGCGGACCGATCTGCGCTGGCGCGCGTTCTGGCGCGAGGCGTGGGGGGCCTCCCTCGGACGCGCGAAGGCGCTGTTCGTGCTCCGCTACGGGTTGCAGCACAAGAACCCCAACCCGCAGAACTACTTGATCGAGTTGCGGATCCAGGGCGACGCGTTGGCGCTGCCGGCCAGGGTCGTCATCCGCGACCTGCAGGACGCCGCGCTGCACCGCGAGGCGATCTGGGCTTTCTACGGAAATGGCCCGGTCCCTACCGCGACGGACGCCGCGGCCGAGCTGGCCGGCGCATGCAAGGGCTACGCGGCGACCGCCCAGGACATCGACCAGCGGTTGGCGCGCACGCTCCAGTACGAGTTCGAGACGGTGGCGGCGAGCGATCGACAGGAGACCGGCAGCACGGACCGGGACTTCGGGCGGCCAGGCACGCGCCTCGCCTGGTGGTTGTTCTCGACCGGGAAGGGGATGAACCAACGCGGTGGCGCCAGTCTCGAAGCCCTCAAGGCGGAGATCGGTGCGCCCGGGCAGCGCGAGGTCTTCGCGATGCTCGCGGAGTGGGGAATGGCGCACGATGCGGCGTTCGTGCAGTGCGTCGAAGCCGAACTCGGCGTCGAACTGCGGACGATCGATTGGACGGCGTTTCCGACCCAGGACGGGGACATCGAGGAGGCGGCTGCCGACGCTGTGCACGCCCTGTTCGCGAGCGGGGAGGGTCAGGCGGCGCTGGCTGCCTATCGGAGGAGTGCGTGGAAGGCCGCCGTCCCCTCGGCGACGTGGACCGTGTTGGACGCGGCCGACCGGCCGCTCGGCTGGCGCACTGTGCTCTTCGAGAACGACGACGGCTCCGCGAAGTGGTCGCGACCGACGGATGGGCAGGGCCGGATCATGCTGTTCGGCCGGGCGCCTTCGGCCACGAAGGCGTCCCTGCACAACCCGGGTGGCGTCGCGAGTCCCTTGCACCGCACCGGAGTGAGCTGGAAGCTCGCGTAGCACGATGCCCGGCAGGTACCGCGAGGCGCTGATGCACGAACTCTGGCCGCCGTCGGGCAACTCACGCACGGGCGTGTGGGCGATCCTCGACGGCGCTCGCGACGAGCACGTCGTGCGCACGGTCACCGGCTCGAGCCTCGAGCACGCATGCCTGTATCGCGGCAACCTGCCGCAGGCGCTGCGGCTTGCGGCGCCCTGGCTGGTGGAACTCCAAAGGGCGATTCCCAGCACGGGGCGGTTGCTCGATCTGGCCTGGGGCAACAGCTGGGGTGTCATCCTCAAGGTGGATGACAGCGTCGGCCTGCACCGCCATCTGCGCGGGTTCCTCCGCGTGAAGAGCGAGCGCGGCAAGAGCATGGTCTTCCGCTACTACGACCCCAGGGTCCTGCGCACCTACCTTCCGACCTGCCGGCCGACGGAGTTGAGGACGATCTTCGGCCCGATCCGGAGCTTCGTCATGGAGGACGAGGATCCGCGGATCCTCCTGCAGTTTGCGTTCGACGGTCACCGCCTCCTCGAACGTCGCGTCACGCTGGGTCCGTGAACGCGTGAACGCGCTGGGGTCCCCCGATCGAACTCGCGGAGGCTACGTCGGCCCCCACGCGTCCGCGTCGAGGTCCACGAAGCTGACGGTGCACTCGCCTGCCTCCAGCTGCTCGAAGAGCGCGGTGCCGTGGCTGTCGAGGGTACCTTCCATCGTCCTGCCATCCGGCAGCACGACGCGGTAGGGCTCGTGCGGGACCGGCTGGCCGTCTTCGCCCAGGAGCTCGATCTTGAGCCATGCCTTGGCCTTCTCGCACTCTTCGCAGAACGGCGTGCCATTCTGTGCCGCCTGGCGCAGGACGGCGGCGGCGGCCACAGCGTCGAAGCTCTCCGGAAACGTCGACGGTTCCACTTCCGGCGCTACTCGCGGTGCGGGTTTGGGCCTCGGGACCGGTCGCGGCGCCTCTTCCACCGCGGGCGGCGGACCTGCGGTCACCAGCACTCTCGGCTTTTCCATCGTGACTCCGCAGACCCGCAGATGCCCCGTGACGAACTGACACGCGAGCCGCCGGCAGAGGTCCTCGTCGTCGGCGATCGCGGCCGCGACGCCATCGTCGCAGGCCGTCGCGATGCGGCGCAGGCCGCTCATCGCCGTGGAGTCGCGCACGAACCCGCGCAGCCATCGCTCCGCCTCCGACAGGTCGGGGAACCGATGCGGTTCACAGCCCCGGCAGTCCTGCCAGCGGCACACGGCATGGACCGTGCCCTTGGCCATGATGCGGAATGCTTGGCTGGGCAGTTGGTCGTTGCTCATCGGTGCGCGGCCGCGGGCGCGAGAGCATAGCCCGGAGCGCGCCGGTGAGTCATGGCCAGGGATAGCCGGGTCCGGCGGCGGCGATCTTCCATCCGGGGGCCAGTCGGTCGATCCGCGCCCGCGCCGCCCCGGCGTAGCCGTGGTCGAGGTTCACGGACAACGACTGCCAGCCACCGTTGTCGACCGTGGTATCCACCTGGATCTTGTGCCGCGTCATCTGGTTGGCCGCGCCCTTGGCCGGCCCGCTCGGGTGCATCAGCTCGCACTCGTAGAACCAGGCGGGGTCCCGCGGCGTGTGGTTGCAGTCGGCGAACGTGTGCCCGCATTCGTGCTGCAGGTCGTTCGAGTTGAGTGTGAAGTTGCCGTCGAACAGGAAGATCACGAAGCGTGCGCACGGCTCCGACCAGCGATCGAAGTTGAGGATCGAGATCGGGCTCGACGACGAGGACAGGTCGCGAAGGATCGGATCGAAGCGGCCCTTCATGGTCGCCTCATCGGCGTCGTGCAGGGCGCACAGCCCGGCCTCGCAAAGCGCGGCGACCCCGCGCTCCGCGCGGTCCTTGGAGATCAGGACCGACACGTAGTCTCCGGCTGGCGGTCCCAGCGCGCGCACCCAGCCACGTTGCGCGGCGGATGCCGGGTTGGTGTTCGGGTCGTGGAACGGCTTGTCCAGCGGCGGGCAGTAGATGTCGACCGACGTGTCGGGGACGACCGGCAGGGGCTGTGCCACGACCGGTCCGGGCTGCTGCCTCGACACCGTGAGGCGCGTGATCTCGAGTTTGGTCACGGCCGGCCCCGACGCGTGCTTGATCGTGATGTCGGTCGGGCCGCAGGCGCCGATGGCCTGGAGGCGGAGCGCCTGGCCCGTGGGGTCGGCGCCAAGCAGCAGGCGCGGCGCCCGGAAGACGAAGACGTCGGCATCGATCTTCAGCCCGGCGACCGCACCGGCGGGCGCCCAGGCGGCGATGGCCTGCCTGACGAGTGCGGCCGTCGCGGTCGGATCCGAGTTGGCCGGCACATCGACGTGGATCGTGCCCTGCTCCGAGCCTGCGGCGGTGGTCGCCGCAACTTCGATGTCGATCCCGAAGGCGTGGTCGGCGACGACGGCGGCGCCGGTGTGTTCGCCGATCACGATCAGGCGGCGATCCGGGACCGGCACCCGGAGCATCGGGTTGTTGGGATCCTTGGGCACGAACTCGATGCCGTGCCCCGCCCAGAACTGGTTCAGCTCCGCGAGCTTGTCGACGGGCGCCGTCTTGGGCGGGTCGACTCCCACTGCCTGGAACTGGACCGGCACCCGCGCCCAGGGGTTTCCACCCAGGGTGACGGTGTGCGCGAAGTCCTTCTCTTCGATCTTGCAGCTCATCTCGAGCCTGCGTCCGAACTGCACGCCATCGGCGGGATCACGCGAGCCGGTAGGCGCGGGCGAGTGGACGATCGCGTGCGTGGCGTCCTTGCTGAGAGCGGTCACCGTCGTCGCCACGCGCAGGTAGGGTGACTCCCACTCGGTCCCGTTCTGCTCGAACTCGACCTTCATGCCCGCAGGATGGGCCGCGAGATCCTTGAACTTGAACCCGGTGCACCCCGGGATCGCGGTACCCGCGGCCGTCTTGACCTTGAGAAGAACCTCGACCTTGCCCTGGAAGTTGCGCGGCATCCCCGCGAGGCGCAGCCGGAAGACCGACGGGTCCGCATCGGCCTTGGCGTTGGTGCCGTACGCGGTCTTCGCCGGGAAGTCGAAGTCGGCGTCCAGGTTCGTCGGACGGACGGCCGCCGCCTGGCGTTGCTGGGCGTCGGGCAACGCGGCATCGAGTTTCGCGGCGACATCGGTCGTGGCGAACGGCACGACCGCCAGCGCGGTGGTGCCGCGGAACACCTCGAAGCGAGGCACCACCTGCTCGCCGTGCAGCGCGACCACCGCCGTGGCGGTCGCGGGGTCGTTCGAGCCGATCTCGAGGTTGCCGGCCTGCGCCCCGATGGCCTGGGGCCGGAACTGGACCTTCAGCTCGGCGCTCGCGCCCGGCGCGATCCGCGCACCCGCCTGCACCGCGTTGCTGGCGTCGGCCACGAAGTGGGCAGGGAACGAGATCGCGCCGAGCACGAGGTCCGCCCGACCGGAGTTCGTGATGGCGATCGTCACCGCCGGCGAGAAGCCGATCACCTGGCCGAAATCGTGGCCTGGCTGCACCTCGATCTTCGGCACGAGCCGTTCGCCGCGCATCGCGACGGTCGCAGTCGCCGTACCCACCGCGTTCGACCCGATCTCCAGGTTGCCGGTCTGCGCGCCGAATGCCTGGGGCCGGAACTGGACCTTCAGCTCGGCGGTCTGTCCGGGCGGGATCGTGTGGCCCGCCTGCACCGTGTTGCTCGCGTCGGCCACGAAGTGGGCGGGAAACGTGATGGCGCCGAGCACGAGGTCGGCGTCGCCGACGTTCTTGATCGCGACCGTCACCGCCGGCGAGAACTCGGCGACGGGGCCGAAGTCGTGCTCGGCCTGCACCTCGATCCTCGGCTCCTTCTTCGCGAGCTGGAACTTGACGAACACGATCTGCCCCGGCCGCACGTCCGCCTGCTTGGTGCGGCTCGCCGGCGGCTTGTGGGTGGCGGCCCAACGGTCCGCCAGGCGGTCCTGCAGTTCGACCGTGTGCGGTCCCGCCTCGACCGGGTCGCAGGTGATCAGGCCCTCGGGATCCGTGGGCTTGTTCACTCCGTCGACCAGGACGTCGATGCCGGTCGCCGGTCCACCCGCGTGATCGACGACCTGCACCCACACCGCCCCCTTCTGCAGCGGACAGGGCTCGGCGGCTCCACCGACGACGTGAGCATGGTCCGGGCACGAGACATCCCCACCACAGTTCGAGCAGGTGGGCATGTCAGATCTCTACGACGACCCGCCCGCGGGCGCGCGCCGCCAGCCGCTGGCACAGCATGTCGACCTTGACCGGGCCGGGCAGGCGCGCGTGCGCGAGCACGCCCATCGCCCACGCGCGATCGGGCGAGCGCTCGAAGGCCGCGCCGTACTGGATCATCAGCCGCAGCAGGGCGAGGACCCCACCCTCCGTGACGATGCCGTGCCGGCCACCGAGGTCGATGGCGTGCTCGACCAGCCCGCGCAGGCCTGGTTCCCCAAGGTCCCGGCATGCGTCGGGATGGTCGGCGGTCATGCGCGCAACCGCGCGGTCCACGAAGCGGCGGCGAGCCTCCTGGCGCAGCGCCGACAACTGCAAGTCCCGGATCACCAGCACGCCGGGAGTAGACAACGGGCGGGACGTTCGCTGCAAAGGCAAACCGGCGTCAGCGCAGCCGCTCGTCCAGGAACGCCGCCACGCCATCGATCCCGATGCGCTCCTGCGCCCCCGTATCGCGCATGCGCACGGTCACGGTCTGATCCTTCAACGTGTCGCTGTCGACGGTGAAGCAGAACGGACACCCGGCCTCGTCCATGCGCGCGTAGCGCTTGCCGATGCTCTGCTTGGCGTCGGACTCGATCGTGCCGCCCAGCCGCGCGAAGCGCTTCGTCAGGTCGAGCGCCAGCTTGTCGGCTACCTCCGGCAGCCCGTCCTTGTTGACCAACGGGAACACCGCCGCCTTGATCGGCGCGAGCCGCGGATGGAAGCGCATGATCACGCCGCTCGGGCGCGCGGGGTCGATGGTGAAGGCCTCGCAGAGCACGGCGAGCACGCCGCGGTCGAGACCGGCGGACGGCTCGATCACGTGCGGCAGGTAGCGCTCGCCCTTCGGCTGGCCGTTGGCGGCGAGTTCGCCGCGCTCGTTGTCGAAGAACTCGAGCTTCTGGCCGCTGTGCTGCTGGTGCTGGCGCAGGTCGAAGTCGGAGCGGTGCGCGATGCCCTCGAGCTCGCCGAAGTCGGGCGCGGTGAACGGGAACCGGTACTCGATGTCGCTGGTGCCCGCCCCGGTCTTTGCGTAGTGCGCGAGTTCGTCGCGGTCGTGTTCGCGCAGGCGCAGGTTCTCGCCGGCGAGGC
>CAYQMF010000157.1:0-12700 GCA_964418595.1 uncultured candidatus Brocadiaceae bacterium
GGGAGCCCGGACCTTGCTGCACAACCAAGGAACCGTAACCAAGCTCTACCAATGCTCACGCCCGACGGCCCTGCCTCCGACGCCGCGGCCTGCGACTTCCTGGAGATGCTCGATCGCGATCGCGCGCGCGGCAACGTGCGCGCGCGCGCTGAGTACCTGGCGCGGTTTCCCGGGCACGAGGCACGGATCCGGCGCGAACTCGATGCGCTGGCGGAGCAGCCGCCGGCGCCCGCGGTCGTGCGGCGGCTCGGTCGCTACCGGCTGGTGCGCGAACTCGGTCGCGGTGGACAGGCGGTCGTGCACCTCGCGCACGATGAGCATCTCGATCGACCGGTGGCGTTGAAGGTGCTCGTCGAGGGTGCCGGCTGGCAGTCGCAGTCGCGGCGCGAACGGTTACAGCGCGAGGCGAGCGCCCTGGCGCGCCTCGACCACCCGGGGATCTGCGCCATCCACGAGGCCGACCTCGCCGGCGAGACGCCGTTCCTCGCCATGCGCTACGTCGCCGGCGAGACGCTGGCGGCGCGGCTGCAGCGCGCGCGTGTGGCGGCGGTCGATGGCGAGGGGTTGCTCGCGTGTCGGCCCGACAGCACCGCACACATCGCCCTCGTCCTGGCAATGGGTGAGATGGTGGCGCGCGCGTTGCACTCGGCGCACGAAGCGGGCGTGGTGCACCGGGACATCAAGCCCGGCAACGTGATGCTCACCCGCGACGACGAGCCGGTGATCCTCGACTTCGGCATCGCGAGCACCGACGACGCCGCCGAGCTGGTGCGCACGCGCACGGGCGAGCTGTTCGGTTCGCTCGCCTATCTGGCGCCGGAGCGGCTGAGCGGCAACGGCACCGCCGACCGGCGCGGCGACGTGTACGCACTCGGCGTGACGCTCTACGAGTGCCTGACGCTCCGACGGCCATTCGAGGCGACGACGGCGACGGCGCTGCTGGCTGCGATCGGTGCCGGGCGCGCCGTCGATCCCGTTCGTCACAACCGCGCCCTGCCGCGCGATGTCGTGCTGGTGCTGGAGACCGCGCTCGAGCCGGATCCCTCGCGCCGCTACCCGACGGCCCTGGCCTTGGCCGAGGACCTGCGCCGGTTGCGCCATCACGAGCCGATCGCGGCGCGGCCGATTCCGATCCGGCTGCGCGTCTTGCGGTGGACGCGGCGTCACCCGGTCGTGGCGGTGGCCGGTGTGCTGCTCGTCGCGGCGCTGGTGCTGAGCACGGGCTTCCTGGTGCAGCTCGCGGCGCAGCGCGACCGCTTGCTCGCGTGGCAGCAGGTACTGGAGGCGTTGTCGGCACGCGACCAACCGGTGGCGGCGCTCGGCCGCGTGCTCGCGGCGGCGCCACACGTGCCCGAAGCGCAGCTCAACGGACCGCTCATCGAACTGCTCGCGCAGAGCACGGTGGTGTTGGAGTTGTCCGCGGAGCGGCTCGGCGCGGCGCCGGCGGGGACGGCGATCTTTGCCGCCGGCGACCGGATCCTTGCGGTCCCGACCGCTGCCGGCGAGCTGGTGGAGATCGATGTCGAGTCCGGCACCGTGCTGCGGCGTCGTGACATCCACGGCGCACCGTTCGTGTTGCGCGTCGATGCGGCGGGCGAAGTCGCGATCACGTCGGGCATGGATGGACGCGTGCGGCGGTTCGACGTGGCAGGATGGAGCGAACAACCGCTGCCAGACGCGGTCGTGAACAGCAACCGGGAGATCCTGAGTGCGCCTGCACCCGCTCGCCTGCCGCGTGCCCCCGTGCTCTCGCCCGCCGGCGACCGCTTCCTGTTGCTTGGCTACGACGGCTCGCTGCTCGGCGGCGGGATGACGGGAGATGCTCGCGTGTGGCGACAGCATCGCGAGAACTGGTGGGTCCGGCACGCGTGCTTCGTGCGCGGCGGCACGCAGGTGGTGGTGGGCTGGTCGGGCCCACGCGAACAGGGCGCGAGCGACGTGCGGGTGCTGGCGAGCGTCGACGGCGGCGAGGTCGCGCGTCTGGAGACCGGTGGTCAGGAGTCGACGTGTTTCGCGTCGGACGCCGCGGGTGCGCGCCTGTGCGTGGGCTGCGCCGATGGTGTCGTGCGCGTGTTCGACACGTCCACCTGGCGCAGCACCGTCGAGCTGCATGCCGGCGGCGAGGATCTGCGGGACGTGTACTGGGTCGGGTTCACGCCCGCGGGGGACGGGCTCGTGACGCTCGGCTTCGAAGGCCTGACGGTGTGGGATCTCGCTCGCCGCGAACGACGCGCGCGGGTCGTCGCCGCCGGCGGCCGGCCGTTCCACGTCGGGGCGTTTGGTCCCGATGGTGCACGCTTCGCCGCGGTCGTGAAGGACGGCACCGTGCGCGTGTTCGACACGGCCGACTGGTCGCAGGTGAGCACCGCCCGCTGGAGCCATCGCTATCCGGACGAGCTGACCTGGAACGCCGCCGGGACGCGGCTCGCGTTCCAGGACGGTCGCGGGCTGCACGTCATGTCGGTGGTGGCGGCGGCGCCCGACGTGCGCGTACATCGCGAGGCGATCACTTCGTTGGCCTGGACCGCGGACGGCCGTCGGGTACTGACCGCGTCGCGCGACGGAACGGCGGCGCTGGTGGACCTCGCCACCGGCCGCCGCGAGGTCGTCCTTCCGCACGCCGCGCCGGTGCGGCGCGCGCGCCTCAGCGCGGACGGACATCGCATCGCCACGGCGTGCGAGGACGGCGGCGTGCGGATGTGGTCGATGGAGGGTGCGCGCGCATCGGTGATGCACACGTGGCGGGCGCACGCCGGAGCCGTGCACGACGTACAGTTCGTCCCGGGTGATGGCCGCCTGCTCTCGTTGGGCGCGGACGGCGGTGTCCACGTGTTCGATCCCAGCACCGGCACGGCCACCGACTTGCGCTCGCATCGGGGCGCATGCCTGTGCGCCGCGATCGATGCCGATCTCGGCTTCATCGCCACCGGCGGCGCCGACGATCAGGTGCTCGTGCACGATCTGGCGGGACGCTTCGTCGCCGCGCTGCCCACGCTGCCGAGTGGCGTCGCACCTGCGATCGATCTGCAGGGCGACGCGAGCGCTCTCGCCTTCGATGCCGTGCGACGCCGCCTCGTCGTCGCCAACCGGCGCGACGTGCTCGTGGTCTACGCGCTCGACGACTGGAAGGCGACGTGGGTCGCGCCGCGGACGCAGGGCCAGGAGTACTCCGCGCACGTCGCCCTGATCGCGGGCGGCCGCTACTACGCGACCGCGCACAGCGGTGTCGGCGACTGGACCTTCGTCGATGCAGACACGCTCGTGCCGCACGATGTCGGTGCCGGGCACTTTCCGGCCGCCATCGTCGCCGCGCTGCGGTTCTCGCCGGACGCGCGCCTGCTGCTCGTGGCCGCTCGCGACGACTCGGTGTCGCTCTGGGATCTGGCGGCACGCGCGCGCCACCTCGACCTGCGCGGCAACCATGGTGGCGTGCGGGCGGCGGAGTTCAGTCCCGACGGCACATGGGTGGCCACCGGGAGCCAGGACGGAGTGTTGCGTGCGTGGCCGGTGCGGCCGCTGCCGTTCGCGCAGCGGTATTGGCAACGTGCCGCGGGGCGCTGAGGGACGGTTGCTGAGTCAGGGCACGAGCCCCGCGGCACCGGGCCAGGCGCGCACGCGTTCACGCAGTCGCTGCCAGCGCTTGGCCAGCGAGTCGTAGCCGATGCCGAGGCGCGCCGCGGCTTCCGTCTGCGGCAGGTCCTCCAGCCCGACGTGGATGAGCAGCATGCGGTCGTCGTCGTCGAGCTGCTCGACGCGGCGCAGGAACTCGCGCACGGCGTCGTCGCGTGCAACGCGCTGCGTCAGGCTGGTGACGTCGGCCGGCACCTGTCCAAGAGCCAGCAGACGCGAGGTGCTTCCGGCGGCGGAGCCTTCACGCCGCAGGCGCTCGGCCGTGCGACGGACTTCATAGAGCGCATGCTTGGCGATGGTGAAGAGCCACGCGCGTTCGGGGCCGGCCGACTCGGTGCGCGCCGGGGCCGCGCGCGTCGCCCGCACCCAGACCTCCTGCGTCAGGTCTTCGGCGGTCACCAGCGGCTGCAGGCCGCGGGTGCGCAGACACGCCCACGCGTACAGCGCGGCGGCGTGTTCGCGGTAGAGCGCGTCGATGTCATGCATGGACGTCGACCAGGAGGGAGCGGGCGGGCACGCGCGCCGATCGTATCGTCGGATCGCGCAGCCCCTTCGCGGGCTGCCGCAACCCGTCGCTCCGCCCCTATAACCCCGCCATGCGCTCGCTCGCCGCCGCCCTCGCGTCCTGCCTCCTCCTTCCCGCCCAGGACGCCACATCCGACCCCCTCGCCGCCGCGCTCGCGCGCGCGGGCGACAACGAGCCGGAGCTGCGCAAGGCCATCGCCGACGTGCCCGGCGAACATCGCGCGAGCCTCGAGTTCCTCGTCGCGCACATGCCGGAGAAGGACCTGCGTTCGCTGACGGCGAGCTTTCTGCTCACCGACGTGGCGCTCGCGCACGCGGCGCGCGCCGACGCACCTTGGGGCGCGTCGATCCCCGACGACGTCTTCCTCGACGCGATCCTGCCGTACGCGCAGATCGACGAGACGCGCGAAGCGTGGCGCGCGTCGCTGCGCGCGACGTGCCTGCCGATGACCGAGGGCTGCGCGCGCCCCGGCGAGGCCGCGTGCCGCTTGAACGAGAAGCTGTTCCCGGCGCTGAACGTGCGCTACTCGACGAAGCGGCAGCGCGCCAACCAGAGTCCTTCCGAGTCCGCGGCGCAGGGGCTCGCGTCGTGCACGGGTCTTTCGATCCTGCTCGCCGACGCCTGCCGCGCGGTCGGAGTGCCGGCGCGCCTCGCCGGGATCGCGAGTTGGCCCGGGCGCGGCGGCAACCACACCTGGGTCGAGGTGTGGGACGACGGCTGGCACTTTCTCGGCGCGGCGGAGCCGGACCCGGCCGGGCTCGACCGCGGCTGGTTCGCAGGCGAGGCAGCGGGCGCGAGGCCCGGCGATCCGCGCGAGGGACTCTTCGCGGTGTCGTGGCGCGTGACGGGGCAGTTCTTCCCGCTGCCGTGGGCGCGGCCCGCGCAGTGGCCGCACGGCGTGGAGGTGACGGCGCGGTACGCGAAGAAGAGCGATGCCGGTTCCACTGCGAGCGACGACGCGCTGCGTGCGCAGTTCGCACGCTTCTTCGCCGCGTCGGCCGAAGAGCAGGCGAAGTTCGAATTCGACCGCAACCTCGACGCGAGGCTCGTCGACCCGAAGGAGGACGCTCGCCTGCGCGCGCTCGCGTGGAAGGCCTTCCTCGCCGCGCCGCACGCGGAACTGCGCGCCGACCACGCCGCCAACCGTGTGCGCGCCGGCGGCTACGAGAGTCCGTTCGTGGTGAAGACCGTCGGCGAGAAGCCCGCGTCCGGTTTCGGCCTCGTCATCGCCATGCACGGCGGCGGCGGCGCGCCCAAGCGCGTCAACGACCAGCAGTGGGAGGTGATGCAGCGCTACTACAAGGATCACCCGGAGGCCGGTGCCTACCGCTACTGCGCGCTGCGCGCGCCCACCGACGAGTGGAACGGCTTCTACACCGGCTACGCGTACCCGCTCGTCGAGCGCCTCATCCGTCAGTTCGCCGTCTGCGAGGGCATCGACACCGACAAGGTGTTCGTCATCGGCTACTCGCACGGCGGCTACGGAGCGTTCGCGATCGCGCCGATGCTCGCCGACCGCTTCGCCGCCGGGCACAGCAGCGCCGCGGCGCCGACCGACGGCGTCACGTCCGCGCTCAACCTGCGCAACCTGCGTTTCACCTTCATGGTGGGCGAACGCGACACCGCCTACGGCCGGCGCGAACGCTGCGAGAAGTTCGCCGCCACGCTGGCGACGCTGCGGGGCGAGCGCACCGATGCCTTCCCGGGCGGCTTCCTCTTCCAGCCGGGCTTCGGCCACGGCGGGCTACCCGATCGCGACATCCTGAAGGACCTCCTCCCCGCGGTCCGGCAGCCCCTGCCGCGCGAGATGACGTGGGAACCCGTCGATCCTGCGATCCGCGCGCACCACTGGGTGGCGATCGACGCGGGTGGCCCCGGCAAGCGCGTCGACGCGACGCTGCAGGGGCAGACGCTCACCGTCACACGCACCGGGGATGTGAAGGTCACCCTCTGCCTCGACGCACGCCTGTGCGACCTCGGCAAGCCGTTGACGCTGCGGGTCGATGGCGCGACGCGCGAAGTGACCCTGCGGCCGAGCCTGCGCACGCTTCTCACGACGCTGCAGGCACGCGGCGACGTGCAGCTCGCGGGGAGCGTCGAAGTCGGCGTCGATGAGTGAGTCGCGCGCCTCGGATCGACGGTTGCGGCCGACGGGGACACTCGACGGCTCCGCAGTCGCGTCACAGGTGTGGCCGACTACGACCGCAGTACAGAAGCGACGTGGCGAGGCCGAGGTTGGCCACCGCCATGAGGATGGACGGCAGCGTCGCCAGCAGGCGCGCCGGGCACACAACCCACACCGTGGACAGCCGGCAAGCACTCATCGGCGAATGCCGCCGCCGAAAGCCAATCAGGCGGACACAACATAGTCCAATGGATCGCAGCCATCCACGCTTGTCACGAGTGGGGCTGGCGCTCACGGCAGCTCCCAGGTGTCGGTGAGCGGCACGCGGTGCCTTACGCCACCGAACACCACGACACGGTGACGCACGGTGTCGTAGGCGATCGCGGGCTCACCGCGGGGCGCCAGGTCCGGGCCACGATGCCAGGCGTTGGCCGCGAAGAACCATGTGCCGCCGAGCGGTCCCTGGACGCCCGAGTAGCCGCCCACCAGCACCACGCGGCGGTGGTCGGGGTCGCAAACCAGTCCGGCGTTGCCCAGGAAGCCTGGCGACGGGCCAAGGTGCTGGATCCAGCGGTGCCTTTGCCATTCGAGAAGCCAGGTGCCATCGGAGCCCTGGCCTCCGAAGGCGAGCAGGCGATTGCCTCCAGGATCTAGCGCCAAGCTGAAGTCGGTGACCCCCGGGCCCCCGTCCGCTGTGCGCTCCTGCCACTCCGTTCCGTCCCAGGTCCAGACCTGCCACGGCTGGTGGGTGCGGGGCTTCAAGACGACGACCGTCCGGCGCAGCCCCGGGTCGTACGCCATGCCCAGGTGCGGTGCGGCCGGCGGTTGCCGTGCGGTCGAACAGTCCCGCCAAGTGCTGCCATCCCATTCCCAGGTGTCGTTACGGAGGTCCGAGTCCCGGCCACCGTGCATTACCAGACGGGCGCGCACTGGATCGTAGGCCATGGCATGCCCGCCACGACCCGGCGGCCAGGTGGCAGGGGCGCACTCGGTCCAGTCCTGACCGTCCCAGGTCCAGGTGTCGTGCAGGTGCGCGCCCGACCGAGTACCGCCGAAGAGTACGGTGCGCCGCGTGGCAGCGTGGAACGCCATGGCCGTCACCTCGCGGCCTTCGGGACAGTGGGCGGGTCGCGCTTGCTGCCAGTGTGGTCCAGTCGTCGCAACCAGCGACAGTTGTCCGAGCACGAACGCCAGCACGCAGGCCAGGGCCACGAACAGCAGGGGCCTTGCGCGTCGCACTGCGCGCGCTGGATCCCGCCGCGTGGCGCGCAGGGCGTTTGCTGCGCGTGCCCGCAGCCGGGTTCGGCCGCGGGTGCCCCGCAAGCCCTGCTCTACGAGCTCCGCCCGCGCCGGCCGTCGCCGCGGATCGGGTTCGCACGCGGCGTCGATCACATCCGCCACGCGCGGGTCGAGGTCCGCAACCAGCTGGCGGATCGGTTCAAGACCTTCGCTCGGGGCACGTCGACGTTGCGCCACCGTTCGTGCACTGAGCAGGTCGTGCATGGTGACGCCAAGACTGAACAGGTCGGATCGTGCGTCCGCCCGCCCTGTGAGCAGAAGCTCCGGCGCGGCGTAGTGTCGTGAGACCCACAGGGAGGACAGCTGCCCGGGGGCGTCCATTCCGCGCAGGGTACCGAAGTCCACCAGCACTGCTCCCGTGCCGGTTGGATCCTGCGGCGTGCCTTCCAGCACGATGTTCGCGGGCTTGACGTCACGGTGCACCAACCCGGCCTGGTGCAGTGCACACAGCGCGGAGGCCACCTCGGCTCCGCGCGATAGCAATGCCTCCCGTTGTGGTCCACGCGGTGGGCCGTGTGCAACGAGTTCCGTGAGCACGTGGTCGAGCATAGGCCCGGGAACCAGGCGCATCGCACAGAACCACAGGCGAGCCTCCCGATCCGCGCCGAGATCAAGGATTTCGACCAGATGCGGATGGCGGACACTGCGTGCGCGCTGGGCCTGCCGGGTCAGCCGCTCGGAGGCGCCGTCGTCGTGGAAGGGAAGCGACACGAGCTTGAGCGCCACCTCCGCCCCGTCCGGTGCCCGGGCCGCGAACACACGGCTCTGGCCACCGCCCCCGAGTGCGCGGTGCAGCGTGTAGCCGCCTACCAGATCGCCCGGCCTGAGCATGGCGTCGGGCGCCACTGCGCGGGCCAGGTGGTGCCAGACCGGCCGGTCGAGGAGTTGATCCCCGAGCGCGTCGTGGCTCAGCAGCGCTTCGACCAGCGCCTGCAGCGCCGGATGGTGGCCGCAGTGGGCCCTGAGCCACGCCGGGCGTTCGGCTTGCGGCAGGGCGCTGGCCAGCACGAACCAGTCATGCACCTCCTCGGGGGTCGGCGTGGCGTCAGGATTCATCGCCGGCTATTGTCCTGGCCGCGATGAGCGGATCCACCAGTGGCGATGAACTCACCGCGCGGCTTCGTGCCGTGCAACGCGGCGACCGGGAGGCGGAAGCGCTGGTGTTCGCGACCGTGGAGCAGGCGCTCCGGTCCCGGGGCTGCCAGGTCGGAGCCGACCGCGCGCACAATGCGGAGCAGCAATTGACGACACTCGTGCATGACGTGTTCCTGCGCGTTGTGCGTGGTCAGCGTGCCAGGTGGCAGAACCGCGCCCATTTCCTGGCGGTTGCGGCCATGACCATGCGCCGCATGCTGGTCGACCTGGCTCGAGCCGCGCGCCGACAGCGGCGCGGCGGTGGCCTCCAGCAAGAGCCCCTGGTCGAGGATCTCGCCGCGCATCTGCCGGATCCGGACTTCGTGCTGACTCTCCACGATGCGATCGCTGCGATCGCCCGGGACCACCCACGTTGGGGGCAGGTAGCCGAGCTCCGATTGTTTGGCGGGCGCAACCACCACGAGATTGCCGCGGACCTGGGAGTCTCCTTGCGCACCGTGGAACAGGATTGGCGCTATGTACGGGCGCGACTGTCCCAGGCGCTCAGCGCGGAGTGACGGCGAGGCCGTTGGACGCGGACAGGCCCAGGGCATTGGCCAGCAGGTCGACGGGCAAGGCCTGGAAGTAGAGCTCAGCGCCAACCAGGCCGCCGTCGTTCGGAAGCAAGAGTGGCCAGGTCGCCACCCCGCCTAGATTCGTCAGCGTGACGAACGGTACATCGAGAGCCACGCAGAGCAGGCAGCCGGGCGCGCCAAAACCGCTCAGCGGGAACGGCAACGGGAGCGGCCCCCATGTGGTACGGCTGCCGCCGAGATAGAGGAACACCGGCTGGAACGCGGCCAGCGGCGCGTTGCTGAGCTGCAGGCTCATGGTCGTGCCGATCCATGCCGCGTTGCTGGCCAGGCTCAGCGAGGGAGTGCCGTTGCTGCCGGGGCAGCCGCTGCAGAACGGTGCGGCCTGCGGCAGTTCGGTGAGCTCCCAGGTGTCACCAAGGGTGGTCGTGCCCCGCACACCGCCGAACACCACTACCCGTCGTCGGCAGCTGTCGTAGGCGATCGCTGGTTCTCCGCGGGAGGAGATCTGGGTGGGCCCGGCGTAGGGCTGCCACCCATTGCTCGAGTAGAACCACGTAGCACTGGCGGCACCGGTCGGGGTGTAGCCGCCGACCAGGATCACCCGCTGCCGGTCCGTGTCGGTAGTCATGCCGGCGTTCCCGAGCACCCCGGGTGGGCACGCGTTGCAGCTGTTCAGCCAGGATCCGGCCGCGCAGTCATAGCGCTCGGTGCTGGAGGAGTTCTGGCCGCCGTAGGTGATGACGCGCCCCTGCACCGGGTCGTGCGCCACGGAGAAGTCGGAGATCGCTGCAGGCGCGCCCACGTTCATGCGCAGGGTCCAGGTGCTGCCGTCGAAGCTCCACGCCTGCAGGCTCGGACCGCTGCTGGGTCGGACGATCAGGACCAGCGCCTGGCAGGCCGGATCCCACGCCATGCCCACCGTCGGCCCGGCAATCGGAGCCGTGCCCGTGAAGGCCTGCCAGCTGGTGCCGTCCCATTCCCACGTGTCGTTCAGAATGGTGGCAGCTCGACCGCCATGCAGCACCACGCGCTGGCGCCTGGGGTCGTAGGCCATGGCGTGACCGCCACGGCCGGGGGGCGACGCGACGGGAGTCCGCTGACTCCAGCTCACGCCGTTCCACACCCAGGTGTCGTTGAGCTGCAGGTTGCCGTCGGTGCCACCAAACAGGACGGTCTGGGCTGCCGCGCGGTGGAAGGCCATGGCCGTGACCTGTCGTGGCGGCGGACTGATGGCGGGCGAGCGCTGCACCCACTGAACCTGGGCGGGAAGCGTGGCGAGAGCGGACCAAAGCGGGAGCAGATGCATGCGACGGATCAAGGGAACCTCCTGGTTGGATCCCCACGCGACAGGTCCCGCCGCGACCCGCATGGATTCTTCGTCGATCGGCCGCCGAACGTACTGGCCCGGCCCGGCGACGCTCAGCTCTGGGCGTCCTTCCAGCGGGAGTCTCCCGCAGGAAGCCCCGCACCTTTGCGCGGGATCAGGGACGCGCGCAGCGGCGCCACGCAGTCTTGCTCCTGGCAAACGTTGCGCACGTCGGCATGGCTGACGTTGTTGGCGGCGGCGATGTGCTCTGTAGGAAGGCGACACAGGCAGCAAGTCGACGCGGGTGGGCAACTGTCGCGCGCGGTCCCCCACCGCCATCGAATGCCGAAGGGCAGGTCACGGGTCCGAGGCTCGGAGGCGCATCGCGGCCGCCGGCCGCGATGAGGCATTCAGGGCTGGATCGTGATCTCGAGGGCGTTCGAGGTCGACAGACCCAGAGGCGGGCAGGGCGGCGGTGAGGCCGGTCCAACCCAGAAGAGCTGTGCGAACAGCCGCACGCGGGCCAGGGCCGGGTCGCCGGGGAGTGGCAGAGGCACGTCCGTCGCACCGATGTTGTTGCTGCTTGCGGACAGCGGCACGAACACCAGGAAGGGGTCGATCCATAGCTCAACGCCGAGCACGATCACGGGGCTTGAGAACCTGCTGGCCGTGAACGCGAGGAGACCCGTCGTGTTCGGCGGCGCGCTCCCGCAGGTCAGCGCGAAGCTGGCATTGCCGACGCGCGGCATCGAGGTCACCGAGATCGCGAGTGGCCCGGTGCAGCCGGGGCTGGAGCGCCCAAACACGGAAACGCCGGTGGGTTGCATGTCGAGGCGGGTAACGAAGGCGTCAGCGCCACCGTTGTGGGTCGTGTCGAAGGCGCCGGGCGTGGTCGGGAAGTCGGTGGAATGGGTCCACCCCGCGACGGTGGCCGCACCCTGCGCGTCGAGGGCAACTGCGAAGGCCCAGTCGTCGTACGTCCCTCCGAGGAAGGTCGAGTAGCCGAGGCTCGAGCCCGTCGGCGAGAGCCGCGTGACGAACGCGTCGTAGTAGCGGCCGTTGAAGCTGGTGTCGAAGGCGCCGGGCGTGGTCGGGAAATCCGTGGACCAGGTCACCCCCGCGACGGTGGCCGCGCCCCGCGCGTCGAGGGCGAGGTCATGGGCCTCGTCGTCGCCCACCCCCCCGAGGAACGTCGAGTAGACGAGGCTCGAGCCCGTCGGCGAGAGCCGGGTGACGAAGGCATCACGTGGGCCGCCGTTGTGGGTCCTGTCGAAGGCACCGGGCGTGGTCGGGAAGTCGGTGGAATGGGTGTACCCCGCGACGGTGGCCGCGCCCTGCGCGTCAACGGCGACGGCACGGGGCTCGTCCAGGTACCTCCCCCCGAGAAAGGTCGAGTAGACGAGACTCGAGCCCGCCGGCGAGAGCCGCGTGACGAAGGCGTCGAAGTCGCCGCCGTTGTGGGTCCTGTCGAAGGCGCCGGGCGTGGTCGGGAAGTCGGGGGAGATGGTCCGCCCCGCGACGGTGACTGCGCCCTGCGCGTCGAGGGCGAGGCCATTGGCGTATTCGTCGCCCATCCCCCCGAGGAACGTCGAGTACACGAGGCTCGAGCCCGTCGGCGAGAGCCGGGTGACGAAAGCGTCGACGACGCCGAGGCTCGTGTCGAAGGCGCCTGGTGTGGTCGGGAAGTCGGCGGAGTTGGTCACCCCCGCGACGGTCGCCGCGCCCTGCGCGTCGAGGGCGACTGCGGAGGCCCAGTCGTTGTACGCCCCCCCGAGGAACGTCGAGTAGACGAGGCGCGAGCCCGTCGACGAGAGCTGGGTGACGAAGGCGTCGCCGTTGAAGGGGTTCGTGCCGCCGTTGTAGCTCGTGTCGAAGGCGCCGGGTGTGGTCGGAAAGTCGGTGGAGTCGGTTACTCCCGCGACGGTGGCCGCGCCCCGCGCGTCGAGGGCGAGGTCTTGGGGATTGTCGTCGCCCATCCCCCCGAGGAACGTCGAGTAGACGAGGCTCGAGCCCGTAGGCGAGAGCCGGGTTACGAAGACGTCTCCGCCGTTGTAGCTCGTGTCGAAGGCGCCGGGCGTGGTCGGGAAGCCAGTAGAGAAGGTCCGCCCCGCGACGGTGGCCGCGCCCTGCGCGTCGAGTGCGAG
>CAYQMF010000158.1:0-12497 GCA_964418595.1 uncultured candidatus Brocadiaceae bacterium
TGGCGCTTGGCGATCAACAGATGCTGGACGAGCGCGAACGCCGGGCGGAACAAGACCTCATGGCCGCGCAGCACGAGCTCGTGGGCGATCGCGCTGACGCAGTGCGTCTTGCCGCGGCCGGGAAGCCCGAAGGCCAGGACGTTCTCGGCGTTCTCGAGGAAGCCTCCTTCGCAGAGCGTCGACATCTGGCGGCGAACTTTGGTCGGCAGCTTCTGCTGGTTGAGGGTCGCGAGCGTCTTGTCCTTGGGCAAGCCCGACTGTCGCAGCAGGCGCTCGATCCTGTGCGTGCGCCGATCCGCGAGCTCGACCTCGGCCAGCTGCATCAAGTAACGCGCGAAGCTCCACCCCTCGCGCTCGGCCTTGGCCGCGATCTCTTCGTAGTTGGCGTGGACCGAGGGCAGCTTCAGGGCACGCAGGAGCACCTTGAGCTGGTCGGCGGTGGCGGCGGTCATGCCGGGACTCCCAGACACTGCTCGACCAGCAGATCGTCGTAGCAGGAGAGATCGACCGACACGGCCTCGAGTTCGGGCAGGTTCGTGGGACGGGGAGCCACGTCTTCGCGCACGCTCTGGGCCAGCGGCAGGCATCCCCTGGCCAGCAGTCGTCGCAGCGACGCATCGACATCCGCCTCCATCGTCGTCGCGGCGAGATGCAGGACGCGAAGGTACTCGATGTCCGCTTCGCGCTCGGGCAACTTCGCGTCGAGCAGATCGAACGCCGTGCGGAAGACCTCGGTGGGGAACAGGTCGTCGCGGTACCGATAGCGACGAAACGCGCCGGGCTTGCACAACAGCGAGCGCACTACGTGTCGGTAGTTGATCCGGTGGCCGCACTTGCCAAGCAGTCGCTCGATGGAGATCTGGCGCGCCTCGCCGTGGAACACCTCGAGCCGGTCGTCGAACACCCGCACGCGCACCCTCTCGTCGCGCAACCGCGATGGCAGCGAGTACGTGTTGTGCTGGACTCGGATCGTGCCACCCGCGCCGAAGCGCACGTCGATCTCGGTGTACTCCGGCACCGGCACCACCTGCAACGGGCGCATCGCAGCCAGCTCCTCGGTGAGTCGCACGCCCCGCGAACAGTTGCGCGCCTCCAGGATGCCGTGCAGCCAGGTCACGTACTGCTCATGGCTGTCGAAGCCCCGATCGCCGCGCAGCATCAACTGCTGGTTGACGTGGCGCTTGAGCGCGCCGTTGTGCGACTCCACATCCCCGTTCTGCTCCTTCTTGCCGATGGCGATCGTCCGCGGCTTCATCCCGTAGTGGTTCATGAACGCGAGGTAGTCGTCGTTGAATCCGCGCTTGCCTGGCTCCAGCCGGTGCGTTGCCGCCGTCGAGTTGTCGGTCTGGTGATGCTCGGGCAGCCGCCCCAGCTGCAGCACCGCCGCCTGCACTCCCTGCTTCAGGGCCGCCATCGATTCCGAGCGGCACGGCGTTGCCCATGTCCAGTCCGAGTACGGCAACACGCTGTGACACAGCAGATGCGCGTAGGGCTCGCCGGCGATCGTGATCCCGAGCTTGTTCATCGACGTGAAGTCGGTCTGCATCGCTTCGCCAGGCCGATGCTCCTGCGGCAGGAACAGCTCCTTGTCCGGACCCTCCCGTGCTCGCCACTGCTTGAGCCGACGCTGCAGCGTCCGCAGCTGGCCAGCCTGGTAGCTCTCGGGATCCTTGCCCATCAGCTCCTGGAACAACGTCTTGGCCTCCAGGGCGGGCTGCTCCTGAAGCTTGGCGATGATCGACGGCCACGCCTTCTCGAAGGGGTCCGGTCGCGTCCGCCACGTCCTCGGCTCCTTCAGCTCCGAAGGCAGGCCGTCCGTCGCCAGGTACTTCGTCGCCGTGTTCCGACTCATGCCGGCGCGCGCTGCCGCGACGCCAACCTCTCCACACCTCGTCATCTCGGATCTCAACTTCTTGACCTGCTCATCCGTCACTTGCACTCGGCTGCCTCCCAACCGTTTTGGAGGACGGCCAACGTACGGGGCACGCGCTCTCAGCCCTTGCCCGGATGCACAGGTCTAGTTGTCGTCAGCGCGCAGGTGTAGTTGTCGCTGAGCACCTGCCCGCCTCCCAGCTCGCGCGAGGGCGAGCGCGTGGGACGGCGGGCGCGGCAGCGGCTCGCGGCGTGGCGGCCGAGCTGATGTGGACCCGGGTGACCGGCATGCCATGGGCTGGTGGTCTCGTTGAGTAGCGAATCGCGTGTGACACGGTCGCGGCGCTGGCTTTGTCGGGGCATCCGAGCCTCAACCCATCGACGAGCCGAGTACGCCATGACGAATTCCCCGGTTGCCTGCCGTGTCCTGTTCTCGATCCGCAAGCGCATTGCTGCAACGTTGCTGCTGATCGCCATCCACCTCGCGCCGGGTGCAGCGGCGCAGTGCACGAGCGGCTGGGTTCCCTCCGATGGCTATCGAGGCACGAACGGACAGGTCCTCGCGACGACATCGTGGGACCCGGATGGAGCCGGCCCGCGCGCACCGGTGTTCGTCGCCGGCGGTGGGTTCAACTTGGTCGCCATCACGACCCAGGTCAACAACATCGTCGCCTATGACCCGGGCAGCGGGACGTGGTCCACCTTCGGCGTCGGCATGGACGGTTACGTTTCGGCTCTGGCTGTGCTGCCGAACGGGCACCTGATCGCCGGCGGATCGTTCGCCACAGCGGGCGGCCTCAGCGCCGCCAACATCGCGCGCTGGGACGGCACGGCGTGGGCGCCGCTCGGAATCGGGACGACGGGAGCCGTGGAAGCGCTGGAGGTGATGCCGAACGGCGACCTCGTGGCCGGCGGTTCGTTCGCGAGCGCCGGCGGCGTGCCCGCGAACGGCATCGCGCGCTGGGACGGCGCGACGTGGTCGCCGCTAGGGACGGGTGTGCAGCATCCGAATGGCGGAGTTGTGTACGCCTTGAGCGCCCTGCCCAACGGCCATCTGGCGGCAGGCGGTCAGTTCACGACCGCGGGCGGTGTCGCGGCCAACTACGTGGCGAGCTGGGACGGCACGACGTGGTCGCCGCTCGGCTCGGGGCTCGCACAATACGGCTTCTATCCGCCAGTCGTACGAGCGATCGCCTCGCTGCCGAATGGCGACCTGGTGGTCGGCAACGACCTTTCGACGCTCGGCTGTACTGCCCGGTGGGATGGCACCTCGTGGTCGTCGATGGGAGTGGGAGGTACGGGCGGATCAGCGTTTGCGTTGCAGGTCATGCCGAATGGCGACCTCGTGGTCGGCGGTTCGTTCGGAGACGCCGGCGGCGTGTCTGCGAATGGCATCGCGCGCTGGGATGGCGCGACGTGGTCGCCCCTGGGGACGGGTATGGGACCCCTGGTCCCCACCCCGCCGCCCGTGCAGTCCCTGACGAGCCTGCCCGGTGGTCTCCTCTTCGCGGGCGGATCGTTCACGACCGCAGGCGGCGTGCGCGCGGATCACTTGGCGAGTTGGGACGGCGGCTCGTGGTTGCCGCTCGGCGGACCCGTACCGGTCACCGGGATGGACGGCAGCTTGTCTGCGTTGCTGGTGTGTGCAAACGGAGACGTCGTCGCGGGCGGGGACTTTGCGACCGCGGGGGGCGTCGGCGCGACTCGCATCGCACGCCGACACGGCAACTCATGGTCGCCGCTCGGCACCGGGTGCAACGGCCGCGTCCATGCCGTGCTCGAATTGCCGAACGGCGACGTGATCGCCGGCGGGTCGTTCACGACCGCAGGCGGCGTGTCGACCGGCGGCATCGCAAGGTGGGACGGTGTCGCCTGGACGTCATTGGGTCTCGCAGGGACTGTGCTGGCTCTCGCGAGGATGCCGAACGGCGACCTCGTGATCGGCGGCAACTTCGTCAGCGTGAGTGGCGTGAGCTGCAACCGCATCGCGCGCTGGAACGGTAGCACATGGTCGCCGCTCGGCACCGGCCTGGGGAGCACCGTAAACGCGCTAGCCGTGCTGGCGAACGGAGACCTGATCGCGGGCGGGCAGTTCACGACAGCTGGTGGCGCCAGCGCGAGCCGTATCGCACGCTGGAACGGCTCGTCGTGGTCGGCTCTTGGCCCCGGTGCGAACGGCACCGTGAGAGCACTTGCAGTGTTGCCGAGCGGAGACCTCGTGATCGGCGGTTTCTTCACGAGCATGGGCGGCGTGAGCTGCAACCGCATCGCCCGTTGGAACGGATTGTCCTGGTCACTGGGTGCCGGCATGGACAACACCGTCTATTCCTTGACCGTGCTGCCGAGTGGCGATCTGGTCGCCGGTGGCAGCTTCACGACCGCGGGCGGTACGAGCGCGAGCCACGTCGCCCGCTGGGATGGTGCCTCCTGGTCGCCAGTCGGCAGCGGCGTTTCCGGTACCGAAGTGGATGCCCTCGCCGCGATGCCCGACGGCGGATTCGTGGCCGGTGGTTGGTTCTCGAGTGCCGGCGGGTTCGCCGCCCCCTACTTCGCGCGCTACGGCACGTGCGTGTCGAGCTACGCCGTATTCGGTGCCGGCTGTGCCGGGACGTTTGGCGTGCCTGGCAACACCGCCAACGTGTCACCGCGCATAGGCGGGACAACCGTGATCACGGTGACCGGCATGGCGCAGAACGTCGGCCTGTTCATGATCGGCTCGAGCAACACGATGTGGAACGCTGCTCCGTTGCCGATTGACCTCGGCATCGTCGGCGCACCGGGGTGCAAGCTGCGGGTCAGTGACGACATCGACATGTTCATCGTGGGCAGCGGCAACGCCGCAAGATTGAGCCTGTCGGTTCCCAATTCCACGGTGTTCCTGGCAATACAGTTCTACACACAGTGTCTCGTGCTCGATCCGCCGGCTACAGCGCTCGGATGGATCGCGTCCGACGCCGCTGCTGCGCTAATCGGCCAGTAGCGCCTGACACACGAGGCGGCCGTGGTCCGCTGAAAGTCGGTGGCGCGCGCCGAACAAGTCCATCACGGTGCCGATGGCTGGACGAAGGTCGATCTCGGCGAAGACCGCCCTCGAGCGGCGCGCGGATTCACGGCACCAATGCCCTGGCGGGTCGCAGGCCGATAGCGTTGTTGCGGCCCAACGGTGCGCGGTTGTCGCGGTAGGCACACCGGGCGTTCACGGCGAGGTTGAGGTAGCTGCCGCCGCGGGCGCAGCGGACCTCGTAGGGGCGACCAGCCCGCAATCCGTCGCCATGGCGCTCGGTGCCGTAGATCCCGTACCAGTCCCGACACCACTCCCACACGTTGCCGTGCATGTCGTACAGCCCGAACCCGTTCGCTGCGTGCGAGCCAACAGGGGCATGCGCGATGTGTCCGTCCCGCCAGGATTCACAGGCCCAGCCCGTGACGGACGTCGCCTCGGCCGATGCGAGGTTCGCAACCCGGCCAAGTTCCTCGAAGCCAGTGCTCCACGGCGTCGTCGTCCCTCCCCGGCACGCATACTCCCACTGCGCCTCCGTGGGCAGCACCATCCCGTGCCGCGTCAACAGCGTGTCGCACATCGGCCAGTCCACATGCTCCACCGGATTCGCCAACGTCATCAACTCAAGTGCGACGATGTCGTCCGCCTTGTACACGCTCGGATGTTGTTGTTCCGCATCCCATGTCCACAGTCGCGACCACTGTCCTTGTGTCAGCTCGTGCCGCGCCAGGAAGAACGGCGACAGCATGACCGTGTGCAACACTTCGTCGGGTTGGCGTGATGAGTCGTAGTATGGTGCGCGCTCGTCCTCGCCCTGCGAGCCCAACATGACCGTTCCGCCCGGCAAGAGCACGAGCACTATCCCTGTCGCTCCGGTCACCTCGATCGAGCCATCCGCCTGGTGGGCTGGTATCGCGATCGTCGCCGGATCGGACATGCCGTCCCACGCGCTGCGCAGCTCGTAGAACTCCCACAACTTGGTTGCCGGATTCATCCCAATTGGCACCAGCCCGATTACGTCTTCGTCGTGCAGGGCGATCGACTTCCTCCCATACAGCTGATTCGCGACCACGCCGTCAGCCTTGGCAATCGCCTCCCGCACAGAAGCCCATGTATGCCGCGCGTTCGGATGGTGCATTGTCAGCTCGCCGATCCGTCGCGCCCAGGACAGCCGCCGTTCTACAGCGACTGCCTCCTTCGTGGCCAACGACCGCAGCCTCTCCTGCAACGTCGCAAGCGTGTCGTGAAGTAACTGTTGTGATTCCAGCTCGAGGGTCCAGGTCCGCCGCGCACCGACGATCCCGGACAGCCTCGCCAGGTCCGCCTCGGCCGCGCGCAGGCAGGCCACCGATTCTGTTGCCGCCTTGACCACGGCCTTCTGATAGCCCTCGTATTGCTGCTTCCATTCCGTGGGCGCAAGTGCGAGCGCGAGCTCGCTCTGAAGTCGCGCATCGGCGTCCTGGCCGTTCGCCAACAGAGCCCACGCCAGCGTGTTCCGCACCTTGTACTCCAGGTTGGTGTCCTTGGCCCTTTGCACCGCCAGTCGCGCCGCTGCGAGCCCAAGGGGTTCCTCGGCCCACACCTTGCGGCCCTCGGCCTTGGGCGCCACGAGCTGCCACGCCCATTGGTTCAGCGTCAGTGCATCTTGCGCCTCCTGCTGCGGTGTCAGCTCGGGAATCACCAGCGGCGCCCCGTTGCGGATCGACTGGGCGTACCGCAACGACGTCACCTGCTGCGACAGCGCCTCCCAGTCCGCGAACTGCGGATGCGACGTTCTGTCCACCTCCTGCTGCTCCGGAGTGAGAGGCTTCGCGCGCATTTCCATGTCACGAACGGTCTGCTCGATGCTCGGCTGCATCGCGAGCAGTCGTCCACAGTCCTCCTTCAACCACCGGTCCATCGCCTCGATATTCGCTGGCCAAGCCGGATAGAGCCTCGCCTCGTTCTGCACCGCGCGTTCGAGCAGCACCACGCCCTTCAGCTGGTCGAACTCGTTCACCTTGGCCGCCAGCTGGGCGCTGTAGTGCTCCGCGTCCTGCCGGGCGGACTGCTCGCGCGCCACCAGCGCGCCGGCCATCACGAGCATCGTCGACAGCAGCGACAGGGCGGTGGCGGCCACCGGGTGGTGCCGCACCCAACGCCGGCTGCGCACGCCGAAGCCGAGTCGGCGCGCCCGCACTTGCCGACCTTCGCGACAACGGTGCAGGTCGTCGGCGAATGCCGCGGCATCGGAATAGCGCTGCGCCCGATCCGGATCGATCGCCTTGTGCACGACGAGTTCCAAGCAGCGCGGCAGATCGCGCACGAGGCGGCGCAGGCGCGTGGACTCGCCGGCGAGGATCATCCGGCTCAGCTCGCTCCTGCTCTCGGACACGAACGGCAGGCGTCGCGCCAGCGCCTCGTAGAGCACGACGCCGAGTGAGTACAGGTCGGCGCGCCCGTCGATGCGTGCCGCTCCGGCGAGCTGCTCGGGAGCCATGTAGGGCAGTGTGCCGAGTTGCTCGTGCGACCGTGTGACGGTGTCGAACTCGCCGCGCATGTCGCGGGCGAGGCCGAAGTCGAACAGCACGAGGCGGCCGTCGTCGGTCACGAACAGGTTGCTCGGCGAAACGTCGCGGTGCACGAGTCCCGCCTCGTGCGCCGCATGCAGGGCGCGCGCCGCTGCTTCGATCCAGTCGAGCACGCGATCGCGCTCGACGACGGGATCGCGCAGGAGTGCCCGCAGCGTGCGACCGTGCAGCAACGGCATCACCAGGAACGGCATGTCATGATCGATACCGATCTCGAGCACCGGGCAGATGCCCGGGTGCGAGAGACGTGCCGCGAGCAGGGTCTCGCGGCGGAATCGTTCGCGCGCTCGCGCGTCCGCGAGCAGGTCGGGACGCACAAGCTTGACGGCCACCTCTTGATCGCTGTCGACGACGACGCCACGGAAGACGACACCCATGCCGCCTTGGCCCAAGAGACCGGTAAGTCGATACCGGCCGATGCGATCAGGGACCCAGGCGGCTTCGGCCCCGGCCGGCGGTGTGCCGAGAAACCCGAGTTGCTCAAGCTGGCCAATGCGTTCCCGCAGCTCTTGCCCGGCTTCGGGGTTCTCGCTGCAGATCTGTTCGAGTCGCTGGCGGTAGCCGGCCTCACCCGCCTCGACGCATCGGGCGATCAGGCTCTCGACGAGGTCTTCTGGGAGGTCGGGTTGTTGGTTCACGGCAGTCTTCCACTCGCAACCGGGATCGCGGTGCTTCCGATACGGACGGCACGCGGCGAAGTATGCCTGGGTATGGCGGAACTCGCTACGCCTGCAACGTCCGTGATGCGTCTTGCGGGACGCGGCCACGTTGCGGCGCAAGTCGTCGCCCTCACCCGGCATGGAGTCGGCACCATCGCGGCGTGGCGGCGGCCGTGCTTCGCATACACGAGCTGGATCACCTCCTCGCGGCGCGCGTGCGCGATGTCGAGGTCGATGTCGGGGGCTCGGCGCGTTCACGCGACAGGATCCGTTCGAAGAGCAGGTCCATCCTCACCGGGTCGACGGCGGTGACGCCGAGGCAGTAGCACACCGCCGAGTTGGCCGCCGAGCCGCGCCCCTGGCAGAGGATGCCGCGCGCGCGGCACCAGGCGACGACCTCGTGCATGGTGAGGAAGTAGCCGGCGTAGTCGAGCTTAGGCGTTGGGTGCGAGCGCGGTGCCGGCCTGGGGCAGGGGCTTGAGGACGCGGATCGCGGTGAGGGTGTCTTGGAGGCGCGAGTACGCATCGTCACGGCGCAGTGCTCCGGCGATGGCGAGCGCGCGTCGGAAGAGATCGCCGCCGCCGCGGGCGGTGTAGCGCTCAGCGATCTGATGTCGTCGGTGAGCAGGGCCGGGGACAGGGTCACCATGCCGGCGAAGCGCGGGTCACCGGGGTGCCGCTCGGGTCGTGGGCGATCTCGTGTACGCGCAGGCGGTAGGTGAGGGTGTCGCCGCTCGGAGTGGTGTCGCGGAAGCAGCTCGAGGTCGGCGTGACCTTCGATGCCGTTGAGGCCCTCGACGCGCCACGTGCCGGGCACGACGAGGAGATTGGCGGCGGCGGCGAGATGTGCTTCGCGGGCGGCGACATGCACTGGAACGCCAACCGGCCGCGAACATGCGGCGCGGGCCGCGCACGCCTTGGTCCGGGAGATCCTCTTGCCCTGAACCCCATCCGCCGCCGATCATCCGGCCCTGGGCGGCGGGGACCGCAACCACCCATGAAGCCTCGTCGATTCCGAGCCGCGTTCCTGGCCACCATCATCGTCTGGTTGTTCTGCCACGCGGCGGCACCGGCACAGGAAGGCGAGGTGCGGCCCAGGTCGGCCGCCGAGCTGTGCGCCGAGGCCGAGGCGATGGCCGATCAAGATGACCTCGAAGGCGCCGTGCGGCGCTTCGGGGCGGCCCTGGACCTCGAACCCGGGCACGCCGGCGCGCTGTTGGGTCGGGCGCAGGCCAAGCACGGGTTGCGTCGCTACGCCGCCGCGCGCCGGGACCTCGACGAGCTGATCGCCGCGTCGCCCGAGCACACCGAGGCGCTCGTGGCGCGCGGCCGCGTGCACCTGGACCTCGGCGATCACGAGCGCGCCGAGGCCGACTTCGGTCGCGCGGCGACGTTCTCGCCGGGCGACGCGAGGATCCTCGACCTGCACGGCTACGCGCTCTACCTGGGTGACCACAACGGTCCGGCCGTGGTCGTCCTGGAGCGGTCGCTGCGCCTGGACCCGGCCTCGGCGTTCACGCTCGACCTGCTCGCCACCGTGGAACTCGAGCTGGGCCGGCTGCCGTCGGCCCTGCGCCACGTCGACGCGGCCATCGCCATCGATCCCGACGTCGCCGAGTACCACCACACGCGCAGCCGCATCCTGAGCGCGCAGGGGCGCCCGCTCGAAGCGGCGCGTGCCGCGGCGCGCGCGCGTGAGCTCGATCCTGCCTCCCGGAGCGAAGGAGAACTGCCGCCCGTCGACTTCCGCGGACTCTTGAACGTGCTCGGGGTCCTGGTCGGCGTGCTGGTGTTCTTCTCGCTCATCGGCCTGGCCATGTCCGGCAGCGCGCGGACCGCGCTTGAGTACGTGCCCAAGGGGCATACGCCCGCGCGCTACGACGGCCGCGCCGGCGACCTGTTCAGGATCTACTTGCAGAATGTCGTGCTCACCGTGCTCACGCTGGGGATCTACAAGTTCTGGGCGAAGGTGCGGATGACCCGATACCACCACCAGCACACGTCGTTCGCCGGCGGGCGGTTCGACTACCACGCCACCGGCGCCGAGAAGTTCGCCGGCTTCTGCAAGGGCATGCTGATCCTCGCGCCGCTCGCCGGCGCGATCTACCTAGCGTGCCAACTGCTGGTGCCGCCGGAGGCGGCGTTCGCCGTCGGGTTCTGGGCGTTCGTCCTCGTCCTGTTCCTGCTGCGCCCGCTCATCCTCGTGGCCTCGCAGCGATTCAACCTCAGCCGCACGACCTGGAGCAACCTGCGCCTGCGCTTCACCGGGCGCGTCGGCGCGGCCTACCGCCTCTACCTCACCGACCTGCTGCTGATCGTCTGCACGCTCGGGATCTACACCGTCTGGCACCAGTGCAACGTGCGACGGTTCCGCATGCGGCACACGCAGCTCGGCGACCACAAGTTCGGCTACCACGGCCAGGGCGGCGAACTGTTCGCCATCTCGGTGGGCGGGATGCTGCTGTGCTACCTGACGCTGGGGCTGTACGTGCCGTGGTACATCGCCGGCATGCACCGCTTCCACGTGACGAACACGTCGTTCGACGGGCGGCGTTTCCAATCGCGCCTGCGCGGCGGCCACGTCGTGGCGCTCGGTGCGCCTGCGTTGCTGGCGATCGTGCTCACGCTGGGGCTCGCGATTCCCTGGGCGCTCAACCGCTGGTGGCGGCTGACGACGGACACCACGTCGTACGCGGGAGCCATCGACGTCGACAAGCTGCGCGCCGTGCACGACGCTGGCGCCGCCGCCACCATCGAGGGTGTAGGCGAGGCCGGCGAGGCGCTGGCCGAACTCGGCGACCTGCTCGGGGCCTGAGGTGGCTGCGCCCGGCTCGCAACACCGCGCGCTGCTCTACGACGGCGTCAGCGCCCGGCCGCGGCCGGGCTCGGTGGACCTGCTCGGCGACGCACTGGCGTTCCGCGGCGAGAGCGGCGTGCATCTGGAGTGGTCGCTCGCGCGCGTACGTTCGATCGACCGGGTCGCCGGCGAACTGCACGTCGAGATCGCGACCGACGACGCGCCGGCTGGCACCGGACCGCCGGCGCTGAAGCTTGTCGTCGAGGACTCCGCGTTCGAGGCGCGGCTCGACGAGGCACGGATCCGTTTCGACGCCGGTCTGCGCGTGGCGTCGGGGGTTGCCGCGCGCCGCCTCGGCATCCGCGGTTGGCTGGTCATCGCCGCGCTCGTCATCCCGGCCGCGTGGCTGGGCGTCACGGTGGCGCTCCCGCACGCGCACGTCCTGATCTCGCGCGACGCCGAGGCGGCGCTGGGCGAGAAGCTCTATGGCGCACTCGCCAAGGACTGGCAGACCATCGACGACCAGGACCTCGCCGACCTCGCAAACCGCATGGTGGCCGAGCTGACGGAGCCCGGCGCCGGCTTCGACGTGCGTGTGACGTTCGTGCGCGACGAAACGCCCAACGCGTTCGCCGCGCCCGGCGGGCGCATCGTGGTGTTCGCAGGCCTGATCGGGGTATGCCCCAGCGCCGACGCCCTCGCTGCCGTCCTGGCGCACGAGATCGTCCACGTCGAGCAGCGCCACGGGCTCAAGCACCTGCTGCGCACGCTTGGCGTGATCTACTTCGCCGGCTGCGCCGTCGGCGGCGGCGTCGAGGAGTTCGCTACTGCCGAGGCGATCGCCGAGATGTCGAGCCTGCTCGCCGTGCTCAAGCACTCGCGCGACCACGAGCGCGAGGCCGACCGCCTCGCGCTGCACAAGCTGGAACGCGCCGGCCGCTCGACCGCCGGACTGCACGAGTTCTTCCGGGCGCTCCAGGTGGAGTTGCCGAAGGTCGCTGGCTCCATCCCGGCGTGGATCAGCACGCACCCGCCCACTGCGGAGCGGATCGAGCTGGGCCGGAGCCACGCCGATGCCGGCCCACCCGCGCGGCCGTGGCTGGAGCCCGACGCGTGGGAGGAACTGCGGGCGCGCGTCGGCGGACGGGCGCGGAAGCGGTGAGCGACCCATGGTGAACAGCCAGCACGAGCGCGCAGTGGATCGGTTCGTTCCTCCTCGCCTGCGCAGGCGCCCCCGCGCAAGCTGGCGCAACCGCCGACTCGAGGGCGTGGTCGTCGACGCCCTCGCCCGACCGGTCGCCGCCGCCGAGGTCTCGTCGTCGACCGCGACGAGAGCGTCCTCGCGCGCACGCGCACGGCGCAGCCGATGTGGCGCGCTTGTTGCGCCTGGTTGCGACACTCTCCTCCACGAGACGCACGGTCGGTCGTCGGCGGTGGCGTCCATCTCGGGCTCGCTCTTGGCGTACCGCAGTTGCTGCGCGATTGCGGCGATTGCGCGACGGAGTCGTGAGCGCCGACTTCGGGCCCTGGGATCCCGTCGATGCGCTAGACGTCTTGGTGCCGGGGATCCTTAGGTTTGGGTCAAGTTTGTCAGGCCA
>CAYQMF010000159.1:0-12427 GCA_964418595.1 uncultured candidatus Brocadiaceae bacterium
GGCAGCTCCGCGGTCTCGCCGCCGAGCAGATCGGTCAGCGCGTCATGGAAGACCTTGATGAACTGCTGGCCCGGTTCGACGGACTTGATGACATCCTGACCGAGCGCACGCGCCTTGACGTCCTGGATGAACTCCTTCGCGACCTTGAAGTTGACGTCGGCCTCGAGCAGCGCCTGCCGCACGGCCTTGATGCTGTCGTCGACGTTGGCCTCCGTGAGGACCTTCTTGCCGACGATGGAGCGATAGGCGGAACCGAGCGCGCTGGCGAGGGAGTCGAACATCGAAGCGGCGGAATCCTAACCGCGAGGGCGGCCGCCGCGCCCGCTCAGCCTTCGTTGATGCGCTCGATGTCGGCGCCAATGTGCTGCAGCTTCTGCTCGATGCGCTCGTAGCCGCGGTCGATGTGGTAGACGCGACGCACGTCGGTCTGACCGCGGGCGATGAGGCCGGCCAGCACGAGGCCGGCCGACGCGCGCAGGTCGGAGGCCATCACCGGCGCGCCGGTGAGCTGATCGGTGCCCTCGATGATCGCGCTCGGACCTTCGCGCCGGATGCGCGCCCCCAGCCGCACCAGCTCGGACGCGTGGATGAAGCGCTCCGGGTAGACCTTCTCCGTGATCACGGAGACGCCCTCGGCGCGCGCCATCACCGCCATGAACTGGGCCTGCAGGTCGGTGGGAAACCCCGGGTAGGGCAGGGTCGTGATGTCGACCGGCGAGAGGCGCCCGGTCCGCGTCGGGATGTTGCGGATGTAGGTCGTGCCGACCTCGAACTGCGCGCCCGCCGCCTGCAACCGGTCGATCACGCACAGCATGTGCGACGGCTGCACCCGGGTGACGGTGACGTTCGAGTTGGTCGCGACGGCGCCGCACAGGAACGTCCCCGCCTCGATGCGGTCGGGGATGATCGTCCACTCGCAGCCGCGCAGCCGCTCGACGCCTTCGACGACGAGACAGTGACTGCCGATGCCGCGGATCTTCGCGCCGCAGGCGTTGAGGAAGTGGCAGAGGTCCTGGACCTCCGGCTCCATCGCGGCGTGCTCGATGTGGGTCGTGCCCTGCCCGAGCGCCGCCGCCATCACCACGTTGGCGGTGCCGAGCACGGTGCAGCCTTGGTGGCCGCCGAGGTACACGACGCCACCGCGCACCGGGCCCGACGCCGTGATGCAGCCGTCGGACATGTCGATCCGGGCGCCGAGACCGCGCAGACCCTTCACGTGCAAGTCCACCGGCCGGTGCCCGATCACGCACCCGCCCGGATAGCTCACCCGCGCCAGCCCGCGCCGCGCCCACAGGGGCCCGAGCAGCACGAACGACGCGCGCATGGTGCGCACGAGGTCGTACGGCGCGTCATGGATCGAGCGGTCGATGGCCTCGAGTTCGAGGTCACCGTTCGGCCGGCGAAACGACCGGACGCCCACCAGCTGCAGGATGCGCAGGAGGTTGTCGATGTCGGTGAGATGCGGAACCTCACGCAGCACGATCGGTCCGTCGACAAGGATCGCCGCTGCCAGGATCGGCAACGCAGCGTTCTTGCTACCAGAGACCTCGATCGCACCGCCGAGCTCACGCCCGCCCTTGACGCGGATTCTGTCCACGACCCCCCTCCCAGGAGGTTTGTGTTTGAAGAGCAGATACTGGCGCCATCGCTGACCACGAGGGCGCCGACTTGGTGTCGCGAGGGAACGTAACGCGCCGCGATGCGCTTGCAAACGGAAACGGCGCTACGCATCGCGCGATGCGACGGCGCCGGCTAGTTTGCGAGCGTGCCGGTCGACACAGCGCCCCGAAGTCTCCGCGTCCTGCTGGTGACGCACAGCTATCCGCCGCACGGCGTCGGCGGCGTCGAGCAGCATGTGGAAGGCCTCGCCGCGGCCCTGATCGCCGCGGGACATCAGGTCGAGATCTACACGCGCGACGGAGGTGCGGGCACGGAGGGCGACGTCACCGTCGATCGGAGCACGGCGCCGGCGATGGCGCGCGTCACGTACCGCTTCGGCGACGTGCAGGCCTTCGCCGGCTTGTATCGCAGCGCCCGGCTCGACGCGGCCTTCGCCGCGTACCTGCGGGCCGCGCCGCGCTTCGATGTCGCGCACGTCCACCACCTCACCGGCCTGTCGGTCGGTGTGCTCGAGGCGCTGCGCACGGCGTCGGTCCCCACCGTACTCACGCTGCACGACTATTGGATGCTGTGCGCACGGGGGCAGATGTGGCATCGCCGCGGCGAGCTGTGCGCGACGGTCGAACCCCGTCGCTGCGCCGAGTGCCTGGGCACGCCGTTCGGCTACCTGCTCGGTGCGGATCCCGTCGCTGCCGTGCAGGCGCAGCACGAGGCCGCGCGTCGCCTGCTCGGGCTGCCGGATGCGCTGGTCGTACCGTCGGCGCGCGCCGTCCCGCCGTTCGTCGCGCTGGGCATCGACGCCAGCGCGATCCGGGTCGTGGAGAACGGCGTGGACACCAACGCGCTCGCCGCGGTCCCGCCCCTGCGGCGCCGGACCCGGACCGAACCGCTACGAGTCGGCTACCTCGGGACGTTGATCCCGAGCAAGGGTCTCGACGTGCTGGTCGCCGCCTGCCAACGCCTGCCTCCCGGCAGCGTGGCGCTGCACGTGCACGGCAACGTCGTGCCGTACCACGGCGACGAGGGGTTCCTCACCCGCACGCTGACCCAGCTCCGCACGACGGATCGCTTCGCGTACCACGGTCCGTACCGCACGGCGGACCTCGCCGCGATCCTCGCCTCTCTCGACTGCGTGGTCGCACCCGCGCGCTGGGCAGAGGCCTACGGCCTGACTCCCCGCGAAGCGTCGGCGGCAGGGCGGCCCGTGATCGTCAGCCGGATCGGCGGCCTCCAGGATGCGGTGCGCGACGGAGTCGACGGCCTGCTCGTCCCACCCGGCGACCCGGTCGCGCTGGCGGCGGCGCTCACCCGCCTCCTGGTCGAACCGGACCTGGGCCCGACCCTGGGCGCCGCCGCCCGGTCCCGCTCGCGCGGCTTCTCGGCTCTCGCGAAGGACCTGCTAACGGTGTACCGGTCGGTCGCAAAACTTGACCACCCCGCCGGCGCGGGCTAGCCTGCCGTGCTTCTCACCCGCGCCCGGGCGCGCGGAGCACCCGACCGAACCTCCCCCGCGCAGCGTCCGCTTCGGCCGCATTCCCGCGTCACCCCCCGTCACCTCCATGCCTGGCACCGGCACCGATACCCCCGCCATCGATCTCCTCACGGCGAAGATCGACCACGAGACCCTCGCCAAGTTCCGCCACCAGGCCTTCAGCTCGCTCTCGAGGCTCGAGGAGCTGCGCGAGTGGATCGACAGCCCGAAGGCCAATGGCATCAAGCGCGGCATCGCGCTCTGGGCACTGGGCCGGCACCGCGAGGCGCTCCCGGAGCTGACCAAGGAGGCCAGCAACCCGGCGGTGGCCAACTGCCTGGTGCGCAGCCTCCTCGAACTCGGCGAGCTGGCAGAGGCCGAGAAGGTCCTCGGTCAGGCGGGCAACGACCCGGCGCTGGCGACCACGCGGCTCGAGTGCCTGGATCGCCGCGGCGATCCGGCCAAGCTGCTCGCAGCCGTCGACAAGGCGAGCGCCGCACTCGCCCCAGCCGACGCGGCCTACTACCGCGGGCGCGCCAAGGAGCTGAGCCATCAGGCCGAGGCCGCCATCGCGTGCTACGACGAGGCGCTGCAGCACGACCCGGCGCATCCACGCGCGACCTTCAGGCTCGCGGTGAACGTCGACCTGCGCGGTGAGGACGAGGAGGCACGCGAGCTGTACGAACGCTCGTTGCTGCATCCGCCGGTGAACCTCGCCTGCGTGATCAACCTCGGCATCCTGTACGAGGACATGGGCAACTACCGCCGCGCGCTGCAGTGCTTCGACCTCGCCCTGCAGTGCGAGCCGAACAACCCGCGCGCCCGCATGTTCCGGCGCGACGCGTCGGCGGCGCTCAACATGTTCTATGACGAGGATCAGGAGCGCCGCGAAGACAAGCGCAACAAGATCCTGCGCACGCCGATCAACGACTTCGAGCTGTCGGTGCGCAGCCGGAACTGCCTCGTCAAGATGAACATCCGTACGCTCGGCGACCTCGTGAAGAAGACCGAGGCCGAGCTGCTCGCGTACAAGAACTTCGGCGAGACCTCGCTCAACGAGATCAAGGAGATCCTGCGCAACAAGGGTCTGCGTCTGGGCATGACCAACGAGGAACTCTCCGGCCGCGACTTCGGCGTCCAGGAGGCCGCGCCGGTGGCCACCGAGGAGCAGCCCGATCCCAACAGCCCCGACCCGCAGCGGCGCCCGGTCACGGAGCTGGACCTCTCGGTGCGCAGCCGCCGCATCGTCGACCTGCTCAAGGTCCGCACGATCGGCGACCTCGCGGGCAAGACCGAGGCCGAGTTGCTCGCCTGCCCGAACTTCGGACAGACCTCGCTCAACGAGATCAAGACGCGCCTCGACGAACTCGGACTCTCGCTGCGCGGCTGATCGCGCGCGATGTACGACCACCTCTGCGGCGAGATCGTCGAGGCACACGCGGCGCGGCTCGTCCTGCGCGCCGGCAGCGTCGGCTACGAACTGAAGGTGCCGCTGCAGACCGCACGCAGCGTGCGCGCCGGCCAGCAGGTCACCCTGTTCACCATCCTGCACGTGGTCGACGGCATGCCGACGCTGCTGGGCTTCGCCACGCGCAACCAGCGCGACCTCGCCCGGCGGCTGATGACGGTGTCCGGCGTCGGCCCGGCAGTGAGCCTCGCGATCCTCAGCAGCTTCGAACCGGCGCAGGTGGTCGGCGCGATCGTCGCCGGGGATGCGAACACGTTGCGCAAGGTGCGCGGCGTGGGCGGCAAGCTGGCCGAGCGCCTGTGCCTGGAGCTGCGCGACACGCTCGCGCGCGACGCCGAGGCCGGCACGCCGGCCACCGTCGCCGCCTCCCCGCCGCGCGCCAGTGAGGACGCCATCGCCGCCCTCATCGTGCTCGGCTACCCCGAGAAGGAGGCCCGCACCAAGGTCGGCAAGGCGTTGGCCGACGACGGAGCGCTGTCGACCGAAGACCTGATCCGCCGGGTCCTGCGGGGGTGACCGGGGTGACCAGGTGACCGGGTGACCGGGTGACCGGCGGGGCGCCTTCCGCTCCCGTTCGCGCCCGCGTAGGATTCCGGCCCGTCGCGCCGTCCCGGAACGACATCCGGGGGTGCGATCCAGTCGCTGGCACGACCCAGGAGGAACACGATGCGAACCATGACCGGACCCGCGGTGGCGGCGCTGCTGTGCAGCGTCCTCGCCGCGCAAGGCCCGATGCTCGGCGCGGAGGCGCCGGACTTCGAGATCAAGGAGGCCCTCAACCTCGAGGGGATCACCAAGCTGTCCGACCTGCGCGGGCGGCTCGTCATGCTGGAGTTCTTCGCCACCTGGTGAACTCCGTGCAACGCCGCCATCCCCCACCTCAACGCGCTCCATGCGGAGTACGCGGATCGGGGGCTGGTGCTCGTCGGCGTGTCCGACGAAGGCTTGCCAACGCTGAAGAAGTGGGCTGACGCCAAGGGCGTGAAGTACCCCGTCATCCATGCGCCGAAGGCCATGGCCTCGTACGAAGTGCCGGGCTTCCCGACCGTGTTCTCCGTCGACGCCTCCGGGCGCATCAGCCAGCGCGGTCAGCTCACCAAGCCCCAGATCGAGGAGCGGCTGCAGCAGGTGCGTTGGCTCCCGGATCTCGGCGCCACGCCGGTGTTGCAGGACCTGCAACGCCTCTGGGAGGCGGGCAAGTTCGCGGAGCTGGATCGCAAGCTGCGCGACGCGGAGCAGGGCAAGGACGTCGCCGAAGGCGACAAGGCCGGCGCGGCCCGCGTACGCAAGGTGTTCACCAAGCTGCAGGAGGGCGCCAGCAAGGAGATCGAGGGTCTCCGCATCGGCCCCGACTACCTGCTCGCCGAGGAGCGGCTCCGCGAACTGGAGAAGCTCTGGCAGGGCTTCGAGGCCGGCGCAGACGCCAAGCGCCTGCTGGCCGAGTTCAAGAAGGACTCGCGCATCCGCAACGAGTACGAGGCATCGAAGAAGCTGCGCGACGTGCTGGCGCGCAACGCCAAGGGCACCAAGGCGCGCGTCGCGGCGCTCGAGGCGCTGGTCAAGCGCTACCCGAGCACCTACGCCTCGAGCCAGGCGCAGGACGCGCTGCGCGAACGCTGACGGGATCGTCGCACCCGGCCGTGGGGGGGGGGGGGGGGGGGGGGCGCCCCCCCCCCCCCCCGGGGGGTGGTGGGGGGGGGGGGGGCGCCGCCCCCGCCGGCGGCGGCGCCCGCCCCCCCGGGCGGGGGGCCCCGCCCCCCCCCCCCCCCCACGACGGCAAGCAGGAGGTTGACGTCGGCGGGCGTCACGCCGCACAGGCGAGACGCCTCGCCCAGCGTCAACGGCTGCCGGCGGGTGAGGACGTCGCGCGCTTCGCTCGAGAGCCCCTTCACCGCGGTGTAGTCGGTGTCGCGCGGCAGGCCGCGACGCTCCATGCGCCGCATGCGCTCGACCTCGATCGCCTGCCGGCGGATGTAGCCGTCGTACTTCACCTCCGCCTCGACCTCGGACGCTTCCTCGGGCGACAGCGACAGCGCCGTCAGCTCGGCATCCGCCGCGGTCAGGCCGGCCAGCTCGACCTCGGGTCGACGCAGCAGTTCGAGGAGCGTCCTGCCCTCGCTGCGCCGGCGCGCGAGCAGGGCCAGCGCCGCGGCGATCTTCGCCTCCTTCGCCTCGACCGCCTGCAGCGCTGCGGCATCCAGCAGCCCGAGCTGACGCGCGTGCGTGGCAAGGCGCCGGTCGGCGTTGTCGGCGCGCAGCAGCAGCCGGAACTCGGCGCGGCTCGTGAACATGCGGTACGGCTCGCGCGGGTTGACCCGACACAGGTCGTCGATCATCACGCCGATGTACGAGCTGGCGCGATCGAGTACGAACGGCGGCTCGCCACGCGCGTGCAGGGCAGCGTTGATGCCGCCGATGAGCCCCTGCGCCGCGGCCTCCTCGTAGCCGCTGGTGCCGTTGATCTGCCCGGCGGCGAACAAGCCCGCGATGTCCGCCACGCGCAGATCGGCGCGCAACTGGTCGGTGGCGAGGAAGTCGTACTCGACCGCGTAGCCCGCGCGCAGCACTTCGACGCGCTCGAGCCCCGGCATGGTGCGCAGGAAGCGCGTCTGCACGTCGGCCGGCAGGCTGGTCGAGAGGCCGTTGGGGTAGATCTCGGCGACGCCGATGCCCTCGGGCTCGAGGAACACGAGGTGCTGGTCCTTGTCGGCGAAGCGCACGACCTTGTCCTCGACGCTGGGACAGTAGCGCGGGCCGGTGCCTTTGATCCGGCCCTGGAACATCGGGCTCTGGTGCGCATGGGCGCGGATCAGGTCGTGCGTGGCGCGCGTCGTGTGCGTGACGTGGCAGCTCACCTGCGGCATGGGCAGGTGCGTGGTGCGGAACGAGAACGGGCGCGGGTCGGCGTCGCCCGCCTGTTCCGTGAGCCGGGCGAAGTCGATGCTTTCCCGGTGCAGGCGCGGCGGCGTGCCCGTCTTGAGTCGGCCGAGGCGCAACCCGAGCCGCACGAGCGCCCCGCTCAGCACGGTCGCCGCCGCCTCGCCGTGGCGTCCGCCCGGACCTTCCCATTCGCCCGCGAACAGACGACCGCCGAGGAACGTGCCGGTCGTGAGCACGACCGCGGCGCCGCGCAGCGCCGTCCCGTCGGCGAGGCGGACGCCGATCGCGCGACGCGAGGTCGCGTCCGCTTCGACGAGGAGATCGACCGCCTCCCCCGCGATCACCGCGAGGCCAGCCTGCGCCCGCAGGCGCGCCACCATGCTGCGGTTGTAGGCGTGCCGATCGCACTGGGCGCGGGGTGACCGCACCGCCGGCCCCTTCTTGGTGTTGAGCATGCGGAACTGGATCCCCGTGGCGTCGGTGGCGAGCCCCATCTCGCCGCCCAACGCGTCGATCTCGCGCACGAGTTGTCCCTTGGCGATGCCGCCGATGGCCGGATTGCACGACATGCGTCCGATCGCGTCCGGTTCGAGCACCACGCACGCGGTCGCCGCGCCCATGCGAGCCGCCGCGAGGGCGGCCTCCGCACCCGCGTGCCCGCCACCGATCACGATCACATCGAAGTCACGCATCGAGGCCGGCCATTCTGCCGATATCCCGGGCATGTGGAATTGGGTGTTCGTGCATCGCCAGCAGCTCCGCGCCACCTACGCACCGCCGACCGGGCGCTCGGATCGCCTGCGCGTGCACCTATAATCGGCGGGATGCATCGAGTTGCCGCCTGCGCGCTCACCCTCCTGGTCGGTGGCGTCGCGACCGCCCAAGACGGCGTTCGCCTGGACGATCTGCCCGCGCTGGCTCGCGCCCGCAACGAGCGCCTCCGCCCCAAGGTGATCGCGGCGCTGGCGCCGTACCTCAAGGACTTCGAACTCGACTACGGGGCGGCGGCCAACCGCCAGTACCTGGATCGTCGCATCGAGGAGGCCGCCGCGCTCGGCGACAGCGTCGTGCCACTGCTGCTCGAGAAGCTCGCGCCCGGCGACGGGAACTCGGAGCGGGTGGCCCTCGCGGCCAACTGCGCGCGGGTGCTGCAGAGGCTGGAACCCGCGGGGTTCCTCCGACCGTTGCTCGACCTCGCGGCCGGCATCGATGGACACGCGCGCTCCCACGCCATCGTGCTGCTCGGGCTGAGCGGTCACCCGGAGGCTGCGCGTTTCCTGGACGAGGCGCTGGCCACGATGAAGTCCTCGCACATCGGCGAGACGGTCCGTGCGTTGCGCAGCCTGCGGCACGCGCCGAGTTCCGCCAAGATCGCCGCCCTGCTCCCCGGCGCGAGCCCCGGGCTCCGGCGCGATTGCCTGCGCTTCCTCGCCGAGTTCGGCGATGCGTCCGCGACCCCGCAGGTCCTCGCCTCGCTCGCAGCGGATGGCGGCGGATCGATCGGCGATCATCTCCGCTTCCTCGCCGCCAAGGCCCGGCACGATGCCGCGGCGGCGAACGCGCTGTTGCCTCTCCTCGAGGCCGGCAAACTCCTGCCGCCCGAGCAGGCGGAGATCGTGCACGCGCTCGCGACGGTCGCGCCCGAGGCGCACGAACCGACCATCGACCGGCTGCGCGCGATCATCCAGGGAGGCGAGATGCACGAGTTGGGCAGGGCCTGCGCATCGACCCTGTTGGCGCTCGGCGACAAGAACGGACGCCGCGACCTCTTCGATGCGCTCGACCGCGAGGTCAAGAAGAGCCCGAAGGTCCCGTTCGTCCTCGCCAACCGTGCCGACGCCAACTACGCGTTCGAGCGCTGGAACGACGCGATCCGGGACTACCGCGAGGCGCTCAAGTACCTCCGCTCGTCGGCGATGCAGAAGGAGATCGGCCTGAAGATCGCGAAGTGCCAGTTCAAGGTGCGCCAGTACCGACGCGTGGTCCAGGCTCTGCGCGAGGCGGGCGCGATCCGGAGCGACCTCGACCTCTGGGCCCAAGAGGACCCCGCGTTCCGGGACGCGCTGGGCGACCAGTCGGACCTGCGCTCGTACCTGCGCGAGCTGACCGGGCGCTGACCCCGCGCACCGCCTCGTCCCGCCCGCCCAGGGCGCCGGATCGTTGCCGGGGCGATCGTTGACCCGGGTCACCCGGCGCGACAAGATGCCCCGCTCGCCGTCGTCGGGCAACCGACCCCCGCGCGCCGCCGGCGCGCACGCTTCCCAACGCTTCCTCCGCCGCCACCACCCATGGACATCCAGGTCGCCGAGTCCGGCCCCTGCCGCAAGACGATCACCATCCGGATCCCTCCGGAGAAGGTCCGCCAGCACATCGAGGGCATGTATCGCAGCGCCTCCCAGCAGGTGCAGATGAAGGGATTCCGGCCGGGCAAGGTCCCGCGCAAGGTCCTCGAGCAACGCTACGGCGAGGCCATCGCGGCCGAGGCGAAGGAGACCCTGGTCAACCAGAGCTTCCGCGAAGCGATGCAAGGCCAGGGATTCCAGCCGATCGGTGCGCCCAAGGTCGAGGGGCTCGACGCATCGCCCCTCGATCCCGCCGCCGCGCTCGAGTTCCAGGTGCACGTCGACGTGCGGCCGGAGTTCAAGCTCGGGAAGGTGAAAGGGCTGAGCGTCAAGCGCGGTGACCCGTCGGTGACCGACGAGGACATGGAGTCGGGCCTCAACCAGCTCGCCGGTCAGAAGCGCAAGCTCGGCCCGGTGGCCGAACCGGCGGCAGACGGCGACTTCCTGCAGGCCGACGTCACCTATCGCTGCGACGGCGCCGTCGTGCACGAGCAGAAGGGCCTGCGCCTCAACACCGGCATCCCGTTGGCGGGCAGCGACCCGACGGTGTTTGCCGACAAGCTGCGCGGCGCGAGCAAGGGTGATTCGCGCACGATCGCATTGACCTTCCCCCCGAACTTCGAGGTCGAGGCCGTGCGCGGCAAGCCCGGCGAGGCGGACCTGGCCATCCAGGACGTGCTGCGCGTGCAGTCCCCACCGCTGGACGACGAGTTCGCCAAGGGGTTCGACTTCGACAGCATCGACGCGCTGAAGGAAGAGCTGCGCAAACGCATCGGCGCCGAGAAGGAACGCCAGGACAAGCTGCGCCAGGAGGACGAGTGCATCGAGGCCCTCCTTGGCGCGCACGACTTCCCCCTGCCGCCCGGGCTCGTCGACGACGAGACCGAGGCGCAGCTCAAGGGCTTCGAGCACCGCCTCAAGCAGGCGGAGACGCCGGAGGATCAGATCCCAGCGAAGGTCGAGGAGGCGCGCGGCGAGGCGCGCCAGGAGGCCGAGAAGCGCGTCCGGGTGTTCTTCATCCTCGACGCCGTCGCGCGCGACCAGAAGATCTTCGTCACGGAGGGCGACATGGAGGAGGCGCTGCGGAGCCTCGCGGCCCAGAACCAGACCACCGTCGACGTGGTCCGCAAGCACTACGAGGAGCGCAACATGATGGCCGACCTGCGGCTCGGCATCCTGGAGCGCAAGGTGCGCGATTTGCTCAGAGCCAACGCGACGATCGCCGATAGTTGAGCAGGCTGCCTCTGGAGCCTACGAAGGATCGAACATGAGCCAGGTCAACGACTACTACATCCCGTTCGTCATCGAGAAGACCGGGCGGGGCGAGCGCCAGTACGACATCTACAGCCGGCTGCTCGAGGATCGGATCATCTTCATCGGCTCCCCCATCGACGACAACGTCGCGAACTCGGTGATCGCGCAGCTCCTGTTCCTGCAGAAGGAGAACAAGTCGCAGGACATCAGCATCTTCCTGAACTCGCCGGGCGGCAGCGTGACCGCAGGGCTCGCGATCTACGACACGCTGCAGTTCGTGGCGTGCCCGGTGGCGACCTACTGCATCGGGCAGGCGGCGTCGATGGGTGCCGTGCTGCTGGCGGCGGGCACCAAGGGCAAGCGGTTCGCCTTGCCCCACGCCCGGATCATGATCCACCAGCCCTGGGGTGGCGTGCAGGGCACGGCGATCGACATCTCGATCCAGGCCGAAGAGATCCTCCGCCTCAAGCAGACGCTCAGCGCGATCCTCGGCAAGCATTGCGGCAAGGACGCCGAGCAGGTGGGCAAGGACAGCGACCGCGACTTCTTCATGGGCGCCGACGAGGCGCGTGCCTACGGCCTCATCGACGAGATCGTCGAGAGCAAGAAGTAGGCGCGGGACGCCTCGCCAGCCCGCGGGAGGCCGCCTCGGCGAGCGTGGCGTGGGTCGGCGACGTCGCCCCGTCCACGGAGTGCTACCGCCGACCTCGCTTTCGCCCTATCCTTCCGGCCGGGTGCGGCGGGTGCCGCACCCCAACGATTCCAAGCGATGGCGAAGTCAGGGACCGGCAAGGGACGACAGACCGAACGGTGCACCTTCTGCGAGAAGTCCGAGCACCACGTCTCGCTGATCGCGGGTCCGCCCGGGGTGCACATCTGCGCCGAGTGCGTGGAGATCTGCAACACGATCCTCAAGGAAGAGGAGCGCAAGCACCGCGGCGGGAAGTCCTCGACGTTCGTCAAGGACCTGGTCGTCAAGGACAAGATCCCCACGCCCGAAGAGATCCACGCGCGCCTCAACGACTTCGTCATCGGTCAGGAGCACGCCAAGAAGATCCTGTCGGTCGCGGTCTACAGCCACTACCGGCGCCTCAATGCCCGCTTCCACCGCCCCGACGTCGAGCTGGAGAAGAGCAACATCCTCCTCGTCGGCCCGACCGGTTGCGGCAAGACGCTGCTCGCCAAGACCCTGGCCCTGATGCTGGAGGTCCCGTTCGCGATCGCCGATGCCACCACCCTCACCGAGGCCGGCTACGTCGGCGAGGACGTCGAGAACATCCTGGTGCGATTGCTGCAGAGCTGCAACTTCGACGTGGAGAAGGCCCAGCAGGGCATCGTCTACATCGACGAGATCGACAAGATCGGCCGCACGACGAGCAACGTCTCGATCAC
>CAYQMF010000160.1:0-12285 GCA_964418595.1 uncultured candidatus Brocadiaceae bacterium
TCGAGCCCGGTCCCGAAGCGATCGGTCACGATCAGCGAACGCCCCTCGAGCAACCACGCCGCGGCCTGCGCCCTCGGGACGGTCCGGTCGACGGGTTGCGCCCGGTGGCGAAGGACGGGCTCGGGGCGGTGCAGGGCGGCGGTCATCGAGCGGATCTTGGCGGGCGAGGGGAAGACGCGGCGGGACGGCGTCGTGTGATACCTCGCGCGAGCGCTGGCTACACGCTCCTATCGCGGTGCACCTGGATCTCGAGACGTGGGGACGCCCGCACCGACGGGCCAAGCGGAACGCCACGTCTGTTAGTCTTTCGATGGATGTCGTTGACGAGTTCTAGTCTCACGGGCCCACGAGTCGTTGCGGCCGGACGCGCGCAAGGTGCGTGGACTGATCGGCAAGGCCCTGGCGAGAGCAAGCGAAGGCGAGCTGCCTGTCCGTGGGGCTGGATCCTGACGATCCTGGTTTCCCTTGCCGCGTGTGAGCGACCCGCTCCGTCTGGCTGGCCGGGCCCGTCAACGACCGATCCTCGCCGCACCGAGTCCGCCGTCGACCAACCTCAGGACGTGACCCTTGCCCCGGCGGACGCGCTGGAGGTCACGCTCTCGGTCCAGGGTTTCGAGTGGACGGCGACCTGTCGGGGTCGAACCAGGACAAACGAGCTGCGCGTTCCCCTCGGTCGGCCGGTCCGCTTGCAGATGGAGTCGGACACCGCGGTCACCTTCGACTTTGCGGCGTTCGCGCTGCGCAGGGCCATCGCGCCGGGGCAAGCGACGCGTATCTGGATCGAAGCCACGAAGATCGGCCGGTATCCGGTCCGCCTCGTCGGAGAAGGACGCACCGAAGAGGTGGGCTCGATCACCGTCTTGACGACCGAGGAGTTCGAGCGCGACTCCTGATCGCGACCGGTGGAGCCTCACCGTCCCGAACTCGCGCCGACACGGCAGTTCGTGGCCACGCTGCCGCCCAAGCCGGCCAGAGCAACCAGGCGCAACCCGCGCGGCACGCCTACCGCGGCTTGATCGCGCAGCCGGTCTTGCCAGGCACGAAGCGCGCGGCGATCACGCCGAGCAGGAGGCCGCCGAGCGCGGCGCCAGGGATGTGCGCGAAGTACTGCACTACCGCGCCGATGCCGAAGAAGAGGACCGCGACCGCGATCCGGCGGGGGGAGTTGAGGGCTCAGAGCATGGGATCGTGCGGAGGATGGTAGCTCATCGGTGAAGTACTCGCGCCCAAGACCCAAGACCCGTATCCCTGCGCGCCCCGCCGCCCCCACGAGGATCCGATGCGCCGCCGACCGACCTTCTCCTTCCTCCTCGCGTCGCTCACGCTGGCCGCTGCGCCCTGCGCGCAGATCGAGCGCCCGATCCCCTATCCCATCACCAAGCCCGTCGGCTGGGCCGAGGCGGTCGCCGCCGGCACGCGCACCGAACTCGGCGAACCCGGCGCCAAGTACTGGACCAACCAAGCCCACTACGCGATCCGGGCGAAGCTCGAGCCGACGACGGCGAAGGTCATCGGCCACGTCGAGATCACCTACCGCAACCGCTCGCCGCACGAGATCCCGCGGCTCGCGATCCATCTGCGGCAGAACGCGCACAAGGCCGGCAACCTGCGCAACCGCTACCTGGAGATCACCGGCGGCGTGGAGGTGAGCAACGTGCGCGTCGGCGACGCATCGGCCGACACCGCGGAGGACGCGTCGGCACGCCGCGGTCGGCGCGGCGGTGGGGCGCGCCCGCGCGTGCAGGGGACCGTCATGAACCTGCCGCTGCCGACGCCGCTCGCCCCCGGAGGCGAGGTGAAAGTGGCGATGGACTGGGAGTACCAGGTCCCGCAGAGCGGCGCGCCGCGCAACGGGCACGACGACTTCCACACCTATTACCTGGGCTACTGGTATCCGCAGGTCGCGGTGTTCGAGGACGTGGCTGGCGACTTCGTGGCGGACCAGTACCTCACCAACGCCGAGTTCTACATGGGCTACGCCGACTACGACGTCGCGTTCGAGGCGCCTGCGGGCTGGCTCGTGCGCGCGACCGGGACGCTGGAGAACGAGGCCGACGTGCTCGCCGCGCCGCAGATCGAGCGCCTCGCGCAGGCGCGCGCCGGGCGCGAGGTCGTGCACGTGGTGACCGCCGACGACGTGAAGAACCAGCGGGTCACGCGCATGGACAAGGGCGAGGTTCTCACCTGGCACTACAAGGCGTCCAACGTGCGCGACTGCGCGGTGAGCGTGTCGGACCGCTACGTGTGGGACGCGACGCACGCGGTGGTGGCCGACCGCGACGGCAAGGGCGTCGACGGCGTGGCGATGATCCACGCGGTGTACCGGCCCGAGGGCCGCAGCTTCGCCCGCGCTGCCGAGTACGCGCGGCACACGATCGAGCACATGTCGAAGACCGTGTACCCGTACCAGTGGCCGCACATGACCGTCTGCGGCGGTGTGATCGGCGGCGGGATGGAGTACCCCATGATGACGATCTGCGGCAGCGGGAGCCTGGGGCTCGTCGCGCACGAGCTGATCCACATGTGGTTCCCGATGCTGGTCGGCTCGAACGAGACGGCGCACGCGTGGCAGGACGAAGGCTTCACCGACTTCTTCACCGACTACACGACGGCGGCGTTCAACCAGCCCGACCGACCGCTGCGGCCGAACGTCCGCGGGTATCTGGCCGGCGCGGCCCGCGGCGAGTCGGCGCCGCTGATGACGCACGGCGACTATCACCCCCAGGCCGGTCGCTCCGGCTACCAGTTCGCGTCGTACACCAAGAGCTCGGCGATCCTGCACCAGCTCCGCGAACTCATGGGCGACGAGGTGTTCTTCGCGACGTTCCGCAAGTACGCGAAGGACTGGGCCTTCAAGCACCCGCTGCCGCTGGACTTCTTCAACGCGTTCGCGCGCGCGGCCGGGCGGGACCTCGATTGGTACTGGCGCACCTGGTACTTCGAGACCTGGACTCTCGACCAGGCGGTGCAGTCGGTGACGCCGGTCGAAGGCGGCACCGACGTGGTCGTCGTCGACCTGGGCTACGCGACCTACCCGACGGTCGTGGAGGTGACCCACGCCGACGGCAAGACCGAACGCCAGTCCGTCGACATCGCGCACTGGCTCGCCGGCAAGAAGACGAAGACCCTGCGCTTCGGCCCCGGCATCAAGCGCGTCGAGGTGAACCCGGGCGTGCTGATCCTCGACATGTCGGCGCGCAACAACGTGTGGGAGAGCAAGTGAAGGCACGGCGCGGATGAGCGCTGACCCACCGGACCCGGGATCGCCCGACCGCCCCGACGTCGAGCATGCCTACGACCGCTGGGCCGCCGGCTACGACGACGACCACAACCTCACGCGCGACCTCGCCGCAGCCTCGCTGCGCCGGCAGCCGCTGCGCCTCGACGGTCGCTCCGTGCTCGAGATCGGCTGTGGCACGGGCCGCAACACGGCGTGGCTCGCGCAGCGCGCGCAGGCGGTGATCGCGCTCGAGTTCTCCGCGGCGATGCTCGAGCGCGCGCGCGCCCACGTGCCGGACGGCCACGTCCGGTTCGTGCGCCACGACATCCGTACCCGCTGGCCGCTGCCCGGCGGCGCGGTCGACGTCGTGGTCGGCAGCCTCGTGCTCGAGCACATCGAAGACCTCGCGTCGATCTGCCGCGAGGCGGCCCGCGTCCTACGGCCGGGCGGGCAACTCTGGCTGTGCGAGCTGCACCCGGAGCGCCAGCGTCGCGGCGGCCAGGCCCACTTCACCGACCGCGGCACGGGCGCGACGGTGTACGTGCCCGCGCACCGGCACACGGTGAGCGAGTACGTCACCGCGGGGCTCGCCGCCGGCCTGACGCTGCGCGACCTCGGCGAAGAACTCGAGGACGGCGCGCCGCCCGATGCGCCCGCGCGGGTGCTGACGGTCTTGTTCGAGCGCTGATCTTCCATCTCCGCGTCTCGTCGCGTGGCGCGAGGATTCGTCGGTCGCCAGCGGAGATGGAAGTCGCCTCCAGAAACGACAGCGCCTGCGGCCCCTTCTGGCGGTGCGAAGCACCGCAACCCTTGGGTTGGGGCTGCAGGCAGCGCTGAGTCCGCTACCATGGCCCGGCCCGATGAAGAAGCTCATCCTGCTGGCTCTGCTCGCCGCGATCGGCACCCTCGCCGTCTCCGCCTACCGGGGTGACCCCGGCGGGATCTTCGCGCGCTTCAAGACCTGGCTCCGGCCGTGGCTCGAGCAGGCGCACCGCACGGTCAAGTCGCAGCCGGTGCCCAACGCCGGCGTCGCCGGCGTCATCGACGTGGCGCGCAGCACGTTCCACTGCGGCTACGGCGACGAGGAGATCGCCAAGGTCGTGCAGACCTACTCGCCGGACCGCGCCGGCCTCGAAGCGGTGGCGGAGATCCTCAAGCACGCCGGCCTGCTCACCAACTTCAAGGTCCTCGCCGGCGACGTGCCGAACGCCGCGGCGTTCCTCTACGACGGCGACCGCACCATCGTCTACAGCAACGCGTGGCTGCAGAAACTGACCGAGTCGGTGGAGTCGAAGTGGGCGATCTACGCGGTGCTCGCGCACGAGATCGCGCACCACCTCAATGGCGACACGATGACCAAGGCGGGGACGTACAAGGACCGCACGACGGAGCAGAACCACAAGCAGGAACTCGCCGCCGACTACTGGGCGGGCTTCGCGCTGGCCAAGCTCGGTGCGACGCTCGAGGAGACCACCGCGGCGGTGCGGGTGTACGGCGGCCGCGGCTCGCACAGCCATCCCGACAAGGCCCGGCGCATCGAGGCGCACACCAATGGCTGGATGAAGGGTCGCGAAGGCGTGCTCATCACGGAGCAGCCGACGCCGCAGCTCTCCGAGGAGCTGGTCAAGCTGCAGCACGAGATCGGCCGGCACGCGGAGCACTACGGGCCCGGTCACCTCGCGGTGGCCGGCGAAGAGGTGCCCTGCGTCGTGCAGTACAAGCTGCTCTTCGTCGACCGCACGATGAAGGTGAAGGGCATCCTCTACAACGGCGTGACCCGCGACGTGTCGATCATCGAGTGGAGCCTCGACCCGCGCGACGGCCGCCCGCATCCGGTGAGCGTCGTGCGCACCGGCGTCATCGACGGCGCGGAATGCCATCGCGTGACGGTCCCCAACGCCGGCGACTTCCTCTACAGCGTGGAGCCGTCCGCCAAGGGGACGCGCGATCCGGCGGCGTTCGCCAAGCTCCTGCAGCGCTACGTCGAGGTCGGCGCGCGGTGACGCCGCGGCGCCGAGCGTCGTGCCTGGGCCACAGCCCTGTCCTGGCAACGCGACACCCGACCCCGGCCGCGCAGCGCACGCCCGAGCGGCACGGCGCTTGCCGCGCGGCGCGCACGATGCGCCTCGCGACCCTGTGTCTCTCCGTGCTGGCGGCCTGTGCGGCGCCGCCGTCCGCCACTCCGGATCAGATCGCCGACCGGCTCTGGCACGCACACCGCGCCCGCCTGGATGCGGCGCGCGCCGAGTTCGCCGCGCGGGTCGCCTTCCCCCGGATCATGCGCGGACCGGATGGCACGCTCGTGGTCACGCGCGGTGCGGTCGAAGGCCTGCCGGGCGAGGAGTACCTGCGCGTGCGCTTCACCTATGTGAACGAGACCGACCACACGTTCGACTACGTCCATGTCGGCTTCAGGGTCACCGATGGCTTCGCCCGGCAACGCAACCAGGAGACGTTCGAGCTGGTCATGCCAATCCACTACCGGTTCACGCCGGGAAGCTCGTACACCGACGAACGGCTGGTGCCGACGCTGGGCGCGCACGAGGTGCCGGGCTGGGACTTCTCGATGGATGCGCGTGGGGTTGCGCGCTGACGCGACGCTCTGCGCGCTGCTCCTGCTGCCCGGCGCGCTGGCGGGGCAGCTCGCGATCACGACGGGGCCGCTGCTCGGGCACGTGACCGATTCGGGTACACGGGTGTGGGCGCGCTTCTCGACGGCGGGGTCGGCCGCGCTCGTGGTGCAGTGTGAAGGGAAGGAGATCCGCGTCGCGGGCGAGGCGCGCGTGGACGACGACTTCTGTGTGGTGTTCGCGGCCGATGGCCTCGCCGCCGGCACGGCCTGCACCTACCGCATCGAGAGCGGAGGCAAGACCCTCGTCGGACCGGTGGCGTTCACGACCGCCACGCCGTCGGCGTCACCCCAGCGCGTCCGCCTCGCGTTCGGGTCGTGCGCGTACGAGGACGCCAGCACGGCGAGCGCCTGGACTGCGTTGGCTGGGCACGCGCCCGACGCGCTCGTGCTGCTCGGCGACACCCCCTACATCGACAGCCCGATCCTCGCCGTCCAGCGACGCCGCTACCGCGAGTTCTTCGCGGTGCCCGAACTCGCCGCGCTGCTGCGCCGCACACCGACCTACGCGACGTGGGACGACCACGACTTCGGCGCCAACGACACCGACGGCCGCCTGCCCGGCAAGAGCGACAGCCGGCGCGCCTTCGTCGAGTACCACGCCAACCCCGGCTACGGGGCCGACGGCGCGGGGATCTACACGCGCTTCCGCCGCGGGCCCGTCGAAGTGTTCCTCCTCGACACGCGCTGGTTTGCGGCGACGGAGCCGTCGCCGGTGCAGGCGCACGCGGCGACGCTGCTCGGCGCGCGCCAGTGGGAGTGGGTGCAGGAAGGCCTCCTCGCGTCGACCGCGCCGTTCAAGGTGCTGGCCTGCGGCATGGTGTGGAACGACGCGGTCCGTCCCGGCAAGCGCGACCACTGGGGCAGCTACGCGCACGAACGCGACGCGCTGTTTGCATGGATCGGCGAGCACGCGATCCGCGGCGTCGTCCTCGTCGGCGGCGACATCCATCGCTCGCGCGTGATCCGCCACGCGACTGCGGTGAGCGCCGGCTACGACCTGCTGGAGCTGATCACGTCGCCGCTGCACGGCGGCCTGATCGCGGCGGCGGCCGCCCCGCACCCGGGGCTGGTCGCCGACATGCCGGCGCCCAACTCGTTCCTGCTGCTGGACGCGGACGCAACCGCAGCGCCACCCACCCTGCGCGCCCGCTTCGTCGACGCCGAGGGGCGCGAGTGGTGGGCGGGGCCCATCCACTAGCCCGACAACACTGACCCGAGGCTACCGCCGCCCCGTGCCCGACTCCTTCAGCAGCCGCAGCAGCGGCAGGTCGCGCTCCGTCACCAGGTTCACCACGAGGCCGGTGCGTCCGGCGCGGGCCGTGCGCCCGACGCGGTGCAGGTAGTTGTCGACCGTCTGCGGCAGGTGGTAGTTGATCACGCGGCCGACGTGCTCGACGTCGAGGCCGCGCGCGGCGAGGTCGGTCGACACCAGGAACTTCACGTCGCCCTTCCGGAACGCCTGCAGGTTGGCGCGGCGCTCGGCCTTGTCCATCTCGCCGCGATACACGACGCACTCGTGTCCCTCGGCGCGGATCGCGGCGGCGACCTTGTCGCACTGGCCGCGCGTGTTCGAGAAGATCATCGTGCCGCCCTCGACCGGCTTCTTCAGCAGCGGCAGCAGCGCGGCGAAGCGCTCGCCGTTCTCGACGGTGCGGTTGTGCGTGGTGAGCCCCGGCACCACGCGGTGGCTGCCCTTGGTGCGGATCACCTCCGCGCCGGCGAACAGGCGCGCGATGAGGCTCTGCACGGCGGGGGGCACGGTGGCCGAGAACATCACCATCTGCCGCTGCGGCGGACAGGCCTCGGTGATCTTCGTGGCATCCGGCAGGAACCCCTTGTCGAGCATCTGGTCGGTCTCGTCGAAGACCAGCGTCTGCACGTCGCTGAGATCCAGCAGCCGGCGGTCGAGGAACTGCACGACGCGGCCCGGCGTGGCCACGAGGATGTCGAAGGGTCCGCTCACGTTGCGCTTGGCGACGGCGAGGGTCGTGCCGCCGAGCACGCTGCGCACGCGCAGGCGCGTGTCGTGCGTGAACGACTTGAACACCCGCGCCACCTGCTCGCCCAGGTCGCGGGTCGGCACGAGGACCACCGCGCGCGGCAAGCCCGGCCGCTCGACGGCACCGACCTCGTTCTCCAGGCGCTTGAGCCGATCGAGCATCGGCAGCACGAAGGCGAGAGTCTTGCCGCTGCCGGTCTCGGCCACGCCGACCGCCGAGCGACCGCTGCGCAGCACGGGGATGATGCGCGCCTGGATCTCGGTCGGCGTGTCGATGCCCTGCTCCGCGAGGGTCGCGTGCAAGGTGGGCAGGAAGTGGAAGTCGCGCAGGGACGGCATGGGTCCGGTAGCGTCGCGGTTCACGCGAGGAGAGCAAGGCTCCGCCGAGCGTCGGCCGCGGGGGTTGTTCCGGTGCTCGATCCCGCGACGATCTCGGCCCATGCCGTCACCCGTCAGCCCGCGCTTGCGTCGTCGCCAACGGGTGGCCGACCTGACCTTCGCACTGGTGTCGCTCGGTGGCGCCTGGTTGCTCCGGGTGGGCCTCGCCGACCCGAGCGGCGGTGCGCTCGGCGTGCCGGCGTCGGCGGCCTGGCTGGGCGTCGCGCGGGTCGGGATCGGGCTCCTGCTCGCGCACGCGCTCCTGCTCGGCTGGCGCGTGTGGCGCGGCGGCGAGGTCGCGTTCTGGTCGCGCCTGCGCGCGCTCGTGATCGCGCTGGTCCTCGGCTGGCTCGTGTTCCTGTTCAGCGGCGAGCCCTTCCACCCGCCGCGCGTGGCGATGGGGATGGGCACGGCGCTCTGCGCGTTCGCCGTGCTGTGCATGCTCGCGTCTCCCGCGCGCCGGCTCGGGCTGCGCCGCCCCGTCCGCGTCCTCGACATCGGCCTGACGATGCTGTGCGTCGTCGCGCTCGGTCTCGAACTCGGCCTGCGCGCGCTGTCGTCGTTGCTCGACAACCCCGTCCTCATGCGCGCCGACGCCGGCGTCGCCGAGCTGATCGGCAGGTTCCGCTTCCCGCCGGGCACGCCGCGCTTCGGCTTCCCCTGCAACTCGCTCGGCCACTACGACGAGGAGTTCACGCCCAAGCGCGAAGGCGTGCCGCTCGTGGTCTGCATCGGCGACTCGTTCTCGGCCGGCATCGTCCCGCATTACTTCCACTACACGACCGCGCTCGAGCGGCTCGTGCCGACGCTGCGGGTCTACAACATGGGGCTGCCGAGCCTGGGCCCCGCCGAGTACCTGCACCTGCTGCGCACGGAGGCGATGCCGCTGCGCCCCGATCTGGTCATGATCGGGGTGTTCGTCGGCAACGACATCGGACAGGACTCGAACCCGAAGTCGCCGTGGCTGGCGTCGTGGTTCAACCGCGAGAACGTGCTGGTCTCCGTCGTGCCCACGCGCCTCGCGCGCATGTGGCAGGAGCGCCGCCGCCTCGGCCGAACCGAGCTGGGCATCGTCGGCGAGCAGGATGCGGGCCGGGCCGAGCTCGACGTCATGCTGCAGCGGTATCCGTACCTGCTCGACCCTGCGCTCGAACCCGAGACCCACTCGGCGGTGGAGTTCCTGCGGATCGAGGCCTCGCGCGCCGGCGACGTGTTCCAGCCCAAGCACGCCGCCAGGTACCCGCGCTTCTTCGAGCTGGTCGACGCGATCGTCGCGGCCGCCGGGTCGACGCCGGTGATGTTCGTGATGATCCCCGACGCGATGCAGGTCGACGACGAGCTGTGGCGACAGGTGGGGGTCGCGTTGCCGAAGGGCGAGTTCGAGCGCGACCTGCCGCAGCGGCTGCTGCGCGCCCACTTCGACGCGAAGTCGTATCCGTACGTCGATCTCCTGCCGGACTTCCGGAACGTGGGCGCCGGTCCCGACGGTCAGCGCCACCTCTACCAGCGCGGCGACACGCACATCAACGTGCGCGGCAACCTGCGCGCGGCGGCCGCCCTCGCCGGCCCGGTGGCGCAACACATGAAGCTGCTGGTCGCGCCGCCGGCCGAAGGTCGCGCCGCCGAACTGGTGCTGTCCCCGGCGGGCGCCGCCGTGAGCGATGGGAGCGTCGCCGTGTGGTTGCCCGGGCACACGAGCGTGCGCGTCGCGGTTCGTCCCGGCGAGACCGGCGCTGACGTGGCCGAGGCCTTGCGTCGTGGGCTCGGCGACTGGGGCGTTCCTTGTGCCACCCCTGCGCCCGGCGTCTTGCGCATCGAGGGCGTGGCACACGTTCCGGCGCTGGGCGGGTTGGCCATCGACCTCGACGTGGTCGGGTTCGAAGCAGCGCTGTCGCTGCCGCTCGGCGCGCGTTGGGCCGCAGCCCCGGAGGTCCTGCTCGCGCCCGCCAGGGCCGACGCCGCCGCGCCGTCGCAGGTCGTGATCCAGATGCTCGACGCGCAGGGCGGCGTGCTGCGTGAGGGCACGGCCGTCGTGCCCGCCGCGGACGACGACGCGGCGACACGGCGCGTCCTCGGCGTCGATTGGTCGCGCGCGGAGGGCGTGCCGGCCAGCGCCCCCGCGACGCAGGGTGCGGCGCGGCTCCGCGTGCGGCTGCTGGGGCCGGCCGAAGTGTTCGTGGACGTCCCGAGCGCGCCGGGCCGAAGCGCAGGCGTCGCCGGGTCCGCGCCGGAGGGGCGCGACGTGCCGCACCTGGCGGTGCGCGCGGCGGACAGCGCAGCGGGCGCGCGGGAGCTGACCCTGCGCTGCACGCACGTCGGCGCGCCGGTGCTCCTCCTGGTGAGCGCGACGCGCACGTGGGTCCCGCTCGACTTCCTGCGCCCGGGCGCGGCGCTGGCGATGGTGCCGTGGGAGTCGCTCCAGGTGCACGCGCGCACCGACGGCGAGGGCCAGCTCGTTGTGCCCCTGCCGCCGGTCGCGTCGACCGTGCACGTGCAGGCGCTCGTGTTGCCGCCCGGCGCGGGGCTCGAGGCGCTGGAGGCAACGCGGCACCTCGAACTCGGTCCGTCGCGCTGACCCCGCGGGCGCGGCGGTTCAGCACTTCATCGTCTTGCGCTTCTTGCCGACGCGCCCCATCGCCTCGAGCTTCGCGATCACGTCGCCGGCGGCGGGCACCTTGCACGACGTGTCGCCCATGTCGACCTCGACCGTGCCGATGGCCTTGGCGCTGGCCTTCGCCTTGGCGAGCAGCGGCTTGACCGCCGAGCCCACGGCGACGACGAACCCGTTCATGCAGTAGCGCACGCGGTTCTTCGCCTTGCCGATCTCCTTCTCGACCCGTTTCAGGAGCGCCTCGATCTCCTTGGTGTCGAGGACCGCGTCGGGCAACAGGGAGACGATGCCCGAGTAGGTGTTCCAGCCGGCCGCGGCCACGCGCTCCTGCTTCGAGTCCATCCACTGCAGGGCCAGCTCGCGGCCGTGTGGGCTCTCGGCCGCGACCCAGGGCACGGTGTACTCGGCGACCATCGGCGAGCGGGCAGCCTTCACCCAAGCCTGCAGGTCCTTCTTGCTCATCTGTGCGCCGTCGGCGACGAGGCCCGCGAGGTACATCGCGTCGAGGTTTCCGGTCGCGTACAGCTCGAGGGCAAGATCCTGGCGGCCTCTGATCTTCTTCAGGATCCCCTTCATGTCGCCGATCCTGACGCCGAACAGCGGCTCGGTGCCGCCGTGCCGGAGCCAGGTGTTCTTGGTCTGTGCGTTGCCGAGCTTCTCGAGCGCGGCCATCGTCTCGGCGAGGTTCATGGCGTCCGAGCCTAACGCAGCGGCGCTGCGCTTGCCCGCGATGTCCGTCACCCACCAAGTGACCGTCGCTCGCCGCATCGCGTCGGTGCTGATGGTCCTCACCGTCCTGGCCGGATCGCTGCGCGCACAGGCCGATTGCGATCGTGGCGTCGCATCCACCACGGGCCTCGTCGTCTCGACGTCTTCCTTGGCGTCCGACATCGGCGCCGCCGTGCTGCGCAACGGCGGCAACGCGGCCGACGCGACTGCGTTCGCGCTCGCGGGGACCCACCCGTCGGCGGCAACATCGGCGGCGGGGGCTTCATGGTCGTGATGCCTCCCAAGGGAGAGCCGACGACCGCCGACATCCTCACCGCCGGCCAGCGCGAGGAGTCCGACGAGACCACGCACTTCTCGATCATCGACAAGGCCGGCCTGGCGGTGGCGAACACCTACACGCTCGGGGGTGGCTACGGCTCACACGTCGTGGTCGCGGGCGCGGGCTTCCTGCTCAACAACGAGATGGGGAACTTCAACCGCAAGCCCGGGCTCACCGATGCGCGCGGCACCATCGGCACGCCGGCCAACGTCATCGCGCCCGGCAAGCGCATGCTCAGCTCGATGACGCCGACGATCGTGCGCAAGGACGGCCGGGTGCTGCTGATCACGGGCTCAGGCGAGGGTAGAGGTTCGCATCGGTCGGCGCGATGCTGCGCGCGCTCGACCGCGACGCACGCGTCAGTGCGGCCGGCCCAGCAGTGCCGCCCGCCGGACGC
>CAYQMF010000161.1:0-3479 GCA_964418595.1 uncultured candidatus Brocadiaceae bacterium
GCATGTCGTGGGCGATCTTCAGCGCGCCGTTGGCGCCACCGTAGATCGGCTCCTCCGCGCGCCGCACGCGCCCACCGCCGAGGTCGCGCAGCATCGCCGCCTCGATCGCTGAATCCAGGTTCTTGATCATCGAGCCGCCCCCGGCCAGGAGCACGCGGTTGCGGAGCTTGTGCTGGAACTCGGGGTCGAAGGTCGAGACCAGCTTGTTGATGCCCTCGACGATCGGCGGCACGAGGATGCTGCACGCCTTCTTGACCAGTTCGGTCACGTCGATGGCGGTCGGCTTGCCCTTGATGGGGAGCTGGACGACGGCCCGCTCCGACGCCTCACCGAGGTACGAGTAGCGCTCCTTGATCTCCTTCACCATCTCCTTGGTGAATTGCGCCTCGGGGTGCTCGGCCAGGATCAGCCGGGTCAGCTCCTCGTCGACGGCGTCGCCGGCGATGTTGTAGGTCACCTGGTCGGCGTCCTCCGGCATCGTCCCGTGCATGCGGCAGAGGTCCGTGGTGCCCGCGCCGATGTCGATGACCAGCACGTCGTCGAGCATGTCGAGGCCATAGGCGACCGCGAACGGCTCGCTGCAGAGCATGACCGAGTCGACCGCCTCGCGCGCCACATCGATGATCGTCGACTTGTTCTTGATCGACGCCTGCGCCGGCACGCCGATCACGCAGTACACGAGTTCGTCCTTCCGCGGCCGCGCCATGCGCACGGCCTCGCGGATGAGGTCCTTGGCGGCTTTGATGTTCTCCGCCTCGACGGCCGCATCCGCCTGGCTGTACTTCAGCCGACCTTTCTCCAGCGGGCGGAGGAAGCGCAGCGACAGGCGCTTCTCGATCGCCTCCTTGCCGAACAGGACGTCCTTCTTCAGCAGCTTGGCCGAGACCACGTCCTTGGGGTAGCCCACCACGGACAACACGGTCTCGCGCACACCGTTGCTCGCCGACACGGACGTCCGGGAGGTGCCCAGGTCCATGCCGACATACAGCACGCCGTGGTCCTTGTCCGGCGGCGTCCCCTCCTTGGTCTCTTCGCTCATCAGTGTTCCTTCGGTCGGGTCAGGTCTTTGGGCCCTTCTGGAGGGCCAGGTTGGCCTTGAAGATGTCGGCCATCAGCGCCGACTTCTTCTGGAACAGCTCCGCGGCGGGGTCCAGACCCTGGACCTCGCGGTAGATGGAGCTGATGCCGGGATCGACGTTCTTCAGGGCGGCCAGCTTGGCCATCCGCTGCTCGCTCTCCTCGAGCGTGGTGCTGAGCTTCGCGATGCGTCGCTGCAGGAGCTCCACGTCGCGGTCGCGCGCCGCCTCCTTCGCCATCAGCGCCTCACGGCGCTCGGCGTCGGCGAACTGGAGCAGGATCGCGAACGCCCCGTCGCGCAACGCCTGCGGGTCGATGTCGCCGCCCTCCGACAGGCTCGCGAACAGTTCGCTGAAGCGTGCCGCGAGCGCCTCGTTCTCACCGACGACCTGCGCCTGCGTCGAGAACGCCGCCTGCGCCAGCTTGGCGTCGAGCTGCTGGCTCGAGTCGGCGAGCTCGCGCCGCAGGTGGTCGATCTCCTCCTGGGCGCGCACCTGGGTCCGGCGCAGCTCGCTGGCCTCGCTCTCCAGTTGCTCGTTGCTGCGCATCAGTCGGAGGAACTCCTCCTTGGTCGCGTCGACGACGCGGTCACGTTCGGCGCCGAGCAGGTGCTGCCGCAGCGAACGGTGCACGGCCTCCTCGATCAGCACGACGATCCGGTCGAGGCTGACGACGTTGACCTGGTTGAGCCCGCGCTTCTTGAGCTGGTCGACCGAGGTCTTGTAGGCCATCTCGCGGACGGCGCTGCGGAGCTGATCGGCAAGGCGCTTCACGTCACGTGCCCTCCGGCATCGACGGATAGCGGTAGCCGGCACGATCCGGGTCGTTGCCGCGCACCTGGGTGGCGAACACGCCGAGCACGTTCGCGCCGAGGTCACGCAGGGTGCGCAGCGCCTGCTTGGTCATCGACTTGGGCGAGTGCTCCATGCGCACGACCACCAGCGTCCCGTCGGCCCGCGCGGCCAGCACGGACGCATCCGTGGCCGGCACCACCGGCGGCGTGTCGACGATCGTGTACTGGTAGCGAGCCTTCAGCGCGTCGAACAGCGCCTCGATGCGTGGCGGCGTGAGGATCTCCGACGGCCGCGCCATCACCCGCCCGGGCCCGAGCACGAACAGGTTGCGCACGCCGGCCGGCTGCACGGCATCCTCCAGGGCGACTCGACCGAGCAGCACGTCGGCGAGACCCGGCCGCGGGTTGAGGTTGAGGTACTGCTCCACCGACGGGCTGCGCAAGTCGGCATCGATGAGGAGGATCGGGCTGCGCTCCTGTTCTGCGAACGCGAGTGCCAGATTGATGGCGCTGACCGACTTGCCCTCGCCGCGGATGGCCGACGTCACCACCAGCGTGCGCGCCAGACCCTCCGGGTTCATCGCCATGAGCGAGTTGCGCAGCCCGCGCACCTGCTCGGCCCGGTAGCCCGTCGGGTCGTGGAAGCTCACCAGGTACGGGTTGACCGCCTGGTCGACGACGACCATCAGGTCATCGGTCAGCTCTGGGGCAGCCGCGGCTTGCTTGCGTTTTCCGAACAGTCCCATGCGTTGCGACACTACGTTTCGACACTGCCATGGCTGAGACACGGCCGTGCGTGGTGGGCCGTGCCCGGCGTCGCGGCCCCGCGGAAGGGACCGGATCCGGATGTCGACGCCACTGGCTTGGATCGACCAGCGGCGTGGTGGAAACGAAGGATCGCGGGTGGTCGGAGGCCAGGCAACCTCGAAGCCCCGATCACAATGGCGGTTCGGGGCCGCCGAGGTCGACGCCCTCGCGGGTGGCGACCTCGACCGCCAAGTCATAGCCGGCGTCCGCATGGCGGGCAATGCCGGTGCCGGGATCGTTGGTGAGCACCGCCGCGAGCCGCCGGGCAGCGTCCCCGGTCCCGTCTGCGACCGTCACCTGGCCGGCGTGGATGGACCGACCGATGCCCACGCCGCCACCGTGGTGGATCGAGACCCAGGTCGCACCGCTCGCCGTGTTCAACAGCGCGTTGAGCAGCGGCCAGTCTGCGATGGCGTCCGAGCCGTCGCGCATGGCCTCCGTCTCGCGGTAGGGCGACGCGACCGACCCGGTGTCGAGGTGGTCGCGGCCGAACACGATGGGCGCCGAGATCTCGCCCGTCCGGACCAGTTCGTTCACCGCCAGACCAAAACGCGCGCGGTCGCCGTAGCCCAGCCAGCAGATCCGCGCCGGCAGCCCCTGGAAGGCGATCTGACGCTGCGCCTTCGCCACCCAGGTGGCGAGCATGGTGTCGCTCGGGAACATCTCGAGCAGGAGCCGATCCGTGCGCGCGATGTCCTTCGGATCACCGCTGAGCGCCACCCAGCGGAACGGGCCCTTGCCCTCGCAGAACAGCGGCCGGATGTACTCGGGGACGAAGCCCGGGATCGCGAAGGCCTCCGCC
>CAYQMF010000161.1:3489-12228 GCA_964418595.1 uncultured candidatus Brocadiaceae bacterium
GCCGTAGTCGAAGGTCACCGCGCCGCGCTCCCGCAGCGCCAGCATCTGGCGGACGTGCCGAGCCGCCGTGGCACGCGCCCGTTCGACGTAGCTCGCGGGGTCACGCTGGCGCAGGGCCAGCGCGTCTTGGAGCGACATCCGATCCGGGACGTAGCCGTGCAGCATGTCGTGCGCACTGGTCTGGTCCGTGAGCACGTCGGGAGTCAGCTTCGCATCGAGCAGCGCCTGCAGCAGCTCCGTCGCGTTGCACGCAACCCCGATGGAGCAGGCCTCGCGGGCCGCGACCTTCGCGCGCGCCGTGGCGATCCCGGCGGCCACGTCGGGCACCTGGACATCGAGGTAGCGGGTCTCGATGCGCTTGCGGATCCGCGTCGCGTCGACGTCCGCGGCCAGGCACACTCCGCCCGCCATCGTCACCGCGAGCGGTTGCGCGCCCCCCATCCCGCCGAGCCCGGCAGTCACCACGAGCCGACCGCGCAGGTCGCCGCCGAAGTGCCGCTTCGCCGCCGCCACGAAGGTCTCGTACGTCCCCTGCACGATCCCCTGGCTGCCGATGTAGATCCACGACCCGGCCGTCATCTGGCCGTACATGGTGAGCCCGAGCGCCTCGAGGCGCCGGAACTCGTCCCAGTTCGCCCAGTCACCGACGAGGTTGCTGTTGGCGATGAGGACTCGCGGCGCGTTGCGGTGCGTCGTGAACACCCCCACGCACTTCCCCGACTGCACGAGCATGGTCTGATCGGGCCGCAGGCGACGCAGGGTGGCGAGGATGCCCTGCAGCGCCTCGTGGTTGCGCGCGGCCTTGCCGGAGCCGCCGTACACGATGAGGCGGTCGGGATCCTCGGCCACCTCTGGATCGAGGTTGTTCTGCAGCATCCGATACGCGGCCTCGATCTGCCAGTCAGCGCAGGTGAGCGCGGTGCCGCGGGGAGCGCGCCAGCGAGGTGCAGGGGTCATCGCGATCAGCGTATCGGGACGGCGCGGCGTCTTCGCCCCCGATCAGGTCGCGTGCAGCGCACCCACCGCGGTCTGGACACGGCGCTCCAGGGTCCCGTCGCGCACCAGCTCCTCACACACGGCGATGTCGGGCGCAAGAATGCGATCGCCGCGCAACGTGGGCACCCGGGCCCGGATGGCCCGGTAGGCCATCTGGACGCCGCGGCCGGGACGGAGTGGCTCGCCGAGATCGAGGCCCTGGCACGCGCTCAGGAGTTCGATCGCCACGACCTTCATGGTGTTGTCGACCACCGCCGCCGCGTGGCGGGCCGCCGTCACACCCATCGACACGTGATCCTCACGGTTGGCCGAGGTCGGGATCGTGTCGACGCTGGCGGGATGCGCCCACGACTTGTTCTCCGACGCCAGGGACGCCGCCACCACCTGCGGGATCATGAAGCCGCTCTCGAGGCCGGGCTGGTGCGCCAGGAACGGCGGCAGGCCGGAGATGTCGGGGTTCACGAGGTTCTCGATCCGCCGCTCGCTGATGTTGGCCAGGGTCGAGATCCCGATCGCCAGGAAGTCCATCGCCTGGCTGACCGGCTGGCCGTGAAAGTTGCCCGCGGAAACCACATCGCCACCGGCGAACACGAGCGGGTTGTCGGTGACTGCGTTGGCCTCCGTGAGCAGGACCGTGCGCGCGAACGCGAGCGCGTCCTTGCTGGCGCCGTGCACCTGCGGCGCGCAGCGCATCGAGTACGCGTCCTGGACACGATCGCAGTCCGCGTGACTCACGAGGATCGCCGACCCGCGCAGGAGCCGACGCACGTTGGCGGCAGTGCGTTGCTGACCGCGATGCGGACGCAGCCGGTGTACGGCCGCGGCAAAGGGGCGCGCCGACGCGCGCAGGGCTTCGATCGTCGTCGCGCAGGCGATGTCGGCCGCGCGACTCAGCCGCTCGGCGTGCAGCTGGGTCCACAACCCGATGGCGGTCATGATCTGCGTACCGTTGATCAGCGCGAGGCCTTCCTTGGCGCTGAGGCGCACGGGGGCGAGCTTCGCCCTACGCAGCGCTCCGGCGCCGGAGATCAGCTTGCCCGTCGCGTCGTACACCTGCCCCTCGCCCAGGAGCGGCAGCGCCATGTGCGCGAGCGGGGCGAGATCCCCGGAGGCCCCAACGCTCCCCTGACTCGGCACGGCGGGTGCGAGACCGGCGTTGAAGATGGCCAGCATCGCCTCGAGCAGCGCCGGCCGCACGCCGCTGTAGCCGCGCGCGAGGTTGTGGATGCGGAGCGCGAAGGCCAGTCGGCACACGGGCGCCGACAGCAGTGACCCCACGCCCGTCGCGTGACTGAGGATGAGGTTGCGCTGCAGCTGTTCGAGTTGTGCCGCGGGAATCGAGACGTTGGCGAGCTTGCCGAAGCCGGTGTTGACGCCATACAGCGTCGCGCCGGAGGCGACCGCCCGCTCGACACTCCGCCGCGACGCTTCGACTCGGCGACGGGCGGCGGGCGCCAGCGCCGCGCGCGCGCTGGGCGAGGCGAGGGCCAGGATCGAGTCGAGATCGGCGGTGACTTCACCGACGGGAAAGCGAGGGGGCACGGACACGGTTGTAGCGACGCGCGCCCGCCGATCACGCGCGGAGCGGCGGAGCCTCAGCGCGGCGACAACGAGAAGAAGAACTGCCGCCGGTCGTCGGTCTCCTCGAACAGGATCGGCCAGGCAAGGTCGAGGGCGAGCGGCAGGTTCAGCCCCGGCACGGTGATGCGCAGGCCCACGCCCGCCGCCCATCGCACCTCGCCGAAATCCTCGGAGGTCAGGGTCGAGCCCAGCAGCCCGAGGTCGGACAGCACCACGCCGCGGATGATCTCGGTCTCCTGGTACTGCCCGGGGAAACGCGTCGACACGAGGGGGAAGCCGTATTCCACGGTGGACAGATACATCGCTTCGCCGCCGGTCGGCTCGTCGAACTGCGTCGGGCCGGCCTGCTGCCGCCGGAAGCCGCGCAGGATCGAGCCGCCGATGGCGCCGCCGCCCATGTAGAAGCGCTCGGTCGGAAACACGTCGCGCGTGTTGCCGTAGGTGCCACCGAGGTCGAACGAGTTGCGGAGGTACAGGACGTGACGGCGCTCTCGCTCGTCTTCGTAGATGGGGACGTAGCCAGCGATGCTCGCGCCAGTGCGGTAGAAGTCGGCGCCACCGCCGAGGAGCCCCCCGAACACCTCGTAGTAGATCCGCGCGTCCAGCCCCTCCGTCGGGCGCCAGTAGCGATCGAGATCGGCGTAGCGCGCGTCGAGGAGCGTGGAGACCAACGTCGTCGACCCCTCGACATCCCACACCAGCGACGGCGCGTTCGCCTGGATGCTGTCGATGTCGACGCCCTGGACCTCGGAGGACAGACCGACCCGAAACTCCTCCGTGAACGCCCGCTCGAAGCCGAGCCGCAGGCCCAGGGAGTCGGTGATGAAGGTCTCGAAGCGCCGCCGCGTGCGGAACCCGTTCACGCGCAGGCCGATCGTGTCGAAGTGCTGTCCGAACACGTCCGGCTCGTAGAAGCTGACAATGAAATCGGTCCGGCGCGAGCCGGGACGGAAGTTGATGCTGAGATCCTGCCCCGCCCCGTGGAACGCCTCGTTGTTGGCGATCTCCGAGAAGATCGTGGCGGGGTCGAACGACGACGGTGGTCGGCCGATGTCGAAGTTGCGCTTCTGGAAGTCGATGCTCGCCTGCACGCCGAAGTCCGAGCTGACCCCCACACCCCAGGTCAGCGCACCGGTCGAACCCTCCTCGATGTCCACGGTGAGGTCGACGACGTCAGGCTGGTCGGGCGTGCTCGGTGCGAGCCCCATGGCCACGCCGCCGGGAGCACCGGGGTTCTCGAAGTAGCGGGTGCCCTCGAGCCTCGCCTTCGCCCGCTCCACCTGGTCCATGTCGAGGGTCTCGCCAGGCAGCGTCCGGATCCGGCGCCGGATCACCTCGTCCTGGGTCGCGGAGTTGCCGCGCACCAGCACATCGCGCAGCAGCTTCGGCGAGCCCTCGTGCACCTCGAAGGTGAGGTGGACCTCGTGCTTCGCCATGTCGAAGGTCTCGCGCGGCTGCGGCACCTCGAACATGTTCTGCAGGCGCGCCCCACCCCGGTCGTACCGGCGCCGCGACGGGTGGCCGCGCTTGCCATAGAACTTCTCGAGCTCGCGCAGGTCGAGGTTCACCTGATCGCGGTCGTAGAAGCTGCCCGCGACCGTCTTGACGAGCGGCCGCAGCTCCTCGACCGAGTAGTACGGATGTTCGCGCCCGGCGGGCGCGATCGGCGTGATGGTCACCGAGGCCACGCGGTAGCGCGGGCCCTCGTCGATGCGGAAGGTCAGGTCGACCGCGTCGCCGGCCGCCGTGAAGTCGACCCCGACGAGTTCGACCTCGGCGTCGCGAAAGCCGCGCCCACGGTAGAAGAGCACGAGGCGCTGGATGTCCTGTCGCACCCGCGCCTCGTTGTAGTAGGTCGGCGCGAACCACGTGCCGGGCGCCGACTCGAGCTTCGCGCCGGCGATGAGGTTCTCGCTGAGGTTCCAGAACGCGGTGCTGGGGAACGCGGCGTTGCCCCGGAAGTGCAGGCCGCGCACGGTCACGCGCGGTCCCTCGTCGATGACGAAAGTCACCGTCCGCCGCAGCGGATCCTTGCGGATGTCGACCCGTGCGTAGCGAAAGCCGTCCTCGCGGTAGCGCTCCTGCAGGTAGCGCGCCTGCTGCGCCGCCGACCAGTCCGTCCACTGGTTGGCGCCCGGCAGGCGGAGCAGGGTGTTGATCTGCGACTGCGAGAAGTGCTCGTGGCCCTTGAACTCCGCGCGCGCGTAGATCGGCGACTCCTTGATCCGGTACACGACGACCACGCCGCCGTCGGCGGTCTTGCGCACGTCGATCCACGTCGGCAGGCGAAGCTGCCCCCAGATCGCGTGCTGGTCCTCGGCGGCCAGCCGCCGCTGCAGCGGCTCACCGGCCTTCACCTTGAGGATCGAGCGCACGGTCTCCGCCACCACGCCGGGCGGCTGCACGTCGACCAGCGCCACCGGCAGACCCTCGACATCCGTGGGCGCGATCCAGCCGAACGGCTCCTGCGCCGCGACGCCGGCCACCAGCAGCCATGCCGCCACGCCGGCCACCACGCGCCTGCCTGTCGCGCAACCACGCATCCGCGTCAACGGCCTCGCGGGCCGGGTCGCCATGTGGCCGCCACGAGTCAAGCGATGGGTTCGGAGCGCCGCTGGTAGTTCTCGAAACGCATGAACTCCGGGAAGAAGCGGAGCTGGATCTCGCCGGTCGGACCGTTGCGCTGCTTGGCGATGATCACCTGCGCGAGGCCGGCGTTCTCTTCGGTGCGTTTGTAGTAGTCGTCGCGGTGCAAGAGCATGACAACGTCGGCGTCCTGTTCGATCGCGCCGGATTCTCGCAGGTCGCTCATGCGCGGACGATGGTCGTCGCGGTTTTCCACGTCGCGGTTGAGCTGCGACAGGGCGATCACCGGGACCCTCAGCTCGCGGGCCACGGCCTTGAGGCCACGCGAGATGATCGCGATCTCCTGCTGCCGGCTCTCCACGCGCTGGCCCGCGGTCATCAGCTGCAGGTAGTCGACGACGATCAGCTTGAGCTTGTCGCCATGGCGTTGCTTGAGACGCCGGCACTTCGCGCGCGCCTGCACGATGGAGAGACCCGCGGAGTCGTCGACGAAGATCGGCGCCTCGTACAACGACTCGGCCTCCTGATGCAGGCGCTGGTACTGCTCGTTGGTGATCCGCCCCTTCCGCAGCGCCATGCCGTGCACCTGGGCCCGCGAGCAGAGCATGTTCTGGATGACTTGCTGCGCGGACATCTCGAGGCTGAAGAAGATCACGCCGTTGCCGTCACGGGCCACGCGCTCCACGAGGTTGAGCGCGAGCGAGGTCTTCCCCATCGACGGCCGCGCCGCCAGGATCCCGAGTTCGCCCGGGTGCAGGCCGCCGGTCATGTCATCGAAGTCGTAGTAGCCGGTGGCGAGGCCGGTGAGCCGACCCTCGCGTTCGCGCAGGTGATCGATCCGATCGAAGGTCTCCGCGAGGATCTGGTCGATGCTCTTGGCCTCGGTCGCCTGCCCATCGCGCGCGATCTGGAAGATGCGGCGCTCCGCCTCCTCGAGCAGTTCGCGCGGCTCCAGGCTGTTCTCGTAGGCGAAGCGCGAGATCTCGAGGCACGCCTCGAGCACCTGCCGGGAGATCGCCTTCTCGCGCACGATCTCGGCGTGGTAGACGACCGCAGCCGGCGACACGACCGCGGCCGCGAGATCCATGATCGCGTCGCGCCCGCCAGCCTCGTCGAGGAGAGCCTTGCGCAGGAGGTGCTCCTCCACCGCGATGGGGTCGGCGGCGCGCTTCTCGTCGTGGACCTCGCAGATCGACCGGAAGATCACCTGGTGCGCGGGGACGTAGAAGTCCTCCGGCTTGAGCAGGATCGAGATGTCGGTGAGCGAATCGGGATGCAGCATCAGCGCGCCCAGCACGGAGCGCTCCGCGTCGACATTGCGAGGCACACCTCGCTCCTGCGCCGTCTGCACGAAGTCAACCATGCTGATCCTTCCGGTGGTGCTGCTCGCCAAGCCAGTTCTCGTGACCACCGCCGGCCGCACCGCCGGTGGCATGGTCACCTCGACCACGACGCCGTCACGAGCGCCTTCTTCTAGGGGGCCGCCGACCCCGAGCGCCAGAGTGAGGGTCTTGTTGGAAGATGTGGGAAGGCCTGAGCAGGCCCGCCGCGCCGGCGGATGCGCCCGGCGACGCCGCCAGTTTTTTTCTCAGCGTGCATCCCACTGGGCCAACGTGGTCGCGACGCCGCCCTGCGGCGCACCGCGGGCGCCGTCCACCACGCCGAAGTCGCGCAACGCGTCCAGGAGATCCTGTGCCTCGCCCGCCGAACAGCCGAGGCGGCGTCGCAGCAGCGTGACGGAGGCACGGCCGGCGGCGAGCACTTCGCGGGCGGCGAGATCGACGTCCTCCGGGACGCTCGCCGGGGCCGGACGCGGCAGCTCGTAGGTCGGAGCCTCCACAGCCTCCGCGTCGTTCGGAGCGGCGCGCGGAGCTGCCGGTGTCAGTTCGACGATCGGCTCGTTCGGCGCAGGGTCGCCGTCGCTCTCCTCGTCTGCTTCTTCCTCGGCGTCGCGGTCCGGCTCGATGGCAGTTCCGGTCGCCTCGTCCCACGCGACCTCGAACTCCTCCGTCTCCGCAATCACCGGGTCACACTCGACGATGCCCGCGTCCCGCGTGTCGATCACCGCCCCATCGTCGGTGCCGACCGGTGCCAGCGGCGGCGCCGGGTCCACCGCCTGCGCGGCCGCGAACCCCGCCACCGATTCGTCCTCCAGCACGATGCGCTTGCGGGGTGCCGGGGCACCCTCCGCGCTCACCCGCGCCTGCTCACCGTAGATCCCGGCGAAGGCCAGTTCGCGGAATGCGTCCGTTGCCTCCGGCTCCACGCCGGACTCGACCGCCGGGGCGCCCCGGCCGCGCGCCAGGGCCTCGAAGTGACGGTAGAAGAGGAAGTCGGTGGCAAGGAACAGGGTCGCCAGCGCCGCGCCGAGCGCCAGCAGCGCGCTGAAGACCACGCCGAACACGCTCACGAGGCGCACCGCGAGGAAGGTCCCGACGATGCCGGCGTGCGGCGGCGGCGCGACGCCGTCGGTGCCGAGGTTCACGACCAAGGCGAGGCTCAGCGCGAACGTCGTCATCCAGCCGATCCGCGCCCAGGGCCGTTCGAAGCGTCCGGTGACGAACCACACGGAGCACCACGCGAACATCAGGAGCCAGAACATGAAGGTGGGGACGAAGCCCATCCACCGGTACATCCCGACGACCGCGCCCTGGAAGAAGCCCCAGGCTTCGCCCGTGCCCTGCAGGACGGTGTGGTAGTAGACCAGCGCCGACAGACAGAACATCGACGCCGCGATCGGGCAGAGGGGCAGCGCCCAATGCCAGCGCCAAGCGCCTTGACCTCGACCGAGTCCAGGTTCGTGTTGCCCCTGCATCGGAGCCTCCCAGGTTCGCAACCTTTCAAACCGCCAGGCGATCGCCCAGGTGCGACCGCCAACCGCAGCGGACGGTAGCGGTCACGGCCGCAGGCCACAAGAGGTTGGAGGGCTCCCCCTCAGGCTTCGCCGTCGCGCCCCGCCCGGTCACCCAGCGCGTCGGCCGCACCTTCGTCCGCGTCGCCTTCGCCAACGCCGTCGCCCGCGTCCCCCGCCTCGATCTCGCCCGCGTCGATCTCGCCCGCGTCGATCCGCTCCAGTTCCTCGGCAATCGCCAGCTCGCGCGCCCGCCAGTCGTCGAGCGTCATCAGCACGTCGCGCGACTTCGAACCGTTGAACCCGCCCACGAGGCCGTCTTCCTCCATCAGCTCGAGCAGACGCGTGGCGCGCGTGTAACCCACGGCGAGCGCGCGCTGCAGGAGGGTCGCCGATCCGCGCTGCTGGCCGAGGATGACCTCGACCGCCTTCTCGTACATGTCGTCCTTGTCGCTGGGCCCGCGCTGCGATCCGGTCTTGGTCTGCACCAGTTCCGGCAGGAACGCCGGCTTCTGGCCCTTGTCCGCGAGGAACTGCACGACGCGCTGGATCTCCGTGTCCGACACGAAGGCACCCTGCGCGCGCACCAGCTTGTTGGCGCCGGGCGGCACGTAGAGCATGTCGCCGTGGCCGAGCAGCTTCTCGGCGCCGTTGCTGTCGAGGATCACGCGCGAGTCGATGCGCCGGTTGACCTTGAACGCGATCTGGCACGGCAGGTTGGCCTT
>CAYQMF010000162.1:0-12216 GCA_964418595.1 uncultured candidatus Brocadiaceae bacterium
GAAGTGCGTGGTCTCGTCGGACTCCTCGCGCTGGCCGGCGGTGAGGATGTCGGCGCCGAGGTCGCTGCTGCGCGAGGCGTGCGCAGGGTCGATGCCGGCGGCCAGCTCGGCGGCGTATTCCTTGCTCGTGAGCCGCGCGACCGGCACCGCCCCGAAGTCGGGGTCGCCCAGGTGCCGCGCGCGGTCGAGATACGCGCGGCGCCGCGCCTCGATCATCAGGTGCAGGGTCGGTGCCGCGAACCGCGCGTCGCGCGGCAGCTCGAACCGCTCCAGGATGTTGAGCGTCTGGATCAGCGCCACGCCGCCGGAACTCGGCGGTGGCATCGAGATCACCTCGTGCCCGCCGAAGGTCCCGCGCACCGGCGCCCGCTCCACTGCCTCGTACGCGGCGAGGTCTTCCTTGGTGATGATCCCGCCGTGCTTCGCCATGTCGGCGACGATCAGTTCGGCGATCTTGCCACGATAGAAGGCATCTGCCCCCTCGGTCGCGATCCGCTGCAGGGTGCGGCCCAGATCACCGAGCACGAGCGTGTCGCCCGCCTGCCACTTGCCGCCGCCCGGCTTGCCGTACGCTGCGACCGACGCCGGAAACGGCGCCATCGCGCCGCTGATCTGGCCGTTGAGGCTGCGCGCGAGGCTCGCCGACATCTTGAAGCCGCGCGTCGCGAGCTGCGCCGCCGGCAGCACGAGCTCGCGCCACGGCTTCGAGCCGAGACGGCGATGTGCGAGTTCGAGGCCGCGCACCGTCCCGGGCACTCCGGGCGCCAGCCAGCCGGCCGCGGTGAGCTTGCCGTCGATCCTGCCGTCCGCGTCCAGGTACATCGTCGGCGTCGACGCGAGCGGCGCCTTCTCGCGGTAGTCGAAGGTCGTCGCCTCGCCCTTGGGCGGCACCACGACCATGAAGCCGCCGCCGCCGATGTTGCCGGCCGACGGGTGGGTCACGGCGAGGGCGAACGCAGTCGCGACGGCGGCGTCGACGGCGTTGCCCCCGCTGCGCAGCACGGCGGCGCCGATGTCGGACGCGAGAGAAGACGTCGACACGACGAGGCCCGTGGTGGATGCGACGCCACGGTCGCGATCGGCCTGTGCGCGCAGCGATCCGGCCAGGACGGTGAGGACCATCAGAACCGACGCGATGCGGCGAGCCATGGCCACGGGATGGGTGACGGACATCGCGCGCAAGCGTAGCGGGCACGCGCCAACCCCGCGAAACGCGCGGGCGCACATGAGGACGAGGCTAGACTCCGTCTCCATGCACTCCCCGCCGTCGGACTACCACGCGGTCACGCGTCTGATGGCGGCGGCGGCGTACGGCGACAAGTCCGCCGCGGACGGGCTGCTGCCGCTGGTCTACGAGCAGCTACGCACGACCGCGCAACTCGACCTCGAACCACGTCAACTGCTCGCAGTCGACCAACGACGTGTACCCCTCGGCGCTGAAGCTCGGGATGATCCTCAGCAGCCAGCGGCTGACCGCGTGCGTCGAGGCGCTCATCACCGCAATCGAGGCCAAGGCCGTCGAGTTCAAGAGCGTGGTGAAGATGGGGCGCACGCAGCTCCAGGACGCGGTGCCGATGACGCTCTGCTGCAGGCTCACCGCGAACGCCTTGAACTCCTGGGCGACCGCAAGCATCGCCGCAGCCTCCGGGTGGATCAGCGCGGTGTCGAAGAGGTGTGTCGGCGCACCGCGCGCGGTCACTGCCGGCAGCCGTAGTTCGCCTCCGACGGTCAACGGCGAGCGACGCTGGCGTACTCGAGGGCGCCAGATCCCGGATCGGTGTAGGCGATGTGCACACGGCCATCGGCATCGCACTCCGCTGCCCTGGGGCCCATGACGATGCCGGACGGGTCGACGATCTCGATCTGCCAGACTCCCGCGACCTCGGTCGCGAAGACCAGCGACTGCGTGCCGTAGACGATCGACGGCCGCCCACTGCTATCCAGGACGAGCGAGGCCAGGTAGCCGTCGGACACCAGGGACGAGTACTCCCAGCTGCCGCGACGCGAGCTCACGTACTTGAGGCCAGGCCCGGACGGACCGACCAAACTGCCGTAGGTGATGCCGGTGAACGCGAAGTGCAGGTGCTCCTGGTCGTCGATTCGGGCGCTCGCGCCGAGGCCCGAGATCAGACTGAGGTCGGGTTGGACCGTCGCCCAGCCTCCGACGCGCAAGCGCAGCCCGACGTGGAGGTGCGTGGTGCCCCACCAGCCGAAGTAGCTGGTGTGGACCACCAGGAGCGTCCCCAGGGCATTCTGCGACAGCGACACCGCGCCACTCGACGTCGCATTGGGCACGCCGATTCGCTTGATGGTCGACATGGCCCAGCCGCTGTCGGTGAGCTCGGCCACGACAAGCGCACGCGTCGCATCGACGGTCGTGGGCGGCGGCGGCGGCGGCTCGTAGCAGCACGTGTACGCCAGCTGGAGCCGACCATTCGTGCCGCGAATCAGATCCAGGGCAGGGCCGGGCGCACCGTCCTCGGTCACGATCGAGGTGGTCCACAGGCCCGCATCGAGTTGCGCCAGCTTCAATCGCTGGTTGCTCGCGTCGTGGTAGACGATGCGCGGCGCATCGGCGGAATCCAGGGCGATGGCATTGCTGCGCCCGACATCGCCGTCGTCGTCGACCGTGGCGAAGCTCCAGGCACCGCTCGCGTTCGTCGCGTACCGCAGGGTGGCCGTGGCCTGCTCGTAGTAGCTGACGTGCGCGGCACCCTGCGCGTCGATCGTGATCGCGGCCTGTCCCGCCCGCGCGTGGGGATCGACCGTCGTCGTGAGGAACCGCGGCGCGGGACTGCCTTGGACTTGGACTTGACGACCCGGCGAGCAGCTCGAAGCGAGGGCGACGCCGAGCAAGCCGGCGCAGCTCAGCGAAGTGGCGCGCATCCGGCCCATGGTACCAGATCGACAGGAGAGGGTCGTTCTTGCTGGTATCGGCGGGGATCGGCGATGGGGTCGGAGTCTCCCTCTGGCGCGAGGGTTCATGCCGGTGCAGCGGCAGCGCCTGCGCGAGCTGTACCAGCGCGCCAAGGCCGACGACGCGTTCCTCGACTACTACGCGGCCAGCAACGACGCGGAGTACTTCGGCCAGGGCGTCGAGGCGTTCGTGAGCTTCGGCAAGGCGCCGGGGCAGGAAACGACGCACGGCCACACGCGCTCGAGCTGCTGCGCGTCGATCCGGCGCTGCACGCGTTCCTGCAGGAGGTGGTCAGCTTCGATCCGCTACGCGACGAACTGCGGCGCGAACCGCTGCTGGTCGCCGCCGCCGGAATCGCGCTGCGCTGCGGGCGCTGGGCCGACGCGGTCACCGCGGTCCGCCCGCTGGCGGCGGGCCCGGCACGCACGGGGCTCGAACCGCGCGTCCGGCGGGCGGCACTGCTGGGCCGGCCGCACTGACGCGTGCGTCGCGGTCGGACGCGCGTAGCATCGCGCCGACCGATGCGAACCCTCACCCTCGCCTGTCTCGCCTCTCTCTGTCCGCTGGCGGCGCCCGCCGCGCAGACCCGCATGACGCCGGAGCTGCTCTGGCAACTGCGGCGCGTGGGCGAAGTCGAGGTCAGCCCCGACGGCAGCAAGCTGCTCTATTCGGTGCGCACCTACGACCTCGCGGCCAACAAGGGCACCGCGCAACTCTACGTCCAGGATCTCGAGACGGGGGACCGCCGCCAGCTCACCAGCGCCGGATCGAACGGCAACGGCCGCTGGTCGGCCGACGGCAGGCAAGTAGCGTTCGTCAGCTCGCGCAGCGGCAGCCCGCAGATCTGGGTGATCGCCGTCGACGGCGGCGAGGCGCGCCAGGTGACCGACCACGAAGGCGGCGTCGCGAACATGGCGTGGTCGCCGACCGGGAGTCACTTCAGCTTCACCGCGAGCGTGAAGCTGGACCCCGACGTGCACGACCTCTACCCCGATCTGCCGAAGGCCGACGCGCGCATCTTCGACGACCTGATGATCCGGCACTGGGACACCTGGAAGGACGGCACGTACAGCCACCTGTTCGTGGTCCCGGCGGCCGGTGGCGCGGCGCAGGATCTCATGGCCGGCATGCGCGTGGACACGCCGCTCATGCCGTTCGGCGGCGGTGAGCAGATCGAGTGGCTGCGCGACGGCAGCGGCCTCGTGTACACGGCGAAGGCGGTGTCCGATCCGGAGCGCAGCACCGACAGCAGCCTGTTCCTGCTGCGCCTCGCCGAGCCGGGCAAGCACACGGTGCTCACGCCCAACCAGCCCGGCTACGACATCGAGCCGCGCGTGTCCCCGGACGGCAGGCAGGTGGCCTACCTGTCGATGGCGCGCCCCGGGTTCGAGGCCGACAAGAACCGGTTGCTGGTGCTCGACCTCGCCACCGGCAAGACGCGCGACCTGACGACGGGCTTCGACCAGTCGGCACACGGCCACGGCTGGTCGGCCGACGGTCGCTTCCTGGTGTTCAGCAGTGAGACCAAGGGCACGACGCAGATGTATCGCGTCGAGGCCGGGGGTGGCGCGCCGGTCGCGGTGACCAAGGGCCGCTTCGAGTTCGGCGGCCAGCAGTTGTCGCCCGATGGCCAGTCGCTGTTCTGCCTGCGCCAGCAGACGGAGCGGCCGAACGAGATCGTGCGCGTGAAGCTGCTCGGCGAGCCGGGCGAGGGCGTCGCGCTCACCGACGAGAACGCCGCCATCTTCAAGGACCTCACGCTGCCGACGGTGCAGGAGCGCTGGACCAAGGCCACCGACGGCGCGCGCATCCATTCGTGGGTCGTGCTCCCGCCCGGCTTCGACAAGACCAAGAAGTACCCCATGCTCCTCTACTGCCAGGGCGGGCCGCAGTCGCAAGTGGGGCAGTGGTTCAGCTTCCGCTGGAACTTCCACCTCATGGCGGCGCAAGGCTACGTGGTGCTCGCGGTGAACCGCCGCGGGTTGCCGGGCTTCGGGCAGGCGTGGAACGACGAGATCAGTGGCGACTGGGGTGGGCAGGCGATGCGCGATCTGCTGTCGGCGTGCGACGACCTGCGCCAGGAGCCGTGGATCGACACCAGGAAGGTCGCTGCGGTCGGCGCGAGCTTCGGCGGCTACACGGTGTACTGGCTCATGGGCAACGGCGGCGATCGCTTCTGCTCGATGATCGCGCACTGCGGCGTGTTCAACCTCGAGGCGATGTACCACGCGACGGAGGAGCTGTTCTTCGTCGACTGGGACCTGGGGGGGCCGTACTGGAAGAGTCCGGAGGTGATGGCGCGCTACGCGGGGTTCTCGCCGCACCGGTTCGTACAGAACTGGAAGACGCCGCTGCTGGTGATCCACGGCGAGAAGGACTTCCGCGTGCCGGTGACGGAAGGGATCCAGGCGTTCACGGCGGCGCAGAGTCGGGGGGCGAGGTCGCGGTTCTTGTACTTCCCGGGTGAGGGGCACTGGGTGCAGTCGCCGCAGAACGGCGTGTTGTGGCATCGGGTGTTCTTCGATTGGCTGGAGAAGACGTGCAAGGCTGGCGGGTGAGGTGAGGGGGCGAGGGGGTTGGAGCGGGGGGTCGGAGCCGAACGGGTTGGAGCGAGCGGGGGGCAGGTTTTCGGGCTGGGGCTCCGCAGCGCGGCGCGAAGCGCCGCGCTGCGAGGCTCGGGCTCAGGCTCGTACGGGAGCGGGGAGAGGTCGGTGGGTGGGTGGGATGGGGGGGAGTGATGCGTCGTGCTCCTCTCTCTCCGTTCCCGCCCGCGCCCGTACGAGCCTGAGCCAGCCGCCGCGGCGCGCTGCGCCGCGGCGGCGAGCCCGAGCCTGAGCCCGAACACGCGCCCCCGGTCTCACGACCGTCCTCCACCTCCCTCGAATCGTGGCCGCCCCACGCGCCACTCCGCGTCCGTGCTCACATGCACCGCATTCTCGCACCCCTCCTCTGCACCTTCCCTCTCTTCGCCCAGGGCCCGATCTCCCCCGCGAGCCGTGCCACCACGCCGGGCAACTCCTCGTCCTCGATCCCCTTCGGCGCGACCGGTCCCCGGCGCTACCAGGAGATCCATTCGAATGTCCCGGCCGGCACGACCATCCGCGGCCTCTCGTGGCGGCAGAACGAAGGCAACGGCACGTTCGCCGGCACGCGCGCGCTCGACATGGAGCTGACCATGGGGCGCGCGGTGCGCGCCGACATCGCGCGCTTCACCTTCGCCCTCAACCACATAGGCGCGCCAACCGTCGTGTTGGCGCGGCGCGTGGTGAACTTCGGTCCGCAGGGCGCGGCCGGCAACCCGTCGGCGTTCCAGGGCATGTCGGTCGTGCTCGACGCGCCCTTCGTGTTCACCAGTGGCTCGCTTCTGTGGGATGCGAAGATCTTCGCCAACGCCGCCGTGGGCGTCTTCGCCAACGCCGACGCCGAGGCGTACGCGCTCGCCGCCTCGACCGACTCCCTCACCGGCGTCGGCTGCACCGCCACCGGCGCGCAGGACGCCATGCGCCTGAGTTCCACCGGCATCGGCGTCGGTCTCGGCACCTACTACAGCCACTTCGTGCGCGCGGCGCCGCCGAGTGCGCCGCTCGTGCTCGCCATCGGCGCGAGCAATCCGAACCTGCCGCTGCCGGGTCTGTGCTGCAACCTCTTCACCGACCTGCTCGCGACCCTCGCCGTCGGCTCGACGGCGGTCGATGGCACCTACACGTCGTCGGGGAACACGGTCTTCTTCGTGCAGCGCAGCCTCGTCGGCCAGACTCTGCACTCCCAGGCGTTCGCCTTCGACGCCACGTCGACGCACGCCATCCCGCTGCTCGGCAGCAACGGCGCGGTGACGACCTTCGCCGCGCCGTCGGTGTTCCCGGACGTGTCGCGCATCTACGCGGAGGGGAATGCGAACGCGTTGGTCGCTCCGTTCCTGAGCGACACCTTGGGTGTCGGTCTGGTCATCCGCATCGACACGTGACGTGTTCCGCGTCGCCTCGGACGGCTCCCGAGACCGTGCCTTCGCTCACCGCGCCGTCGTCGCCCGCTCCAGCGCCTCGCGCACGCGCGCCAGCAGCTCTTCGGGCGTGAAGGGTTTGGCGAGGAACTCGACGGCCTCCGGGATGCGGCCGGCCAGCGAATCCGTCGCGTAGCCCGACATGAGCAGGGCACGCAGCGTCGGCTGGCGCGCACGCAGACGGAAGACGAGGTCACCGCCGTTCATGCCCGGCATGACCACGTCGGTGAGCAACAGGTCGAACCGGGTCTCGCTGCCGAGGGCCAGTGCCTCGTGCGCGTCCGGCGCAGTGAGGACCTCGTATCCCGCCTGCCCCAGCACCCGCGCGAGCAGGTTGCGGATGGACTCGTCGTCTTCGACGACCAGCACGGTCTCCCGTGCCGTGCCTGGCGCGGCCGCTGGCTCGGGCACGGACGCGGGCAGGGGGTCGGGCGCGCGCGCTTCCGGCCAGGTGATCTCGATCGTGGCCCCTCTGCCCGGCTCGCTCTCGACGTCGAGGCGTCCGCCCGAGCCCTGCACGATGCCGTGGCACGTCGACAGGCCGAGCCCGCTGCCCCCGGGCTTGGTCGTGAAGAACGGCTCGAAGGCCCGCTCCAGCGTCTCTTGGGACATACCGGTGCCGGTATCGGCGACCGTGACGACGACCTCGTCCCGACCGTCGCGGTGCTGCCTGCGCGCCTCGATGCGCAGCTCGCCGCCGTCGGGCATCGCATCGCGCGCGTTGATCGCGAGGTTCATGAGCACCTGCTGGAACTGCGAGGGGTCGATGAGCACCCAGTGCGGCACGTCGATCCCCGCGGTGCGCAGTTCGACCTGAGCGCCGAGGAGGCGGAGCAGCATCTTCTCGGCGTGCCCGATCTCCGCCGACACGTCGACCACCTGCGGCGCGGGGAGGTCGCGCCGGGCGAAGGTGAGGAGCTGGCGGACCAGGTCGCGCGCATGCCGCGTCGTCTGCAGGATCTGCGCCACTTCCTGGCTGCTCGCCTGCGCCGGCGCGAGTTCGCGCTGCAGCAGCTCGGCGTGACCGGCGATCACGGTGAGCAGGTTGTTGAAGTCGTGGGCGACGCCGCCGGCGAGGCGGCCCACGGCCTCGAGCTTCTGCGACTGGCGGAGCTGCTGCTCGAGTTCGCGGGCCTCGCTCGTGTCCTCGATCACCGTCATGAAGTACCGCGGCGTCCCGTCGTCGTAGCGGCGCAGCCGGGTCGCGACGCGCACGTGCACGATGCGCCCGCTCTCGTGCACGTAGCGCTTGTCCCACTGGTCCGCGTCGGTGCCGCCGGCCAGCAGACGCTGCACGCGCGTGTGGTCGGCGGCGCGATCGTCGGGGTGGGTGAAGTCGCTGAACCGGAGCCGCAGCACCTCCTCGCGGGTGCGACCGAGTATCGCGCACAGCCGGTCGTTCACCTGGATCATGGCCCCGGACGGGTCGACGAGGCTCATTCCCACGGCCGCCTGTTCGAAGGCGGCGCGGAACCGGGCCTCGCTCTCGACCAGGGCTTGCTGCGCGAAGTCGCGTTCTTCGAGGTGGCTGCGCAACGCGGTGCGCATGGCGGCCAGGGCGGAGCCCAGCTCCTGGACCTCGTGCAGGGACGACGCGGGCACCGGGCGTTCGGCGAGATCGAGCCGGCCGATGCGCCGGCTCTCGTGCACGAGCGCGCGCAGCGGGCGGGAGAACCAGCTCGCGATCCACGCCGCCAGGGCGAGCGCGAGGAGCAGCCCACCGATCGCCGCGGTCCACTGCCGGCGCGTGTCGTAGCCGGCCAGCGCCAGCAGGTCGCGTTCCGGCAGCGCGGTCCCGACCCAGAGGTTGCGGCCCTCCCGGAGCGGGATCGCGTGGCCGCTGCCCCACCACTCCTCGCCCGCGTGGTCGAACGTGAACGTGCACGTGTGGTCGTCTGAACGCTCGCGCCAAGGCGTGTACCACGCGCGCAGCAGGGGGCTGGCCTGCTGCATGGGCGCGAGGAGATCGGCACGGCGGGCGGCTTCGACCTCGTACCGCGGGTCTTCCGGCAGACCCACGAGTTCGCCGCGATCGGTGCATGCGAACAGCTTGCCGCGCGGCGTCGGCTGGCTCGTGCGCGTGAACGCCGACAGCTCGTCGAGGAGGAGGTCGTACGCGACGATCACCACGGTGCCGTCGGGGGCGCGGGTGGCGGCGGAAGCGGAGATGCCCGGCGTGCGCGACGTGAACAGGGGGTACACGTCGGTCCAGGTGATCAGGGCCGATGGGTCGAAGGACCGGTCCGCGCGCGCGACGGCCCCCGCCTCGACCGCGCGCAACTGGGCGAGCGCCTGCACGTGCCACGCGCGCTGGCGGGGGTCGTAGTCGGGCAGCGGCACCGACCACTGCGCGACCGCGCTGCGCCCGGCTTCGTCCCACAGGGTCCACTCGCTGCGCTCGCCCCAGGCCGCGGGCCGGAAGTCGCGCGTGAAGTACTGCGTCCGCCCGGCGACGACCGGCGGCAGGTCGTTGCGCCCCTGCAGGAGTGGCGACTGCTGCACGAGCGCATCCCAGCGCATCAACAGGATCTGGTGCCCGGCCTCGTCCCCGACCATGAGCGAGCCGACGCTCTTCATGCTCTGCGCGACCGGCAGGAGGAGGTCCTTCACCGCGGTCGCGTCATAGAGCGGGATGCGACCGGCGTGCGCGCGGCGCAGGTCGGTGGCGAGGCGCGCCTCGATCGGATCGAGGAGGCCGTGGATGCGCGCCTCCGCCGCGTGCCGGACATCGGCCGCGATTGCGGTGGCCAGCTCACGCTGGCCGCGCAGGTTCTGCAGCACCGCCGTCGCCACGAGCACGCCCGCCACCGCGAGCGCGACGGTCGCGAACGCGAGGAAGAGGGCACGGCGGATCGAAAGGACGACGGGCACGAGGGAAGGCCACGATACTCCTGGCTGCGCGCCGTTGCCGCAGCGGAACTCCGTCAGCGCCGAGGTGGCCCGCGCAGGATGGGCGCCCGCCGCCTGCGCTCATCGAACGCTCGAAAGCAGGCTCTCATCGGAACGTGTCGACCGTCCAGTTGGTGAGGTGCGACGCGGCGGGGTTCTGCGGGTCGAGCACGTAGGTCTGACAGTAGACCGGTCGCCCGCGGAGCCACGGGTTGTTGGGGATGGCGAGCGTGAGCGTCTGCTGGCATGTGGCGCGCATGTCGACGAAGGGCAGCACGACCATGCTCGCGGGGTCGAGGCCGAGCACGCCGAGCAATGGGATCGCGACGTCGGTCGGCGCGGCGGCGACGGCGGGGAAGACGAGTTGGTTGGGGGCGGCCAGGAGGTCGATCTGCCATGACTGGCCGAGGGTCGGCGCGTCGGTCGGCAGGACGTGGCGGGAAGTATTCATCAGCACGCGCAGGCCTGCGCGGAACGGTGGTGGCAACGGCACGTTGCCCGCAATCACGACGTCGTCGTCACAGTCGCGATCGAAGTCTGCATTGTCCATGGATAGCGGCATCACGCCGGACTGACGGATGGCTGTCGAGTCCCGGACGAAGGTCGCCGCCCCTACGTTTCGATACGTGTCCACCGTGTAGCTACTCGCGCCTGCATAGCCAAGCCCCATCACGAGGTCGTTCCAGCCATCGCGGTCGACATCGAGAATGGTGGCGCTCAGGATGGTGACGATGTTCCCGGGAAGCCTCGACGACGCGTCGGAGAACAGGCCTCCCCCTTGGTTGAGCCAGAGTTCGGACGGACCGCCGGTGTTCCCGAAAAGCAGGTCGGGCAGGCCGTTGCCATCCAGATCGCCGATGGCGACGACCAGACTCCAGCCCCTGCGCCCGGTCAACGCCACCGGGGTCAGGTGACCTTGCCCGTCGTTGCGCAGGATCAGGTTCTCCTGCTGCGGCCCACAGTTCCCTCCCATCGCCAGCACGAGGTCCACGTCACCGTCCAGGTCGACATCTTTTGCCACGGCGTGATGGACGCACCCGAACACGGGGCTCGTGAGGTGCGTGGCAGTGGAGTCCACGAATCTCCCTGCGCGGTCGTTGAGGTAGATGCGCGAGGGGTAGGGGTCCACCATGCCGACGAAGAGGTCCGTCCAACCGTCGCCATCGAAATCTGCGGCCGCGACGGACTTGGCGTCGAGGTTTCCCGGAATCCGCAGGCCGGTCGCCTCCTGCGTGAGAGTGCCTCGCGAGTCGTTCTGGAAGAACAACGGGGCGTAGCCGGGACCGACGACGACGAGGTCCAGATCACCGTCATGGTCGAAGTCTCCCAAGGCGGCCCCCGTGACGTTGGGCAGTTGGGTCGGCACCCACGTCCGTTGCAGGACGCCGCCACCGTTGTTGAGGAAGACCTGGATACCCAGGCCCCCGGGTGCCGCCTGGACGAAATCTGGACCAAGGCGGCCGTCGAGGTCTCCCACGACCTCCGTATGCCCGGTTCCTGGCAGGAGGTTCCAGGACTCCACGTCGTAGCGCGCGGCCGCCACGAGGTACGGGGGGCACGGCTGGGCAACCAAGGAGGAACCCATGACCATGATCAGGGTCATGACGTTGCGAGTCAGACGCGGCCCCATCATCGTCCCCGCATGCGGCGCAGTGCCCGCTCGACGTCCCGCTGGTGGTTCGCGGTGGCTGCTGGGTTCTCGTCTCCCGGGTCGGTGGACTCTTCGACTGGAATCACACCGCTGATGGCGAGAAACGTCTGGAGATTCTTGGGGTCGCCGACAGTGCTACCCTCGGCGTTGTGACGGACGCCTCGCCAATACTCGATGGGGTTGCTCGGCACGGGCACGATGTCGGGACATCCGGCAGCGCTGGCCCCGTATCCCCACGTGTTGACGGAGTAGGTGGGTCCGCCACTGCACGGCGTCCACGGCCCGAGGAGTGTCGTTGGATACACACTGCCGAGGAAAGAACCGGTACCCGTGAGTGCTGAACCCGGGGAGTTGAGCACCCCGGTCATGACCTGTGTCGTGGCGACGCTGAAGAAAAACGTCGTGATGTTGTTCTGGTGGAGTGGGTACCCGGGAGGTGGGTTGTAGTAGACGTACGCGTTGTCCACGGATGGACCCTGGCCGATGTACCATGGCATCGATCCTTGCGGATCGGGCCCGACGCCGGACAATTCCCATTGGGATCCCCACAGGGGATGCGGATCCGGGAACAGCGGGGGCGAGAAGTCGCACTCGAGACTGCGCATGAATCGCGGTCGAACCGCGAACATCGGATCGACACCGTCGACGATCAGTTTCCGCCTCCCGCTTCCACCCGTGTAGTTGTCCGGACCGACGGTCTGCTCCACGTGGGCATACCACGTCACCGTTCGTCCCACGATCCGATTCGTCACCGGACGG
>CAYQMF010000163.1:0-11970 GCA_964418595.1 uncultured candidatus Brocadiaceae bacterium
TCCTGTTCGGGGGTGACGACCTCGCCGACACATGGTCGTACACCACGACACAGCCGGCGTCGTTCACGCCGCATTACGCCGGCTGCGCGTCGAGCGTGGGTGTGCCTGTGCTCGGGGGCAGCCTGCCGTGGCTGGGAGGAACCTTCGCGGCGACGGTCGCGCCGGTGCCCGCGGCCTCGGCCACGGTGCTCGCGCTGGGCTTCTCGGCGACGACGCTCTTCGGTGCCATCCCGCTGCCGCTGGACCTCACGCCGCTCTCGATGCCGGGGTGCTGGTGGTACACCGACATCAACGCGACCCTGCCGATGGTGACCGGAGCGGGCACCGCACGCCTCGACCTGCCGCTGCCGACGGCCGCACACCTCGCGGGCGTGCCGTTCTTCTGCCAGGCATTGGTGCTCGACCCCCCGGCAAACCCGCTCGGGCTCGTGATCAGCAACCCGGGCGCTGGCGTGTTGGGCGCGCGGTAGGCCGAGTCACGGCGGCGCGGGGCGGACGTTGCGGCTCTCTCACGCGGTGCCACCGAAGCCAGCCGCTCGAAAGCGACTTCCTCGGATCAGGTCATCACGACCCTACGCGCAGATCGAGGCCCGACGTCAGCACCACACCCATCCCCGCAAGATCCACGAACGCGCCCTGCGTGTAGAAGCGTTGGCCGAGCAGAGAGGCGTGCGCAGGTAGTGCCAGCACGTGCCTCGACGGCTCACCATGCGCCCGCCACGTCGCGGGCGGGCCGATCGCAAACGGCAGGCTCTCGTCGATCAGCAGGTCGGCCGTGCCGCCACCGACGCCGAAGCCCGGCAGCGCAACCCCGCACGGCCAACCCGGTGCCGGGCCGGTGCCCAGCAGGTGCAGCGTCACGGTCGTGCTCGGGTCGAGGCCCGTCTCGCGCCCGGGGTCGTCGATCGCCACGCCGAACGAACGGCCGACGGCAGGCACATTCGCGGGCAACAGGCTACAGCGAAGCGGGGTACCGCTGCACGACGGCCGGACGCCCACCCCGCCGCTGCTCATCGCACCGACGTGCGCGGCGATCGGCACGATGTAGTAGCCGTTGGCGTCGACCACCTGACTGCCGCCGGCGAACAGCGTGCACGCCCCACCCGCCGCGGCGCCGAGGAACTGCGCACTCCGCCTGCCGGCGAGGCCTTCGACCACCGTCCATGCGGAGCCGTCCCAGTGCTCGATGGTAGTGCCGAAGGCCCACACGTCGTTGGGCGCAAACGCGAGCAGGCGATTGGGGAAGCCCTGCGTCGGCCTGCGCGCGAACCGTGAACCGTCCCAGTGGATGACGTACGGCACGGTCTGCGGCGGCGAGAACGTCTGCTCGTACCCCGCGATCCAGACGTCGTTCGACGCCGTCGCCGCAACGGTGGAGAGCACGTAGTACGCGAGCGCCTGGGTCGGCGGGTTGATCATGCTCCAACCTGCGGTCGTCTTGCGGGCGAGGTAGGGCCGGTAGTTGCCGCCACCGTCATTGGCCACGGCCCACAGTTCGCCGGGCCCAGCCGCCGCCACGTCGACCACGACGTTGCGCGCCGAACTGATGAGCGGCAGGTGCTCGCGCTGGAAGTTCGCGCCGTCCCAGTGCCACACGACCTGTCCGGCCGGGCTCACCTGATCGCCGGACCAGTAGCCCCAGAAGTCGATGTCGTTCGGCGCACGCGCGACGATCCGTTTGATGATCGAACCGCTGCTGCTCGCCATGTAGCTGAAGAACGGGATCGGCGCGGGCACCTCGTTCCATTGCCGGCCATCCCAACGCAGCACGAAGAGCTGCGGTCCGATGTGTCCGTTGTTGGGGAACGCGATGTACTTCCATCCCGCCGCCCACACCTCGTTCCGCGCCACGGCCGCCACTGCCCAGAGCTCGCACACGCGCACGCCCGGCGCAACGGCCGGACTCGGCGCCGGCACCTGCTGCCAGGCGCTGCCGTCCCAGTGCAGCGTGTAGCTGAACCACTCGCTGTTGCCGGCGCCTGGCACGCGATAGTGGCCCACCGCCCACGCGTCGGTCGCCGACAGCACCGCCACATCGCGGATCCGCGTATCGACGGACTCCGCCGGCAGAGGCGTCGCGAGCAGGGCCGGCGAACCGCACGGGGCCTGGGCAGGAGATGTCGCGTCGAAGAGGATCGCGACGCAGGAGAACAACGCGAGGTGACGCAGCATGCCAACGACCTCGCAACGGCCGGGCCAGGCGCCGCGCAAACCCTCCGTGCCCACATCCCGCACACGCGCGTCCGCATCCCGGACGCGACGACGGGCTGTGGAGCGCGGCACGCGCGTTGATCTCGGGGCGATCTCCACTGACGGACGCTCCCGATGTCTACCCCTCGACTCCTCGCGCTCTCGACCCTCACGGGGAGCGCCTTGCTCCTCGCCCCGCCCCTCCACGCGCAGACGACCCCGCGCCTCCTCGCCTCTACCAGCAGGTCCTTCCACACCGGCGACCAGGACCTCGCGGAGGCGTATCGGCCGTACGAGGTCGCCGTCGCCGACTTCGATGGCGACGGTGCGCCCGACGTGGCCCTCGCCCACTACGGCAACTTCATCGCGCCGAAGGTGTCGTGGATGCGCAATGCGGGCGACGGCACGTTCGAGCGTCCGCAGCTCCTGGCCGCGAGCGGCGACACGATGGACGTGGTCGCAGCCGATCTCGACGGGGACGGCGACGTCGATCTGGCGTTCGCGCAGAGCAGCGAAGGAACGACCGGGCAGGCGGTGCTCGTCTGGCTCAACGACGGACGCGGCGGCTTCGGCGGCGAGGCGCGCTTCCCGACCGGCGCCGGGCCCACCGGTATCGCGGCCGGCGACATCGACGGGGACGGCGACATCGATCTGGTCACCGCGAACAACGGGTTCAACGCCGCGAACGTGTCCGTGCTCGTCAATGACGGCGCAGCCGGCTTCGCCACGCGCCGCGACCTCGCTGCGCCGGGCCAGAAGCCGCGGCGGGTCGAAGTCGCGGATCTCACCGGCGACGGCCGGCCGGAGATCGTTGCGAGCCTGAGTGACGGCAGCCCCGACTTCGCGGTGTTCACCAACGATGGCCGGGGTGGTTTTGGCACCCCCACGCTGCACTCGGCTGGATTCACCTCGGCGACCGACGGTGGCGTGAAGCTCGCCGATCTCGACCGCGACGGCGACGCCGACGTCTTGTTCGGCGCAATGGCCAACGGCCTCGTATCGAGCGTGGCCCTGTTCCGCAATCAGGGCGGCGGACAGCTCGGCGCACCGGAGAGCCTGATGACCGCGATGGCGTTCGGCACCGTGTACGACTTCGCGGTTGCCGATGTCACCGGCGACGGATGGCCCGACATCCTGGGCACGGCGCAGTCATCGGCGTACGGCTGGGTGCTCCTTCCTGGCGACGGGCGCGGCGGGTTTTGGAGCGCGCAGGTGTTCCGTAGCGGGGAGATGGCACGCGCGATCGCGGCGGCCGACTTCGATGGCGACGGCGATCTCGACGTCGCCGTGGTGAACTCGGGATCCCTGACCCTGACGGTACACGAGAACGAGAACGGTTCGTTCGCGATGCCGACGCGTGTGACGGTGCCGGCGTTCTCCGCGCAGTCCGATGTCGGCGACATCGAAGGCGATGGCGACCTCGACCTCGTGACCACGTCCGGGATCATCATGGTGCTCACCAACGACGGCCTCGGCGGCTTCACCGCCAATCAGGTGGTGAACCTGGGCGGCTCGCTGACGAGCCCACGCCTGCGCGAGCTGGACGGGGACGGCCGCGCCGACCTGCTGTTCCTGCGTGGCAGCTTGCAGGTGGCGTTCGCCGACGGCTTCGGCGGGTTCGGGACGCCGCAGGCGATCGCGCTCGGCGGCACGGCGCGTTCGATCGACACGATCGACGGCGATGGCGACGGCGACCGCGACATCGTCGTGGCCGGTGCCCTCGGCGGGCGCGGCGGGTTCTTCTACCTGGCGAACCTGGGCAACGGCGCGCTCGCGACGCCCGTCTTCCATGCGGCGTCCTCCACCAGCGTCGAGAACCACGCGCTGGTCGGCGACTTCGACAACGATCGTCGTCCCGATGTACTCACCGCCAGCGGTGCCGACGTGCGCGTGTGGCTGGGGGCCGGCAGCGGTTTCTTCCAGCCGCCGCTCGTCTCGAGCCTCGGCATCGGTGGCACCAACCACGTCACCGTCGCCGACCTCGATGGCGACGGCCATCTCGACGTCGCGGCGTCGTCGTACGGCTCGACCTTCCGCGGCGAGCTGCTCACGATCGCGTTCGGCTACGGCGATGGCGACTTCGGCCCACCCGTGCACGTCTACGGGATGTTCTCGCTGCAGTACGGCGGCACGGGCGGACTCGACCACCTCGACGTCGACGGCGACGGTGACATCGACCTCGTCGCGGGGTGCTACGGCGCCGACGACGTCGAGGTCTTCGTCAACCGCGGCGGTCGCCAGTTCGAAGGACACCACCGGTACGGCGTGAACGGCGTGGTCACCGGCGTGCGCGTGGGCGACTTCGATCGCGATGGTCGCCCCGACGTCGCGGTCAACGTCGGCACGGAGCCCCCCATCGGCGGCGCCATCGCCTTCCTGCGCAACGTCGCCGGACGCCTGCCGCTCGAGGACCTCGGCGCGGGCCTCGCCGGAACCCGCGGCGTGCCCCGTCTGGGCGCGCTCGGCGATGGCGTCCCCGGTCAGCCCTTCCAACTGGTGCTGCGCCGGACGCGTCCGAATGCGCCGCTGGTGTACGCCATTGGCGCCGTCGCGGTCCACATCCCCTTGTTCGGCGGCACGCTGGTGCCAGCGCCGACCCTCGCGTTGCCGTGGTCGAGCGATGCCGCAGGCAACGCGACGCTCGGATTCGCCTGGCCGGGAGGCATCGCGCGCCGCGCCGACCTGTTCGCGCAGGCCTGGGTGCTCGATCCCGCTGGCCCGCAGCAGTTCGCGGCCAGCAATGCACTTCGCATGACCCAGCTCTGAAATCACAACCATGAATCTCCCCTCGTACGTGCTCCTCATCGCGCTTGCCGGCACGACTCTTCCCGCCCAGTTCTACGAGCCTGAGTTCGACGTGCCGTGGCTGGGCTACGACATCAACGTCTATCCCAAGGCCATCGAGATCTGGGACGTGGCGCAAGGCGACTTCGACGCCGACGGCACACCCGACCTCGCCGCAGTGAGCTGGTACCCCAACCCGGAACTGTCGGTCCTGTTCGGCGACGGCGGCGGCGGGTTCTTCCCGCCCCAGCGCTACCCGCTCGCGCTCGGCTCGCTCGGCGTCGAGGCCGCCGACATCGATCGCGACGGCGACCTCGACCTGCTGGTCTGCGACACCGGGCAGCGCTGGGAGGGCGCGTCGTTCTCGGTGTTCCGCAACGGTGGCGCCCGCGTCTTCACCGCAGCCGGCAGCTTCCCTTGCGGCCAAGGCCCCAGCGGCATCACGACCGGCGACTTCGACGGCGACGGCGTGCTCGATGTCGCCGTCGCCCACGACAAGTACATCGTCCCGGGCGTGTCGATCGCCGTGGTCCTGGGCACCGGCCTCGGCGCGTTCGCGACGCCGACGATCCTGCCGATGCCGAGCGGCACGTACGACATCGAGGCCGGCGACCTCGATGGCGACGGGCGCGTGGACCTCGTGGTGGGGCACGAGAACCGCCGCGTGTCCGTGCTGCGCAACACGGGCGGCGGCAACTTCGCCGCGCCGGTGATCCTCACACCCGACCCGCTGGGCTCGTTGTTCCGCGAGCCCGACGTCCTCCTCGCCGACGTGGATGGCGACGGCGATCTCGATGTCCTCTTCTCCGGCGCCGGCGCGGTCAACACCGGGATCGGGTTCGTGGACCTGTTCCGCAACCAGGGCGCCGGAGTCTTCGCGGCACCGCAGCCGATCCCCCTTGGCGGAGGCATGGACGGCGCCGCTGGCCTGCACCTGCGCGACCTCGATCGCGACGGCGTGAAGGATCTCCTCGCCGCCAGCGGCGCGGGCGAATGGGCGCTGCTCCGCGGCGATGGCGCAGGCTTCTTCCACCCCGCGCGCGTCTTCCGCGCCGGCGACGAACCGTTCCGCTTCGCGACCGGCGACCTCGACGGCGACGCAGATCCGGATGTCGTCGTGATCGCGCGTGCGTCGATGGAGGCGTGCGTGTACCGCAATGATGGTCACGCCGGGTTCGTGCAGCCGGCGGCGGAGCCGCTGGTGGATCCTTCTCTCGCGCCGGTCTCCTCGAGCCACACGGTCGTGATCGACATCGATGGCGACGGCGACGCCGACTTCGTCACCGGCTACAGCGCCAACTTCGTCTCGCGCACCGGGATCACCGTGCGTCGCGGCCGCGGCGACGGGACGCTCGGGCCGATCGAGGACTACCTCACCCCGCTCTTCCCGAGCAGCCTCGTCGCCGGCGACGTCTCTGGCGACGGCGCCCCCGATCTCGTCTGGCTCGAGACGACGTTCGGGGTCGGCACGCCGGTGCTGCAGATGAAGGTCAACGACGGCACGGGCGGCTTCGGCCCCACGCGCACCATCGGTGTCCGCGCGCGCGGCGGTGACGACGGCGCGCTCCTGCTCGGCGATGTCGACGGCGACCGCGACCTCGATGTCATCGCCACGGGCACACTCTTCGACGTGCTCGTGTACCGCAACCTCGGCGGCGGAGTCTTCGCGGCGCCGCTCGTGCACGTCGTGGGCGGTGTGGTGTCGGCGCTCGGGGTCGGTGACTTCGACCGCGACGGCGACCTCGACCTCGCGACCAACACGGCGGCGCAGGGCTGCTTCGAGATCAGCCTCAACACGGGCGGCGGCGTCTTCGCCGCGCCGTTCCCGGAGACCAGCGGGCGCGGCGTGCGGGCCATCGCCGTCGCCGATGTCAGCGGCGACGGCATCGCAGACCTCTGCGGCGGCTACGACCTCGACGGCGACGGCGCCACCGTGCTGGTCGGCCGCGGCGATGGGACCTTCCGCCCGGCGCGCAACCACCACGGCACCTACAGCGGTTCGACGCGCCACATCGCCGTCGCTGACCTCGACGCCGATGGCTGGCTCGATCTGTTCGCCGCGAACTTCACGGCGCAGGACGTTTCGTACTGGCGCAACTCCGCCGGCGCGCTCTTCGAGGACCTCCGCCGCTACGGCGTGGGCCACCCCGTGCGCTCCGTCGCGCACACCGACTTCGACGGCGACGGCGTCGGCGACCTCGTCGCTCAGGTCGAGCCGCCCTCGCCGACCAACGGCTGGTACTACCCGGCGTTGACCGTGCTGCGGGGCAAGGCGCGCGGCATCAGCGATCTCGGCTACCCGTTGCCGGGCGCGCGCGGTGCGCCGCGACTCCTGGGCGTCGGGCTGCTCGTGCCAGGTCAGACGATTTCATTCGAACTGCGGAACGCGGCGCGCGCGGTGCCCGCGGCGTGGGTGCTCGGCACCGCCCGCCTCGACCTCCCATGGTTCGGCGGCTTGCTCATCCCGCAGCCGCAGGTGGTCCTGCCGTTTCGCACCGACCAGGAGGGTGGAGGGCGCTGGCCGCTCACCTGGCCGCGCGGACTGCTCGCTGGCACGGCGTTCCATCTCCAGGCGTGGATCGTCGACGCATCCGCCGTAGCAGGCCTCGCCGCCAGCAACGGTCTGCGCGCGGTACGGCTCTGAGCTTGCGGCCGCCGGCCGCGATGGAGCTACTGGATCACGACGTCGAGCGCGTTGGTGACCGTCATCGCCAGCGGCCGGCCGTTGCCGGAATCGAAGAACGCCGCCTGGACGCGCACCGCCGCGCGCAGCCCGGCCGCGAGCGGCAGGCCGATGCGCGCCGCGCCCTCGGCGCGCTTCACGTTGCCCGCGCCGGTGGCCGCGTTGATCGTGATCACGGGGTTCACGTGCAGGGTGCAGCCCGTGATGCCCATGAAGCCCAGGTCGATCGGCGGGAACGGCGTGCCGACCATGAGCACGACCGGGGCAAAGGGAGCCGCGCCGATCAGCTCGACCGCGAAGTTCGCGTTGCCGGCGTTGGGTGCGTCCTGGATCCCGAGGACGGGATGGTTCTCCCAACTGCCCACGCACGAATCGCCCACCGGGGTCACGCGCACGGCGTTGACGTACAGCCGCACCGGCGTGGGGATCTGCTCCAGGCCATCGCCGCCGTGGAACGCCCACCAGTCCTCGGGGCCGGGGAGGATGTCGCCGTTCACCGTGTTGCAGGTCGCATACATCAGCACCGGTCCGGGCGTCGTCGGCGCCGTGTAGCCGTAGGTCCAGGCGCGCACCGCCGTGAACGAACTCTGGTGCGTGATGCCGAGACCGGCGAGGCCGACGCGGGAGCTGACGCCAGCACTGAACGTGCCGGCGGTGACCTCGCTCGAGAAGCCGCCGTTGGTCGACGCGGTCTGCCCGCCCGACGCTGACGTCGTCACCGTGATCGCCTGCCCGGGCGTGAGCGAACGCGCGGAGAGCACGACATCGACATCGACGCCACCCATGCCCGGCGTGGCCGCATGGCACGCGCCACAGCTCGGCATCGCGCGGTTGAGGTTGGGATCGGCGGGCGGGATGCCCTCGCCGGGGAGGATGCCGGCATGGCGGGACCACAGGGGCGAGAGAAGGAACACGGCCGCGGGAAGTGCGGCCAGGACCGCGAGCTTGCGTTGCAACATGGTTCGAGAGGGTGAGAGGAAAGGGACCCAAGACCCGGGTGCACATCATGCCGCGCGCAGGCGGGATGGGTTGTCCCAACTCGCCCGACCGCCGCCGACGCGCTCGCCGAGTGGTGGGCGCGCGCGACGACGTAGTCGGTGCCTCAGCGCCGGCGCAGGGCTTCGCGCACGCTCTTCGCCACCTCCTCCGCCAACGCGCGGCTCCCGGCCTTGGTGAAGTGCACGTCGTCAGGTCGCTGCAGCTCGCCCAGGCGGGCGAACGCACACGAGTACAGATCGTCGATGGGGATCCCCCGCGCCGTCATGACCGCGGTAGCGCGCTGGTTGAAGACCTCGACGTCGGCGGGCCGGCGGAACGGCCGGACCCGCGCCTCCGGCACCGGCGTGGTCGTGGCGAAGACGAGCCGCGCCCCGGTTGCCTCGAGCTTCTGGACGATCGAGGTCAACTGCGCGGCGTACTCGTCCGGCGGACTCTGGTGTGGATGCGCGGGGTCGTTCGAGTTGGCCCCGGTCTCCGGGTGCACGTGCTTGAGGTCGTGCAGGCCGAAGTTGAAGTGGATCACGTCCCACTTGCCGCCGTGCGCAGCCAGCCAGGCATCGAGGCGCTGCACGCCGTGGTCCGTGCCCGCGCAGTTCTCGGCGTCGTTGGCGTCGCGCATCGGACGGAACACATCGGCCTCGCCGCGCAGGATCGCGCACACGTCTGCGTGGTATCCCATCGAGATCGAGTCGCCGAGCAGGAGCACGCGCGGCAGCGGCTGGTACGCGGGGTTCTCCCGCGGGCGACGCGCGCCCACGGCCACGAGGTGTTCGTCGAGCAACCGTGCGAGCGCGCGAACCCGCTCCCCCTGCGCAGGCGCGAGGTCGCGCTTCTCCCCAGGATCGGCCGCGAGGTCGTACAGCTCGTAGCTCGGCTCCTCGTAGCGCACGATCAGCTTGTGAATGCCGTCGCGCACGATCCCGTACGGCGCGACGTCGCCGCGGTAGTGCGGGAAGTGCCAGAACAACGGCCGCGCGGGCACCTCCGCTTCGGCCGAGCACAGGTGCGGCAGGAGCGACACGCCGTCGAGCGGCACCTCTGGCAGCACTGCGCCGGTCGCCGCCGCGAGCGTCGGCATCCAGTCGACGCTGGTCACCGGCGCCGACGACACGCGCCCCGCCTCGATCATGCCCGGCCAGCGCACGATCAGCGGCACGCGAATGCCGCCTTCGTACGGATGGCCCTTGCCCGAACGCAATGGCGCGTTGTCGGTGGGCCCGAGCAGGCCGCCGTTGTCGGAGGTGAACACTACGACCGTGCGCGCAGCGAGGTCGTGCTCGTCGAGCGCGGCGAGGAGCCTGCCCATCGCCTGATCGACGCTCTCGACCATCGCCGCGTAGGTCGCGTTGCTCTGCCCGGTCTTCGGCACCTTGCCGGCGTAGCGGGCGACCACGTCGGCCTTCCCCGCGAGCGGCGTGTGCACCGCGTAGTGCGCCAGGTACAGGAAGAAGGGCCGCGCCTTGTTGGCCGCGATGAACGCCACCGCCTCGTCGGCCTCGCGGTCGGTGAGGTACTCCCCCTTCGCGCGCGGCGGCAGGCCGGGGATGCCGTCTGGCAGCGCCCCGTTGGAGTACGGGTCGAAGTAGCTCGGCGGCTGCCCGTAGTCGCAGCCGCCGAAGTTCGTGTCGAAGCCCTGGTGCTGCGGGAACCACGCCGCGTCGCCGAGATGCCACTTGCCGATGTGGCACGTCGCATAGCCGGCGGCGCGCAGCACCTCCGCGATCGTCACCTCGCCGAGTTCCATCCAGAACGGGTTCGGCGGGCAGAGCAACCGCTGGCGCGGCCCGCCCACGAACTCGGTCGGGTTTCTGTCCGGCGTCGCGCCGTCGCGGCGCTGGAAGCGGGCGCGGATCCAATCGGTGACGCCGAGGCGCGCGGGCGATCGCCCGGTCAGCAGCGCGGCCCGCGTCGGCGAGCACACTGCACCGGCCGCGTACGCGTCGGTGAACCGCACGCCTTCCGCCGCGAGCCGATCGATGGCCGGCGTCTCGTAGGTGCGACTGCCCTGGCACCCGAGGTCCGCCCAGCCCAGGTCATCCACCAGGACGACAATGACGTTGGGACGCGCATGATCCTGGGCGCGCACGGCCGCACCGGCGACCACCGCGGACAGGACCGCGAGCACGAGGCGAGCGTTCGGCATGGTTCGTCTCCGCTCCCACGCTACCCGACGACGGGCGCGGACGGGCGCGTCAGGCCGGGAGCGCGAGGCAGACGAGGGTCGTGCCCGCGATCCGGCGCAGCGGCAGTTCGCACGCCCGCGCGTCGAGGTAGCGGATCACGCCCGGCCACGCGGGGGTGTAGTCGTGCCAGAGCACGAGACCGCCCGCGGCCATGCGCGGCAGGACCCGCTCGGTGTCGCTGCGCACGTAGTCGAAGCTGTGACTGCCATCGATGAAGGCGAAGTCGAACGGCCCGCCGGCCGCGGCGAGATCGAAGGTCGCCGAGTCGCCGAGCCACTGGGTGACCTTCGCCCCGGCCGCGTGGCGCGCGTACTTGCGAGCGTGCTTCGCCGCGTCCTGGATGTAGGCGACGTCGGCTGCGTCCAGCTCGCCCTGCGCCGCGGTCGGATCGGGCGGCAGGTCGAGGGTGAACACGCGCGCGTCGGTCGGACTGTTCGTCGCCATCTGCAGGGTCGTGTTGCCGTCGAAGGTGCCGATCTCGAGCAACCGGCGGGGCTGCCGCGCGGCGACCAGGGTGGCGATGCAGACCAGCTCCTGGAGTGACACGTTGCCGTCCCGCCCCGCACAGTCGACGAGCCGCACCTCCGTCGCCGCCGGCACCAAGGCATGGAGGGCGACTTCCGGGATCGGGCTCTCTGCCGCAACGCGCTCGCGGTAGGCCGACGCCAGACTCCGCGTGAACGTGCGCAGCCCGCGACCGGGCTCGCGCATGAGGTAGGCGAGGGTCGCGATGCCCTTGCCGACCGGGGACGTCGGGATGTGGCGCGTAGGGGTCATGGCTCCCTCCGTTCTTTCGGCATGCGACGGCGCGCAGGTGAAGGCCAGGACGCCCGAGGAATCCGGCGGACAACGGCATTGACCTTCCCGCCATGTCCGGGTTGCATCCAACACCCACGGCCGGTCGCCAACGACCCAGGAGATCGAAGATGCAGCAGAGTCTCGCCCTCGTGTGCACCGCACTTGCCCTGGCCCCGTGCCTGCGCGCCCAGGACCAGGACCCGCCCAAGAAGCCCGAGCGCGAACTCCATTGGGAGAGCGGCAGCGTCACGGTCGACGGCGATTACGCGACGATCGCCCTGCCGGAGGGCTGGCGCTACCTGCAGCGCAGCGACGCGCGCTACGTCGTCGAGA
>CAYQMF010000164.1:0-11767 GCA_964418595.1 uncultured candidatus Brocadiaceae bacterium
CTTGCGAGCGCCAGCTCGCTCCGGCGTCGTCCGAGACTACGTGGACGGGCACGCGCGGCGCGCGCGCCGCGACGCACGCGAACACCCGCGCCGGCGCATGCCGCGAGGCGACGAGGCGTTGCAGCGTGCCCCCGGGCAGGGCAGCGCAGCGCCGCCAGTTCGCGCCGTCGTCGTCGGTCGCGTGCACCGCGCCGTTGCCCGCGCCGGCGAAGAGCTGGCCGGCGCGCAGCGGCGACTCGGCGAGCGCCACCAGCGGCCGGCCTGCGCCGAGGTCGTCGCCGATCCTGGTCCAGGTGTCGCCGCGGTCCGGCGAGCGGAACACGTGCTGCGCCGCGCCATAGAGCGTGTGCTGCTCGTGCGCCGACACCAGGAGCGGCGCACCCCACGCGAACTGCAGGTCGCGGCCGCGCGGGCGGATCCGCTTGTCGGCCGCACCGCTGAGCGTGCTGCCGTCGAGGCGCTTGCGGCGCAGGTCGCCGTTCTGGTGGGCGAAGTACGCGACGTTCGCATCGGTGGGGTCGGGCAGCACGCAGAGGCCGTCGCCGCCGGCCCAGCGGTCGAGGAACACGTGGCGCCAGGGATCGTCGCCGTGCGGGTCGATGGGCTTCGCCGTGCCGACGACGGCGGCGTTGTCCTGCGTTCCGCCCCACACCCGCGTCGCGTCACGCGGGTCGACGACGCACGTGTAGAACTCGGTGATCGGCAGCACGTTCAGGTGCAGCCAGCTCCCACCGCGGTCGAAGGTCGCAAACAGCCCCCCGTCGTTGCCGAGCAGCATCCGCTCTGGTCGCTCCGGATCGATCCACAGGTCATGCACGTCGAGGTGAAGCACTTCCCCGGTCGGCATGCCGACCGTGGGGAAGGGCAGCAGGCGGCGCACGACCTCGCGCACTTCGCTCCACGTCCGGCCGCCGTCGCGCGACGCGATCAGCTTCATCCCGCACACGAACACCTGATCTCGATCGTCGGGCGCGACGCGGATGTCGCAGAAGTCCCAGCCGACGTACGTCGGCAGGAACTCGGAGTGGCAGCGTCGCCAGCTCTCGCCGCCATCGTCGGAGCGGAACACCACGCCGCCGACGCCGTAGCGGCCTTCGCCGGGCTTGCTGGCGTCGACGGTGAGGGCATACACCGTCGCGGGTCGGCGGCGGCAGACGTCGACCGCGACCCGCTCGATCTGCGCGCCCACCGGGAGCCCGCGCGCGGCGTCCAGCCGCTCCCAGGTGGTCCCGCCGTCGGTCGAGCGGTGGACGCCGCTGCCGTCGCCTCCGCCGCGATCCCAGGTCGCGCAGTAGAGGCGGCGGGGGTCGTCCGGCGCCAGCACGAGATCGATCGCCGCGACGCGCGGGCCCGGCGCGAGGATGCGCGTCCAGGTCTTGCCCGCGTCGTCGGTGCGGAACACGCCGCGCGCCTCGCTGGCCTGGCCGTCGCGCGGCCCGATGGCGGCGACCCATGCACGCGCCGGATCCGCGGGATCGACCTTCACCTTGCCGATGCGGTCGACCTCCGCGAGACCCGCGTGGGCCCAGGTCGCCCCGCCATCCGTTGAGCGGTACACGCCGGCGCCGTCGTACGACCTGCCGCCGAGGTGCGCCTCGCCCGTGCCGAGCCAGATCACGTCGGCGTCCGACGGCGCCACGCAGACGTCGCCGATCGCGAAGGTCGCCTCGTGCTCGAACATCGCCTGCCACGACAGCCCGCCGTCGGTGCTGCGCCAGAGGTTGCCGGAGCCCGGCGCGACCCAGATCGTGAAGGGTCGCTGCGCCGGCACCGCGATCGCCTCGATCCGGCCGCCGCAGAAGCGAGGGCCGATCGCCTGCCACCGCAGGCTGGCGAAGGGTGATGCCGCGTCGGCAGCGCGCCGGCGGGCAAAGGCCTCGAGCTTGGGATGCGGATCCTGCGCGACGGCGGTGGCGGAGACGAGGCACGAGCAGAGCAGGGTCACGGCACGCAGCATGGCGAGGATCATCGCGTGGTCGGCGGGCTGCGACAGCCGGCTTTCGCATCGACATCGACGGCGCGCGAAGCCAGGATGGACGGCGTGGAGCCCTTCGACGAGATCCTGCGTCGCACCTTCGACGACGGCAAGCTGTCGCGCGCGGAGCGCAGCGCGTTCGGACAGATCCTCGATGGCGTCGATACACGGGTGCTCGCCGTGATCCGCAACCGTGCCTTCACCCTGGCACGCACGCGGCTCGAGCCGCACCGGGTGGCGGACACGCTTGCCTGGTGCGAAGACGTTGTCCAGCTCGTTGCCAGTCGGGAGAGTGCACAGCGCAACGCCGGGGCCACCCAGGTCGACGTCGTGTTCAGTCCGGGTGGCGACTGCCTGCGCCGGATCGTCGAGCTGCTCGAGGGTGCGCGGGGCACGCTGGACGTGTGCGTGTTCACGCTCACCGACGATCGCATCCGCGACGCGCTGCTTGGCGCTGCGCGGCGCAGCGTCGTGGTGCGCGTGATCACCGACGACGAGAAGACGGGCGACCTGGGCTCGGACGTGGCCACTCTGCGCGGCGCCGGAATCCCCGTGCGCACCGACCGCGCCGAGTCGCACATGCACCACAAGTTCGCCATCGCCGACGGGCACGTGCTGGTGACCGGCAGCTACAACTGGACGCGGCAGGCCGCGGATCACAACCAGGAGAACCTGATGGTCACCGACGACGCGCGCTTCGTGGCGCCCTTCCAGCGCGAGTTCGACGCGCTGTGGCGCGCGTTCGGCGCCTGACGGGCTCGAGTCTCGTCACCTCCAGACCGGGCCGTCAGAACACGTCGCTGTCGCCGATCGTGAAGTGCCAGCGGTCCAGATACCACTGCAACGGCGCGCGCGGGCGATAGAAGCGGGCGACCATCGTGGATGGCGCCGGCTCGCAGCCAAGCCCCAGGTTGCGGGCGCGGGCGAAGAGCGGGGAGTGCGGCGACAGCCACGTCTCCACGCGTCCGAACCCGCGCTGCGTGGCCTGCGCGACGGCGAAGGCCAACGCCGTGTGCAGCGCGGCGTCGTCGTCGGGCGCGGCGAGGTAGTCGGCGAGGGCCACGATCGAGTCGGCGCACCAGCGCTCGCGGAGCACGAAGGCGGCGCGCACGGCGCTGGTCGTGCGGTCGACGGCGAGGAACAGGCGATGGGAGACGGGTGCGTCGGCGAAGCGCCAGTTGAGGTAGCGGGCGTCGCGCACGAGGGCGAAGGGGTAGCGCGCCCGGTTGGCGGCCCACAGCGCATCGACCTCGGGGCCGTAGCGCGCGACCTCGCAGACCCGCAGGGCGGGCGGCTGTGCGGCGAGCCGCCGCCAGCCGCCGTCGGCGAACAGGTTCGCGTGCAGCGTCGTGATGGGCGCGAAGGTCGGCACGTAGCCGAGGGCGCGGCGCCCGAGTCGGCAGGCGCGCGCATTGGGGAACCCGTAGCTCGCGAGGCAGTGCGCCGCGTTGCCGAAGACCTCGAAGTAACGCTTGGCGGTGGCGACGAACGCGCCGCTGCCGCGCCACTGCGGATCCACCATGCTGTCGAGCGGCTGCGTCACGACCTCGTCGCGGCCTTCTACCGAGAAGCGCATCACCAGCGCCGCGTACTGGGCGATGACCGCGCCGCTCTCGCCGTCGAGGGCCAGCATGATCTGTGCCGGCGTGTCGGCCGCGAACTCCCAGCGCCACCAGGCGAGGTCGCGCGGCGGGGCCGAGGTGCCGAAGACCCGCGCGAACAACGCGACGATGCCGTGCTCGTCGCCCGGCACGTACGGGCGGACCACGTACGGGCGCAGCGCGCGGTGGGCGACGGGCTCGGCGTGCATCATCGATCGTACCTCGGGTTCACAGGCGGTAGGTGTTGTCGAGACGGGTCTGCAGGAGGCGGCGGTGCAGCCAGCGGTCCCACTGGCCGCCGAACCAGCCCACGCGCAGGCGCCAACGCGCGAGCTTCTGCAGCGTGCCATACAGGAGGCGCTGCCCCCTGCCTTCGAACACCAGCTTGCTCGTGGTGAGCGGCAGGTAGTGGTAGACCATGCGCTTGATCTCGCGTTCCTCGTCGGCGCGCAGCCAGCGCATCGAGTGGCGGTCTTCGTCGCCGAACACGGTGCGATACGGCAGGAGGGCCTTCACCGACTTCGGGAAGTCGGGCGTCCGCGCGATGGCCGCATCGCCCATCACCGTGCCCCACGCCGCCTGGTAGAAGCGGAACGTGAAGAAGATCCACTCCGCGTTGGGCAGCCCCTGCAGCGTGCGGATGAGCCGGAGCGAGTCGAGGCGGTCGCGCCGCGTCTCGCCGAGCAGGCCGAACACGAAGTTGTGCATCGGCATGATCCCCCGCGCGAGCAGTCGCTGCGACAGGGTGACGGCGTCGTCTGGGCGATGCTTCTTGCCGATCGCGGCGAGCATGCGCGGCGACCCGGTCTCCGTACCGAACTCGACCTTGCGGCAGCCGCCGGCGGCGATCTCGTCCCACTCGGCGTCGCTGAAGCGGACCGCGTCGCTTGGCGACATCAACGCGAACCACGTGCACTGCGGGATGCGGGCCCGCCACGCGCGCGCCATCGCCAGCACGCGGCGTCGGTTGGTGGCGAAGTCCAACTCGCCGATGTGGAACTGGCGCACGCCGTAGCGGGTGACGAGTGCCTCCGCCAGGTCGACGATGTCGTCGGCCTCGAGCATCGAGGGCTCGTGCGTGCTCCAGTAGCAGAACGTGCAGCGCTTGGGACAGCCGCGCGACGTGCCGATGACGAGCGTCGGCTCGCCATTGCCGAAGATCCCGCCCTTGGTGTGGATGTAGGCGGTGAGGTCGAGGCGGTGATAGAGGGCCAGGTGGCCAACCTGCAGCCGCCGGTTGCGGGCAGTCGGGGTGGTGCGCTGCACGCCGCCGTCCCGCCACAGCAGTCCCGGCACCGCCGCGAAGTCGATCTCGCCGGCCAGCGCGCGCAGGAGATCCGGACAGCCCTCTTCGCCGTAGCCGCGCAGGATGAAGTCGAAGGGCGGGTCCACCTCGAGGGTCTCCGGCGGGGACAGGGCAATGAACTCGCCGCCGACCACCGTGGGGACGGTGGGGTACCACGCCTTCACGGCGCGGGCCAGCCGCAGGGCATTGGCGGTCTGGGTGAGCGGATCGAGTTCCTGCATCCAGAAGAACACTGCCGCCGCGTCGGCGAGGGCCGCGCGCAGCTCCTGGCTACGGTCGACGCGGTCGAGGTCGGGCTCCTGGTCGAACCAGACGATCTCGTGGCCGGCGGCGAACAATGCGCCTGCGACGCTGATGGCGCGGAAGGGGACCCCCTGGCACTCGTGCACCGGGTCGGTGGTCCAGCGCGGGACGATGAATCCCACGCGGCTGCGCGGAGCGTCGGGGGTGACGATCTGCATGGGATCGATCGCGCTGCGCGGCGCAAGCAAACGATATGCCGTCTGCCATACGATGTGCGCGATGCGCATCCTCGTCACCGGGGCCTCCGGGCTCGTCGGCGCCGCCGCGGTGGACGCGTTTGCGGTGCGTGGCCATCGGGTTCGCGCCTTCGTTCGCGGTGCGCTGGCCGTGGCGGGAGCGGACGAGGTCGTGCGCGGCGACGTGTGCGACGCCGCCCTCTGGCCGTCCGCGCTGGTGGGGGTCGATGTCCTGGTGCACGCGGCGGGGGCGATGACGCAGGATCCGGCGGTGCTCGCGCACACCAACGTGCGCGGGGTCGAGGTCGCCGCGGCGGCGGCGCATGCCGCGGGTTGCCGGCGCGTGGTGCTCGTCAGCTCGGCGGCGGTGTATGCGCCCGGCCCGATGCGCGACGCAGGCGAAGACACGCCGGTGGGTCCGCCCGACGCCTATGGGCAGAGCAAGCTCGCCGGGGAGGTCACGGCTCGCAGGCTCCTCGCGGGGGCGCTCACGATCCTGCGCCCGGTGTCGGTCTTCGCCTCTTCGCGGTCCTCGCCGTTCCTGGATGTCCTTCGCGCCGTGGTCGCTGCCGGCCGGATCCCCCTGGTCGGCGACGGCGCGACGCCGCTCGACCTCGTGCATGCCGACGACCTCGCGACGGCGATCGCGGCCGCTGCAGAAGGACGTGGCGCGGGCGGCGTGTTCAACGTGTGCGGGAAGGAGCCGGCCCCGTTCCTCGCGCTGGCGCGCGTCGCGGCGGTGGCGTTGGGCGTGCCGCTCGTCACGGTGTCCTCGCCGGCTGAGCTACCGACCTTCCCGGCGTGGCTCTGCGAGGTCGCTGCGGTGCCGCGCACGCTCTCCGATCGGCGCGCGCGCGTCGAACTCGGCTACGCGCCCATGCGCGCGTGGCGGGAGGAAGTGACGGCCGCGCTCAGGGTGTCGGGGGCGACGGGTCCGGCGTGAGCGGATCGAAGATCCGCGTCGTCGGCACGTCGACGAGGAGGATCGTGCGCGCCCGGGTGCCGAGGTTGGCGCCTTCGTGCTGCGTCTGGCCGTCGAAAGCCAGACAGCGGCCGTCGCTCCACCGACGGGTCTCGTCGCCGACGCGGAAGACTCCGCCGTCGGGCACGTCGATCCCGAGATGCACGCGGCACACGACCGGCACGTCGTGGTCGACGTGTGGATAGATGTGCGCCCCGGGTTCGAGGGTCGAGAAAGCCGCGGACGTCACGCCGGGCATGCGGTCGAGGAGGGCCACGGTGTGCGGGCAGCGCGGGCGGTTGCGGGCGATGGCGTCGCGCATGCGCAGCTCGTCGGCGTTCCACGCCACCAGCGGGAACAGCCACCACCGGCCCAGGTACGCCTCCGGCACCACCCAGGGCACGAAGTCGGCGAGCGACAGCACGGCCCACTCCGCGCGGATCGCCGGGTAGCTCGCCTCGAGAGCGCGCGCGAGCGGGATGCGGGCCGGGTCGAGCCACATGCGCTGGCGAACGATACGGCGCGTCCGGTGCGCGCGCACGTCCCGTGCTTGCCGGCGCCCCGCCGGTGCGCGACGCTGCCGCCATGCTGTCCTGCCTCCTCGTCGCCTGCGCGTCGCTCGTCCAGGTCGCACCTCCGCAGGCGCCTCCGATCGACGACGAAGGCCTCGTGCGCGCGATCGAGGCGCGCTGCGCGGTCCTTCTCGCGGAGGGCAAGCTGCCGCGCCTCGACGACCTGCGCACGTCGCCGCCGCCGGCGGAGTGCGCGCTGGCGTTGCCCGCGCCGCGGGACGGCCGGCGCGAGCCGGAGGAGCTGTACGGGCTGGCGCGCGCGAGCGCAGTGCTCGTGGGGGTGTACTACCAGTGCGACGAATGCGACGCCTGGCACTTCGACGCAGCCAGCGGCGTGATGCTCACCGCCGACGGCGCGGTGGGGACCTGCTGGCACGTGCTCGAACACGACCCGTTGCGGCGCGATCCGCGGCCCGTGGTGGCGGACTACGAAGGCCACGCATGGCCGGTGGCCAAGGTGCTCGCGGCGAACCAGACGACCGACGTGTGCATCCTCGCCACGGAGGCGCGCGAGCGCACGCCGATGCCTTTGCGCGTCGGCGCCCGCGTCGGCGAGCGCGTGTGGTGCCTGAGCAACCCGGATCACCGTTTCGGTTTCTTCAGCGAAGGGCTGATCGCGCGCTGGTTCGTGGATCGCGCGCCGCCCGCGGAGAACGACACCGAGGTCGACCGGGCGACCCGGCCGCTGCCGCCGGGCTGGCCGTCGTTCGAGGTCACCCTCGACTTCGCGCAGGGAAGCTCCGGCGCCGCCATCCTCGACCGCGCCGGCAACGCGGTGGCCTTGGCGCAGGCGACGCAGACGATCGTCGTGGGCGACGAGGACGAGCCGCCGGACGTGCAGATGGTGGTGAAGGTCGCGGCGCCGGTCGCTGCGTTGCGGGCGCTGGTCGGTCCGCCGAAGTAGGCGTCGCCGCGCCTGCCTCCCTCGCTACCCTGGCGCCGTGGCCACTCCCGGTTCGCTGCGCGGCAAGACCCTCTTCATCACCGGCGCGAGCCGCGGCATTGGCAAGGCCATCGGCCTGCGCGCGGCGCGCGACGGCGCCAACGTCGTGATCGCGGCCAAGACCGAGACCGCGCACGCGTCGTTGCCCGGCACGATCCACACCGCCGCGGCGGAGATGGAGGCGGCGGGCGGGCGCGGCCTCGCCCTGCGCTGCGACATCCGCGACGAGGCGCAGGTCGCAGCGGCGATCGCGCGCGCGGTGGGAGTCTTCGGCGGCATCGACGTGCTCGTGAACAACGCGAGCGCGATCCAGCTCACCGGCACGGCGGCGACGTCGAGCCGGCGCTTCGACCTCATGCACCAGGTGAACGCGCGGGGGACCTTCGTCTGCACCTGGCACGCGCTGCCGCATCTCGAGCGTGCCCAGAACCCGCATGTGCTCACGATCGCTCCGCCGCCGACCCTCGTGCCGCGCTGGTTCGCTCCGCACGACGCCTACACCCTGAGCAAGCTCGGCATGTCGTTGCTGTCGCTCGGCTGGGCAGCCGAGTTCGCGCCGCTCGGGGTCGCCGTCAACTGCCTGTGGCCGCGCACGGTGATCGCGACGGCGGCGCTCGCGCTCCTGCCGCATGTCGATCCGCAGGCGTGCCGCACGCCGGCGATCATGGCCGACGCGGCGCACGCGATCCTGGTGCGGCCGGCGCGCGAGTGCACGGGGCACTTCGCGATCGACGAAGACGTGTTGCGCGCCGCCGGCACGACCGACTTTGCGCCCTACGCCGTGACACCGGGGCGGGCGCTGCTGTCGGATCTGTTCGTGTAGGGGCCGGGCGCGCGATCTTGTCCGGTCGCGCGACGGGCGGACGCCCTCCCCTCACGGCAGTGCAAGTGCTCACCATCCTCGGGATCTCCGTGTTGTGCGCCCTGCTCGGGCTTGTCCTGACCCTGGGGATCGCGTCGGCGTACGCCGACTGGTACCGGGTTCCGACCCGCGAGGGCGCCGCGGGCTACTTCGTCGCCTTCTGGGCCCTGGGCGGCGGGATCGCCGCGTTCGTCCTCGCCGTCGTCGTCGCCTCGGCCGTGTACGGCAAAGCGGGCACCGGGTGGAAGGCCTGCGGCTTCGCGGCGGCGGCGGTCGTCGGCGTCGCCGCCGTGGCCTTCGCCGTGGTGTGGTTCGGCGCCGACCTGCCGCCGAAGTACCGCGGCCGACGGCTCGAGTTGGATGTCGAGATCCGCTGCCCGCCGGGCATGTCCGATCTCGCGCACGTCGATCCGGACTTCGCGTACGCCCGCGTCCGGGTCCCGGGCCGCGGCTACCAGATGGGCGGTCGGCTGGAGGTGGCGGCCGCGGTGCGTGTCGACGGTCGCCTCGTCGTACCGGTGCGCGTGCCGCTGCTCACGAGCCGACCCGACAAGGCCCTCGTCGCGCAGCTCGACGGGCAGCACGAGGTCGTCGTGCCGTTGCCGTTGCCGGCGAACCCCGGCCAGTCCGGGCGCGAATGGAGCCAGTGGTGCGACGGCATCCAGGACAGCGACCGGGCCGTGACCGGCTATCAGGTGCGGTATCGCATCGTCGTGGAGGAGCCGCCGCCACCGCCGCCGACCGAAGAGGAGGCGCGGACCATCGCGCGCACCGAGGCGCTCGCGCGCCTCGCGGCGGTGGCGGACGACGCGCCGATCGCGGCGCTGTTCGGGTTCGTGGAGTACGGGACGGACGAAGCCGTGAGCCGTGCGGCGATCGCACGGCTCACGGCGCGGCCCGCGTGCGTACGCGAACTGGGCGAGGTGATGGTCGGCGACGAGGCGCCGAAGGCGGCGGCCGCGCTGTCCGTGGTGCGGCTCCTGCCCGCGCCGGACGCAGCGCTCAACCCCTTGGTCGTCGAAGCCGGGCGACGGATCGCGCGCGATCTCCGCGCCTTCAACGACACGCCGGTCGAAGACGACCCGAGCTACGAGGGCGCTGCCGAGGTCTCGATCCGCTTCAGCGCGTGGATCGATGCGGCACGCACGTTGCGCGAGCGATGCGGGGGCGACTTCATCCCGGAGCTGTGCGCGATCCTCGAGCTGTCCCGCGTGCGCACCGACAGCCATGTCGTGCAGGCCGACGTGCGGCGCGTGGCGAGCTTCTACGCCGAGAAGTGGGCCGGCATCGCGCCGCTGCCGGGCGACCCCAAGCCCCGGCGAGCTGCCTCAGCGTGAGGTGCGCTCCAGCACGGCCGCGCGCGCCGGAGGCGCCGGGAGGAGCACCGTCTCCTGGTCCTCGAAGGCGGTCGCCTCACGCGCGGCGGCGACCCAGCTCGTGGTGCGCGTGGTGACGTAGAGCACGAGGGCGCAGCCGACCGGGAAGATCACTTCGTTGGCGGCGCGCACGATCGTCACGGCGACCGTCGGTGTCGCGGCGCTGAGCATCGCCGTCGCGGCCAGCGTGATCGCGCCGAAGGCAACGCCGATCACCGCACCGAGCGAGGCGTAGCGGCGCCACTGCGGCGGCGGCGTTTGCACGAGGCGCGCGACCAGGAAGCCGAACGCCCCGTACTCGACGGCGCGGATTCCGGCCGTGGCGAAGACGAGTGTGCCCGCCGCACCTCCTGCGTCGCCGGTCAGCGCGTGCGCAACCGCCTGGTGGATGGCCCGCGCGGCGGCGAAGGCGCCCGGCGCGCTGAGGAACCCGACCAGCCCCAGGGTCGGGCGCAGCGCGCGCGACCGGACCACGCGCGGCAGCGCCACGCCGGCGGCGAGGCCCGCGCACACGAGCACCGACCACGAGACCCGTTGCAGCGTGTCGGCGAGGATCGCGGCCGCGGGCGGCAGCGCGACGAGCCCGGTCTGCAGGGCGAGGCACACGATCTCCACGGCGAGCCCCACGAGGATCGCGAACCAGATCGCACGGAGGATGGAGACCCAGGGGAGTGTGGAGCGAGAGGGACGCACCATGCCCGCACGGACGCAGGATGGGGATCGAGGAGGACAGGAAGTGACCCTGGCGCAAGGCTTGCACGGAGCACGGTGGCTCGGGGCTCAGGGGCTTGGGCTCGGGGGCCGTGCGAGGGGGGTTGTGGCCTGGTTCCGTCCTCGTCATGCTCTCGTCTCGTCACCACCGGGCACGTCGCTCGGAGTGACGTCAGTCAAGGAGGTGCTCATGCGTCCAGGGAACTCGCTGGGTCTGCACGGGTCGGGCATGGGGATTGCTCACTCACTCACTCACTCACTCACTCACTCACTCACTCACTCACTCTGATCCTCGTGGCGGGTTCTCTCCCGAGCGCGCGGATCACCGCGCAACAGGGCAGCCACCCGCACATCGCGCCGCTGGCACCCGGCGTTGACCTCCTCGCTCCGGTGCGCAAGGTGTCGCCGTTCCTGAACTTCCCGGACGGATCGTGGAACTTCGGCGAATCCACTGCCGAGGCGGACAAGGGAGGCGTGCTGGGGCCCGATGCGGATCCGGTGACGACGCCGACGTTCGTGACCCTCCAGCCGTGGCACTCGCACCAGGAGGCACCTCGATCTTGCATGGGGTTCCTTCGGCGGGGCAGGTGCAGATGAAGCATGGCGTCGCGTCGAAGGCGACGGTGAGCGGTGGCTCGGTGACGGTGCGCTGGTCCGTCGTGCCCAAGACCTGTCACGAAGGCGATCCGCCGGATGTGTATGTGCAGGTGGGTCTCACGGCGACGAAGGACACGAACGATCTGACGGAGACGGCCGATGTCATGATCGAGGCTGCGCACCTGGAGCGCGGCGTCACCGCTGTTGCGATCGATGACACCCGATTGGGCCGCAAGCTCTCCGCCAGCGGTGCATTCCCATCCCTCGACCCCAGCCAGCCCGCGCTGGGACACAACGGCAACCGCGCGAGCAGCAACTTCTCGCGCGGCACGCACCCAGCACTCCTCACTCCGTTCCCTCTTCCGTCGTCCGTCACCTCGTCCG
>CAYQMF010000165.1:0-11551 GCA_964418595.1 uncultured candidatus Brocadiaceae bacterium
CCCGTCATCCTCAACCGCCACCACGAACCCCTCGACTTCACCTACCACCCCGGCTCCCCCCACGACCCCCGCGTCGTCGTCATCGCCCACGGCGTCACCTCCAACAAAGACCGCCCGTACCTCCACCTCCTCTCCACCACCCTCGCCACCGCCCACATCGCCTCCCTCCGCTTCTCCTTCTCCGGCAACGGCAACTCCGGCGGCCGCTACACCGACCTCACCATCACCAAGGAACTCGCCGACCTCTCCTCCATCCTCGACGCGCTCCCCCACCACCGCCCCATCGTCGCCGGCCACAGCATGGGCGCCGCCGTCGCCATCCTCCTCGCCGCCACCGACCCCCGCATCCGCGGCCTCATCTCCCTCGCCGGCATGACGCACATCCACGCCTTCATGACCCGCACCTTCTCGCACCTCACCCCCGACCGCGACCACAAGCTCTCCAAGCCCTCCTGCCCGCTCACCTCCCGCTTCCTCGCCGACGCCCACCGCCACCACGACACCCTCACCGCCGCCGCCACCCTCCACATCCCGTGGCTCCTCGTCCACGGCGCCGACGACGAACTCGTTCCCCTCTCCGACGCCCACGACGCCCGCGACGCCGCCGCCAACCGCCCGACCCTCGTCACCCTCCCCGGCGCCGACCACCGCTTCACCAACCACGAACAAGCGATGGCCGACGCCGTCGTCACCTGGCTCCAGTCCCTCCCCGCCACCGCCTGATCACCGCTTCACTTCCCCGCCACCCGCACCTCCCCCACATCCCCCCGCTCCCCATCGCCAACCCCCACCGTCGCCACCGCCCCCGCCTCGCGCTGCGTGCTCACCCACAACCGGTACTCCCCCGCCGGCAACCCTTCGAACTCGAACCGCCCGCTCGCCCGGTCCGCCTGCCCGCGCCGCTTACGCGACACACGACACCACCACGACACCGACCATCAGCTTCTTCATTCCCATCACTCCCGCTCCCAACACCAGACCCCCACTCTCAGCGACGACGACGCCGGCCCGCGCCCGCTCCACCACGACCGCACGCACCGCCGCCAACCCACGCCCCGGCAGCACCGCCACCGCGGCCCCGGCCATCCCCGCGGGCAACGCCCGCCGCAGGAGCTCGAGCCCCCGCAGCAACGGACTGCGCACCGTGGCCGGCAGAACGCGCCGCTCCGCCGCGATCGCGTGCGCGGCCTCGCCGTCTTCCAGGTGTCGGCGCAACACGCCGCGATACGGCTCCGGCAACCCCTGCACGCTCCGCGCCAGCGTCTCCTGCACGAGGTCTTCCGCCAGATCCGCGTTACCGACGAGGTAGCGCGCCACCCGGTGCAACTCCGCCGCCCCCAGGTCGAACACTGCCGCCAGGGCGTCTGGACTGCCGGTGCGGCAGAAGCAGGCGAACAGGTCGTCGATGTCGTGAGCGTCGGGCACGTGCATCCTTCACTGCGCGCGCCTTCGGCGTTGCGAGAAAACGCAAGCCGCAAGAGCCAGGCCACGCATGTACGCGATGGTAGCGACCCCCCTCGGGCTATAGTCGCGCTCCGCGCATGCCCGCCTCGCGCATCTGCCTCCAGTTCGAACACCTGCACCAGCCTGAAGGCTGGCTGTCGCCCGGCTTCGTCGAGATCGACGCTGCCGGCACCATCGCCCGCATCTCGGCGGTCCGCCCGCGCGACTGGCCGGAGACCGCCCCCGCCATCCGCGGCTTCGCGATCCCGGGCATGCCGAACGTGCACAGCCACGCGTTCCAGCGGGCGATGGCCGGCTTCGCCGAACACCGCGGCCACCCGACCGACACCTTCTGGACGTGGCGGGAGACCATGTACTCCTTCGCCAGCGCGCTCGAACCGGAAACCCTCGAAGACCTCACCGCGATGGCGTTCCTCGAGATGGTGAAGGCCGGCTACACGAGCGTGGGCGAGTTCCACTACCTGCACCGCGACCGGAACGGCAAGCCCTACGCCGACCCGGCCGAGATGTCGTGGCGCATCTGCGCGGCCGCCGAGCGCGCCGGCCTCGGCCTCACCCTCCTGCCCGTGCTCTACCTGCACGGCGGGTTCGACACACCCCTCGAGCCGCGCCAGCGTCGCTTCGCACACGCCAGCGTCGACGAGTTCCTCGGCGTCTGTGCGCGCGTCTGCGCCACGCTCGCCGAGAAGCCCCTGCGCCACTTCGGCGTCGCGCCGCACAGCCTGCGCGCGGTGACCCCCAACGATCTGCGCGAACTCATCGTCGGTATCGATACCTTCGCGCCGAACTCGCCGCTGCACATGCACGCCGCCGAGCAGCAGCGCGAGGTGAGCGAGTGCAAGGAACGCCTCGGCGCATCCCCGGTGGCCTACCTCCTGAGCCGCTTCCCGCTCAGCGACCGCTGGTGCCTCATCCACGCCACGCACGTCGACGACGGCGAGCGCCTCGCGCTGGCGCGCAGCGACGCCATCGTCGGCATCTGCCCTACCACGGAGGCGAACCTCGGCGACGGCCTGTTCGCCACCGGCGAGTACCTCGCGGAGGGCGGCGGCCTCGGCATCGGCAGCGACAGCAACATCGAGACCGACCCGTGCGCGGAGTTGCGCGCGCTGGAGTACGGCCAGCGCCTGCACCACGAGACACGCAACGTCCTGGTCGGCGGCGGCGAGACCGGCAAGCACGTGGGCCGCAACCTGTGGGAGACCGCCGCCGCGGGCGGCGCCCGCGCGCTGCGCCAGCCGGTGGGCGCGCTCGTCGCCGGCCTGCGTGCCGACATCGTCGTGCTCGACGGCGACTGCGATCGGCTGGTCGGGCACGCGCGCGACACCGCCATCGACGCCTACGTGTTCAGCGCCGGGCCGAGTGCGGTCCGCGACGTGTACGTCGCCGGGCGCTCTGTGGTGAAGGACCGCGCCCACGCGCGCGAGGACGAGATCCGCGCCAGCTACCGGCGCGCGATGCACGCGCTGCGCACGCAGGCATGACCGCCACGCCCTTCCACGTCCGCCCGCCGACGGCACGGCCCGTGCCGCTTCTCGTCAGCATCCCGCACACGGGCATCGAAGTGCCGGCGGAGCTGCGCACGCGCTTCGCCTCCCCACGCGTCGCCGCGCTGCCCGACACCGACTGGCACCTGCACGAGCTGTACGACTTCGTCTCCGAACTCGGTGCGACCACGATCTTCGCGCGCTACTCGCGCTACGTGATCGACCTCAACCGCCCGAGGACCCAGGCGAAGCTCTACCCGGGGCTCACCGAGACCCGCCTCGTGCCGGTCCGCACCTTCGCCGACGAGCCGATCTACCGCGAAGGTGACGAGCCGAGCGACGCGGAGATCCAGACCCGCATCGCCACCTGCTGGCAGCCCTACCACGACCGCGTCGCCGCGGAGCTCGCGCGCCTGCGCGCGACCTTCGGCCACGCGCTCCTCTTCGACGCGCACAGCATCATGGGCTTCGTGCCGCGCCTGCACCCCACGCCGCTGCCGGACCTCATGCTCGGCGACGTCGACGGCACGTCGTGCGCGCGCCCGCTGAGCGACGCCGTGCTCGCCGCGCTCGCCGACAGCGCCTTCACGACCCAACGCAACTTCCGCTTCAAGGGCGGCCACATCACGCGCGGCTTCGGCGACCCGACGCACGGCGTGCACGCGCTGCAGCTCGAGATGAGCCAGCGCATCTACATGGACGAGGACCCCCCGTCGCCGCTCGACCCGACCCGCGCCGCGCGCCTGCGGCCGGTGCTGCGCGCGGCGTTGCTGGCGTTCGTGCGCAGCGCCAAGGCGTGACCGGTCTCCAGGGTCCCGCAGCCCCGGGACTTGCATGCACAACGCATGCACGCGAGAGTGGGGCCATGTCCACCCTGACCGCCATCATCCAGGTCCGGAACGTGCCGAAGGACGTCCACCGCGCACTCAAGGCCAAGGCCGAAGTTGCGGGCATGAGCCTGTCGGAGTTCCTCTGCCAGAAGCTCACGGAGTTCGCCCGCCAGCCGACGCTGGACGAAGTGTTGACCCGGATCCGGGCACGCGGCGCCAGCAAGGTCGCAGAGGACTCGCCGACGGCGCTGCGGCGCGAGCGCGACGGGCGGCGATGATCGTCGTCGACGCGTCCGTCGTCGTGGACCTGCTGCTCGACCGGCCGCCGTTCGCCGATGCGATCGCGGCGCGTCTGCAGCACGAGACCGGGATCGCCGCACCCCACCTCCTGGATGCCGAGGTCGGCCAGGTGCTGCGTCGCTACGTTCGCTCCGGCGAGGTCACCGCGGCACGCGCGGCGGGTGCACTCGAGGACCTCGCGGCGCTGCCGATCCAACGCTTCCCGCACACGCCGCTGCTGCGCGAGGCGTTCGCGCTCCGCGACAACGTGACCTTCTACGACGCGGTGTATCTCGTGCTGGCAGCGGCCCTCGACGCCGCGTTCCTCACCCGCGACCGCGCGCTGGTCGGCGTCCGCAAGGCGCGGGCACGCGTCGAGTGCATCGGATGAAGGTCCTCAAACACGCACTCTGGTCGCTCGCGTACCGGCGCTGGCGGGCACGACCGGCGCCGGTGGCGGGCTACACGCTCCTGCTCACCGTGCCGCCGGACCTTCCCGCGTTCCTGCACCTCGCGGTCGAGACCTGTCGCCTGCAGGATCCCACGCACCGCATCGAGACCCTCGTCATCCCCGACCAGTGGCACCCGCCCTTCCGGCACGAGTTCGAGGCCGCGGCGCGCCGTTGGCCGGAGGGCCGGCTGCGCCTCGTCGAGCCGGGGCCGCTCGCGCGCCTGCTGCGTCCCTTCCTCGCGACGCCGAGCCTCATCCATTGGCTGCAGCTCGTCGCCGGCGTCGCGGCGACGCGCACGACGCACGCGATCCTCCACGACGTCGACCTCTTCATGCTCGAAGGCGACTTCCTGCGCTCGCTGCACGAGGCCTGCCGCGACGGCGCATTCGCCTGCGTCGGCAACGCACCGCCGTGGCAGGGGGCGCCGTGGGCGAAGTTGCCGCGCTTCGCGCACGTGGTCGCGCTGTGGGAGCTGGCCTTCGACGTCGGTTGGATGACGTCGATGCCGCCCGCCGCGCTGCGCCCGCAGCACGCAGTCTTCCCGGAGGCTCGCTTCTGGTTCGAGACGACGCTGCTTGCACAGGCGCGCGCGGAGCCGACGCGGATCGCCCGCCACCGCGCCGCCGACCTCGTGCACTTCGGCTGGGTCGTGGGCTGCTACCGCACCTTCGAGCGCACGCGCGGCGCGTTCGAGGACGACCGCTTCCGCCTGCTGCTGATCCGCCTGCTGACCGACGCGTTCGCGCCGGACGCTCCACCCTCCGCGATTCCGCCGCACGCAGACCTCGTGCGCGGCCTCACCGACCCGACGGCGCGCGTGTGCTACGGCGCCGCCGCCCGCGGCAACTGGCCGGAGTTCCAGGGCACGCTGCAGCGGCTGCTCGTGGCGGCGCCCTTCGCGCCCGATCGCATGGCCGCGTTGCGCGACGGCCTGCGCCCGTTCGAGGATCACTTCGGTCCGGTCGGCGCGCCGGCCGATGTGGCTCCTTGATGCGCGGCACTCCGACCGAAACCGCGGCGCGGGGTGCGACCGCGCTCACCCGCTACGTGGCGTGGCGCGACGGCCTCGTCGCCCGCAGCGGCTTCACCTGCCGCCCGATCCCGTTCCGCGAATCGCGCGAGTGGTCGTTCCCCGACGGCTTCCTGCGCCACCGGTCCGGCGGTTTCTTCTCCGTCGGTGGACTGGCCACGCGGGCGCGGATCCCAGAACTCGACGCCCAGCAGCAGTTGATCCTGCTGCAGCCGGAGACCGCCATCAACGGCTTCCTCTGGCGGCGCCGCGGCGGACACGGCGAACTGCTGTTCCAGGGCCGGATCGAACCGGGCAACTGCGAGGCGCTGCAGCTCGCGCCGACCGTGCAGAGCACGGAGGCAAACTACAAGCGCCTGCACCGCGGCGGCGCGACCGCGTTCCTGGAGTGGTTCACGGCGAAGGACGCGCCGGTGTTGTACGACGCGCTGCAGTCGGAGGAGGCCACGCGCTACTACGGCAAGTACAACCGCAACGTCGTCGTCGACGCGTCCGCCCCGGGCGAGCTCGGGGAACTCGACCTCCCCGCTCAGTTCCGGTGGTACGGCATCGATGACCTCAGAGACCTCGTGCTGCAGAGCAACGTGGTGAACACCGACGCGCGCAGCGTGCTCGCGGGACTCGACTGGCGGTGGCTCGCCGCGGACGGCGCGCCGTTCGCCGGCCACCCGGACGGTTCGCTCGGCGCCCGCCTCCGGCAGTCGTGGACCGCGGGTCCGGCCACCGACGACGTCGACGACGCCGGGGTGCTCGCGTGGCTGCAACGGCTGCGGGTGCGTGCCTCGGTGCGCCATACGGTCCTGCCCCTGGACGCGCTCGAGGGCTGGGTGGTCGGCGACGACACCATCTCGGAGCGCGAGCGGCGACACGGCTTCTGCGTCCGCCAGTTCGCCGTGCACGCCGGCGGACGCGAAGTCGCGGCTTGGGATCAGCCCCTGATCGACAGCGACGGCGTCGGTCGGATCGTGCTCGCGTTCCAGGAACGCGCCGGCGTCCTGCGCGTGCTCGTGCGCGCGAGTCACGAGATCGGGTTCCTCGAGGGCGTGCAGGTCAGCGCGTCGTTGCTCGCGCGACCCGGCGCCGACGCCTCGGCCGACGACGCGTTCGACGCCGACCTGCGCGCGCTGCTCGCCGACCAGGACCGCTGTCGCGTGCTGCACCGCTGCCGGCAGTCGGAAGAAGGCGGCCGCTTCTGGCGCGACGAGAACGACTACGAACTCGTCGAGCTGGATGCGGCCATCGACCTGCCGGCGGACCCGACCCGACGCTGGCTCACGCTCGCCCAGATCCGCCGCCTGATCGACGTGCCCGGGACCTTCAGCATGGAGTTCCGCGGCGCGCTGGCGCTGCTGCTGCACTGGGTGTGAGCGGTGCGGGCGTCAGTCGCCCCGCTCACCCCGCAGCGCGGAGGCCAGCTACGATGCTGGCCGAGGACCACACCATGCTGCGCATCGCTCTCGCACTGTTCCTCCTGGTAACGCCGGGCAGCGCGCAGGGCCGGACCTTGGTCGTGGACGCTGGCGGTGGCGGGCAGTTCACGGACATCGCTTCCGCCGAGGCCGCCGCGCAACCCGGCGACACGCTCCTCGTGCGTCGCGGGACGTATGGCCCCTTCGCAACGCAGAAGGGCATTGCCGTCGTCGGCGACAGTGCGGCGCCCGCGGGCATCGTCATCCAGGATTCGTGGACGAACATCGGTTCGACGATGGTCCGGGTATCCGGAGTGCCGGCGACGGCACGGTTCGCGCTCAGCAACGTCCGGCTCGTCTTCCAGGGCTACCAACGAGGGATGGAGATCGACGGCAACGCCGGCGCGGTGCTCGTCAGCGATTGCGTGTTCCAGGTGCAACTGTGCTTCCAGTGCGGCGGCGGGCCGCAGCATCCAGGGATCACCGTGTCGCGGAGTGCGCGCGTCCACGTCAGCGGGTCGACCGTGGTCGGTGTGCCGGCGTTGACCGTCGACTCGTCCACGCTGACCGTCGTCGGTTCCTTCGTCCTCGGCGGCGTCAGCGCCGATCCTGCTCACCCATGCTGTGGTGGCCCAGGCATCCGGGCGACGGCGTCCACCGTCGTGATCGCCCGCACGACCGTCATCGGCAGCGACGGTCATGGCCACATCCTCTTCGTGCGGCCGCAACCCGGGATCGCCATCACCGGCGGCGAACTCCACTTGCACGGGAACTCCACCGACGCGGTGCGGGCGGGGAGCAACATGATCCTGGGGCAGCCGAGGCTGCCGGCGTCGGGGATCGTCGGCACGAGCACCCGCCTGGAGCTGGATCCGCTGTTCGTGGTGGCGTCCACCGACGGTGCTCTCCCGATCGACTGTCCCGGCTGTCCGGTCGTCACGCGGCGACGCTTGGCGCTGCGCGCCGCGGATGGTCGGATCGGCGGCGGTCTCGCTGGCAACCTCGCGTCGCGGCCGGGCGACCTCTTCGCCATGCTCGCGGACACGCCGCGCACGCCGGTGCCGACGCCGTTCGGCCAACTCCACGTCGATCCCACCGCGAGCATCTGGTCGGTCTTGCTGCTCCAACAGCCTGGCGGCGTGACGGCATTCGCGCTCCCTGTGCCGGCAGTCCCTGAGCTCCTCGGGACGTGGATCGCGCTGCAGGCGGTCGGCTTCGATTCGGTCCTTGCGCAGCCAGACCTGTCGAACGCTGCCGTCGTGCTCCTGCGCTAGCGTGAAGCGGTCCGCCAAGTAGTCGATCCTCGTTCGGGCCGGTGAACGCACCGGGCATCGAGAGGTGTGAGCGGGGCCAGCTTCAGTCGCCCACGACCAGACGCAAGGCTTCGCTGAACACGAGACCGAGCGCACCGCCGAGCGGGTCCACCGCGAAGCCCTGCGCGAACAGCACAAACCCGCGCACGGAGGGATCGGGCGGCAACGGGAGCTGGATCAGGGCGCCGCCCGCGGCGTTGGCGGAGACGGGCATCCACACGACCGGGTCGGCCAGGTACAGCGTGCAGGGCCCGATGGGGACGCTGCGCGTGCCGAGCGATACCCCGAACACGGCAGGCACCGACGGCAGCACCGGCAGCAGGTGCAGGGCGAAGACGTCGTTGCCGGAGTACGGCTCGTTGCTCCGCAGCCGGGGCACGCCTCGGCTGCCGGCGCAGCCGGCGCCGGAGGCCTGACTGACGACGGGTGTGTGCGCGCCTAGCAGCCAGGTCTGCGTCCACGGCCCGCTCGGGGCGTCGAACGAGAACAGGACGAGTTGTCGGCGGGCGAGGTCGTAGGCGACCGTGCCGCCGGGGAAGCCGACCGGTTCGACGGGCAGCGGCAGGCGGGTCCACGTTGCGCCATCCCACTCCCACGTCTGCGGCGTGTAGAAGCCGAAGTCGGGGTCGCCGACGGCGACCACGCGGCCGCGAGCGAGGTCGTAGGCGGCGGAGCCGTACACGAGGGTTGGTCCTGTGCTGGCGCGCAGCGACCAGTCGACGCCGTCCCATTCCCAGGTCTCGACCGGCCGCAGGCTACCGAAGCACGCGATCAACACCGTGCGCTGCCGCAGCACGTCATAGGCGAGCGCGTTGCTCCAGGTCCCGGGACGCGGACGCGTCGCCGGCGTCCGCTGCGCCCAGGTCGTGCCGTTCCACTCCCAGGTGTCGTCGAGGGTGGTGCTGCCGCTCTGTCCTCCAAACAGCACGGTGCGATCGCGCGCCAGGTCGTACGCCATCACCGGCGCGATCCGCGGCGCCGGCGACGCGGTCGGCGTGCGCGGGGTCCACGCGCTGCCATCCCACACCCACGTGTCGCCCAGGGTCTGGCCCTGGCCATTGCCGCCGAAGAGCACGGAGTGCTGACGCCGCACGTCGTAGACCAGACCCGGGCTCCACCGCGGTGGGGGCGTGACGGAGGCGGCGCGGCGCGTCCAACTGCGCCCTTCCCATTCCCAGGTCTCGAGCGCCGGCGTAGTGCCGTTGGCGACCAGCACGGTTCGTTCCCGCATCACGTCGTAGGCCATCGCTTGCACGTACCGGGGCGTAGTCCGCGCGCTCAGCTCGGTCCAATCCCGGCCATCGAAGGCCCAGACGTCAGCCCGCTCCGTGCCGCTGCTCGCGCCGTCCTGACCGCCGAACAGCAGGGTGACACCGCGTGCCTCGTCGTAGACCAGGTCGGCGCCGTCGCGCGCCGGCGGCGTGTGCAGCGGCTGCAGCAGGAGCCAGCGGGTGCCGTCCCATTCCCAGGTCTGCGGATTGCCGAGGAGGTCGCTGCCGAACAACACCGCGCGCTGGCGCGCGCGGTCGAACACCAAGGGGGTGTTGTATGGCTGCTGGGGAAACGTGACCGTCGTGTGCAGGACCCACGCCGTCCCGCTCCATTCCCACACCTCTCCGACGGCCGCCCAACGGAACACGACGACGCGCTGACGCGCCGAGTCGTACAGCATCCGGCCGAACGGTGGCGCCACCGCACTACGGAGGCTCCAGTCGACGCCATCCCACTCCCACGTCCCCGTTCCGCTGGTGGAGCTGAACACCATCACCGTGCGCTGGCGCAGCTCGTCGTACGCGAGGCTGGCGCCAAAGACGTAACCCGGCAGCGGCGTCGCGTGCGTGCGCCGCAGCCACGTCGTGCCGTCCCATTCCCAGGTGTCGCCGTGGTCGAAGCCCATCTGGAACGAGCGACCGCCGAAGAGCACCACGCGCTGTCGCGCCCGGTCGTACGCCACCGCGGAGCCCCAGCGCGCGCTCGGCCGCACCGCCGGATCGCGACGGGTCCACGCGGCGCCGGTCCATTCCCAGGTCTCGTCGGAGCTGCGATCGGGACACGAGTCGCACGCCGACGGATCGCCGCCGAACAGCAACACGCACTCCCGCGCCGCATCGAACGTGATGGCGGCTGTGATCTTGCTCTCCAGCACGCGCGCCCGCAGCCAGGTTGGCGCTTGGGCGTGCGCGCCGGCGACGGACAGGAACGATCTGAGACACGCCACGATCGCTTCGCGCATGAGCGTCCTCACGGGTTGCCGGAGCCGGCCGCATCGCCGGGGGTGGGGGTGAGGCGCGGGAACTCCGGACTCGGCTGGGGATGACGATGGCCGGAGTGGGCTGACCCGGCAAGGGGCTACGCCTCGTGCGGCTCGCGCCCGTCGCCGTCACGGGGCCCTGCCGCCGCGACGGTGAACGCGTTCGCGCAGGTCTCCCTGTCAACCTGGGTTGAGCTTCCCTCCTCTCCGCCGACGCGCCGGAACCCTCTGCCGCGAGAATCTGTCGAGATCGTCGCTCAGCCGACTCCGCCCACTGCTACCGCGAAGCGGTTTCGTTCAACGTCTTTGCCGTTGAGGCGCCGGCCGGCTTGGCGGCCGGTCGCCTCCTACGGCTTGTTGGGCAGCAGTCTACCGTCCGCTGATCGTCCGATCGCCGGCGCCCGACCAGGATCTGATGTAGAGGACGTGCCCCGGCTCCATGCCTCGCAGGTCCGGCTCCTCGGTCGCCGCCAGGATGCCGGAGCCGGTCCACTTGCCGTCGCGTGTCCAGTCCTCGATGAGCGTCTCGTCGAGCATCACGGAGCGAATGAACCTGATCGGGTCGCTCTCGGGCCATGGATCCCGAACCGGCCAGTCGAAGTGCATGTGGAACATGCCAAAGCCAACGGTGATCTCCTCGTCATCCGTGCTGACCCAGAACTCGCAGTCCTGTCGGACCGGTCCTGGCTTGAGGTCAATCAGCAGCAGACCACGCTCGGCGCGGGCGTGGTCGCGGAGGCTCGGAACAGCGGCGAACAGCGCGTGAGCGAATGACCGCGAGAAGTCGTCAAGGCCGTCCATTGTCCGCCACCCTGCCTGCCCAACTTGTAGTCGGTTGTTCGGTGTACCTCCCCCGAACGCGGCGGGCTCGCCCGCCTATCGGGGTGCGGCAACCAGCGTCACGCCCAGCGCCACCTGGCGCAAGCCGGTGCGTTGGCATCGGTACACGGACCTGTCTAACTCGGCCGCGGCACCTCACGAGGGTGTGGCTCCAGCATTGAGCAGAGCCGCATGAGCACGCACCAGAGCTTGATGC
>CAYQMF010000166.1:0-3680 GCA_964418595.1 uncultured candidatus Brocadiaceae bacterium
GGCGAAGGCGCCCACTGCCAAGGACCCGGTGTTCGGCGTGGCGGTGCCGACGAAGTGCGCCGGGGTCCCCGACGCCGTGCTCGTCCCGAAGAACACGTGGACGGACAAGGCGGCCTACGACCAGAAGGCCAAGCACCTCGCCGGGCTGTTCGCGAAGAACTTCACGAAGTACTCCGACAAGGCCAGCGCGGCGATCCGGTCGGCGTGCCCGGTGGTGTGAGCAGCGTCACCCGCACGCGGGCGACGCTGCTCAGTCGTTGCTGAAGCGCCGCAACGCGGGTTCCGCCCTCGAGGACGTCGGCGAGAGCGTCCCCGCTGCGGCGCTCCCCTGCTGGCGTCGTTGGCGTCGTGGCGTCGTGCGCCTCTGCAATTCTCCGTCGGTCGCGGCGAACATGGGGGCGTGACCCAAGCCCCTCAAATCCTGACCTCCGTTCTCGTCGCCGCCGTCACCGCCGGCGCCTTCCTCTTCTTCGCTCCGCGCGGTGAGGCGCCCGGCACGCCGGCCGTCGCCGCGCCCGACCCGCGCATCGACACGCTCACCGCCCGCGTCGAGGAGTTGATGCGCCGCCTCGACGCGCAGGCGGCAACCGCACCGAGCCGCGAGGCGGTCGCGCCGGTGGACCCGACGCTCATCGAAGCGGCGGTGCGCAAGTGGCTCGAAACGAACGGGGGTGCTTTGGGCGTGGCCGCCGAGGCGAGCGGCGCCCCCCGCAAGCTGGATCGCGCGGCGGTCGTCCGCCGGCTCCAGGACCTGCAGCCCGGCTCTGCTGAGATCCGCGCGGCATGGAACGAACTGCGCGCCGCCGGTCTCGAAGACGAGGTGCTGAAGCACTACGCCGACCTCGCCGCGGCCAGTCCCAACGACGCCGAGGCCCAGTACAAGCACGGCGCGATGCTCATCGAGGCGCTGCAGGACCAGCCGATGGCGAAGGTCGCGGTGCTCGCGGGCAAGGCCGACGCGGCCTTCGACAAGGCGCTGGCGGTCGACGAAACGCACTGGGCCGCCCGCTACAGCAAGGCCATCAGCCTGTCGTTCTGGCCCAAGATCATGGGCCGCCAGCCGGAGGCCCTCCGTCACTTCGAGGTCCTCGCCAAACAGCAGGAGGCGGGGACGCCGCAGCCGCACTTCGCGCAGACCTACGTGTTCCTGGGCAACCTGTATGCGGACAGCGGCGACCCGACGAAGGCGCGCGAGGCGTACGAGCGCGGCCTGCGCTGGTTCCCCGACAACGCCCAGCTCACGCAGCAGCTCAGCGGCGTCAAGAAGTGACCATGGAACCGGTCTGGTGTGCGCGACCGCGCGGCCCTTTCGCTTTCGCGAATTGCTCGTGACTCGGCCACATCCCGGGGATGCGAGTGTCGCACGCGGGCCGACGCGACTCGACGAAACGCAACTCGCCCGTAGGATGCCGCCCTGAGTTCGCGGACTTCCCCGACTCGATCCCGTCCTCCTCCTTCGTGCCTACCGTGACCAACCTTCGTCTCTCCATGTTCGCCGCGCTGCTCTCGGGTTCCGTGGCCGCGCAAATCACCACGCCCGTCGGCTACAACACCGTCGAGGGCAACGCCGTCTTCTTCCACTTCGGGGGCGTTCGCCGCTTCCAGTCCATCGACAACACGCAACCAGGGCTTGCGGTCTGGAATTCGTTCGCGCTCCGCCGCGACGGGACAACGGCGCTCAACACCGCCTACGTCGCCCGCACCTTCGACTACCAGGTGCGCTTCGCCAGCGGCGCGCCGGCCGTGATCTCGAACACGATGGAGGAGAACCTCGTCGCGCCCACGACCGTGTATGCGCTGCGCCCCACGAGCTTCCCCGACTGGCAGAACCCGCCCGCGACGCCGCCCGCGCCGTTCGACTTCTCCGTGACGCTGGACGCGCCGTACGTGCATACCGGCGGAGCGTTCATCTGGGACATCGAGCACTCCAACAACTCACAGGCCGGGACGGTGACCATGGATCGTCACTACAACGCCTACCTGTCGTCCGCGGGCGTCCTCATTGCGGGCAGCGTCGGCTGCATCGCGACCGGACGTGCGGCCGCGTTCGCCCACACGACGGCGATGCGCAACGGTGGCCCCACCGGCGGAAGCATCGGCATGCACCTGCAGGTCACACCCACGAACTGCCCGTCCTCGTCGCCAGTCCTGCTCAGCATCGACGCCATCGACTCGGCGCTGACGGTTCCCTTCCTCTGCGCGACGCTGCACGCGTTTCCCACGATCATCCTGCCCATCGGCACGTCGTCGGCGACCGGGACCCTGACGGCCAAGCACCTCACCTTCCCACACATCAACAGCATGGTCGGCACGAGCCTGGTCAGCCAGTTGGTGTCGCCGGATATCGGCCTGTCCGCGCCCTTCCTGCCGCTTGCGCTCTCGAACGGCCGAACCACCACGATGCCGGCCAACCCGACGGCTCCGTCGGAGAGCGCGTGCTACATCTGGACTTCGACCATCGGTCCGGCTGCGGCGGGTACCGTGTTCTGGGGTGGCTGCGCGATCGCTCTGCTGCAATGAGGCGCCGCGGCGGTCCGGTTGCCCGGCCCGCAGACTGGGCCCCTTGACGAGATGTCACGGAGCGCCACGGCTCACTTGAGCTCGGGCCGCTTGGTGAGGAACTCGATCAGGTCGAGCTTGGTGAGGATGCCGAGCACCCGACGCTCCGCGTCCACCACGAGCGCGACTTCCCCGCGCTCGAACACCCGCGGCAGGGCGGAGGCGTCCGCCTCCGGCGACACGGTGCTGACCTTGCGCACCATCACCTCGGCGATCGCCGTGTCGGGGGAGACGCGGCCATCGAGGAGCACGTGCAGCACGTCGGACTCCGTGACGATGCCGGCGAGCTTGCCTTGGTCGGTGACGGGCACCTGCGAGATGCCGCGTGTCTTGAACAGCTCGACGGCCTTCTTCAGCGGCGCGGCCACGTCGACGCAGATCACCTCGCGGCGCGGCAGCGTGCGCAGGATCTCGGCGATCTGGCGCTGGCCGAAGTCCTCCTCGGAGAAGCCGTTCTCGCGCATCCAGCGATCGTCGACGAACTTGGTGAGGTAGTTGCGGATCGAGTCCGGCAGGAGGACGAGGATGCGCGCGCCCTTGGGGAAGTCCTTGGCGACCTGCATCGCGGCCCAGACCGCCGAGCCCGACGAGCCGCCGACGAGCAGGCCCTCCTGGCGGATGAGCTGGCGTGCGACGCGGAACGAGTCGCGGTCGTTGCTCTTGACCCAGCGGTCGACGAGCTTCACGTCGAGCACGTCGGGGATGAAGTCGTAGCCGATGCCCTCGACCTTGTACGAACAGATCGGCCCGGGGCCGGCGAGGATCGAGCCTTCCGGATCGACGCCGATGATCTGGACCTTCGGGAGGCGGCGCTTGAGGCCGCGCGCGACCCCCGTGATCGTGCCGCCGGTACCGGCGGTCATGACCACGGCGTCGAGCTTGCCGCCGGTCTGCTCCAGGATCTCGGCCGCGGTGCCCTCCTCGTGGGCCAGCGGGTTCGAGGGGTTTCCGTACTGGTCGCGGATGTGCGAGTTCGGGATCACCTCGCGCAGCCGGCGCGCGACCCCGATGTGGCTCTCCGGTGCGTCCCACGCCGCCTCCGTGGGCGTGCGGATGATCTCGGCGCCCAGCGCCTCGAGCACCACCTGCTTCTCGCGGCTCATCTTCTCCGGCATCGTGAT
>CAYQMF010000166.1:3690-11378 GCA_964418595.1 uncultured candidatus Brocadiaceae bacterium
CCGCGCACGGCGGCGGCCATGGCGAGGCCGATGCCGGTGTTGCCGGAGGTGGGCTCGATCAGCGTGTCGCCGGGCTTGATCCGTCCCTCGCGTTCGGCGTCGAGGAGCATGCGCACGCCGATCCGGTCCTTGACCGACCCGCCGGGGTTGAGGAATTCGCACTTGCCGAGGAGCTGGACGTTCAGGTGCCGGCCGATGCGGGCCAGCTCGACGACCGGCGTGCCGCCGACGGCACTGAGGACAGAGGGGTGGATCTTGGTCATGCGCGGAGGGGGCATTGGACAGCAGGCCGGCGCGCCGGCCACAGCAAAGCTGCCCGCGCGCGCAGGCCAAAAAACGCGGCCCGCGCCTTGGCGCGGATCCTGGCCCGCCCGCAAGATGAGGCGGTGAGCGACTCGTCCATCCCGCCGGCGGGTTCCGCCCGAGAGCCGGCCTCGACCCCGCCTCCTCCGCCCACACCCCCGACCGATGGCGACCGGCAGGCGACTGCCCAAACGCCGGACCACGCGGCGGGAGGTGACGCGTCACCCGATGGCGACGGGGGCGAAGCCGCCGGCCAACCCGAGGGCCCGCGCCGCAAGCCGAGGCGCCGCCGTCGGCGGCGCAAGGGCGGCGCGGCCGAGGGTGGCGTCGTGGCCGGCACGCCGGACTCGGCGCGCGAAGGCCAGCCGCGCAGCGCGCGTCCTCAGCCGGGCGCGCGTCCAGCGCGTGGCCGCGAGGGCAACCCCCGGCATGGCCGCCCGAAGAGCGCGGCGCACTTCGCCATCCGCGAGCTGTCGGCGATGGCGGAGAGCCTGCTGCGCGCGGAAGGTGTCGACTTCCTGAGCTGGCCACGGCATCTCGATCTGACCCTGCGCATCCCGCTCGATCTGCGCCGCGACGGCGACAAGGCGGCGGCGGAGGCCGTCGAGCAGGTGCTCAAGCGCGTCCACGACGTGCGCCAGCACGACCGCGCCCTCGTGCCGGGTTCCGTGTACTGCTACTTCCACGAGACGGCGACGGCGTCCACGTCGCGCCCGACCAGCCCGCGCGAGATCTTCGACGGCTACTCGAGCACGGGGCGGCCGGTGTTCACCGACTTCGTGACGATGGCGATCGAGCGCAAGGATCAGCTCCTCGACGACCTGCTCGCCGGCAAGGATGTGATCCTCACGCACGTGACGCAGGGCCGCGTCTTGCGCACGGCGCAGCTCGCCGAGTTCGGCAAGACCTCGCCGGTGTACCACGTGCTGGGCCAGGTCAACGCCGGCCTCTTCCCGGTGCTCAACGCAGAGCACAAGGCCGCCTTCTCGTTCCAGATCCTGCGCGGCACCAACCTCGACGGCAAGCCGCGCCTGCGCCTGCACGTCGTCGGTGCCCTCGACGTGCTCGACATCGCCGACCCGCACGTGCCGCAGCTCCTGCACCGGTTCCAGCGACGCCTCGACGAGGCGGCACTGCAGCTCGCCGGCAAGGTGGCGAACGGCGATCAGACCGATGAGGAGGCGTTCGTCCTGCCGCTCCTGCAGGAGCTGGCGCACTCCCTCGCCGACAACGCGCGCCGCACCAGTCGGCGCACCCAGCACGCGGTGCAGCGCAGCGAGGAGGGCCAGCGGCCCACGGCCAAGGCCTGGGAGGATGCCGGCGCGGTGCGCGACGAGGACATGCTCTTCGACGACTCGCAGGGCACCATCGTGGTCGTGGGGCCCAAGCACCGCGTGCACGTGTTCACGCCGGAGGCCAAGCACGTCACTTCGGTGTCCATGACCAACGCCAACGTGCTCAAGCGGGTCCAGCAGGGTCGCTGGCGCCGCGCCGATCCGGAGGAGCGGGGCGAGTTCCGGCTGCAGTTGCGCGCCCGGCATCCGGCGAGCGAGGCCACGGCAGGTGGTGGGCCCGCGCCCGACACACCGCCTGCGCCCTGACCTCGGCTGTCTGCAGCTCGGCGGTTCAGCTCAGCATCGTCTTGATGACGAGCAGGTAGATCCCCGCGCCGGACAGATCGGCGATCGCGGTGACCGACGGCACCGAGAACAACGCGGGGTCGCCCCGCACCGCCTTGACGCCCAGCGGGATCGAGGCCCCGACCAGTGCCGCCGAGAGGACGTGCGCGATCATCGCGAAGGCGATCGCGGTGGCGATCGGCGCCAGCTCCTGGGCCTGTCCGGCACCAACCGCGAAGGCGAGGCCATACGCGACGGCGGCCAGCGCGATCGCGATGCCGCCGCTGACGCGCAGCTCCTTCCACAGGACAGCCGGCAGCTTGCTCGGCGCGATGATCCCGAGCGAGATCGAGCGGATGATCAGCGAACTCGCCTGCGTGCCGACCATGCCGCCGATCGCCATCACCATCGGCAGCAAGGCCATGACCACCGCGGGCTTCGTCGACAGCGTGTGCTCGAACTCCTGGATGATGGTCGCCGTGAAGTACCAGAACGCGGCGAGGATCATGATCAGCGGGCTGCGGCGGCGGATCTGGCTGACCACCGACTCCTCCATGTAGCCGGTGGCCATCGTTTCGCCGTGTACGCCCACCATCTTCTCGACCTCTTCCGTGTACTCCTCCTCACCGATGTCGGCGGCGTCGTCGTGGGTCACGAGGCCGACCAGACGATCGTCGGCGTCGACCACCGGGAGCGCGATCAGGTCGTACTCGCGGATCAGCCGCGCCGCCTCCTTCTGGTCGGCGTCGGCGCGCACGGAGATCACGGCGGTCTGCTTCATGATCTCGCCGACCGTCTGGTGCACGCGCGCGAGTATCAGGTCGCGCAGCGACAGGAAGCCCACCAGCCGGCCGGCCTCGTCGACGACGTAGCTGTAGTAGATCGTCTCGCGCCCCGGCGCCTGGCGGCGCACGGCCTCGATGGCGTCGTGCACGCGCAGGTTGCGATCGAGCACGCTGTACTCGGTGCTCATGATCGAGCCGATCTGGTCGTCGGCGAACGTGTCGCGGCGCACGATGTCCTCGCGGGCGACGCGCGACAGCAGCGGGAAGACCTGGTCGCGCACGCGCTCGTCGAGCTGGTCGAGGAACTCGGCGCGATCGTCCGAGGACATCGCGGCCAGCAGGGCCTTCACCACGTCGCGCCCCGCGCCGAGCACGATCGCCTCCTGCAGTTCGCCCGGGAGGTACGAGAAGATGTCCTTGGCGAGGCCGATCCGCAGGCCGCTGATCGCTGCGGTGATCTCGTGCGACTCGAGGCCGGCGAGCTGCTCGGCGGCGTCGTTGGGATGCAGGTCCGACAGGATCTCCTGGAGTTCCTGGGTCTTGCCTTCCTGCAGCAGCTCGCGGAGTTCGGGAGCCAGCAACGATCGACGGTCTTGCTCGGTCATGGGGCCGGACTCGCTCGCGCGTGTGGCGTCGAAGTAGATGATGGCGGGCCTGCGTCGACAAGCGCGAGACGGAGCATGTCGTCGGTGGCAACACGGGGTTCGCGCCCATTGCGAGCGGGAGGTGGCCGCGGACCTCAGCCGGGCCGAGTCGGAATCCACCGGCGAGCTTGACCGCACCCGGGCCGGACGTATGGTTCCGCGCCTTCAGCCGAACGGCTGTCTGGTCGGGGCGTGGCTCAGCCTGGTAGAGCGCTGCGTTCGGGACGCAGAGGTCGCTGGTTCAAATCCAGTCGCCCCGACCATCCTCGCTTCGCGAGGATGGGCGGGCGGCTGGTTTTGGGCATGTCGCCTGCCGCGGCTGCGCCGCGACTGGCTCCAGCGCAAATCCGTCAGCGGGGGCCGGCTGCTGATGCAACGGTTGGTTTGATGGAGCGTCGGACCGTCGGAGCGTCGGAGCGTCGGACCGTCGGAGCGTCGGACCGTCGGAGCGTTGGACCGTCGGAGCGTTGGACCGTCGGAGCGTTGGACCGTCGGAGCGTTGGACCGTCGGAGCGTTGGACGGTCGGAGCGTCGGACGGTCGGAGCGCCGGACGGTTGGAGCGTCGCAGCGTCGGTGCCTCGGGGGAACGTGGCTAGCGCGCGGGGCCTTCCCAGGGGTGGGCGAAGGGCTCCGGGGCGACGCCGGCGATGAGAGTGCTGCGGCCGGCTTCGAGGTCCTGGCCGACGGCGTCGGCGAGTTGGCGCGTGGTCTCCATCGCGCGCAGGCCGGAGAGGATGCGGATGCCGAGGGCCTTCTCGCGCAGGAGGCTGCACTGGAGGGCGGCGACGCGTTGCTGGGTCTCGTCCTGGCGGCTGGCGTGCCAGCAGAGGGCGACGATCGAGACGAGGTGTTCGAGGGTCTTGCCGAAGCGCTGCAGGGGGATCTGCGCGCGGGTCAGTTCGAGCTGGAACCAGAGGTTGGTGCCCAGCCAGGTCCAGCGGGCGCGGCGGAGGCGACGCTCGGCCCAGCGGGCGAAGGGACGCAGGGGCGCGGGCAGGCTGGCGTAGCGCGGCAGGAGGGCGGTGGGGACGAGGCGGAGCGGGAGGCGGAGGATGTCGAGGGCGGCGTTGCCGGCGATCCAGCCGGCGAGGCGCCAGAAGCCCGGCTGCGCGAGCAGGCGCGCGGTGGCCTTGGCGCAGCGGCCCGGGTGGCGGAGCAGGGTGGACGGATCGATGCGGAGGATGAGCTGGTCCTTGGCCAGCGGCTTGCCGGCGCCGTCCAGGTTGATCGACTGGATGACACCGAGGAGACCCTTGAGGTAGCGGTCGACGAAGGCGCCGGTGATGTCCTTCACCATGCCCATGAGGATCAGGTCGTCCTCGCCTTCGACGACGCCGAACACATGCATGTTGGCGCGCGCCGCGCTGACGCGCGCACCCTGGTCGAAGCTGCGCCCGCCGAGCACGCGCTCGCACGCGGTGAGCGATTCGAGCGCGGTGCCGGCTGCCGCCGACTTGGTGAGGTCGCGCAGGCCGGCGAGGTCGACGCCGTCCTTGTCCTGCTGCAGCGAGAGGTGCGACAGGGCGCGCGCCTGGAGGGCGCCCCCGAGCATGCGTCCCAGCGCGAGGCGGGGCAGCTCGTGCTTGATCACCGCGCCGCCGACGCCGTCGCGGACGCGCGCGTAGGCGGTGGCGTCGGCGGCGAACATGCGCTGGTACCCGGCCGACATCGCGGCGAGCATGCAGCGGCCCATGCGCAGGCAGTAGAAGAGCACCTCGACGCCGTCGGCCTCGATGCGGTTGCCGCGCGGGACCGGGAAGTTGTCGAGCTCGATCCGGCTGTTGAAGTTGGCCTGGAACGCGGACACCCCGGTGGGGGTGATGCGCATGCCGAAGTCGGCCCCGCCCTTGCCGCGCTCGGTATCGGCAGCGGGCAGCTCCACGATGAACAGCCCGATCTCCTTGCCCTCCTTGCCGAGGCGGGCCACGACGCCGGCGAGGGCGCCGTGCGTGGCGTTGGTGATGTAGAGCTTGCTGCGGTCGCCGGTGGCGAACAGTCGCCAGCCGCCGGTGGCGGGGTCGGGCTCGACGTAGGCGCGCACCTTCTTGGCGTTGACGCCGACCTTCACCTCGGTCAGGGCGAAACCCATGAGGTGTCCGTCGGCGATCATGGGCAGGAAGGTCTTGCGCTGCGCGTCGGTGCCGTAGGCGAGCAGGGAGCCGGCGCCGATGGTGAGTTCGCCGGAGATCTCGACGGCGAGGGCACCGAACCCGTTGGCGGCGAGTTCCTCCTCGACGTTGGCGAGCGCGCCGTAGTCGGCGCCGCGGCCGCCGAAGGCGGTCGGCACCGTGAACCCGTAGCCCTGGGCCCCAGCGACCGCCGACCGCAGGGCCTGCGCGAGCTGGCCGGTGGCGGTGAAGGCCTCGCCGCGGGCGAGGCAGCCGAGTGCGGCGCGCACGACGGGGTCGTCGTGTGCATCGCTGGTCTGACACAGCGCGGCGCCGGAGGCGAGTTCGTCCGGCGCCGGCGCGGGTCCGTAGATCAGGCGCTCGACGAGGCTGCGGCGCGTGCGCGCGAGGCGCGCCTGGGCGCCGGCCGCGGCCGAGTCGAGGGCCCCCACGTCGCGGGCGGACTCGGCGTCACCGGCAGCGGCGAGCGCCTGGGCGGCGGTGGAGGCGGAGGCGCGTGGGTTCGATTCGTCGAGAGTTGCCATGAGCTCGAAAACGCGGTCGCCGGCGTGCTCTTTCGCGTCGGCGCGGACGGCGGATGCTACCGCACGCGTCGTCGTGCTCCGATCCGGCAGCGTGGATCCGTCGTGTCGGTGTCTATCATCGAGCCCCGATGTCCGGCGCCTCCGCTTCGTTCGAGATCCCCCGGCTCGGGCCGGCCACGCGACGCTCGCCGATCACGGCTCGCTTCGCGGACGAGAAGTTCATCGCCGACACGACCACGGTCGTGGCGATCTCGGACGGGGTCGAACTCGAGGCGATCCTGGCGCGCGGCGAACCGCTCCCCACCTTCGAGCGCGCGGGGCCGCGCCGTGACGTGTTCTTCGACGGGCCGGCCATCGGCTGCGGCATCGTCACCTGTGGCGGTCTGTGCCCCGGCCTCAACAGCGTGATCCGCAGCCTCGTGCTCACGCTCTGGCACGCCTACGGCGTGCGGCGGATCCTGGGGTTCTGCTACGGCTACGCGGGCCTGGGACCGGCGCCGCCGGTGCCGCCGCTCGTGCTGGACCCTGATCGCGTGATCGGCATCCACGAGGGCGGCGGCACGATCCTCGGCTCGTCGCGCGGGCCGCAACCGCCGGCGGCGATGGTCGACACGCTGGTGCGTGAGCGTCTGTCGATCCTGTTCGCCATCGGCGGCGACGGCACGCTGCGCGGCGCGTCGGCCATTGCCGCGGAAGTGCGCGCGCGCGGGCTGCCGATCGCCGTGGTCGGAGTTCCCAAGACCATCGACAACGACCTGTCCTGGATCGAGCGGAGCTTCGGCTTCGGGACGGCGGTGGAGGAAGCGCGCCGCGTGATCGCCGCCGCGCACTGCGAGGCGAAGGGTGCGCTCAACGGCATCGGCCTCGTCAAGCTGATGGGTCGGCACTCGGGGTTCATCGCGGCCCACGCCACGCTCGCCAACAGCGATGTCAACTTCTGCCTGGTCCCGGAGCTGCCGATGCCACTGTCGGGACCGGAGGGATTGCTGGCGGCGCTGGAAGACCGCATGCACACGCGGCGCCACGCGGTGGTCGTCGTCGCGGAGGGTGCGATGCAGGACCAGTTGCAGGATCAGGACCGCATCGAGCGCGACGCGTCGAACAACATCAAGCTCGTCGACGTGGGGCCACACCTGCGCGATCGGATCGCGCACCATTTCCAGGGGCGCAACATCCCGGTGCTCATCCGCTACATCGACCCGAGCTACGTGATCCGTTCGCTGCCCGCGAACGCCCTCGACGCCGAGTACTGCCTGCGCCTGTCGCAGCAGGCCGTGCACGCCGCGATGAGCGGGCGGACCGACATGGTGGTGGGCTACTGGAACCAGCGCTTCACCCACGTGCCGATCGCGCGTGCCGTCGAGAAGCGCAAGCGCGTCGACCCCAACGGCGCGCTGTGGCGGGCGGTGCTGGAGGCGACCGGGCAGTCGCCGGCGGTGGCCGGAGACGAAAGGACGCCGCGCGCGCGCGCGTTGGACGAAGGATGAAGTTCGAGGACTACTACGCGACGCTCGAGGTGCCGCGTGACGCCAGCGCCGACGCCATCAAGAAGGCGTACCGCAAGCTCGCGCTGCAGTGGCACCCGGACCGGCATCGCAGCGGTGCCGCTGGCGCGGGCGAAGCGGCGGCGGCGGAGGCGAAGTTCAAGCGCATCAGCGAGGCCTACGAGGTGCTGTCCGACCC
>CAYQMF010000167.1:0-11283 GCA_964418595.1 uncultured candidatus Brocadiaceae bacterium
CGCAAACGACGCCCAGGCGATCACGACGGCGTACGGCAGGTCGCCCCGCCGCAGGGCGTGCAGGGCGGCGGCGCCGCGCTCCAGCAGGGGCGGCTTCACGGGCAGGCGGCGCGTGATCGGCGCAGGTTGCGCGGCGCCGAGCCAGGCGGTTGCGGCCGCGGCGAGGAACGCCGGGTCAGCGCTGACCTGCCGGTAGTGGCTGGCCTGTCGCCGGCACAGGGAGCTGTCGCCGTCGATGCCTTCGCGATCCCACAGCATCGTGCCCGGCACGCAGCCTTCGCCGATGTGCACCACAGGGATCCCGTGCGCGCGCGCCAGGAAGTGCACGAGGCGATGCAGCCCGGTGCGCGCCTCGTGCACGAGCACGAGATCGGGCGGGTCGAGATCGAGCAGGTGGAGGATCCCGGCGGCCTGCGCGCGCAGACGATCTGCGCGGCGCTGGAGTGTGCGCGCGCGCGGAGTGTCGATCCCGAGCAGACGGCAGTCGTGCCGGGCGAACTCGGCGACGGGGATCTCCGGCCCCGCGCGCCCGCGCTCCGCCCGCGGCAGCAACTGCAGCGGAACCGACTGCGCCTGCCAGAACGCGGCGGCGGTCGGGTCGGCGGCGAGCACGGCGATCCGATGTCCCCGCCGCTGGGCCAGGTCGGCCAGCCGGTCGTGGAAGTGGAACCTCCGGATCGTCGGGTCAGCGAAGAGAACGTAGGACACCCGATCGTGGATCGGACCCGCCGCGGCGCGCGCTGAACCGGCGCTGCCGCCGGTCCCGGAACGAGACGTTGCGCGGCGTCGGGGCGGTGCCGACGATCCGCCGCGATGTCGTCTTCGCCAGCAGCGTCGCCGCCCCGTCCGTCGGGCCGCTTCGACGCGGGCGTGGCGTTCCTGCTGGCGCTCGCGGTGCTCTGGGCGCTGCGCCAGCACACGTTCTACAAGGACGATTCGCACGTCTACCTGTTGAGCATCCTGGAGGGCGACCTCACCCATCCCCACCACATGCTCTTCAAGCCGGCGGTCGTGCTGGCGCATCGCCTCCTCGCCCCCTGGTCGGTGTCGCTCTACGAGGCCGCGCTCGCCCTCGGTGCCGTTGGCACCGCGTTCGGCGTCGCGTGTGCGCTGGTGGCGTCGCGCTGGCTGGCGCTGCCGCGGTCGGCGGCCTGGATCGTCGCTGGGCTCGTGCTGTCGACGCCCGCCGTCCTGTTCTTCGGGACCGTGGTCGAAGTCCACGGCTCGTACTTCGGGTTCGCCGGCCTCACCTTCCTCGCCACCGCGGCGTTCGCGCGGCGACCGACGCCGGCGCGTGGCGCACTGCTCGGGCTCGCCGTCGCGGTCGCCTACATGGGACACGCGAGCGCCGCGCTCCTGCTGGCCCTGCTCGCACCGACGGCTTGCTTCCTCGCTGCCGAAGCGCGACCCGGCCGCTGGCGGAGCATGGTGCTCCCCGCGCTGGCCGCGGGCATCGCGCAGGCCCTGGCCGTGGCGCTCCTGCCGAGCCTCGGGCGTGCGTTCGGCCTCGGCGTCGACACCGCCGACGCCGCCCGCTACGTGCTCCGCGACGCGCTGGCCTTCGCCGGCGACCCGGCGCGCTGGGCCAGCACGATGTGGTACGAGTGGATCGCGCCGTACGCCCCGATGAACCTGGTTGCCATCGCCGCGTGCTGGTCGCGCTTCCGGGTCGCCGCGCGCTGGCTGCTGGCGGCCGTCTGTCCGTACTACCTGCTCTGCGTGTTCCTGCTGCCGAGCGCCGAGTACGGCGCCTACCTGACGCCGTTCGCCTGGCCCCTCGCGCTCCTGGTGGTCCGGCTGGTGAACCTGCGCGTTGCGGCGCTCGTGGCGGTTGCGGGTGCGATCGGTAGCGTGACCTGGGTCAGCCGGCACGACGACCCCGAGCTCGCGCGGGCGTACGCGCGCGGCGTGCGCGAGGCTGCCGCCGGCCAGCCGCCGTTCCTCCTGCTGGGTGACCACGCCGATGCCAAGGCCTTCCTGATCGGTCTGCCCGACGCCGGGCAACTCGTGATCCTGCACGCGGGTGCGGTGCCGGCGGCGCAGTTCGAGGCGGTCATGGGCGGCCTCGTGCGCATCGTGGACGACGCCTTGCGGGCCGGTCGGACCGTGTTGTTGACCGCCGGCGCACGTTCGCTCCTGCAGCAGGTCCAGCCGAGCGGGGAGAAGGTCGTCCCGGCCTTGGCGGCGCGCTTCCGCCTCACCCCGGTGCGCGCGCACGGGCCCGGTGCCAGCTTCGAGGGGGACCGCGTCGAAGCGCGCTGATCCCACCGACTCGCCCGCGCAGAGAGAGGCCAGCGGCGCGGTTCGCAAGCTTGACGCCCAAGGGACCCCTGACGAGAATCCGCCCCCCTTTTTCCCCCCGCCCGTCCGGCCGCCTCCGCTCTCCATGTCCCGCCCTCTCGCCGTCGTCGTGCTCGCCGCCGGGCTCGGCAAGCGCACCAGGCTCAGCATCCCCAAGGTGCTGCTGCCGCTGTGCGGCAGGACCCTGCTCGGCAGCGTGCTCGACCTGGTCGAGGCACTCGAACCCGATCGCACCGTGGTGGTGCTGCACCACCACAAGGACAAGGTCAGCAAGGCGATCGCCGATCGGCGCGGGATCGTGGTGGTCGATCAAGGCCAGCCGCGCGGCACCGGCCACGCGGTGCAGGTGGCCATGGCGGAGGCCCTCGCCGACTTCCGCGGCGACGTGATGGTGGTGTACGGCGATACGCCGCTCATCACGCTCGACACGCTGCGCGCGCTGCGCGCGGCGAAGGGCGACGCCGGGGTGAGCCTGCTCACCGCGCACCCGCCGGTGGTGACCGGCCTGGGTCGGATCCTGCGCGACGTGACCGGCGGGATCGTCGGGATCCGCGAGGAGCGCGACTGCTCCGACGCGGAGCGCGAGATCGACGAGATCAACGCGGGGTTCTACTGCTTCGACTCCGAGCAGCTGCGCGGCGCGCTGGTCGGGCTCAGTGACGACAACGCCCAGGGCGAGCTGTACCTCACCGACACGGTGTCGACGCTGGTCGAAGGGCCGGGCGCGAACACCTACACGTCGGAGGACAGCGACGAGATCCTCGGCGTCAACTCGCTGGACGACCTCGCCACCGCGCGCGCGGCGATGCACGAGCGCATCCTGCTCGGACACCTGGCCAACGGCGTGCTGATCGTGGATCCCGCGACCACGTACATCGAGCACGGCGTCGTGATCGGTCGCGACACCCGGATCCTGCCCTGCACGGTGATCCAGCGGGGCTGCGTCATCGGCGAGGGTTGCGAAGTCGGCCCGTTCGCACACCTCCGCGGGGCGTCCCGCCTCGAGGACGGCGCCGAGATCGGCAACTTCGTCGAGGTGAAGAAGAGCGTGATCGGACGCGGCAGCAAGGCCAAGCACCTCGCGTACCTCGGCGACGCGACCATCGGCGCCGGCGTCAACATCGGCTGCGGCACGATCACCGCCAACTACGACGGGAAGGCCAAGCACCAGACCCGGATCGAGGACGGCGCCTTCATCGGCAGCGGCACGGTGCTCGTTGCGCCCAGCACGGTCGGTCGCGAGGCGATGACCGGCGCCGGCGCCATCGTCACCCGCGGCGCGGAGATCCCCGCCGGCGAGGTGTGGGTGGGCGTGCCCGCCAGACCCCTGCGCAAGGGCAAACGCGCTACGGGAGAGGGGTGACCATGCAGCGACGCGAACGACTCCGCGTGTTCTCCGGAACCGCGCACGACGACCTTGCGCGCGACATCAGCGCGCACATGGGCGTGCCGCTGGGCGAGGCGACCATCAAGCCGTTCCCCGACGGCGAGATCGACCTGAAGGTCGAGTGCGACGTGCGCGGCGCGGACGTGTTCGTCATCCAGCCGACCTGTCCGCCGGTCCACGACAACCTGTTCAAGCTGTTGTCGTTCGCCGACTGTCTGCGCCGCGCGTCCGCCGACCGCATCACCGCGGTCGTGCCGTACTTCGGGTACGCGCGCAAGGACCGGAAGGACGAGGGCCGCGTGCCGATCAACGCCAAGCTCGTCGCCAACCTGATCACCGCGTCGGGCTACGACCGCGTGGTCGCCGTCGACCTGCACGCGGCGCAGATCCAGGGCTTCTTCGACCTGCCGGTCGACCACCTCTACGCGCGGCCGGTGATCATGGAGCACCTGCGCCAGCTCGACGTCGAGCGCCCGATCATCCTGTCGCCCGACGTCGGCGGTGTGAAGCTCGCGCGCGCCTACGCCAAGGACCTCGGCTGCGACATCGCCATCGTCGACAAGCGCCGCCTGTCCGGCGACACGACGGTGATCGAACACGTCGTCGGCACCGTCACCGACCGCGACGTGATCATCGTCGACGACATGGTGGCGACCGGCGGCTCGATCGCGGACGCGGCGCGCATCGCCAAGGAGCGCGGCGGCCGGAAGGTCTACATCGCCGCGTCGCACGCCGTGCTCGCCGGCAAGGCCGTCGAGAAGCTCAACGCCGCCCCGGTGGAGGGGATCATCTTCACCGACACCATCCCGCGGCACAAAGACCTCCAGCGCTGCACGATCGCCTCGATGGCGCCGCTGCTCGCCCGCGCCATCGATCGCATCCACCGCAACGAGAGCGTCAGCGTGCTCTTCGACCAAAAGAACTCGAACAACGACCGCTAGGACCAGAACGATGAAAGTTGCCAACCTCAACGCCGCCGTGCGCTCCAAGAGCGGCACCAATGCGAACCACCGCCTCCGCATGGAGGGCCGGATCCCCGCCGTGATCTACGGTCTCGACGGTGCCAACCAGTCCGTCTCCCTGGATGCGGCCGACTTCCAGTCGCACCTGCGCCACCATCACCGGGTCTTCCGGATCGAGATCGGGGGCAAGCAGGAAGCCGCCTACATGCAGGCCGTGCAGTGGAACTGCCTCACCGACGAGCCGATGCACGTCGACTTCCTCCGCATCGACCTGACCAAGCCGATGCGGCTCGTGGTGGGCGTGACCTTCGTCGGGCACCCCAACGGGATCAGCCAGGGCGGCACCCTCATCCGCGACCACCAGGAGATCGCCATCATGGCGCTGCCCGATGCGGTCCCGGAGTACATCGAGGTCAACGTCGACGCGCTGGAGCTCGACCAGCGGGTTCTCGCCAAGGAACTGAAGCTCCCGCCGGGGGTGACGCTCGACGTGCCGGGCGACATGGTCATCTGCCACGTCGGCATCATCCGCGTCCAGGAGGCGGCGCCGGCCGAGGCTCCGGCTGCGGCAGACGCTCCGGCGGAAGCCGCGGCGGCGGGGGAGAAGCCGAAGGAGGCCAAGGAGGAGGCGGAGGCCAAGCCCAAGGCGGAGGCCAAGCCGAAGGCGAAGGGCTAGCCGCCCGGAGCGGTCGCGCGAACCCGTGAAGATGCGCTTGGCACTTCGCGTGGGTCCCGCTATCTTCCCCCGCCCTTCGCGATCGCCGATCCACCATGAGCTGGCAGCGGATCGTCCTCGGCATCGGCAACCCCGGTCCCGAGTACGCGCTGACGCGACACAACGTCGGCTTCATGGTGCTCGACACGCTCGCGAAGCGGCGAGGTCTGGCCTTCCACCGACTCGAGCGACGTGACCCTTCGGGCGCGAAGCTCTTCTCGGGCAAGGTCAAGGCCGCGGTCGCCGAAGCCGTGCAGGACGGTGTGTCGGTCCTGTTCGTCAAACCGCAGACGTACGTGAATCTCTCCGGTGTCGTCGCCGGCGCGCTCCTCGAGCACGCGGGCCTCGGACCGGAATCGCTCTTTGTCGTAGTCGACGACCTGAACCTACCGCTGGGCCGGATTCGATGCCGGCCGTCGGGAAGTGCGGGTGGCCACAACGGGCTCAAGTCCATCGAGCTCGCCCTGACGCAACTCAGGGACCCGAGTCAGCTCAGGGACCCGAGTCAACCCAGGGACCCGAGTCAACCCGGGGATCCGGCCACCGCGAACTACCCCCGTCTCCGTCTCGGTATAGGTGCACCATCCGTGTCCCTCGTGGATCACGTGCTGGCTCGCTTCCTGACGGTGGAACAGGAGGTCCTGGGACCCGCCCTCGAGCGGGCTGCCGACGCAGTCGTGGACTGGATCGGCGGATGCAGCATGGATGACTTGATGAGCCGCTACAACGGCTCCGGAGCCAACGAGTGACGAAGACTTATGAATGCATGGTCCTGGTGAACAACCAGGAGGTTCGCAAGGGCTGGCAAGCCTGCAAGCAGAGCGTGGTCGACATCTTCGCCAAGCACAAGGCGGAGGTCGTGAGCGCCAAACGCTGGGACGAGCGGCGGCTCGCCTACCCGATCGAGGGGCAGCAGCGCGCCACATACCTGCTGATCTACTTCAAGGCGAGCGACACGGCGCCGAACCTGATCCGCCGCGACCTCGACTTCAGCGAGCGCGTGCTGCGCCACCTCATCCTGGTCTGCGAGGAGGTGCCCGCCGGGGCATTCGAGCCGGAGGCCGCGTTCGACGAGAGCCGGGCCGGCGACGAAGTGCCGGAGCCCACACCCGAAGCGCCGACCGGGGCAGCCGGCGACGAAGAAGAGACTCAGGAAGGTGGCGATGACGACGCCGCCACGGAGGATGCGTGATGGCATACAACGACTACGAGAAGGAGATGGAGGCGAGTGAGAACCGTGGTCCGCGCCGTGGTCGCTTCCCCAGGTTCACGCGCGGGTCGCAGGTCGAGCCGGAGCAGCCGCTCGACTACAAGAACCTCGAGTACCTCGGGCGCTTGGTCTCCGGCCAGGGCAAGATCTCGTCGCGCAAGCGCACGGGCTTCTCCGGCCAGAACCAGCGCATGCTCGGGCTCGCGATCAAGCGGGCGCGCTTCCTCGGGCTGATGCCCTACGTGGGAGGCAGGAGCTGAGCCATGCAGGTACTCCTCAAGCGCAGCGTCGAGCACCTCGGCCGCATCGGCGACGTGGTGACCGTCAAGCCGGGCTTCGCCCGGAACTACCTTCTCCCGCGCGGGTTCGCCGCGCCCCTCAACGCCGGCAACGTGGCGGAGATCGAACGGCTCCGCGCCCTCGCCAAGGCGGAGGAGCAGGATCGCGTCAAGTCGTTCCGCGAGACCGCGCAGCAGCTCACCGGCGTGTCGGTCACGATCGAGGGCCGCGCCAACGACGAGGGCCATCTGTTCGGCTCCGTCACCGCCACCCAGATCGGTGCCGCCCTGCGGGCCAAGGGGTTCGACGTCCAGGACGGCCACGTCAAGCTCGACGCACCCATCAAGTCGATCGGCGTCTTCGACGTCCGGTTGCACCTGCACCAGGAGGTGGACGCCACCCTCAAGGTGTGGGTGGTGCAGTCCAAGCCCGACTGACCTCGAGGGGTCATGAACGAAGCCATCCGAGTCTGCCTGATCAGCCTGGGTTGCGCCCGCAACCTGGTGGACTCGGAGGTGATCCTCGGCCACGCGGTGGAGCAGGGGTTCCTGGTCACCCAGAACCCCGAAGACGCCGACGTCGCGGTGATCAACACCTGCGGCTTCATCGAGCAGGCCAAGCAGGAGTCGATCGACACCATCCTGTCGGTGTGCCGCCTCAAGGAGGAGGGCCAGCTCAAGGGCGTGATCGCCGTGGGCTGCCTCACCCAGCGCTACGGCGCGGACCTGCGCGAGTCGATGCCGGAGGTCGACGCCGTGCTCGGGATCTCCGACTACAGCGGCGTGCCGGGCATCGTGCGCAAGCTGGTCAACGGTTCGAAGCGCCGCTGGTCGGCCACGGTCGACGGCGGCAAGCCGAAGACGGCGCGCTCCGACACCAACCGCGTGCTGCTCACACCGAAGAGCTTCAGCTACCTGCGGATCTCGGAGGGCTGCGACCACACGTGCACCTTCTGCGCCATCCCGAGCATGCGCGGCCGCAACCGCAGCAAGCCGATGGACGTGCTGGTCGAGGAGACCCGCAATCTCGCCGGCGCCGGCGTGAAGGAGATCGTCGTCGTCGCCGAGGACAGCACGGCGTACGGCCTCGACGTCTTCCGCAAGCGCAAGCTGGCGGAGCTGCTCGAACAGATCGGCGCCGTCGACGGGATCGAGTGGATCCGCGTGATGTACGCGTACCCGCACACGGTCGACAAGGAGCTGACCCGCGTGCTGCGCGAGCACGACAAGCTCGTGCCGTACCTCGACATCCCCATCCAGCACATCAGCAGTCCGATGCTGCGCGCGATGAAGCGCGGCGTGTCCTCGGAGCAGGTGGCCGACATCCTGTGGCGCCTGCGCGACGAGGTGCCCGGGATCGCGGTGCGGAGCACCTACATCGTCGGCTTCCCCGGCGAGACCGACGCCGACTTCGACGCGCTGCTCGCCTTCACCGAGAAGTACCGCTTCGAGCGCCTGGGTGTGTTCACCTACTCGCCTGAGGAAGGCACGCCGGCGTTCGACCTGCCGGGCGCGGTGCCCGCGGAGGTGGCGGCGGAGCGGCAGGAGCGGCTGATGGCGGTGCAGAAGACGATCCTCGACGCGCACAACGCGGCGCGGGTCGGGCAGACGCTGCGCGTGCTCATCGATGGTCGCGAGAGCGCCGCGCGGTGCGTCGGTCGCACCGTCGCCGATGCGCCGGAGATCGACTGCCGGGTCCTGGTCGCGAGCGAAGATCTCGTCGCCGGCGAGTTCGCCGACGTCTCGATCACCGGGGTCGAGGGCTACGACCTCGTCGGCGTCGTGCGCGCTGGAGGGGAGGTCGCGCGGTGAACCTGCCGAACCTGATCACGGTCGGGCGACTCATCCTGACGGTGGTCTGCTTCGGATGCGTCGAGGCGATGCGGGTCACCGGCGATGCGACCTGGGCCTGGGTCGCGTTCGGCCTGTTCCTGGTGGCGGCGATCACCGACTTCGTCGACGGCTATCTCGCCCGCCGACTCGGCCAGGTGACCCAGTTCGGTCGGATCGCCGATCCCTTCGCCGACAAGATCCTCGTGTGCGGCGCGATGGTGCTCCTCGTCGAGTTTCCGCTCACGGCCGCATACCTCCCGTCGTGGGTGGTCGTCGTGATCCTGGGCCGTGAGTTCCTGGTGACGACCCTGCGCGCGGCGGCCGAGGCCGCGGGGCATGCGTTCCCGGCGGATCGGCTGGGCAAGTGGAAGATGGTCCTGCAGTGCGTGGCGGTGAGCGGCCTGCTCAGCATCCTGGGCGGGTCGCTGGTGTTCGAGTGGATCACGATCGGCGCGATCTGGCTGTCGCTGGTGCTGACGCTGGTGTCTGGCCTCAACTACATCGTGCGGGCGCGGCGGATGCTCGGAGGCGTCGCGTGAGCCTCGGCGACCGCATCCGTTGGCTGCTGGTGACGGGGTGCGGGCTCGGGCTCGCGCCGGTGGCGTCGGGGACCTTCGGCACCCTCGGCGGGGTCGCCCTCGCGCTGCTGCTGCAGGTCTGGCTCACCGGCGCGTCGCTCGGCATCGGTCTCGCCGCGCTCGGCGCCGTCCTGCTCGCCGTCGGCTGCTCGTTCACGAGCTTCACGGTGCGGATCCTGAAGGCCGAGGATCCCAAGCCCTTCGTGCTCGACGAGATCGTCGGCTACCTCGTGGCGGTGGCGATCCTCACCTTCTGGCGCGGCGACCCGTCGCCCACCGGACACGCCGCGGCCTTCGTGGTCTTCCGCGCGTTCGATGTGTGGAAGCCCTGGCCGGCGAATCGGCTCGAGTACGTCCCCGGCGCGCCGGGCATCATGCTCGACGACGCCGCGGCGGGCGTGTACTCGGGGCTCGTGCTCGGCGCGCTGCCCTGGCTCGGGCTCGTGGTCACGTATCCCTAGGATCCCACATGGCGAAACGCAGTTCTCGTCGGGGGCGGCTCGCGCTGCGCATGTCGCTGATCGCCGGCCCGGTCGCCGCCCTGCTCGCCCTCATCACCGCGGTGATCCTGGTGCACACGTTCGGCTCCGCCGCCACCGCGCCGCCGCCCGACCTCGTGTCGCGCGCGTGGATCCTGGGGCTCGCGTTCGCCGGCATCACCGGGATCGTGGTGGGCGGCGTCGCCTGGGCACTCGCCAACGCGATCGCGGCGCGCCTCACCGACCTGGGGCTGGCGGTGAACAAGCTCGGGCGCGGATCGGTGGCCACGCGCGTGCGCACGTCGGGCAACGACGAGGTCACCGCGCTCGGCTCGTCGATCCAATACCTCGCCAACGACCTGGCCAGCATGTTCGAGGAGCAGAGCAAGGCCGGCGGCCAGCAGGTGGGCTTCGACCCGCAGGTGCGCGCCTTGCGCGACCGCGTGCTGCCGGCGAACGGTGTGGACGCGCCCGCCGGCTACGAGGCCGATGCCGTCCTCGCCCCGGGCAGCCGGGGCGGGCTCGACTACTTCGGCGGCGTGAGCAAGGAGGACCTCGGCATCCTGTACCTGGTGAGTGCCGAAGGCTCCGGCGCGCTCGCGGTGTTTGCGGCCCGCCTGGCGCGCGACGAGTTGCAGCGCGCCCTCGACGCCGGCGCCAACGCGCGCAAGGCGCTCTCCCACACCAACCGCGTGATGCACAAGACCCTGCCGTCGTCGGTGTGCGCGCGTGCCACGCTCCTCGAGCTGACCGCCGACGAGATCAAGCTGTACCAGGTCGGCATGCGCGCGCCGGCCCTCATGTGCGTGGCGGGGCGCGTCGAGGACGTCGTCGCGGAGGGGCTCGCGCTGGGTCTCGACGAGGGTTCGGTGTTCGAGAAGCAGCTCCGGCCCACCAAGATCCCGGTCGCCCAGGGCGTGCGCGTCGTGCTCACCAACGACGCCGGGGCCCGCCACGACGAGCTGCGCGATCTGGTGCAGCAGCACACCGCGAAGAACACCGGCGCCTTCATGAACATGGTCCTCGTCGGCCTCGAAGGCGACGCGGGCGACGATGGCCTGCGTGAGGACGTGGTGCTAGTCACCGCGAAGCGATGGTGAGCACCATGGATCAGGACGGCTTCCAGGCGAAGATCGAGGCGATCTATCTGGCGCGCGATGCCGCGCGCGGCATCGACGGCACCACGCTCTGGTTCGTCGAAGAGGTCGGCGAACTGGTGCGCGCCATCCGCCGCAAGGAGCGGAGCAACCTCGAAGAGGAGTTCGCCGACGTGTACGCGTGGCTCGTGACGCTCGCGTCGCTGCACGGCGTGGACCTCGAGAAGGTCGCGCGCGCGAAGTACGCGCAAGGCTGCCCGCGCTGCAAGCGGACGCCCTGCGGGTGTTGAACCTCCTGCGGCTGAAGGCGGGGGTAGATGGGCTGCAAGGGCTGCGAATTGTTGCGTCGCGCACAAGATTGGCGAGGCCTGCAATCTCGCCACGCCCGCTAGGCCTCAAACAAGCGACAAGAGGGCGCGTTTCGTGGTGACCGGAGGGCGTTC
>CAYQMF010000168.1:0-10887 GCA_964418595.1 uncultured candidatus Brocadiaceae bacterium
TCACCAAGGGCCAGTACTCGCCGACCTCCGAGCAGGGCAAGGTCAGCAAGTCGACGCCGATCGGGTCGGTCGACTACCCGTTCCGGCCGATCGCGCTGGCGCTCGGCGCGGGCGCGACCTTCGTGGCGCGCAGCGTCGACATCTTCCAGGACCACCTGGAGGAGACGATCAAGAAGGCCGCCGCGCACCCCGGCACGGCGTTCGTCGAGATCTATCAGAACTGCAACATCTTCAACGACGGCGCCTTCCGCAGCTTCGCCGAGAAGGCGGCGCGCGAGGACCGCACCGTGCGCCTGGAGCACGGCAAGCCGCTGGTGTTCGGCGGCGAGGTGAAGAAGGGGATCCGCTGGTCGGCGGAACATCGTCCGGAAGTGGTCACCCTCGGTGAGAACGGCGTGACGGAGCGCGACCTCATCGTGTGGGACGAATACAGCGAGGATCCCGCGCTGGCGATGGCGTTCGCGTCGCTCGCGGAGGCGACGATGCCGGTGCCGATCGGCGTGTTCCGCACGCGCGTGAAGCCCTGCTTCGAGGAGGGCGTGCACGCGCAGCTCGCGCAGGCGAAGGCGAAGAAGACGGAGACGTTGGACGAGCTGCTGCGCGCGGGTGACACCTGGGTGGTGGGGCAGGGGTAGGGCCTGCGGGCCGACCTCGCGCCACGCCTCGCGCGCGAGGCTGACCGGGGAGGCCCAACCGTGCCGGCCACGCGCCGGCGCGCCGCGCCGACCGGGAACGCGCTACACTCCCCGCGACCCTCGGAGCCCTCCATGCACCGCCATCTCTTCCCCGTCGTCCTCGCGGCCTCGCTCATCCCCTCCCTCGGCGCGCAGACCCTCGTCGCCCCCGCCCACTACGCCAACCACGAGGGCACGACCGCCAGCTCGTACCCGTTCTCCGGCACCGCGTTCCCGATCCGCTACCAGCAGATCCACACGGAGCCGTCCGGGGCCGCGCGCCTCATGCGCTGGATCGCGTTCCGCCGCGACTCGCGCGGGCCCGACCCGCGCTTCGCGCCGCGGCAGGTCGACCTCGACGTGTGGATGGGGCACGGGTCGCACGCGAGTGCGAGCGCGAGCTTCGGCGCCAACTACCTGGACACGCCGCAGAACGTGTTCGTGCGCAAGGTGGTGAGCACGCCGGACTGGTCGGGGCTGGCGCGCACGTCGCCGGCGCCGTTCGACTTCCCGCTGCTCCTCGACACGCCGTTCCTGCACGACGGCGTGCGCGACTGGGTGTGGGAGGCCAACGTGTTCGGCGCGAGCGGCGCCGGCACGGTCGTGCTGCTCGACGCGGTCTCGTCGGGCATGAACCTCGTCATCCCCGCCGACTACGAGCTGCAGGGCTTCGGCTGCACGGTGAACGGCAGCGAGATGCTGCTGCGGTCCGGCTCGTCGCTGCAGGCGTTCCCGGTGAACGGTTGGATCTACGACTGGGCGGCGTCCGCCTGCCCGGCGTCGTCCCCTGCGGCGCTCTTCGTCGGAACGGTGAACCCCAACCTCCCCTTCCCCGGTCTGTGCACGAACGTGTACGCGCTGCCGCTGTTCGACATCGGGGGGACGAGCGACGCAAACGGCGCCTTCGACCCGCTGCCGCCGACCTCGCCGCTGCCGCGCAGCAGCTACCACCAGAGCATGGTCGGCGCACGGCTCGAAGCCCAGGTCGTCGCCATCGACTCGACCGCCGGCCCGCGCCTCGTCGCGAGCAACGGCTGCTCGACGATCCTGCCGCCGTGGACACCGACCATCGGCATCGCGCGGCTGTACCAATCGCCGACGGTCGCCCCGACCTTGTCGACGATCACCGGCGTGCCGGTGGCGATCGGGTTGTGAGCGCGTAAGGTCGACCGCTGCATGCAGCGGGTCGGCTGGTCGGCGGTGGCGGTAGGGCTCCTCGCGCTGCTGGCTTTCGTGCCGGCGCTCGCCGGCGACTACGTGGCCGACGACCTGCAGCTCGTGCGCGGCAGCCCGGCGTTCGCGGGGATCGCGCACCTGTGGGACGCGGTGCGCGCGCCGTTCTGGGGTGATGAACTCGGCTACTGGCGGCCGCTCACCAGCGGGCTCCTGTGCGTGGGGCACGCGCTGGCCGGCGGCGAGGCGTGGGGAGCACACGCGATCGCGCTCCTCGCGCACCTGCTGGCAGGCGCATGCGCGGGGCTTTCGGCGCGCGAACTGACGGGCGACGCCCGCGCGGCGGTCGTCGTCGCGGGCCTGTTCCTCCTGCACCCGGTGCAAGTCGAGCCGGTGGCGTGGGCGTCCGCGCTCGGCGATCCGCTGGCGGGGGCGGCGAGCCTGTTCGCACTGTGGCGCTGGCTCGCTTGGCGGCGCGCCGCGCGGGGGCTGCCGGTGTCCGCCCTCGTCGGGCTTGGCCTTGCGCTGGGCGCGAAGGAGAGCGGCATGGCGACCGTGGGGCTCTTCGTGCTCGCGGAGTGGCTGGTGCCCGCACCCCGCGGCCGCGCGCCGCTGCGCGCCTGGGGTGGCGTCGCCGTCGTGGTCGTCGCGTACGTCGCGCTGCGCATGCTGGCCTACGGCGACCCCGCTGCCGGGTTCGACCGCGGGCGACTCGACCTCGGCTTCGATGCCGGTCAGGCGATCGGCCTGCGCGCGTACCTCGCGGCACGCTACCTCGGGGTGCTCGCGGCGCCGTTCGATCTCGGCCCGTACCGCTCCGTCCCGGCCGACCCGCGCCTGCTCGCCGCGCCCGTGCTGGCTTCGTTCGCCGCCGTCGTCGCCTTCCTGCTCCTCTTTCGTCGGGCGCGTCGCACCGCGCGGCACGCGGCCGCGCTGGGCCTCGCCGTCATCGCGGCGGCGCTCGCCCCCGTCGTGCTCCTGCCGGCGAGCCTCGGGCCATGGCCCGTCGTCGATCGCTACCTGTATCTCGCGACCTTCGGCTGCGCGCTGGCCCTCGGGATGGTCCTTCGCGCACCGCGGCTGCCCGCCTGGACCGCCCCGGTCGTCCTCGTCCTGGCTGCGGGCGCGTGCGCGCTCCACGTGCCCGCCTGGCGCACGCACGCGCGCGTGGTCGAGGGCGCACTGCGGCAGAGCCCCGACCATCCGCTCCCGCACTACATGCACGGCGTGCTCGAGCAGGAGGCCGCAGGCGCCGACCGCCGGCGCTACGCGACCGCGCGCGCGGCGTTCGAACGGGCGCGCGACCTGCTGGCGCAGCCGCAGTACGCGCGGCACCAACTGATCGCCACGATCGGCCCCGACATCGCGCTCGGTGCCGCGTACTCCGCCCTCTTCGGCGGGCTCCTGCCGTACGCCCAGGTGCGCGGTGAGTTCGAGGCCGTGACGCGCGCGTTCCCCGCGGTCGCGCGCGCCGCGTTCGGCCTCGGCGTGTGCTACGCGGAGGGTGGCGACGTGCCGCGCGCGGAGATCGCCTTCCGGCGCGCCGACGACCTCGACCCACAGCCCAACCACGCGCTTGCGCTCGCCCAGCTCTTCGCGCGCGCCGGCCGGCCCGACGACGCCCGCGCCTGGGCGGAGACCGCGCTCGCACGTGCGCCCGGGTACGGGCCGGCGGTGGAGTTCCTGGCGCGGTTGCGGCAGTGATCGCGCCCCTGCGGCGCGGCGCTACCATGCCCCGCCCATGAGCAAGCGCCGCATCGCCCTGATCTCCACCGGAGGCACGCTGGAGAAGACCTACGACGAGTTCGCGGGCGTGCTCGAGAACAAGTTCGCGGTGCTCGAGATGATGCTCGGGTCGATGCAGCTCGAGGGCGTCGACGTCGTGCGCGTGCCGCTGATGAATCGCGACAGCCTCACCATGACGGCTGCCGACCACACCCTGATCGCCGAGACGGTCGGCGCGATGGCGACGCTGCACGACGGGGTGGTGATCACCCACGGCACCGATCGCCTCGCCCACACCGGTGAGCGCATCGTCGAACTGCTCGGCAAGCCGCGCGTGCCGATCGTGCTCACCGGCGCCATGCGGCCCTACGTGATGCGCACGACGGATGCGATGCAGAACCTCACGGAGGCGATGCTCGCGGTGCAGCTCCTCGAACCCGGCGTCTACGTGGCGATGCACAACGTCGTCCTGGCCTTCCCCGGCGTCGTGAAGGACAAGGAGCGCGGCACCTTCCGACGTGCGTGATGCAGGGTCGGACCCGCTAAGGTGTCGATACTCGCCATGATGACGACGATCCGTACCCTGGCGCTGGCCCTGCTCGGCCTGCCGCTGCTCGCCCAGACCGAGACGACTGCGACGCCGGCGGCGCTGCGCGCGCGCCTGCCCGAGAGCACGACCCTCGTCGAACGCGGCGACGAGTTGCGCTGGGAGCTGAGCGAAGGTCCGAGCCTGCGCATCGTCGACGTCGAACGCGAGGTCGCGACGGTGGCGGTGGAAGGCGCGAGGGTGCGCGTGGCAGCGGCGATCTTCCGCAGCGACGCAGCGGCGGCGCTGAAGACTCTCCCGGCGCTCGTGCACTTCGCCACGGGCGCCGGCCTCGACCTCACCGGGCTCACCTACGGCACGGCCCCGCTGCTCGGCGCCCACCTGCGCGGTGAGGCAGCGATGGTGCTGCCCGAGGGCGTGGCGCGCGCCGTCGAGCCGGCCGATGGGCGCACCGCGCGCACGCGCTCGCGCGCCGTGCGCGACGCTGCACACGAGACGGTCGCCGCCCTGGCCGGCGCCGGGCTCGACCCCGATGCCCGCGAAACGCTGGCGCGCGCGCTCGAGGCGCTGCACCTGCGCGACGTGCAGGCACCGCAGGGGGACGGGGCCTTGTCGCCGAGCTTCCTCCGCCTCATGGTGCGGCACGGCTGGCTCGGGCAACTGAAGCTCGGCGTCGACTTCGGGGCCGTGGTCGAGAGCCTCGCGGTCGCCGAGACCCACGAGCCGGCCCGGCGCTTCGCGGGCGAAGGCCTGCGCATGGAGCGCCTGGCCGACGCCTTCGGGCCCACGGCGATCGTGCTGCGCACGCCGGCGCGCGCGGGCTACGCCGTCGATCTCGCCCCGCCGCAGTTCTTCGATGCGCCGCGCGGGCTGGTCGCCGTCGTCTGGTTCGCCCCGGATCAGGACCCGCTCACCGCCGCCACCGACGCGATCACCGCAGCCGAGGTGTTCCTCGGCGAGGTGCGCCTCGCGTCGTGGTCCCGCGCCGGAGGCTTCGTGGCGGACGGCAACGCGTGGGCGACGGCCCTGCCCGAGTCGGTGCGCGAGGGACGCGGCGATCTCGCACAGGGTGCGCTGCCCCCGTACGTCGTCGTGCCCGGGCTCGGCGGCGAGGTGCGCCTGCTCGCCGTCGCGGCCGGCACGCTGCGACCGCCGGCCGACGGTTCGCCCGCCGAGGTCGAGCGCTTCTTCACCGACGCTGCGCGCGTCCTGCCCGACGCCGGCCACCTCGACCTGCTCGGCGAGTACCTGTTCCGCTACACGTTCGACAGCCCCGACCCCCGTCATCCCCTGCTCGTCGGCGACCAGAAGCTCAACGGCGAGATCCACCAGACGGCCGCGCAGACCATCGGCACCGTACTGGGCGGGATCGTGCGCGGCGACTGCGATGACCTCGCGGAGGTGTATCTCGCGATCCTGGAGCGGCAGGGCAAGCACGGCCACCTCATGAGCCTGCCGCGCCACTGCGCGATGTGCTGGGTCGAGCCCGGCGCGCAGGGTCAGGTCGCGCGCGTGCTGCAGACCGGTCCGCCGATGCAGTTTGTGGGTGACGACGTCGCGCGCAGCCTCTCGGCCGCGTACGCGCACTTCGCCAACGGCGAGGTCGTCGACCCCAACCAGCTCGGCATCCTGCTGCGTTTCTCCGGCGAGAACGTGCGCACGCCCTACGTGCTCGGCTGGCGGGTGTACGCGGAGCCGAAGTACTCCGCCGTGATGGAGGACGTGCAGCGCGACTGGCACTTCCACACCTACCGGCACGGCTACGAGAAGATGAAGGCGCTCGTCGCCGCCGGCGACGACGACAACGCCAACTATCGCGAGCTGTCCGGGCTGTGCCAGGCGACGGGGCAGTTCGCGGCGTCGGCGGAGTACCTGGCGCAGGCGATCGCGCACGTGCACGAGCCCGATGCGCGCGTGAACCTCGCCGTCGAGCGCGTCAACGATCTCTTCGAGAGCGGCCAGCGCGACGCGGGTCGCGCGCTGGTGAACGAGATCCTCGTCGATCTCCTGCCCGCCGCGAAGGAGGCGCTGGGACCGTCGGTGCCGGCGCTGGGGCAACACCTCGCGGCGGTGATCCTCAACACGCGCGGCAACGCCGACCTGGCGCTGCGTGTCGTGCAGGACACGATGCTCGACGAGACCAACCGCCGCCTGCTCGCGTGCTACCGCTACCTCGGGGCGCGCGACTTCGACGTGCAGGAGTGGCACGGCCACCCCATGTGGGTGCAGAGCCGCGACCTGCTGCAGGGCTTTTCAGGGATCCTGCTGGGCATCCTCGACGAGGGCGGCCCCGCGTTGGCGGTGCGCGCGCGCAACGAGCTGCAGACGGCCGAGAGCTGGCTCGCGGTGGTGGCCTTCCGGGCGCCGCTCGAAGCAGGGGACCTGCTGGACGCGTACGCGATCGCGGCGCGCTACTGGAAGGTCGTGCTCGGCGAAGCGCGCTTCCGCGCCGTGCTCGCCGCGGCGGAGGCACCGACCGGCAAACCGGTCGCGGAGCAGCGGCGCGTCGGCTACGCGCAGCTCCTCGACGACCTGCCGTGGATCTCGATCAGCACGGCGTTCTGGCTGTCCGAGCTGCAGGATCTGCTCGGGCGGGACGCGGACGGTCTGGACGCGGGGCGGGTGCGGGTCGTGGCGCGCGCGGCGTTGGCGGCGCGCGACGCGGCGCGCCTGCGCGCGCTGCACGGTCCGCGGCAGGACACCCTGCTCACGCTCGCGGAGCTGAGCCTCGCGCTCGTCGACCAGGACGAGGTCGCGCTGCGCGCGCTGTTCACCCGCGTGCGCGAACTCGACGACAAGATCCTCCGCGACCTCGTGACCCGGTGGCTGGGGCAGACGGCGCGCTTCTGGCCGCTGCCGTGGTTTCAGCGCGTGCTCGCGGTCTGGCGCGCGGAGGTCGACTTCAAGCCGTCGTACTTCGGCATCGGTTGGGCGGCGGTGCTCGGCAAGGCGCCGGCGCACGCGCTGGCGGCGGGGCGGCTCGCCGCCGAACGGTTCGGCGACGACGAGGCGTTCCGCGCCGAGCTGGCCTTCATGCAACGCCTGCTGGGGGACAAATGATCCACTACGACTCGGGCGAGGCGCCCCGACTGACGAACTTGCGCACGATCGCGATCGCGCTCCTCGTTGGACCAATCGTGTTCGGTGGCGTGGTCGCCTACCTGCGCACGTCGGGCTCGTTCGGCGAGCCCGTCGATGTGCCCTACCTCGATGTGGGCGCCGCCGGGTTCGGTGTCGTGCTTGCAGTGGCAGCGTTCGCCATGCGGCGGGTCTTCTTCGCCCGCGGGGTGGCGGGTCCACCGCACCTCCGGCCATTCATGTACCTCACGGGCACGATGCTGTTCTTCGCACTGCTGGAGGCAGGGATGCTGCTCAACATCGTGGTGACGCTCATCGCGCCACACCCGTGGCCCAACGTCGGTGCGGCGGTGCTCGGCCTCGCGCTCGGGGCCAACTCCCTGCCGAGCGAGCAGCAACGGCACGACGTGGGGCTCGGCGATTGAGGGTGGTCCTGGTCGGGTTCGCGCTCACCGGGCTCTTGGCCTGTGGTCCGGATGTGGCGCAGCCTCCGGCGGAGGCGAGCGTGGTCGCCGAGCCGACGGCCGTGGCGCCGGGCGACTGGACCGTGCGCTACGAGCAGAGTGGCACGCTCACCCTGAGCTGTCGCGGCGCGCCGGTGGTCGAGAGCACCTTCGTGATCTGGGGCCCGAACTGGGGCTGGGCCGAGTGGGAGGCGAGCACGGGCCCGCCGGTCGATGGCGTCGTGCCGTTGCGCGGTCGCGTCGCGAGCCTCGGCCTGCAGATCGAGGGCGACCTCGCGTTCCGCGGCGGCAAGGCGGAGGTGCGCCTGGTCGTGCAGGCCAGCCGCGACCTGCGTGGCCTCGTCGGCGGCGGCCTCGAGTGGCGGCTGCGGCGAGAGTCGCGGGCGCTGGGCGGCAAGACGCCGACGCCGACCCTGAGCAAGAACAACGGCGGGTGGCGTTGGGAGCCGGCGCCCGGCAGCGTCGTGGAGGTCGCCTACGGCAAGCCCTGCGCACAGGTGAACTTCGAGGACAACGAGCGCGCGATCCGCACGATGTTCGTGGGCGCGGCGCTCGACGCCGGCCGCCACGAGATCGCCCTCACCCTGAGCCTGCCGCGCGGCACGAAGGTCGAGACCTCGCTCGCGGAGCGCTACGGCCAGCCCGACACGAGCCAGTGGTGGCGCGGCGTGCTGCCCCACGACGGCGCCCCCGTCGACCTGTCGTTCCTCAACCACACCCCCGCCGGCAAGCACGGCTTCGTGCGCGCCGCCGGCGACCACCTGGAGTTCGCCGACGGCACGCCGGCCCGATTCTTCGGCGGCAACCTCGCGGCGTACGCGCTGTTCGCGGACCCCGCGCACTTCGCGGCGCAGGCGCAGCGGATGGCGCGGCTCGGCTTCAACCTCATGCGCATCCACCACCACGATTCGATGGGGTGGGTGGAGCCGACGGTCATCGACCGCAGCCGCTCCGACAGCAAGGCGTTCGACGCCGCCGGCCTCGACAAGGTCGACCGCTGGGTGAAGGCCCTGCGCGACGCCGGGATCTACGTGTGGCTCGACGTGCACGTGGGGCGGACCTTCAAGCGCGGCGACGGCATCGAGGGGTTCGCCGAACTGGAGCGCACCCGCGGCGAGGCGAAGGGGTTCTGCTACTTCAACGACGGCGTGCGCGACCGCATGGCCGAGTTCCAGGCGGCCTGGCTCGGACACGTCAACCCGTACACGAAGCTCGCCTACAAGGACGACCCGGCGGTGATGGGGGTCCTCGTCACCAACGAGAACGACCTCACGCACCACTTCGGGCACGCGATGCTGCCCGACAAGAACAACCCGCACCACCAGCGCCTGTTCGAGACCGCGGCGCGCGCGTTCGGCAAGACGAGCAAGCTCGCCTACGACAGGGTCACGCGCACGTGGGAGCCGGGGCCGGCGAAGATCTTCCTCAACGACGTCGAGCACCGCTTCGGGAGCTTCATGGTCGAGCAGGCCCGCAAGCTCGGCGTGCGCGTGCCGATCGCGACGACGAACTACTGGGGCGACTCGTGGTTGTCGTCGCTGCCCGCGCTCACCGCGGGCGACGTGATCGACGTGCACAGCTACGGCGACGCGGAGGCGCTGAGCGTCGACCCGCGCTACGGGATCAACTTCCTCACCCCGATCGCCAGCGCGCGCGTGCACGGCATGCCGCTCACCATCACGGAGTGGAACGTGCCGTATCCGATCGTCGACCGCGGTACGGCGCCGCTCTACCTGGCGTCGGTCGCGGCGCTGCAGGGGTGGGACGCGCCGATGCTCTACAACTACAGCCAGATCGGGTTTGGCGGGCCGTCGCACGCCGACCAGTGGTCGACGTACCACGACCCGGCGATCACCGGGACGATCCCGGCCGCCGCGCTGCTGTATCGGCGGGGCGACGTGCGTCCGGCGACGAAGAGCTTCTGCGTCATGTTGGATCGTGCCAACCTGTACGAACGCGCGCTCGCACCGGCGAAGGCCACCGCGATCGCGACGCTGGTCGAACAGAGCCGGGTGAGCGTCGGCCTGCCCGACCTGCCGGAACTCGCGTGGGATCGCGCGACCAGATCCGAGGCCGGCGTCACCGCGGTGCGCGACGTCGACCGGTCGTTCCTCGCCGACGGCGCGACGGAGGTCGTCTCCGACACCGGCGAGCTGCGGCGCGACTTCGCGGTTGGGGTGCAGGTGATCGACACGCCCCGGACCCAGGCCATCAACGGGTGGCAGGCGGGCGAGCCGCGCACCACGCGCGACGCGACCTTCGCGATCCAGACCCCCAAGGCCTGCGTCGTGCTCTCGTCGCTGGACGGCGAGCCGCTGCGCACGAGCAAGCGCATCCTGGTGACCGCGATCGCCCGCGCGGTGGCCGGGAGCGAGGGGCGCATGCCGTTCCTGTCGGAACCCGTGCTCGGACGAATCGAGCTGAAGACCGCGCGCCAGGCATTCGTCGTCGTGCCGCTGCGCGGCGACGGCACGCGGAGTGAGCCGCGGCAGCTCGCCACGGTGAAGGGACAGCTCGCGGTCACCCTCGATGCGGACCTCGGCACGCACTGGGTGCTGCTCGAGGCGCGCTGAGGCGGCGGCCCGTACATGACAAAGCCCGCCAGCAGGGCTGACGGGCTTTTGGCGAGGCACGCATCGACGAGTCTGCTCGTGTCATCGGCCCGGCGTGATGCGCGGGTCCTTTTCGAGGGTTGGACGCGTGCGCCGCCTCGGGACGCCGCCGTCGCAGGCTCCTACGCGCGGTAGGCGTCTACGCCAGCGGCCGGGTCTGGTCCGGTGGAGGAGTGTCCATGTGTCGTTTCTCTTGGATGTCTCGCCGGAGGCAGCGAGGACGACATCTATACCACTCGCAGCCCGCGTAGGTTTCGCTTCCAGCCGGAGCAACCTTCGTGCCACGCTCGCGCGCCGGGCCCGCGCGCGCGATCATGGCGGCGATGCACATCCGCGAGCTGCTCGCCCGCGCGCGCACCCTGTATCCGGAGCACCCGGCTTGCGTCGCGGGCCAGGGTGTCGTGCGGTACGCCGAACTCGCCGAGCGCGTCGCCCGTATCTCCGGTGCGCTGCGCGAGATCGGCGTGCGCCAGGCCGACCGCGTGGCCGTGCTGGCCACGAACCGGCAGGAGTACCTCGAGGTGTACTTCGCGTGCGCGCACCTCGACGCGGTGCTGGTCGCGCTGAACACCCGGTTGGCCCCTGGCGAACTCGCCGCCATCGTCCGCGACGCC
>CAYQMF010000169.1:0-10861 GCA_964418595.1 uncultured candidatus Brocadiaceae bacterium
AGTCGTTGATCCTCAACCCTTCGGTGCCTTGAACTGCGGAAGCTGGGCTAGCCTGTTCCCTGCGCATGGATCCGGCTCTGGAACACCTGCCGAGCGAGGCACGCGCGGCGCTCCTCTCGTGGTGCGAGGGTTCGGCGCGGCCTGGGTTCGAGGTGTGCGCTCGCCGGACGTGGCGTCGCCATCACTTCCTGCGGCTGTTCCGCCGCCGCCATCAACCCCTGACGCTCGGTCGGATCGCCAGCAAGCTCGGTGGCCTGCCTTACCTGACCGACGAGGCGCGGTGGCCGCGCGTCGAGGGCCGCCCGTTGCATTGGCTCGGGCAGATCGACTTCGCCGATCTGAGGCCACACCTCCCACCGTTGCCCGAACGCGGCGTGCTGGCCTTCTGGTTGGATCGCGCGTTCTGGCGGGGTCGCCCGCCACTGGTGTGCAGGTGGTTTCCCGAGCCCGATGCCGTTCGCGCCGCGGCTCTGCCCGCCGACGCGCCGCCCTGCACCTGGCTGTTCGAGACGGCGCTGCGCTTCTGTCCCGCGCGATTGCTGCCGGATCCGGGGGACGAACTCGAGCAATTGCTGGGTCTTGGCTTGGACGATGGCGTGTCGCGCTTCGTCGGGACCTGGGGCCGCCAGTACCCACGTGCCTCGCAGGAGGTCATGCCCGCGTGGACCAGCGGACTCGCCGGCGAGCCAGGTGGCCTCAACGGCCGAACCGTCCTCTACAGACTGGAGTACGAGAACGAGGCCGGCTTCTCCTTGGGCTCGAACACGCTCTACCTGCACATCGCGGATGAGGATCTGGCCAGTGGCGCGTTGGAGCGCACGGTCGGCGCGGTCGCGAACTGGTGAACCCGGATCGGGCGGTCACGGGCACACCACGAAGCCCGGCGATCCGAGCCCGGACGGCTCAGCCGTCGAGTTCGCGTAGCGTCGCGAGGAACTCCACGAGGGGCACGGCCTCGATCTTCTCGGCCAACGGAAACGACTCGCCCGCCGGCATCACGCAGAAGCCTCGCGTGGCTGCGATGTCGGCGAAGCCGCGTTGGAACCCCTTGCCCGGCTGAGGCGACAGCGTCCGCTTGATCTCGATGGCGAAGACCTGGCGTTTCGGGCCGTCGAGTACGAGGTCGATCTCCGCTTGGGCGCTCGTCCGGTAGTAGCTCGGCCGCCAGGAGGAAGGCAGGCTGGCAATGACGTTCTCCACGACGAGCCCTCCCACGACGGACCGCAGAACGGATGACCGAGGAGCGTGTCCAGGTCTGCGATGCCTGCGAGCTGGTGGGTCAGCCCCGAGTCGCGGACGTAGACCTTCGGCGTCCTGACCAGTCGCTTCGTGCTGTTGCCGGCCCATGGCTGGAGCTGTCGGACAAGGAACAGTTCGGTCAGGACATCGAGGTGATGGCGAACCGTGTTCGCCGACACGCCGAGGCCGGTGGCGACGCGCGCGGCGTTGATCTGCGTGCCCTGACCGTGCGCGAGAATCGACCAGAGCCGCCTTGTCTTGCCCACCTGCCGCGGGCCGAGCAGCGCAACCACCGGCGACCGGCGTAGCCGCTCGACGAGGAGGGTGGCAGCAGACCGGCGGAGCATCCTTGCAAATCGGAAGTCAGACTGCGGATTTGCAAGGTTGCGGCGAGCGCCCCGCCGGACTCCCCGCACTCAAGACCCCCGCGCGTCGAACGCATCTCGGAGCGGACCCGTCGGCAGCTCGCCCACGGGATTGGTCGCGGCCCGGTCCCAGGTAGGCGCGCAGGCCCTCGCTCAGCAAGCCGAAGCGCGAGGGGACGAGTGGCTGCGCCGCACCACCGTCGTGCGCGGGTCGGACCCTACCAGCCCTCCACGACGAACGCGCCCCACGTCCCCGGCAGTCCGTCACCGGTCCGCGCGCGGCTGGCGCCGAGGATGGCGAGCTGTGCGTCGCGCAGCGCGGCAGCGGCGTCGCCGTCGTCGCCGCGCCAATGCCGGTAGAACTCGGTCATGAGTTCGGCTGTTGCGTCGTCGTCGACGCGCCACAGGCTGGTCAAGGTCTGCCGCGCACCGGCCAGGCGGAGCGCGCGACGCAGGCCGAGCAGGTGCTCGCCGCGAGCGGGTTCACCGTCTCCACTATGGCAAGCCGACAACGTGATGAGCTCGGTGACGTTCAGGTCGAGCCACGCGACCTCATCGGTCGTGAACGGGCCGCGCTCATTGGCGCCAGCGAGTGCGATGCCGCCCCGCTGGCCGGGCAGCGCGCCGCCTGCACGGGCATCTTCGAATGTGCCGTGCGTAGCCAGGTGCACGATGCTCGCGCCGGACACCGCCGCCCTGAGTTCGTCGGCGCCCGCACCGCGGCCCCGCAGAACGTGCACCGTGTTCCCGTCCGATTCGAGCAATCTCGCTACGGCCTCGATTTCCGAGGCAGTGGCGGGCAGCGGAGCGAACCTCGCTGCGCCTCCGGCGGCGGCAGGCCCGTAGTCGACGTCGCCCAGGACTACGGCTCTGCCCTGGTCCGGCGTGGGCGGCATGCGCTGGGCGAGAAGATCGTGGGGCGATACGAGCGAACGGAACTCGTGGCGTTCGACGAGGAACCTGCCTGCCTCGTCGCCGGGCAGCGTCGCGAACGGCAGCAGGGCGAGCGGACCGTCGGGACACACGAAGACGCGCCGGCGAGTCCGGACGTGCGCGGCCAGCGGCTCGAAGACCAGGGTCCGCACGCGTGTGCCCAGTGCTTCGACGTGCGCGCGGCTCGAGGCTGCAGGAGCCCGGGTACGGCGGGCGGCGACCAGCAAGTGCGCTTGCACGGCGCTCGCGATCGGCGCGAGCAGACCAAGGTCCACGCGCGTCGGCGCGTCCTTCTCCGCGACGACCACGAAGACCACGACGTGCATCGCGGCAGGTGCGCCCGTCTCCGTCCGCGCGAACACGTGGAAGTCGAGCAGGACATCGTCTGGTGCAAGACAGGCGCGAATCGCGGCGGGCGACACGGCTGGCGCCAAGGCATCGCCAGCCGGCAGATCCTGTTCGATCTCCTTCTTCCGCCGCGACAGCCTCGCGCGCGTCGCGGCGTCGCCCGTGCGATGGGCTTCCGCCAGGGAGGCGAGCACGCCCTGCAGTTCGTCGAGTCGCGCACAGATCGGCCCGTCCAGGTTGCGCCTCAGCCAGGCACGCTGGGCGAACAAGCCGCGCGCAACCTGTGCCTTCCAGGCGATCGCATCTGCGAATGCTGCCGCCACCTCGTCAAGCGACGTGGACCAGGAAAGGACGACATCCAGCGATTCTCGGTGGCGGCGGGCGAAGGCGATCCGATCGGCATCGAGCAGTGCCGGCAGGCTGGTCGCCAGCAGGGCGGGGAACGCGCGCACGTTGGCGCGAGCGAGCGCGACTGCTTCGGGCTTGCGCCCCGCGATCGCCAGGGCCGCTGCCAGCACGGCGCGGAGTTCGATCGCGGCCTCCGGATCCTTGGCTGCGTCGGAGTCCAGTGCTCGCTCCAGGTGTTCGACTGCAGCGCCGGTGTCCTCGGTCGCGAGCAGCGCCCTGCCCAGAGTGAGGCGCGCTCTGGCGACATCGGGGTGGCGCTCGCCGTGCCGCTCCAGGCGGTTGGCGAGGCAGTGCCTGGCGAGCGGGAGGGCGGTCTCCGCGTCGCCGAGCACGATGCACACCTCGGCGAGCTCTCGTTCGATGCCGACGCTCATTTGGTCGTCGGCGCCGCGCGCGCGGCGGGTCCGCTCCAGCAGCGTCGAATACTCGGCTCGCGCAGCGGCGAAGTCGCGCGCCCGCACCCGGCATTGCGCCAGCGCGTGGCTCGTGGCGATGGTCTCTGGATGGTCCTCACCCAGCGTGGCTGCGCGCACGCGCAGTGCCCGTTCGAGCAGGGGGCCTGCATCCGCGTCACGACCCGCGGCGAGCAGCACGCTCCCGTGGAGATAGGCGGCGTGTGCGGTCAGCGGATGCTCCGGGCCGCCTGCGGCCTCGGCGCGCGTGAGCGCCATGGCCGAGAGTTCGCGGGCCCGATCCATCCGCCCGGTCCGCACGAACGCGGTCGCCAGCGACTGGCGGACGATCTGTGTGTTGGCGTGCCCGTCGCCGAGCCCGTCGATGGCGGCGCTCAGCGCCTCTTCGAGCAACGGGAGCGACGCCAGGGCGTCGCCCTTCTCGGTAAGCGCCTGCGCCCAACCGGCCATGCACCCCACGCGCACCATCGCACGCTGCGTCGGCGACAGCGGGGATTCCGACAGGGAATCCAGCATGGATCGCGTCTCGGCGTGCATGGCGATCGCTTCGTCCAGGCGCTCACAGCCGCGGAGCGAGGCCGCGACCTCGATGCGGCACACGACCAGTTCGAAGGCGTCAAGTGGGCGGTCGTGGAACGTCTCACGCAACGCCAGCTCGCGTTGGCGCGCCCTGAGCGTGGCCGCTGCATCGCCGTGCCCATGCCAGGCGCGCGCCAGGAGCCGCAGGCCGAGGGCGGCTTCACGGCTGGCTGCGCCGTGGCGTGCGACGACGGCATCGAGGGCGGCCTCCGCCTGCTTCACGGCGGCGGGCGGTTCGCCGCCGGGCTGGACCAGCACAAGGACATGGAGTACGAGCGACAGCATCACGGGAGCGCCTACGCGATGCACGATAGCAGTCGAGGCGGTGGCGCGACGCGCAGCGCGCCGCTTCGAACTGCGATCGTCGGTGTAAGGCCGGCGGCGGTTGCGGCTCTTTGCGCGTGGCCGCACTCCGTTCGTCGATCGATCACCCATGCCTGCCCTCGTCGCACGTCCGTCGCGTCCGTTCGCGACGCGCCTTCGCCGCGTCCCGGCACACCGCTACCATGCGCGTGTGACCCACCGCATCGAGGTGGACCCGCACCGGGTCGCAGATCAGACCGCTGACGAGGCGGCCGGCGGCAACGACGATCCCATCTTCGAACGCGACCTCGCCCTGGTCCGCGCCTGGGCCACCGGCGACCACCACGCAGGCGTCGCCCTGCTCGATCACTACCGCAATCTGGTGCGGCGCGCGTGCGGGCGCTTCGGCGTGCGCAGCGAGGACGCCGTGGCGGACCTGTGGCAGGACCTCGTCGTGCGGGTTCTCGGCCACCTGCCGACCCTGGAGACGCGGCTGCAGCGAAGCTTCGCCGGCTACCTCGTCTTCCACGTGCGCGATCTCGCCGGGCGACGACGCGCAGCGGCCCCGGCCGAAGCCGACGAACCGGCGCACGATCCACGTGGCGCGCGCGATGCCTGGGATGGGATCCAGCACTGCTGGGGACGGCTGCGTGGACGTGAGCACCGGGTGTTCGAACTGCGCTACCTGCAGGGAAAGGCGCTCGGTGAGATCGCCGAGCTGCTCGGAAGCAACGCCAACGCCGTCGCACAGGTCGTCTTCCGTCTCGCGCGGAAGATGCGGGAGTGCCTCGAGGGACAGGGATTCCTGGCGCCATGACCGCCCCGCATCCAGAACCGGTGGAGCTGCTGGCCCTCGCCGATGGCGAACTCGATCAGGATGCCCTCGCGCGAGTCGCCGCGCACGTCGAGGGTTGCGCGCTGTGCACTCGGGAGATCGACGAGCTGCGAACGATAGAAGGGATGCTGGCGACGGCGGCGGTGACCCGCACTCCCTCGGGAACCAACGGCGATCTCGCCGAGCGGATGCAGGACGCGACGCGGACGTTGCTGCGTCGATCGAGCCCGCGCCGGGTGGCATGGTTCCTGGCAGCGGCGGCGGCGGCCCTGCTCGGAACGTTTGCGTACTGGCTCACGCGCGACGCAGGCGTGTTCCTGCGGGCCACGGTCGATTGGACTCGGACCGAGGGCCGCCTGCGCGGCCCGGGCGATCGGTGCCACTTCGACCTCGAACTGGCTGCCCCCGGCGAGGTGACCGTGTTTGCCGTTGCCAAGGCCGGCGAAGTCACTCTCTGGTTTCCCGCCGACGACGCGGCGGTTCCTCGATTGGCGATGCCGCTGCCGCTGCCAGCGGGTTCGACGCGCCTGCCGGCCGACCCGCTGTTCGACTTCGAGGCCGGCTCGCCGCTGCCGCTTGCGTTCGTACTGGTCGTGCGGACCAATCCGCCGACGGCGGCGGAACGCGAGGCATGGCGGCAGGATCTGACGCGCGCCGCGGCCGGCGCGGCAGCCGGACGCATGGCCCGCATCGCCGTCGCCGTCGAAGCGTGGCGCGGCGTGGTCTGCGCGCTTCCGGATTGACCCGCACGAGCAACGCGGCCGGGCTCGCAGGAAACCGATGTAAGGCCTTCGCGCCGTTCGGCTCTTGTCCGCTGAGCCAACCATGATCGTCCACGCTGCCTCGCTGATCCTCGCCCTCGCGCTTCAGGCCGACCGACCCCTTGTCTCCCCTGCGCCGACGGCTGGCGGACCTGGACTCAGCGGCGATCTGGCCGGGACCGAGCGCTGGATCGTGACGTTCGCCAGTCGTTCTTTCGACCTGAGCGCCTTCGACGCCGCCGTACGCGGCGAGGCTCCGGCTGGCGCCGGCGCGGCGATCCTGCGGGATCTCGCCGCGGCAGCGCGGGCCGACCAGGCGGGGTTCGCGCGCGCGGTCGCGGGGTTCGGCGGGCGCGTGCGCGAGCACTGGTGGCTGATCGCCGCGTGCAGCATCGAAGTCCCGGCGGCGCGTGTGCGCGACGTCGCCCGGCTGCCGGGCGTACTGCGCGTCGATCTTGACGCCGTCTGTGCGCCTGGGCTGCAAGGGCCGCAAATTGTTGCGACGCGCACAAACTCGGCGAGGTCCGCAATCTCGCCACCCCCGTGCTATTCGCCACGCCCCAGCGGCCCTGGAAGCCCCAGACAATACCATCGCCAGCGGCCCTCTCTGGCGTCGCGCAGCGACGCATCAACCCTGTGGGTTGCGGCTGCCGGCTGCGATGGGCTGCAAGGGCCGCGAATCCTCGCCGGCTGCGATGCGTGGATCAGGACCGCAACCAATGCGCAGAACCACGGCACCGACCTGGTGCAGGCTGCCGGCGTGCGCGGCGCCGGTGTCTCGATCGCGATCATGGACACCGGTCAGGACGAAACCGACGCGCTGCTGGGACGACCGCACCAGACCTACTATCTGGATGGCGACATCAACACGGCGTTTCCCGGGGGCATCGGCGGCTCGCGCCTGCTGCGCAACGTGCGACTCGGAGCGATGCCGGCCGACGACACGAACGGCCACGGGACGGCCGTGGCGGGCGTGGCAGCGGGCGGCAAGTGGAACATCCGGTCCGACAGTGACCACGGACATGCACCGCACGCCGGGATCCTTGGCTATGCGATCGCTGACGACGCGGCCGGGCTGGCGAGCTTCGAGACCGTGATCACCGCGTGGCAGAGCATTGCCGCCGACAAGCTCAGCTTCGGCACGGTGGCCGCCAACAACTCGTACGAAGGCAGCCCCGACCCGACGCATCCGCAGCAGCAGGCCCTCGACGCAGCCGCCTTCCATGCCAACCTCTTGGTGACGGTCTCTGCCGGCAATACCGGCATCAGCCTGCCGTCTGGCAGTCAGTCGTGCGCCAATGGCCTTGCCGTGGGCGCGGTCCACGCCGACACCCGTGCGCTGGCGCTGTTCTCGGCGCAGGGCCCCCTGCCGGGCGACCGGTTCCGCACCTACCCCGATGTCGTTGCCAACGGCGTCGGCGTGGTGATGCCCCAACGCGACCGTGCCCTGTCGAGCTTTGTCGCCGACGGCACCTCCTTCGCGGCGCCGCAAGTCGCCGGCGCCGCCGCGCTGTACGTCTCCCGGCGCGGCGCGACCGTCCCCATGCTGGAGACCAAGGCGGCGATCCTGGCGACGCTCGACGATGTCTCGGCCGAGAACCCGAACGGGGACCGCAACGACTTCGGTCTCGGCTACCTGCGTGTCGACCGCCTCGTCGCAGCCGCCGGGCAGGCGCAACTGCGCGTCAACTCGCTCGCGCACGGCGCGTCGCTGACCTTCTTCGCGCCCGTGAAGGCGGGCCGGAGGTACGTCGCGACGTTGGTGTGGCCGCGGCGCCGATTCGACAGTCGTGCATGGAGCAACCTCGACCTACGCGTGCGGCACGGCCAGTTCGAGGCCAGCTCGAACAGCCTTCGCAATCTGTACGAGCGCGTCGACTTCACGCCGCTGACGACGGGCAGCGCGACGTTGATCGTGGAGAACCTGTTCCAGGACGAGCCGGCGCTGCCGTTCGCCTTGCTGGTAGTCGAAGCGCCGGTGCACGGCGCGGCCTCTGGAGGCCTCGCCGCCGGCGGCGATGGCAACGCGGGTGGTCCTTGCACGGCGCGAGGGCACAGCGTGCCGTTTCGCGCGGTCTTCGACGCCCGCCCCGAACCCGGCGCGATGGCCGTCTGCTGGCGGGCCGAGAACGGTCCGGCGCTGGCGTGCGCAGCGTGGCTGATCGGCCCGGCCGCGCCCCCGCTCCGACTGCCCGACGCGTGCGCGAGCCTGCAGGTGGCGCCGGCCTGGATCTTCGTCGGCCAGACCGACGCGACCGGCGCGATGTCACTCGGCCCGGTGCGAGTCACGACGCCCGCGCTCGGCGCGACACCGACCATGTACGCGCAGGCCATCGCGCTGGTGCAAGACCGAGCAGGCCTGTCGCTCCTGATGACCCCGATCGTGCCGTCCGTCATTCGCTGACCCCCCCAGAGTCCCATGCATCCATCCGCTCTCCTCTTCGCGGCGACCCTCTGCGCCGCCGCTCTCGCCCAGGACTCTGTCCCGCCGGCCTTCGCGGCGCCGGGGAACTTGATCGGGGTGCACATCGACGTGCAGTCCGACGGTGCGATCCTCGTGCTCGCCCCGGGCTACAAGGCGCGGTTCGCCCGCGGGTCGGTCGAGTACCACCCGTACTTCGGGCCGCACGCGCCGCGCAACTTCCCCGTGACGCTGCGTCTCGTGTCCGCGCGCCGCGGCGCAAGCGAATTGCCGATTGCGCCGGAGGCTACGCCGGCCGTCGCCGCGCGGCGGATCACGTTCGACCACGGCGGGATCGTCGAGACCTGGGACCTGGACGTCTGGCAGGCTGAGCAGAGCTTCGCGCTGGCGAAGCCCGACGGGGAAGGTGACCTCGTGCTCGAGGTCGCCGTGACGACCGGACTGGCGTGCGTCGACGTTGCGTCCGGCTTGAGTTTCGTTGCGCCGGGTTTCGGGGAGGTTCGCTACGGCGACGTGCTGACGATCGCTGGCGCACGGACTCAGGTGGAGTCGGAATCACGCTGGCGCGACGACCGCATCGAGCTGCGCGTGCCCGATGCGTTCCTCGACGCCGCGCAGGGAACTCTCGTGGTCGATCCGCTCGTGAGCACGTTCACGATCGACGCCGGCTCCGACGACAACCGGGACCCGGACGTCGCATACGAACCCGGCAGCGATTGCTGGCTGGTCGTCTACGAGCGAGCGTTTTCCAGCTTCGACATCGACATCGTCGGCCGCCGCTACACCGGTGCTGGAACCTTGCTCGAAGAGACGGTGATCGCGGGCGGCACGCGCGAATCGCTGAACCCGTCGGTCGCGGCCAACGCCGGCGCCCGCCAGTTCCTCGTGGCCTGGGACGAGGATCGCTTGCTCGACCGCATCGTGCTGGGGCGGACGCGGAGCGCGGTGAGTACGGCGCAGGGGACGGAGTTCCTGCTGCGCGACGCCAGCGGTCTGGCGAACCAGAACCCGGTCGTCGGCGGCTCTGCGGCTACAGACGCGGAGAACAATCGCTACCTGGTCGGCTGCGACGAGGGCGACTTCGACGCGGCGTGGCTGGTCGTGACGACGACTTCCGCAGTGAGCTTCAGCCAGCAGTCGCCGACGCAGCGCAACCTCGCCGTGACCAAGGTTCGGCAGACGGGCCTGCCGTGGCTGATCGCGTTCCACGTCGCCGGCCGGCTGACCTGCGAGACCTTCTTTCCGCTCTCTGGCTCGGGACAGCGGGTGACGGTGAACGGCACCGTGGGCACGCGACCGCCGGCAGTGGCCGGCAGCCGCGATCGGTTCCTCGTCGTGCATGAGGTGCCCGTCGCCGGCAATGGTCTCGACGTGATCGGTGTCCTCCTGTCCCTCGATCGCGGCGCCTTCCTCACCTTGGGGGCCCAGGTCAACCTGTCGGTCCTGGAATCGGGCGTGACCGTGAGCAACGACCAGCGTGGCCCGTCCGTGAGCTGCGATGGCTGTCGGTTCACGTATGCCTATGTCGAGTCACGCGCTGGCGGGTCGACGGATCCCTTCGCGGCCACGGTGTTCTTCGAAGGTCAGATTCCCGTCTTCATGGATGCGCACCAGCGCCTTCAGGCGGCGACGAGTACGGAGTCCGAGGACGAACTCGCGATCGCCGGCATGGGCGACATCGGGGGCGCCGCGGGGCGCACGCTCGCCGTGTTCCAACGCCGGGTGTCGGCGTCCGACCACGACGTGATCGGGGCCCGCTACGACGGTGTGGCTCCGGGCACCGGCGCGACCTTCGCGCCGACCGGGTGCGGGGGCTTGGCCGAGCCGGCCATCACGGTGTCGGGACCACCCGCGCTCGGCGCCACGATCAGCATCGACATCGCACGCCTTGCGCCGGCCAACACATTCATCCTCGTGGGTCTTCCCGGCCCTTCCGTGCCGCTCTGCGCGGCGGGGTGTCAGCTCGGACTCGGCCAGATCCTGTCGACCGTCGCGGGATCAGCCACGCTGCCACTCACCATCCCGTGCGACCGCAACATCGTCGGCGCCCGTCTCGCCGCGCAGGGTCTCGTGCTCGGGTTCCTGTCGGGCTGCGGGCCGCCGGTGTTCGGCGTGTCGTTCGTGGTCAGCGACACGGTCACCCTGACGATCGGCTGACGCGCCGCGCCGCCGCACGAGCCCGGATTGGGGGTGCGGATCGATCTAGTGGTCTGAGGCAGAAATGAAGACGATTCTCTGTCCGGCTGAGTTCGGCG
>CAYQMF010000170.1:0-10845 GCA_964418595.1 uncultured candidatus Brocadiaceae bacterium
AGCCGTCGTGGCCGGGGCGACCGACGTGGTACATCACTTCGGTCTTGCGGCCTTCGACGATGGCCTTGCGCACGCGCGCGCCGATCGTCTTCACCACTTCGTCCCAGGTCGTGCGCTCGAACTTGCCGCTGCCGCGCGGCCCGACCCGCTTCAGCGGGTAGAGGATCCGGTCGGGGTCGTTGACCTGGTTGATGGTGGCCGGGCCCTTGGCGCAGTTGCGCCCGCGCGAGCCGGGGTGGTACGGGTTGCCTTCGACCTTGCGGATCTCCTTGGTCGCCTTGTCGACGTAGGCGACGAGCCCGCACGCCGCCTCGCAGTTGAAGCAGATCGTCGGCACGAGCTGGTAGGCACGCGTGACCCGCCGTGGCCACGCTTTGGCGTCGAGTTCCTCCCAGTGGTCCCACTTCTCCGGCGGCGGGAAGCTCTCGAGGGGCGTGATGTTCAGGCCTTGAGGGAGCGGCGTGGTCATTTGGAGCGAGGCTATGACAGCGGGGGCAACTGTCCGGCGCGGATGTAGGCGCGCTCCCAGAGGAACACGCTGACGAGGAACAAGGGCGCGGTGGCCAGCGCAAGCGCGGGCAAGAGCAAGGTGACCAGCCCGGCGGCGCCGACCAGCACGCCGAGTCCCGCGGCGGGGACCCGCGCGCCGGGCCAGGCAGGAATCACGCGCAGCAGCGCCGCCGCCTGGCGGGCGTTCTCGGTGTGGTGCTTGCCGAAGACCTCGAGCGCGATGCCGGCCAGATGCGCGAGGAACATCACGGCGGCGAGGCCGCGCAGGATCGGCGAAGGCGCCGACGCCAGGAACGCGACCGCGCCCAGGAGCAGGGCCTGCGCGAGCAGGTGGGGGAGGAGGACGTTCTTGTTCTGCCAGAGATCGCGGCCCTCGCACTGCGCAAACAACCACGCCGTGTAGCCCGCGGTCGCGCCGCCGAGCGGCAGGAGTGCCCAGCGCGCGGCGTCGGCGATGGCGTCCTGGCCGAGCAGGCGCGCCACCAGCGCGACGAACGCCGCGCCCATGAACGCCGACAACACCCAGCCGCCCTTTACCAGCCAGCTCTTCGTGTTGGGGCGCGTGAGCAGGCGGAAGAACAACATCGGCCGCTTGAGGTCGGCGACCAGCAGCAGGCACGTGAGCGCCGTGAACAGCAGCGCCAGCAGCTCCGGCAGGTAGGCGAACGCCGCGCCGGTGAGTCCGAACACGTCGACGAACGGCGCGAGCATGCCGGCGCCGGCGGCGATGCCCTTGGTCACGAGGTAGAGGTCGACGCGCCAGCCCCACATCGGCGGGTGCGCGGTGTCGAGCACCGTGCGTGCGTGCGGTGCGAGCGGGACGCTGCCCTCGGGGTAGGGCGGCGGGGGGGTGCGGCGATCGCTCCAGAGATAGGTGTTCGGCTCGGCGGCGCGGCCGGGGTGCAGCGAGACCGGGTCCATGCCCAGGTAGAAGACGTTGGGTCCGGTGTTCTGCTCGGTGCGCCGCGCGACGCCCGCGTGCTCGCGCTTCATGCGCGCCACCTTGCTGTGCTCGTCGTGGAGGTCGCCCGACACGATCGCCTCCGTGGGGCAGACGATTTCGCACGCGGGCTTGAGGCCCTGCTCCACCCGATGCGCGCAGAAGTGGCACTTCTCGGCGCCGCCGGTGTCCTCGTTGAGGTAGAGCGCGTCGTACGGGCACGCCTGCATGCACGCCTTGCAGCCGATGCACGCATCCTTGTCGAGGTCGACGATGCCGTCCTTGCGCTTGGACAGCGCCGTGACCGGGCAGATCGTGACGCAGGGTGCGCTCGTGCACTGGTTGCAGCGCAGCACGGCGAAGTGGCGCTTCACCTGCGGGAAGGTGCCGATCTCCGTGTACTTGACCCAGGTCCTGAAGTTGCCGACGGGGACCTCGTTCTCGGACTTGCACGCGACGGTGCATGCGTGGCAGCCGATGCACACGCGGTGGTCGATGACGAAGCCGTACTGCATGCGCTAGGTGTAGCAGAGCGCCACTCAGCCAAGAACGGCGAGCGCGCTTTCCACCGTGGCCACGTCGGCGGCCCGGTTGTGCCAGTGCGGCGAGAAGCGCAGGTAGCCGTCGGGCGTCGCGCAGGCGACGCCCGCCGCGTCGAGGGCCTTGGCGACGGTGGCGAGGTCGCGGCCCTGGGGCGGACGGACGCTGAGGATGTTGGAGCGCAGCGCGGCATCCCGCGCGCGCACGGAGCGGCAGCCGTGCCGCACCAGCGCCGCCTCGAGCGGATCGAGGATGGTCTGCGCGTGGGCGTGGATCGCGGCGGGGGTCAGCTCGAGGAGGATCCCGACGGCCGCGTGCAGCGCGGCGTAGCTCGTCGAGCCCATCACGCCGATCTCGAGGAAGTCGGCGCGCTGGCGGATGGGGCGGTCATGGCGGAGGTGGCCTTCGCCCTCGAACAGGAAGCGCGCCGCGTCCTCGTGGCTCAGCCAGCTCGCCACCACCGGACGCAGGGCGGCGATGCGCGACGGTGCCACGTACAGGAAGCCCGCGCCCTCGATGCCCATGAGCCACTTGTGCGCGCCCGCGGCCAGGTAGTCGACGCCGGTGGCGGCGACATCGAGCGGTACGCCGCCCACCGCCTGGATCGCATCCACGAACAGCTCCGTGCCGTGCCGGTGGCAGAGGTCGGCGAGCGCGCGCAGCGGCAGGTGCAGGCCGGTCTGGAACTGCACGGCGCTGACCGCGAGCAGGCGCGCGCCGCGGCGCAGGATCGCGTCGAGGTCGGCGAGGGCGCGCTGCGGCTCGAAGAACGCGCCGCCGTCGATCCACTCGATGTCGAGTCCGAAGGTCGCCGCCGCGCGCTGCCACGGCGTGACGTTGCTCGGGAAGTCGCCGCGCATGAGCACGACGCGATCGCCGCGCCGCCACGGGAAGCACAGCGCCACGTCGAGCACGCCGTGGCTGGTGTTGGGCACGAGCGCGATGTCGGCCGGCTCGCACGCCACGAGGCGCGCGAGCCGCGCGCGCAGATCCTCGCGCTGGTCGCGGAAGCGCAGCCACGCGTGCGCGCCGCGGCGAGCGTAGTCGTCGACGACCTCCTGCACCGCGGCGCGCACCGGCAGCGACGGCGGCGAGACCGCGGCGTGGTTCAGGTAGGCCTTCGCCGCGAGGTCGGGGAAGAGACTGCGGTCGCCGAGCGCGATCATCGCTGGTCCTCGCGCACGACCGCGAGTTCGCCATCCTGCCACGCGCGCACGCGCGCGGGATGGCGGGCCGCTGGCCCAACGATCAGGTGCAGGTGCTCCGGCCAGGCGGCTTCGCGATCCTGGTCCGACGGCACTGCGCCGCTGTCGGGATGCGAGTGCCACACGCCGACGATGTCGACGCCGGTGGCGATCGACTCGTCGACGCAGTGCACGTAGTGGCCAGGGTCGAGCTGGAACCGGCGCGGGTCGGTCGCGACGTTGCGGCCATGCGAGGCGTAGCGCACCTCGAAGTCGTCGCCGATCCGATACCCGAACAGCACGCCGCACGCCTCGCGCGGCGCGGCGGCGTCGGCCCAGCCGGTGATGTCGGCGAAGACATCGAGGAGGAGGCGCGCGGTCCTGGGCATTCAGGTCACTGCCCCGGCACGCCGAGCATCTCGTCGAGGGTGCGCACCGACACCGCGTGGTAGCGCGGCCGGGCCCTGGCGTAGATCGCCTGTGCGCGCGCCTTGCCCGCGTCGGTCTTGGTCAGTGCCTCGTAGAGGGGCTTGAGGAACTTGCGCCGTCCGACGCGCATGAGGAACGCCTCCGTCGCGTCGTCGACCGCCGCGTAGCCGCTGCGGATCCCGACCACGAACCACGCCGCGGCGATCTCGGCGTTGCCGGTCTGGGTGAGGTGGTAGGTGGCGTCGAGGTTCTGGAGGCGCAGGACGTCGACCTGTGCTGGCAGCCCGCCCAGGAAGTGCAGCCACTGCTGCGGGATCCACGCATCGCCGCCGAGGTCCTTGGAGGTGAGCCGGCCGCCCAGCCACTCCGTGCGCTGCGCGTCGATCCTGGTGAACGCGTCGGTCGTCGGCCGCACGACGTCGTCGGGCAGGCCCGGCTCGTACACCCAGCGGTGCACGTCCACCTGTGCGGCGCGCTGCGGATCCGTCCGCATGAGGTTGGCGTCGAGGTACGCCACGAAGTCGGCGGTGGTCACGCTCTGGAACGCGTGCGAGTCGAACCAGCCCTGCATGCACTTCTCGAAGCGCTCGCGCCCGAACACCTGGGCGAGCCGGTGCAGGAACGCCGCGCCCTTGTCGTAGGGCACCGCGGTCATGTTGTCGTCGGGGTTGCGGCCGGCGAGGTCGATGTGCAGCACCTGATCGGCGGGCTGCAGGGTCTTCAGCTCGTCGTCCAGTCCCTTCAGGCCGAGGTGCAGCTCCATCGCCGCGCGCTCCTTGCCGTAGACGATCTCCATGATCCGGTTCTCGAGGTAGACCGTGCAGCCCTCGTTGAGCCAGAAGTCGCGCCACGTCGCATTGGTGACGAGGTTGCCCGACCACGAGTGCGCGAGTTCGTGCGCGACGAGGCCGACCAGCGAGCGGTCGCCCGCCAGGATCGTCGGCGTCGCGAAGGTCAGCATCGGGTTCTCCATGCCGCCGAACGGGAACGCCGGCGGCAGGATGAGCACCTCGTAGCGCTCCCAGCGGTACGGGCCGAAGGCCCCTTCACACGCGAGCAGCATCTTCTCCATGTCGGCGAACTCGCGGGCCGCCGCCGCCACCGTGCCCGGCTCCGCCCACACGCCGCAGCGCTCCCCGATGCCCTCGAACGCGAGCTTGCCGCAGGCGAGCGCCATGAGGTAGGGCGGGATCGCCTTGTCCATGCGGAAGCGGAAGGCGCCGTCTCGGTCGCGCGGCTCGCGGCGCGCGCTCATCAGGACCGTGAGTCCCTCCGGCGCGCGCACCTTGGCGGTGTAGGTCACGCGCACGCCGGGCGAGTCCTGCAGCGGGATCCACGAGCGGGTGAGGATGGCCTGACCCTGCGTGTACAGGAAGGGCCCCGACTTGTCGTTGGTCTGCTCCGGGGCGAGCCACTGCAGGGCCTCGGCGCCTTGCGCGGTGTGGTAGGCGACGCGGATCCTCGCGTCGCCGGGCTGCAGGGTGATGGTCAACGGTTCGCCAAGGTGCTCCACCGGCTTGCCGAGCGCGAACCCCCGCGCGGTCAGCGTCCCGTCGGCGGCGACGGCGCGCACCGACTCGACGAACAACCCGTTGCAGTCCAGCACGAGGGCGGCGGCGCTCCCTTCCTTGCGCTGCACGGTCAGATCGGCGTGGCCCTGGACGGTCTTGGTCGTGAAGTCGAGGTTCAGGTCGAGGTCGACGTGGGTGACCCGCGCCGAGTCCGGGCGCGCGAAGCTGTGGACGTCCATGTGAGCGTCGGGTGAGGCGAGGGAACACGCGGCGGCGAGGGCGAGCGCGGCAGCGATCGCCGCGCGGAAGGGGGTGCGCATGCGCATGGCGTACGGGGCGGGTCGGGTCGTGGCAACCGTGCCCGCGCTTTACAGCGACACGAGCGAGCGGAGAATGGCGGCACCCTGCCGAGGCCCGATGGGCACCGAATTCTCCACGACCGTCTACACCGAACTGCACGCACTGGCGGCGCGCCAGCTCGAAGACCAGCGCAACAACCACACGCTGCAGCCGACGGCGCTGGTGCACGAGGCCTTCCTGCGGATCGCGAAACTCGCCAGCGCCGGGGCGGAGGGACGTCGGCAGTACTACGCGCTCGCCGGCAAGGCCATGCGCTCTGTGCTCGTCGACCACGCCCGGCGGCGCAACGCGCTGAAGCGTGGTGGGCAGCCGCTCGCGCTCGACACCGGCGTGGTCGGGCCCGATGGCTTGCCGACCCTGGACGTGCTGGTGCTGCACGAGGCGCTCGAGCGTCTGGCGGAACTGGATCCGGAACTCGTGCAGATCGTCGAGCTGGTGTTCTTCTCCGGGCTCACGGAGGTCGAGGCGGCGAACGTGCTCGGCGTGTCGGACCGGACGGTGCGGCGTGGGTGGCGTACGGCGAAGGCCTGGTTGCGGCAGGCGCTGGGGGATGCGCCTGCCGGGGATGCACCGACTACCTGACGCGCGAGGCTCTTGGCGGGTCGGGTGTTCGGGCTCGGGCTGAGGCTCGCCAGTGCGCCGCTCGCGCGTCGCACTGGCTGGCTCGGGCTCGTACGGGCGCGGGGAGAGATGTCGGCGTGAGCGAGTGTGCGCTCGGGACTCGGCCCGCGCTCGCGTTCCGTGCACGCCCGAGCCCGTACGAGCCCGAGCCAGCCAGGCGGCGCTGCCGCCTGGCGAGCCCGAGTCCGAGCCCGAACACCTGACCCCACGCGACACCAGCCACCGACGCACCGCAAAAACCACACGCGTCGCCGCGCCTCGCCCCCTAATCTCCGGCCCCTTCGATGGCTTCCCCGATCCAGATCACCTTCCCCGACGGCGCGACTCGCGAGTTCCCTGCCGGCACCACGGGCATGCAGCTCGCGGAGGGCATCAGCAAGAAGCTCGCCAAGAACGCGGTCGCGATCCGGGTCGATGGCGACGTGCGCAGCCTCCAGCTCCCGCTGCCGGCGGCGGCCAAGGTGGAGATCATCACCCGCGATCAGCCCGCCGCCCTCGAAGTGATCCGGCATTCCGCGGCGCACGTGCTCGCCGATGCGGTCAAGCGGCTGCGGCCGAAGGCCAAGCTGTGGAAGGGCCCGGCGATCGAGGATCCGCGCTACGGGTTCTACTACGACATCGACCTCGGCGACGCGCCACTCTCGCCCGACGACCTGCCGAAGCTCGAGGAGCTGATGCACGAGATCGTCGCCGCCGACCATCCCTTCGAGCTGAAGGCCATGCCCCGCGACGCGGCCCGCAAGCTCATGGTGGCGGAGGGTGAAGACTACAAGGTCGCGACCATCGACAAGATCGCCACGAACGACGCGATCACCTTCTACCAGAGCGGCAAGTTCGTGGACCTCTGCCGTGGGCCGCACGTGCCGAGCACGGGTCGGATCGGCGAGGGGATCGCCGTGCTGGCGCTGGCCGGCGCCTACTTCGGCGACGACGCCGGCAACAAGATGCTCACGCGGGTCTACGGGCACGCCTTCGCCGACAAGGCGGCGATGGAGACGCATCGCAAGAACCTCGAAGAGGCGGCGAAGCGCGACCATCGTCGGGTCGGCAAGGACCTCGACTTGTTCTCGACGATGGGGGACCTGGGCGCGGGCCTCATCCTCTGGCACCCCAAGGGTGGGTTCGTCCGCCACAAGATCGAGGAGTACTGGCGGCAGGAGCACCTCGCGGGTGGCTACGACCTCGTGTGCTCGCCGCACGTGGCGCGCAGCGAGCTGTGGGCGACCAGCGGCCACCTCGACTTCTACAAGGAGAGCATGTACTCGCCGATCGAGATCGACGGGATGGAGTACCTGCTCAAGCCGATGAACTGCCCGTTCCACGTGCAGATCTTCAAGAACAAGCGCCGCTCGTACCGCGACCTGCCGTTCCGCTGGGCGGAACTCGGCACGGTGTATCGCTACGAGAACGCGGGCGCGCTGCACGGCCTGATGCGCGTGCGTGGCTTCACCCAGGACGACGCGCACCTGTTCATGAGGCCCGACCAGCTCGAAGCGGAGATCGAGCGCGTCGTGCGCTTCGTGCTCAGCATCCTGCAGGCGTTCGGCTTCAGCGATTACGACGTGCAGCTCGCCACCCGGCCGGCGAAGTTCGTCGGCACGGAGGCGATGTGGGACGCGGCCACCAACGCGCTGCGCAACACGCTCGAGAAGCTCGGCCTCGCCTACTCGGTGGACGAGGGCGGCGGCGCGTTCTACGGCCCCAAGATCGACGTCAAGATCAAGGACAGCCTCGGTCGCTTCTGGCAGTGCTCGACCGTGCAGGCCGACTTCAACCTGCCGGAGCGGTTCGGGCTCGAGTACGTCGACAAGGACGGTGCCTTCGCGCGCCCGGTCATGGTGCATCGCGCCCTGCTCGGTTCGCTCGAGCGCTTCTTCGGGGTGCTGATCGAGCACTACGGCGGAGCGTTCCCGTGCTGGCTCGCCCCGGTCCAGGCCGCGATCCTCACCGTCTCGGAGCGCCAGGCGGAGCACGCGGCGCACGTCGCCAAGGCCCTGACGGACAAGGGGTTCCGTGTGCTGGTCGACGCCGGCGGCGACAAGATCGGCAACAAGATCCGGCATCACCTCTGGGCCGACAAGGTTCCCTACGTGGCGGTCGTCGGCGATGCCGAGAGCCAGAGCGGCGGGGTCAGTGCGCGGCATCGCATCGACGGTGAACTCGGGGCGCTGAGCCTCCCGGCGTTCGCCGACACGCTCGCGGCGAAGGTCGCCGCGCGCCGATGATGACGGCGACGGCGCGGCGGTCCCGTTCCCAGCGCGATGGTCGCCACGTAGACTGCGCGCCCCACCTCGGTCCGCGTTCGCGGACCGTCGTCTCCAACCACAACCAGGAAACGCAAGGAAGACACAGCAGCATGCGGCAGAGGATTCATGGCCAGACCTGATTCACGCGGGCGAGCCCCCATCGCCAGCGGACCACGTGTGAACGGACAGATCCGGATCAAGCAGATCCGGGTGATCGGCGCCGACGGCGGGCAGCTCGGCGTGCTCGACACGGCGGTGGCCCAACAGATGGCCAACGAAGCCGGCCTCGACCTGGTGGAGATCGCGCCCAACCAGCGCCCGCCGGTCTGCCGGATCATGGACTTCGGCAAGTACAAGTACGAGCTGAAGAAGAAGGATCAGGCGAGCAAGCGCAAGCAGCACCACATGCAGCTCAAGGAGGTGCGGCTGCGGCCGCGCATCGGCGACCACGACATGGAGGTCAAGGTGCGGCACGCGCGCGAGTTCCTCGAGGCCGGCGACAAGGTGCAGGTGAACTGTCTGCTGCGCGGCCGCGAGATGATGCACCAGGACCTGGCGCTCAAGGTGATGCGCCGGCTTTTCGACCTGATGCAGGACATCGCCAAGGTCGAGCGCGAGCCACGCCTCGAGGGGCGTCGCTTCGTGATGACGCTCGCGAAGAAGTAGCCGACCAAGCAACCAGTCACGCAACGAGCAGGACAGCCATGGCCTCGAGCAGGCAGTCGATCGACTTCGAGGAGTTGTTCGGAGTCAACGCGGGCTACGTCGAGAAGGTCTACGGCGACTACCGGCGCGCGCCGGACTCGGTGGCCGAGGAGTGGCGGCGCTTCTTCGACGGGATGGGCACGGAGCCCGCCGCGAAGGCGCCGTCGCCGGCGGCGGCGACGCCGAGCCCCGCCGAGGCCGCGCCGCCGCAGGAGCAGGAGTCCGGGCTCGAACCGCTGCGCGGCATCGCCGCCAGGATCGCCGCCAACATGGAGGAGAGCCTGGGCGTGCCCACCGCCACCTCCGCGCGCGTGATCCCGGTCAAGGTCCTCGAGGAGAACCGGCACATCGTGAACCAGCACCTCGCCGCGGGCTTCCGCGGCAAGGCGAGCTTCACCCACTTCGTGGCGTGGGCGACGGTGCGCGCCATGCAGCGCATCCCGGGGATGGGCGTGGCGTACGCCAGCGTCGATGGCAAACCGCACCGAAGGGTGGCCCGTGCGATCAACCTCGGCATCGCCGTCGACACGTCACGTGGCGGCAGCCGCCAGCTCGTGGTCCCCAACATCAAGGACTGCGGTGCGTTGACCTTCTCGCAGTTCGTCGAGGCCTACAACGAACAGATCGCCAAGGGCCGCGCCGGGAAGCTGACGCCGGACGACTTCAAGGACACCACCTGTTCGCTCACCAACCCGGGGCCCATCGGCACGGTCAGCTCGCTGCCGCGTCTGATGGTGGGACAGGCGTTCATCCTCGCCACCGGCGCGATCGACGTGCCGGCCGAGTACCAGGGTGCGTCGGAGAGCACGCTCAACGAGCTGGGCGTGAGCAAGGTGATGACGATCACCAGCACCTACGACCACCGCGTGATCCAGGGCGCCGACTCCGGCGAGTTCCTGGCGCTGCTGCACGCGTTCCTCACCGGCGCGGAGCCCACGTTCTACGACGAGATCTTCGCCGACCTGAACATCCCGTTCCGGCCGCTGCGCTTCGTGCGCGATCGCCGGCCCGCGGTCGGGTCGCCGATGCGGAGCCAGGACGACATGGAGCGCGCCGCGCGCGTGCTGCAGTACGTGCGCGCCTACCGGGTGCGCGGCTACCTGCTGGCCGACCTGGATCCGCTGGAGTACCAGATCGCGTCCTTCCCCGAACTCGAGATGAGCACCTACGGCCTGTCGCTGTGGGACCTCGATCGCGAGTTCTTCACCGGCGGCGTCACCGGCAAGCCGATCGCGAAGCTCCGCGAGATCCACGAGGTGCTGCGGGCGACGTACACGCGCCACATCGGCGTCGAGTACATGCACATCGCCGACCCGGAGCAGAAGGAATGGCTGCGCGCGCACATGGAGACCTCACGCTTCGAGGCCGACCTGCCGCGCGAGCTGAAGCTGCGCGTGCTCGACCGGCTGGTCGAGGCGGAGGCCTTCGAGCGCTTCCTGCACACCCGCTTCGTGGGGCACAAGCGCTTCTCGGTGGAGGGCTCCGAGACCTTGATCCCGGTGCTGGACGCGCTGCTGTCGCTGGCGGCGGCGTCGGGCGTGGACCGCGCCGTGCTCGGCATGGCGCGCCGCGGCCGGCTCAACGTGCTGGCGCACACGCTCGGCAAGCCGCTGCACAAGATCTTCGGCGAGTTCGAGGGTCACATCGACCCGGGCACCACGCAGGGTTCCGGCGACGTGAAGTACCACCTCGGCGCGACCGCGACCTTCGTGGCGCCCGGCGGGCAGAAGCTCGCGCTCGAGCTGGCGAGCAACCCGAGCCATCTCGAGGCGGTCGGCCCGGTGGTCGAGGGCATGGCG
>CAYQMF010000171.1:0-10530 GCA_964418595.1 uncultured candidatus Brocadiaceae bacterium
CTACCATCCGCGGCGCACTCTTTTCCCACTTGCAAAACGGTGGGGAGTCCCCCCCCAACCACAACCACCGATTCCCGCAGCGCCTGACAAGGTTCCCCCTTGAGCGTCTCCGACGTGTAGCGCCCTGCCACACATGTGGCGTTCGCGTGCTCGGGCACACTCTGTCGGTGTGCACGAGGACCCCGGCCCACTCTCGGACCGGGTCAGGGAGTCGTGGGTCGAGACCGACGCTCCCTGTCCAACATCAACACCTGGAAACACGGAGTCGCTCACATGGTCGACATGATTCGGAGGTCCATTCTCGCCCTCGTTGTCCTCCTGGGCCTCGGCGGAACGAGCCTCGCTGCTCAGGGTCCGCGGTTCGACTACACACCCCCGCAAGGAGGCGGCGCTACCTACAGGTACCACTTCGACGGCGACACGAGCGCTCCGAATGGGAGTGGTGCTGTGACGCAGTATCCGCACCCAAGTGGGAGCGGTGTCGGCTACGACTGGGAGCGCGATGGCGACGACATCGTCGTGAAAGACGCCCAGGGCGAGACGGTATGCCGTTTCGTCAACGGAGCGATCGCTGGCGAGGGAGCCACAGCCGACGAGGGATCGTGGGAGAACATCGACTTCCAGGATCCGATCTAGACCGCCGCGGTCGGAGCGGGATTGCCTCACCGACACGGTCAGCATTCCTGACGCGGACCTTCTCGGCTACCGACGGCTGCCCATGACAAGCACATTGCCTAGTCGCGTCATCGTGAAGACTTGTGTCCTTCTTGCGGTGGCGGGCGGACTCATCCTCCTCCTGCTATGCTCCCCTTCGCCGGATACGGAATCGTCAGGCGCAGGACTGGCAGCATCCGCATCGCACAGCTCCGGGCGCGACGCCGCCATCGCGGATGCCGCCCAGATGGACGGGTCGACAGCGGCCCGTAGCGTGGTACGCACCCTGATCCGCGGAAGCGTCACAGCGCCGAGCGCATGCTTGGAAGCCGGTGTGGTCGCGCGCCTGAATCCGGATGCTGAGGGCTCCATCCAAGCGCGTTGCGACCAGGAAGGCAGCTTCAGCCTGGACTGCGTAGCGTGCGACCCAGAGACGGTGCTTCGCCTGGATGGCCCTGCGGTGCGAACCACGGACCTGCGGCTGAGGGACGTGGGGTTGACACGAAGCGACGGCGGGTGGTCGCTGGCACCGGTGCCGCTGAGTCCCGAGGGTCTTCTGGCGCTGAGCGTGAACCTCGACGCGGCGACGAGATCGATCCTCGATGCGCATGAAGTTCTCCCCGAGCTCACGATCACGGTTCAGAGTACGGCCACCGGTCGACCCCGCATTGCAAGTGCCACCGTGCCATGGATGCATGGGGAGGAGCGAGTCGATCTCCGGCTCCCCACCGTCGACCCAGTCCTCGTCTCTTGGGCTGTGTTGATGCGTCGGGGCGGCTGGGGACAAGTCCTTTCAGCCATCCCGACGGAGTGGTCGCTGCGCACGGGACGCTACCACCCCATGACATTGACGCTGGACGCCCAGAGCCTCGCATTCGGCAGAGTGGAGGACGAGAGCGGGCGCCTGCTGGTCGAATGTGATGTCTTCGCGACTGCGCCCGATTGGTCTACGGACGTCAGGACCGACGCGGACGGCCGGTTCCTGTTGTTCCCGCCTCCGGGTGCGGAGCCTTTGGATCTCCTCGCCCGCCATGGCACCAACTTCGCGTCGCGCAAGACGCGAGCGTTGCGAGGCGAACCAACACTCGTGCGTGTCGACGCGCGGGGTGCCGTCGTTTTGCGCGTGATCGGTCCGGATGGAGCGCCGATGACTCGATGCTCCGTGTCCCGCTCCAGTTTTCGCCGACTGCCGCTGGATGAAGACCGGAAGTTGGTTGCTTCGCCCGCCGGACTCATGGTTCTCAAGCGCCGGTCCCTGGAGCCCGGGTGGCTGTACATCGCTGGATCCGGCTTCGAGGGTGCCGTGCGAATCGCAGAGCGCGTGAACGGCGGCGGCGACCCGCTCGAGATCCGAGTGCCGAACGATCTGAGGTGGACGCTGACGGTTCAGGTCAAGACGCCACGCTCCGTGCCGCTGTCGGTAAGCGTCGACGAGGTGGACCTCGGCAACCTGGACGGCCGCCCTCCCCGCCAGTACTCGATGGTCGGAACCCAGGGTCAGGTCAGGTGGAGCTTCCACCCGATCGCCTCGGGAACCTACCACGTGGTCGTGCGCGAGGTCGGGCGGCAAGAGAGGCGCAGCCTGAACGTCCCCGTCTTGGTGGATGTCGTCGACTCGGATCGCGAGATCGTCGTGGATTGGTGAGGCCCGCGGTCTGCGTCGCGGCGCAAGCGCCTGCCCTCTACGCTTCCCCTCGCGCCGACTTGAGGAACCGGATCCCGCCGAGCAAGCCGGCCACCATCATCATCACGCCGACCCACACCAGCACGAAGCGCCCGTCGCCGCGCAGCACGAAGTAGCCGACGCCCGACACCGCGCCGCCGAGGGACGACAACCCGACGCTCACGTAGAAGCCGATCAGGCCATAGGAGAAGCGGGTCTGCTCGCGCGGCGGGGTTTCGGTCACGCGCAGAAGGATGGCCACCGCCGGACCCGAGGGGAAGGCTCGAGTGCCACACCTGGACGCGGTCCTGCGGCGACCTACGCTTCCTGCGTGCGTCTCCTCTCTCTCTACGCCCTCGCCGCCGGCCTGGCGGCGCAGGACGCGCCACTGCGCGCCGGCCCGGGCTTCAACCGCGAGGTGCGGCCGATCCTCGCCGAACACTGCTTCCCCTGCCACGGCCCCGACGCCCGCGCGCGCAAGGCGGAGCTGCGCCTCGACTCGCGCGAGGGCGTCCTGCACGGCGGCAAGTCCGGGCAACCCGCGGTCGTGCCGGGCGACCCCGACGCGAGCCTGCTCATGGCGAAGGTCGCGCACGCCGACCCGAGCAAGCGCATGCCGCCCCTGAAAACCGGCAAGCCGCTGTCGAGCGCCCAGGTCGGCACGCTGCGCCGATGGATCGCGGCCGGCGCCGAGTTCGAGCCGCACTGGTCGTTCGTGGCGCCCCGCCGGCCGGGCCTTCCCGCGGTGCGCGAAGCAGCATGGCCGCGCCACGCGATCGACACCTTCGTGCTCGCGCGCATGGAGCGCGCCGGCCTCGCGCCGTCGGCGCCCGCCGACCCAGCAACCCTCCTGCGCCGCGTGACCCTCGACCTCACCGGCCTGCCGCCCACGCCCGCCGAACTCGACGCCTTCCTCGCCGACCCGAGCGACGCCGCCTACGCGGCGACCGTCGATCGCCTGCTCGCCTCGTCCGCGAGCGCGGAGCACCTGGCGCGCCACTGGCTCGACGCCGCGCGCTACGGCGACACGCACGGCCTGCACCTCGACAACTTCCGAAGCATGTGGCCGTACCGCGACTGGGTCGTGGGCGCCTTCCAGCGCAACCTCCCCTTCGACCAGTTCGTGGTCGAACAGCTCGCCGGCGACCTGCTCCCCCAGCCGACGCAGGCGCAGCGCATCGCCACGGGCTTCCACCGCTGCAACCCCACCAGCGCGGAGGGCGGAATGATCGCCGAGGAGTTCCTCGCGCTCTACGCGGCCGAGCGCGTGGCGACCACCGGCACCGTGTTCCTCGGGCTGACCGTCGGCTGCGCGCGCTGCCACGACCACAAGTACGACCCGATCACGCAGCGCGAGTTCTATCGCCTGTTCGCGTTCTTCGACAACGTGGCGGAGGACGCCAGCGACGGCAACGCGGCGGCGCCGCCGCCGATCGTGCGGGTGACGACCGACGACGACGAGGCGAAGCTCGCGCGCTTCGCGGCCGATGTGCAGGCGGTCGAGGCGCGCCTCACGGAGCCGGCCCCCGACGTCGACGCGCAGCAGGTCGAGTGGGAGGCGAAGGTCCGCGCCGAGGTCGCGACGCTGTGGCAGCCCCTCGCGGTGCGGCTCGCGTTCGCGCACGGCAGCGACGCCACGATCCTCGCCGACGGGACGGTGGCGTTCCGCGGCGCGAACCCCGCGCGCGACGAGTACGAGCTGGTCGTCGCCCCCGAGGCGAGCGAGCTGCGCGCGCTGCGCGTCGAGGCGCTCCTGGATGGCGACGTCGGGCCCGGGCGCGCGCCGAACGGCAACTTCGTGCTGACCGGGTTCGAGGTGCACGCGCGGGCGCCAGGCACCGACCATCCCGGCGTGCGCGTGCCGCTCGCCGCCGCCACCGCCGACTACGTGCAGCGCGACTTCGAGCCCGCGTTCGCCCTCGACGGCGGCGCGGCGCGCGGCTTCGCCGTGCAGGGGCCGCGCGTCGCGCGCGCGTTCGTGGCCGCGTTCCGCGAGCCCCTCGCGACCCCCGCCGGCACGACCGTGCACGTGCGCCTGCGCTTCCAGTCGGTGTTCCCGCAGCACGGCATGGCGCGCGTGCGGCTGCTCGGGGCCAGCACGCAGGCGGCCCTGCCCACCGTGTGGTCGCCGTGGAGCGTGAGCGGGCCGCACGCGGCGACCAGCTACCGGGCGGCGTACGACACCGCGTTCCCAGCCGAATCCACGAACGAAGGCTTCACGCCGCGACCCGAGTTCACGGACGGCAAGGCGCACGACCTCCCGGGCGGGATCGCCGCGACCTACCTGCGGCGCACGCTCACGGTGCCGAGCGCGCGCCCGGTCGAGCTGGCGCTGGGCAGCGACGACGGCCTGAAGGTCTGGCTCGACGGCGCCCTCGTCCTCGACCGCGACGTGCAGCGTCCCGTCGGCCCCGACCAGGAGCTGCTGCCGCTGTGGCTGGAGCCGGGCGAGCACACCCTGCTGCTCAAGGTCGTCAACGCCGGCGGTGGCTTCGCCTTCTACTTCCGCGTCGCCGGCGAGGAGACCCAGCCGGCGCCGCTGTCGGTCGTCGCGGCGCTCACTGCCGAGCAGCGCACGCCCGCCCAGGCTACGGAGCTGCGCACCTTCTACCGCCGCCACCACTGGAGCGGGTTCCGCGCGCTCGAGCAGCGCCGCGACGCGCTGCGCGCCGAACAGACCGCGTTCGACGCCGCGCTCCCGCGCACGCTCGTGATGGCGGAGAGGACCGAGCGCCGGCCCACGCACCTCCTCGAGCGCGGCCAGTACGACCGCAAGGGCGAGCGCGTCGAGCCGGGCGTCCCGAGCATCCTGCCGCCGCTGCCCGCCGGCGCGCCGCCGAGCCGGCTCAGCCTCGCGCGCTGGCTCGTGGCGAGCGATCATCCGCTCACCGCACGCGTGGCCGTGAACCGCTACTGGCGGATGCTGTTCGGCACCGGCATCGTCAAGACCGTCGAGGACTTCGGCACCCAGGGCGAGTGGCCGAGCCACCCCGATCTGTTGGATTGGCTCGCGTGCGAGTTCATCGCGTCGGGGTGGGACGTGCGCGCGCTGCTGCGCAGCATGGTGACGTCGTCGACCTACCGGCAAGCGTCGAGCGTGACCGACGCGCTCCTCGCCGCCGACCGCGGCAACCGCCTGCTCGCCCGCGCCAGCCGGCCGCGCCTCGACGCGGAGGTGATCCGCGACTGCGCGCTCGCCACGAGCGGGCTCCTCGTCCGCACGCTCGGCGGGCCGCCGGTGAAGCCCTACCAGCCGAGCGGGATCTGGAAGGCCGTCGCCTACGTGGGCAGCAACACCGAGAACTACGAGCAGGAACACGGTACGGCGCTGTACCGCCGCAGCCTCTACACGTTCTGGAAGCGCACCGCGCCGCCGCCGACGATGGTGATCTTCGACGCGCCGTCGCGCGAGGACTGCACCGTGCGCCGCAGCCGCACCAACACGCCGCTGCAGGCGCTGGCGCTGCTCAACGACCCGACCTTCGTCGAGGCGGCGCGCGCGCTCGCGGCGCGGACGCTGCGCGCGGCGGACGACATCGACGCGCGCCTCGACTTCGCGTGCCGCACCGTGCTCGCGCGCACGCCCGACGCGCACGAGCGCGCCGCCCTCTTCGCGCTCCTCTCCGCGCAGCGGGCCGAGTTCGCCGCGGACCCGGCGGCGGCGACCGCGCTCCTCGCCGTCGGCGAGTCGCCGCGCGACGCGGAGCTGGCGGCCGACGAACACGCCGCCTGGACGCTGCTGTGCAGCACGCTCCTCAACCTGGACGAAGCGATCACGAGGAACTGATGGACCCGTTCACGCACGCGCGCGCCCTCCTCACCCGCCGCCACTTCTTCGGCCAGGGCGCGAGCCACATCGCGGGCGCCGCCGGCCTCGCCGCGGCGCTCGCCGGCGACGGTGTGACGTCGCGCCCCGCGCCGGGCCGCGCCCGCCGCCTCATCTATCTGTTCATGTCGGGCGCGCCCTCGCAGATCGACCTCTGGGATCACAAGCCCGCCCTCGCGGCGCGCTACGACCAGGACCTGCCCGACTCCATCCGCCGCGGCCAGCGCATCACGACCATGACGTCGGGGCAAGCGCGCTTCCCCGTCGCGCCCTCGATCTACCGCTTCGCGCCGCACGGCGAAGCCGGCACCGTGGTGAGCGAACTCCTGCCGTACACCGCGAGCATCGTCGATTCGCTGGCCGTCGTGCGCAGCGTGTTCACGGAGGCCATCAACCACGACCCGGGGATCACCTTCCTGCAGACCGGGCACGAGCTACCCGGCCGGCCGAGCCTCGGCGCCTGGCTCAGCTACGGACTGGGCAGCCCCAACCGGGACCTCCCCGCGTTCGTGGTGATGACGCCCAGTTGGACCGGCCGCCGCGACGCGCAGGCGCTGTACTCGCGGCTGTGGGGCTCGGGTTTCCTGCCCACAGAGCACCAGGGCGTGTCGCTGCGCAGCGCCGGCGATCCCGTCCTCTACCTCTCCGATCCGCCCGGCGTCGCGCCACACGCGCGCCGGCGCATGCTCGACACGGTCGCCGCGCTGAACGAGCACCGTCTCGCGGCGGTCGGCGACCCGGAGATCGCGGCGCGCATCGCGCAGTACGAACTCGCGTTCCGCATGCAGACCGCGGTGCCCGACCTCACCGACGTGCGCGACGAGCCGGAGCACGTGCTCGCGATGTACGGCCCCGACGTACACAAGCCCGGCACCTTCGCCCACTGCGCGCTGATGGCGCGCCGCCTCGTCGAGCGCGACGTGCGCGTGGTGCAGCTCTACCACCGCGGCTGGGATCAGCACGGCAACCTCACCGGCGATCTCCCCAAGCAGTGCAAGGACATCGACCAGCCCTGCGCCGCCCTCATCCGCGACCTCGAGCAGCGCGGCCTGCTCGACGACACGCTCGTGGTGTGGGGTGGTGAATTCGGGAGGACGGTGTACTGCCAGGGCGGCCTGTCACGCACCAACTACGGGCGCGACCACCATCCGCGCTGCTTCACGGTGTGGCTCGCCGGCGGCGGCATCCGCGGCGGCGTCAACCTCGGCGCGACCGACGACTTCTCCTACAACATCGTCGACCGCCCGGTGCACGTGCACGACCTCAACGCGACCATCCTGCACTGCCTCGGCATCGACCACGAGAAGCTGACGTACCGCTTCCAAGGGCGCGACTTCCGGTTGACGGACACCGCGGGGGAGGTGGTGACCGAAGTCCTCGCGTGAGGGAGGGCGGCTCGGTCAGCGCATGTCGAGTTCGAGACGCACCGCCGCGGTCATGCGGATGCCACCTGGCTCGAAGCTCAGCCATTGCGCGTGGAGAGGGAGCGAGGATGTCGCCGCGAGCGGCCACGGCAAGTCGACGGACGCGAGCCCGCGGTAGCGCCCCGTCGCACCAGCGATCGTCGTGACCGTCGCGTCCACCGAGGTCCAGAGCGCACAGCCGGGCCAGCCGTACCGGCTAAGATCCAGCGGCAGGCGGCGCCCTTGCCACGCCGTCGACGAAGTGCCGAGCAGCAGCACGCACTGCGCGCCGGCCGCTACGTCGCTGGCGGTGATGCGCGTGTAGGTGTCGACGTCACGCGACACGCCGATCAAGATCCGCCCCGGCGGGGTCGTGCTGCAGGCCTCGCCATAGATCGTGGCCCCTCGCGGCGTGAGGTCGAGCGCCGCGACCCGGCCCCAGTCGTACGGATCGGGTTGGCGAGTCTGGCGCAAGGCGATGGTCGGGAAGCCCTCGGCCTTCACCGCCACCAACGGGAAGATCCCAGTCATGCAGAACTCCTGGTCGTAGTGCTCGAGGATGATGCGCCCGTCGCGGCCGGAGAGGGCGTAGATCGTGTCGTAGATCCGGCCATTGCGGCGGATCTCGGCCTTGCTGGTCGTGATCAGATCCGGGACGCCGTCCTGGTCGACATCGAGCCCGCCGAGGAGTCGCCCGCCGAAGAACGCCCCCACCTGCGCGAAGTTGTCGTAGGGGCCCACCCAGGAGTGCAGCACCTGTCCCGTCCGACCGGAGAACACCCTCGCCACGCCTCTGGCGCCCCAGAAGCTCCCTCCCGCGAAATCCGCGACCCCGTCGCCATCCATGTCGCCGCAGCCGGCCACGGAGTAGTCCATGCGGTCGAGTTCGCGCTCACCGTAGCCGATCTGCAGGATGCGGCCCTGCCGGCCGGACACCAGGATCGCCGCGCCACGCTGGGACTCCTCCCCCGCTCCCATGACGAAGTCATCGGCACCGTCGACGTCGACGTCGCCGATCGTCGCGAGCGCGCTCCCGTACGCCCAGTTCGGCGGCGAGTCCAGCGTGTAGAGGAGCTGCCCGTCGCGACGGTACGCGAGGATGCTGCCGCTGCGAGGTCCATTGCGGTCGATGTGCGACAGGATCAGCTCGGGCCATCCGTCGCCGTCCGTGTCGGCGCCTCCGAGAACGGCATAGCACCAACCACGGGTCTGCGATGGCGCGCGCAGTTCCATCAGTCGGGTTCCGTCCTGGCCGGACCGCACCTCCAACCCCGGGTAGGTGCTCCCCGACAGCAGCCAATACCAGTCGCCGACACCGTCGCAATCGAAGTCCCCAACACTGCCGAACTTGACAGGAGAGCGCCACTGGAGTTGCTCCTGGGTGAACGTGTGCACGCGAATCGGCGTACCCAACCGCCCCGACAAGCTGGTCACCTCGAAGGCTCCCTTGCTCGTCAGATCGGCGTACAGCAGCATGTCGGTGTGCCCGTCGCCGTCGACGTCGGTCCCGGGGACCACGTAGCCCACACGCCAGCCTTCGAATCCGCGCGCCTCCCACGCCATGGTCTGGGCAGTCGCGCTGAGGCCGAAAGCGAACGCTCCGAGCAACGCACTCATCCAGCGAGTCGTCGAGTTCACCATCAGTACACCCTCACCCAGCTCGCCACCGACGGCACGCCCTGGCTCGTCACGGCGAACGCCATGTACCAGCCCGATGGAGCATGTTTCCACGACGGCGGAGGCGCGACGACCAGTTCGATCCCTCCCGGCACTTCGTTGACCGCTACTGTCTGCAACTCGACATAGCGTTGTTGGCTGTCCTGATGGTGCGTGCTCATCCCCGGACGCATGAGCACGATCCGGGTCGCGCCGGTCCCGTAGCCGCTGCCCTCGGAGGTGAGGAACGAGTAGGTGGGCGGACCAAGCCCCTGGTACCGCATCTGGGTCGGTGCCGACAGGATCGTCGGCCGCGGGCCGAGCGACAGGTAGTACGGCTTGAAGATCGCGATGTCCTTCGTCCGCTCCTCCCCGCCGGTGAAGATCACGCGACCGTCTGGCAGCAGCAGCGCGCAACTGTGATAGCCGCGTCGTCCGCCGTAGTTCGTGTGACTCTCGCCGAACACCCAGTCCAGATCTGCCGTCCCGAGATCGCGCAACCGCAGCAGTTCCGGTCGCGGATCCGGACCCAGCTCACCGCCCAAGACCAGGACGCTGCCGTCCGGCAGCAGCACGCCACTCGCGTGCGTCCGCTGAAGGTGCAGCTGCGGCAGCGCCGTCAGATCCCACGTGAGCGTTGGCGCGGCCGCGTTGCACAGCTCCACGCTGTTGCCCAGGCGCGCGATCCGGATCACGTAGTCGAACTGCTGGTTGAAGTTCGGTGCCAGCACCGAGGTCATCATGCTGACCAAGGCTCCCGTGCCGAACTCCTCCCACGTGTTCGTGTTGGTGTTGGGGACGTGCAGGAACCGCGCACTGTGCCAGTCCTTGCCGGTGACGATCGACTTGCCGGACGCCAGTGCGTGGACGCGGGGAAAGTCCCAGAACCCGGGGTAGTTCGCGAAGCTCGGTCCATCGAACAGGCGGTTCTGCGGGTTCCCTCCCCAGAACTCGGACACGACCTGCGTGGGCAGGGGTCCGATCACTTGGTGCGATTCGTAGTTCTGGTTGGATGCGTTCTGCTGCTGCTGCCCGCCGAGAGTCAGGATGCGGCTGGCGGTCTGGTCGACGTGAAGTGAGTTCGGGTACCAGCGATCGACGGCCAGGAACTCGAATTGGTGCAACTGCCACTTCCCCAAGTCCTGAACCCAGGGACTTGGATCCTGAGCGACCGGATCGAACGTGATCGCGATCTTGGCGCCCCCGTACGGCACGATGGGTGGCGTCACCGAGTTCTTGTGGCTGCCCCCGGCAACGAAGAAGGTACCGTTCTGGGTCTTCAGGAATCCGTGTGGGCAGACCGCGATCTCGGGGCCTGATCGCTTGCT
>CAYQMF010000172.1:0-10260 GCA_964418595.1 uncultured candidatus Brocadiaceae bacterium
GCGCGTGGCCGCGCGGCCCGGGCCGCCCCGCCTCGTGGTCCTGGTGGACGCGTCGGCGAGTCTCGGCGCGACCGGCGCGCCGGCGGCCTGGCCGGAGCTCGCGGCGCGGCTGCGGGCCGGGCTGCAGACCCTGCCGCCGCACGTGGCGGCGGCGACGACCGTGCTGCGCTGCGGGGCGAGCGTGCGCGCCGTGCCCGGCGCGACCGCGGTCGACGCGGACCTCGGCGCGCTCCTTCGCACGCCCGACCCGGCGCCGGCCGGCGTCGACTTCGATCGCCTCGCGCGCCAGGCGGTCGCCGGCCCGGACGTGGCCGTCTGGACGCTCACCGACGGGCGCGAAGGCGTGCCCGGCGTCGGTGCGCTCGACCTCCTGCCGACCGGCGGCGACAACGTCGCCATCACCAGCTTCGAAGTCGTCGACGCGTGGCCGCTGCCGGAGGTGACCCTGCGCGTGCGCGTCGCGAACTTCGGCACCGCACCCGTGCGTGTGGCGCCCGCGGTGCGCGCGGCGACGGGAGTGCTGGCGGCGGTGCCGGCGATCGCGCCGCAAGACCTGGCTCCCGGCGCCGAGGGCGAGTTCGAGGTCGCGCTGGCGCGCGGTGGGGGTGGGGCGGTGGAACTGGCCACCGGACACGGGCCCGACGCGCTCGCCGCCGACGACGTCGTCGCGTGTGTGCTGCCGGCACCCGCTGCGCCCAGGATCGCACTTCGCGCGGACGGGCCTTCCCGTCCCCTGCGCGTGGCGGCAGAGGTCCTCGCGGCCGAACTCGCGGGCGAGGTCGTCGACCCCGACGATGCAGGCAGTCGCGCGAGCTTCCTTCTCGTCGAGGGGGGCGCCCTCGCGCAGGCGGCTCTCGACGGCGTGGCCGGCATCGCCTTCGGCACGCACATCCTGGCGAAGCGTGATCCCCTGCCCCTGGGCGGGCCCGCGGTTGCCGGCGTGGACTGGGATCGCGCCGACCCGCGCACCGCCAGCCTCGATTTCTCCGAGCTGCGGATCGACGCGCAGCGGACCGCGGTCGCCGGCCACCCTCTGGTGTTCGGCGAGACGGGGCCGCTGATCAGCGTCGGCCTGGATGGCCGGCTGGTACACGCGGCCTTCTGCCTGCGCGACTCCAACCTCGGCCTCCTGCCGGCGTTTCCGCAGTTCCTGCGCCGCTGCTTCGCCGCGGCGCACGGCGACGCCGGACGGCCGCGCCTCGCGCCGACGAACATGCTGCGTCCGGCCGAATCCGACCTGCGGGCGGCCCCGGCCCTGGTCCCGCCTCGCCCGCTCCCGGCCTTCGGCGCGCCGCCCCTCGAGCTGGCCGTGCCCCTCCTGCTCCTGGGCTTCCTGCTCCTGGCGGCGCGCGTGTACGCGTGACAGAACTGCGCCTGAAGGCTTGCACGCGGGCGGGTCGTACCTACACTCCTCGCCCCTTCCTGGCAGGCACCTCGCCGGACGGAGTGACGCGATGACGATCGGAATCCTCGGCAAGAAGCTCGGCATGACCTCCCTGTTCCAGGAGGACGGCACCCAGGTGCCGGTGACGGTGATCCAGGCTGGCCCGTGCAAGGTCACCCAGGTCAAGGTGAAGGACGTGGCGGAGCTGCCGGAAGGCAAGCGCGGCGCCCTCACCAACCTCGGCAAGAAGCACGGCAAGGTCGAGCGGCAGCGCCGCGCGGACGGCTACTACGCCGTGCAGCTCGCCTTCGACGAGCGCCCCGCGCGCACGGTCAGCAAGCCCGAACTCGGCCACGTCGCCAAGGCCTCGGCGCCGCCGAGCTACTTCGTGCGCGAGATCCGTTGGGCGACGCTGCCGCCCTACACGGAGGGTGACGATCTGAAGCTCGATGTCCTCAAGGACATCAAGCACGTCGACGTCACCGGCGTCACCAAGGGCCGCGGGTTCACCGGCGCCATGAAGCGCTGGAACTTCAAGGGCGGCTGCTCCACGCACGGCACCAGCCGTGCGCACCGTCGCGTCGGTGGCCTCGGGCGCACCTACTCGATCAGCAAGGGCGTGCCGAAGGGCAAGCGCATGGCCGGTCACGACGGCGTCGCGGCCTGCACGGCGCAGAACCTGCAGGTGGTGAAGGTCGACGAGGCCCGCAACCTGATCTACGTGCGCGGCGCCATCCCGGGCCACCGCGAGTCCTACGTCATCGTCCGCAAGACGGTGAAGACGAAGAAGGCCTGAGCATGGCGAAGTCGCGACGCAATTCCGGTGGCTGCACCCGTGGCCGCTACAAGCGCAAGAAGATGGGCAAGGGCTGGGCGAGTGCCCGCCGCATGCCTGTGGTAGTGAAGCCGAAGACCGGCGTAGACACCGCCGCGTCGGACGGCGGCGGCGACGCGGGCAAGAAGGCCTGAGCACAAGAAGGCCTGAGCAAGCCCACGCGCCGGGGCTGCCTGCGCGAGCCGGGAGGATCCCGTGACGAATCCCGCCGACGCCGCGGATGTGGTCGTCGTCGGTGCTGGCCCCGCGGGCCTGATTGCCGCGGCCATCGCCGCACAGCGCGGCCGGCGCGTCCTCCTGCTGGAGAAGAACCGCCAGCCCGGGCTCAAGATCCTCATCAGCGGCGGCGGCCGCTGCAACCTCACGACCACCAAGGCCGGCGCCGACCTCGAGGCCCAGTACGGGCCGCGCCGCGGGCGATGGCTGCGCCACGCCCTGCGCGCGTTCCCGCCGGCGGCGCTGTGCGACATGATCCGCGCCGAGGGTGTCGCGCTGCACGAGGAGGATCTCGACAAGATCTTCCCCGTGTCGCGGCGCGCGGCCGACGTGCTCGCCGCGCTGCTCGCGATCACGGCGCGGGCCGGCGTCGAGCTGCGCGCGGCGACCCCGATGCTCGGCGTCACGCGCTCTGCGGACGCCTTCGTCGTGGCCACGCCGGATGGCAGCGTGACGGCGCGCCGGCTCGTCCTCGCCACCGGCGGGCTCAGCTACCCAAAGACCGGCGCCACCGGCGACGGCTACCCCGTGCTGCGCGCCGCCGGGCATGTCCTCGTGCCGACGGTGCCGGCGCTCGCGCCGTTGGCGCTCGACCTGCCGTGGGTGCACGCGCTCGCCGGGATCGTGCTCCAGGACGCGGTGCTGACCCTGCGCGGGCGCGACGGCGCCGTGCTGGTGCGGCGGCAGCGGCCCACGCTGTTCACGCACAAGGGCTTGTCCGGGCCCGGGCCGATGGACGTGTCGGGGTACGTCGAGGAGCAGGGGGGCGGCTGCACGCTGGAGCTCGACCTCGTGTCGGGCGCGAGCGCGGAGGACCTGGACGCCGGTCTCGTGCGGGCCGCGCAGCAGGATGGCCGCGGCGCCGTGCACAACGCGCTGCCCCCGGAGCTGCCGGAGCGGCTACGGCGCACGCTCGCGGGCGACCTCGGAGCACTCGCCGGGCTCCCGCGGCCCGCGCGCCGCGAGCTGGTCGGTCGCCTGAAGGCGCTCCGCATCCCGGTCGAGCGCTCGCTGGGTTTCGCGCACGCGGAGGTCACGCGGGGCGGCGTGTCGCTCGACGAGATCGACCCGCGCACGATGGAGTCGCGGCGCGTGCCGGGGCTGTTCGTGTGCGGCGAGCTGCTCGACGTCGACGGACCGATCGGCGGGTTCAACTTCCAGGCGGCGTTCGCGACGGCGCGGCTGGCGGGGCTCGCGGTCTAGCCTAGCTAGCAGGATCGCTGCGGCGATCAGACGCTCGCCATCTCGATCAGGACCTTGAGCGTGCCGCGGCGCGCCGCGTGCGCGAACGCCGCCTCCGCGTCGGCCAGCGGGTAGCGTGCGGCGATCAGGCTCGCGGTCGGGATGGTTCCGCCGGCGAGCATCGCCAGCGCCGGCGCGAAGCGCCCGCAGCGCGAACCCAGCACGGTGATCTCGTCGACGACGATCCGGGCGACGTCGAGCGTGGCGGGGCGCTCGGTCGTCGTCTTCAGCACGAGGGTCGCGCGTGGCCGCAGCAGCGCGACGATGCGGGCGAGCACATCGGGGTTGCCGGTGGCCTCGACGGCGAGCGGGAAGGGCTGCGTCGCCGGCGGGGCAGCGCCTTCGAGCCAGCCGGTCACGTGCGTCGCGCGCGCCGGCAGCAGCCGCGCGCGCTCCGCGTGGCGCCCCGCCACCGTCACCGCGATCCCCGCCGCGGCGAGGGCGTGCGCGCACAGCAATCCGAGCTTGCCGTCGCCGGCGACCAGCGCGTGGTCGACGCCGGTGAGGTCGACCTGCGCGCCGATCTGCAGCGCGGCGGCGAGGGGCTCGGTGAACGTGGCGGCGTCGGTGTCGACGCCGGCCGGCACCGCGAGCAGGTTGCGTGCCGGCAGGCACAGCTCCTCCGCGAAGGCGCCGCTGCGTCCCGCGATCCCGAGCACGGTGCGTGCGGGGCAGTGGCGATCGTTGCCGTTGCGGCAGTCGGCGCACGTGCCGCAGGCGGCGTTGATCTCGCCGACGACGCGCTGGCCGGCGAGCGCGCCGCCGAGGGCGACGCCCACGAACTCGTGGCCGGGCGTGCCGGCAAAGCCCATGTAGCCGCGCGCCAGCGCCAGATCGGTCGCGCAGATCCCGGCGCGCAGCACGCGCACCCGCGTCTCGCCGGCGCGCGGCGTCGGCCGCGGCAGGTCGTTCCGCAGGTGCAGGCGTCCGGCGTCGAGGTGCAGTCCGCGCACGGCGGTCCGCTACGTGTAGCTCTCGGCGTCGCTGGGAAAGCGACCCGCGCGCACGTCGGCACAGAACGCACCGACGGAGGCCGCGATGGTCTGCGCCAGCTCCGCGTAGCGCCGCACGAAGCGCGGCCGGAACGCCGTGAACAGGCCGAGCATGTCGTGGGTGACGAGCACCTGTCCGTCGCAACCGGCGCCGGCGCCGATGCCGATGGTGGGGATCGCGAGCTGCCGGCTCACCTCGCGTCCGAGCGCGGCGGGGATCTTCTCGAGCACCACGGCGAAGGCTCCGGCGTCGGCCAGGGCGCGCGCGTCGGCGACGATCTGCGCCGCCTGCGTTTCGTCCTTGCCCCGCACCTTGTAGGTGCCGAACTGGTGGATGCTCTGCGGCGTGTGGCGGAGGTGGCCCATCACTGCGATGCCGGCGTCGACGAGCCGGCGCACCGTCGGTAACACGGCCGCGCCGCCCTCGACCTTGATCGCTTCGGCGCCGCCCTCCTTGAGCAGGCGTCCGGCGTTGCGCAGCGCGTCCTCCGGGCAGACCTGGTAGGAGAGGAAGGGCATGTCGCCGACGACCAGCGCGCGCTGTGCGCCGCGGCTGACGAGGTCGCAGTGGTACACCATCTGGTCCATGGTCACGCGCACCGTGGTGTCGCGACCCTGCACGACCGTGCCCACCGAGTCGCCGACGAGGATCACGTCGACGCCGGCGGCATCGAGCAGCACGGCCATCGTGTGGTCGTAGGCGGTCAGCGTCGTGATGCGCTGACCGCGGGCCTTCATCTCGCGCAGCGCCGCGGTCGTCACCTTGACCGGCGCGGTGATCCCCGTTCCAGGACGACTGCCAGGCGATTCGGGTTGCGCCATCGGGGCCTACCAGTCGCCGAACTCGCGGCCGTCGTCGGGCACGGGAGGCGGTGGGGGCGGCGGACCATCGTCGTCCTTGCGGTGCGGCGGTGGCTTGTAGGGTTCGCCGAGTTCGTCCTCGACCGACAGGCGAGGCGGACGCTTGCGGCGCGCGCCGCGCCCGCCTTCGAGCAACGCGCCGAAGGTGGGCACGTCCTTGGGATCGAGTTCGTTGGCGAGGTACGAGCGGTCGACCGGCGGTGGCTCGACCGTCTCGATCTCCGAGCTGCGGTGGTCATCGCGATCGCGATCGCGGCCGCGCCGCTTGCCGCGTCGCCCGCGCTCCGGCCGTGCGTCGCCTTGGGCCTGCTGCTGCGGTTGCTGGTGCGGTTGCTGCTGCCTGGGGCGATCCTCCGGGCGGCGATCGCCACCCTTGCCGCGGCGCCGGCGACCACGGCGGCCGCGCCCTTCGCGACCGGGTTCGTCCCGATCGCGCGGCTCGCGCGCTTCACGCGGTTGCTGGTGCGGTTCGGCGTTCGCCTCGCGACCTGCCTCGGACACCTCGGGCTGCGCCAGCTCGGACGCATGCTCGGACGGAGCGTCGCCGTCGTCGCCGTCGTCGCCCTCGGACGGCGCGTCGATCGACGGCGCGCGCGTCTCGGGGTCCCGAGCGTCACCACCGCTGCGCCGCCCACGCCGGCGTCGCCCGCCGCGCCGTCGCTTGCGCCTGCCACCCCGGCTCAGATCATCGTCGGTTGCCTCGGGGCGCGCGCGCGCGGTCGCCGTTGCGTCGCCGTCTGCCTCGTCACCTTCTGGCTCGTCGCCGTCTGCTTCGTCACCGTCTGCCTCGTCGCTCGGGCGACGTTCCTCCGTCGGCTCGCCCTCCGCAACGGTGCGGTGGGTGTCCCTCGCCGGGAAGTCGTCGCCGGCCGTGTCACCGTCGTCGCGATCGCGCTCGTCGTCATCACGCGGGCTCTGGTCGCGTGGTTCGGCGCCAGCGTCGTCGGCATCCGTTTGTTCGTCGCGCACGTCGCGGTCGCGACCACCGCGCCGCCGGCGGCCGCGGCGGCGGCGCCGCGGGCGTCGCTCGCCGGTGTCTGGTTCGCCCTCGGCAGCGGTCGGCTCTCCGGCGTCGCCGTCTCCTTCGCCTGCGTCGCTCGGACCAGCTTCGTCGTGCGCGATGTCGTCCAACCCAGGCTCGGCCGCGTTCGCATCCCGGCCGCCGCGGCGGGAGCGCTCGCGCCAGCTCTCGACGAGGGCGCGATCCTCGCCGGACGCCTCCACCGACAGCTCGAACAGCTCGAGCGCCGCAGGGAAGAACGGATCGCGCGCGAAGTGCTCCGGCCGGAAGCGGCTGCTGTCCAGCGTGCGGAAACGGGGCTGCACGCCGCAGATCCGCTTCACGCACGCGGTGTCGCGGCGCGGCAGGCGCAGGGTCTGCGTGAGATCGCCGAGCAGTTCCTCGGCCACGATCGTCGGGCTCGCGTCGGGGTGTGCGTCGGCCGCGATCTGCACGGGACGATAGAAGATCGCGCCGAGCAGCACGGCGTTGGTGGGGACGTCACCGGCGTGGACCCGACTGTCGAGCGCTTCGAGCGTGCGCCAGAACAGCACGCGCTCCTCGGCCGGCACCGAGTCGAGGTAGCGACCGATCACCGGCAGGATCACACCCAACGCCCCTACGTCGCGCAGGATCTGGAACGACTCGAACGCGTGGCCGCCGCGCAGCAGGCGCAGGATCTCCTCGAGCACGCGCGGTGGCGCGCTGCGCCGCAGGTCGGGGGCGACGTGGCGCATGGCGTCGAAGGTCGGCGGGTCGACGCTGAAGCCGAGCCGGCCCGCGAACTTGGCGGCGCGCAGGATGCGGATCGGGTCTTCGCGGAAGCGCGTCACCGGTTCGCCGATGGTGCGGATCACGCGCGCTTGCACGTCGCGCATGCCGTCGACGTAGTCGATGATGCGATCGCGGATCTGGTCGAAGAACAGCGCGTTGATCGTGAAGTCGCGCCGGACCGCGTCCTCCTCCGCCGATCCGAACTCGTTGTCGTGCGTGATGAGCAGGTCTTCGGGTTCCTGCTCGTCGTCACCCTCGCCACCGTTTGGCGCCGACGTGTCCGGCGTGCGGCGGAAGGTCGACACCTCGAGGATCTTCTGACCACCGAAGTAGTGCAGGTGCGCCAGCTTGAACCGGCGGCCGATGATGCGGCAGTTGCGCGGGAAGGTCCGCTTGACCTGCTGCGGGCGCGCCGCGGTGGCGATGTCGAAGTCCTTCGGCTGGCGCCCGACGAGGATGTCGCGCACACAGCCGCCGACGAAGTACGCCTCATGGCCGCGCTCCGTCAGGCGTTCGACGGCGCGCACGGCGTCGGCATCGAGCGACTCGGGCGCGATGCCGGAAGGCGAGACGACCCAGGGGTTTATCGTCAAATGATCAGGCACACGCAAAGGTTGCGACCGGATGCCGCCCAGCGATCCGGCGTTGGCGCGCCGTTGTATTCGTGGGCGTCGGCCCCGTCCACCGGCAGCGCGAGGAAACCGGGCGGGAGCCCCGCTAACGGATGGTCTCGACGGTCGTGACGCCGCCCGCGGGGCCCTGGCCTCCGAGCAGCACGAGCAGACCATCTGCCGTCCGACCGGTGCCGTGCCCACTGCGGGGGGCGGTGAGCGGGGGCCGCGGCGACCAGGTCCGGGTGGTGAGGTCCAGCGCCTGCACGGAGTCGATCGAGACCGCCGCCGAGAGCGTGCCCTGCGCGCCTCCGGCGACCAGCACCTCGTTGCCGAACACCGCCACGCTGTGGCCCAGGCATGCCTGGTACATGTCCGGCAGCGCGGTCCAGGTGTTCGTGGCCGAGTTGTAGGTCTCCGCCTTGGCGATCGATGTCGCGAGGGTGAGGTCGGGGCCGGATGTGGCGCCGCCGGTCACCAGCAGGTCGCCGCCCGGCAGGTCGACGGTCAGGGTGTCGTGCATCGCGCGGGAGGAGCGCATCGAGGCTGCGGTCGCCCACGAGTTCGTGGCGGGGTTGTAGGTCTGGCATGCGGCGACCGACCCGATCGGGATCGGGATGCCCAGGATCACGGTGACTTCGAATCCACCCGACAGGAGGGCGCGGCCGTTGGGCAAGCGGTCGAGCCCCGGGGCCAGCAAGCGCTTGCCGGCGTTGGGCGCGTTGCTCCAGGTGCCGGTGGCGGGGTTGTAGATCTCGGCGGTGTTCTGCGCGTTGGCGAGGGCGGCGACTGCATCGGTGAGGTTCGTCGTGCCGCCCACGACGAGGACGCGGCCGTCGGCGAGCAAGGTCGCGGCGTGCAGGCAGCGCGCGCGTGACATGCTCCCGGTCGCCACGAAGGCGCGCTGCGCCGGGTCGTACACCTCCGCCGACGTAAGCACGTTGCCGAGGTTGTCGACGCCACCGCACAGGAGCGTGCGCCCGTCGTTGAGGGGCACGGTGGCGCCGAGCGCGCGGGCCGTCGTGAGCCGCGGGCCGGCGCGCACGGTGAGGCGGCGCGTGTCGAACACTTCGCTCGTGTCCAGGCCGATCGGCGTGAGGATCGAGCCGCCACCGCCGCCGGCCATGAGGAACTCCCCGTTGCTGTCCAACTGCGTCATGCCGGCGAGACCGCGTGCGGTGACGAGGTTCGTGGGCAGCAGCGCCCCGCGCGCGGTCTCGCCGAGCTGGCCCGCGACCGGGTTGCTGATGCGGTCGACGAGGAAAGTCTGGCCGGGCAGCGTGAGCGTCTGGAACTGCAGGGTGAGCGCGTGCAGGTTCGGTGCGTTCGGCGTGGGCAGCGAGACCGAGCCGTTGCCGGCGCCGGTGCCGAGGGCGAACCACGCGGACGCGAGGTCGATGCCGACCTCGAGCGAGCGCGTGTCACCAGGGCTCACGAGGGCGAGCGGGAGCGGCCCGTTGTTGGCGGACAGCAGGAACAACAGCGTCGTCCCGGCAGGGGCGCCACTGAACGAGAAGACCAGCGGCTGGCCGATCGTGCCGGGGGTGAGCCGGTCGAAGGCGTAGTCGTATTGACCACAGACGCTGGCGATCGGCAGGAGCGCCGCGAGGAGGTTGGTGCGCATGGGACGAGAGCCTTGTTGGGGGTTCCGAGGCGCGGGGATTGTCGAGCCGAGGCTTTGGCGCGGCAATCCCTTCGCCCCGGACCCGGGACCGGTCCCGGCCGCCGCTCGCCTACCCTCCGCTCCAGGCGTCCTCGGCCGTGTCGGGGTCCTCGAAGAGGGCGCGGTCGTCGTTGCGATCGGCCAGAAACCCCTCCGGGAGGCTCACGGTCTGCTCGCGCCCGTCCTTGCCGCGGCGCACGCGCAGGGCCGCGAGCGGGAACGGCTGGTCGGCGGGCAGGGTTGCCAGCGCGGCGTCGAGTTCGGCGAGGGTCGAGACGCGCTGCAGCGCAGGCAGCGCGCGCTTGGCGCCGGGGAAGCTCTTCGTGTACCAGCCGCAGAACTTGCGCATCTGCAGCATGGCCGGCCGCTCGCCGAACCAGTCGGTGAGCAACCGGGCGTGGCGTCGCACGACCTCGACGATCGCGTGCAGCGTCGGTGGCGCCTCGGGCTCGCGCCCGTCGAACACGTCGCAGAGGTCGCGGAACAGCCAGGGTCGGCCCAGGCACCCGCGGCCGACGACGACGCCGTCGCACCCCGTCTGTCGCATCATGCGCAGTGCATCGAAGGCCTCGTAGATGTCGCCGTTGCCGAGCACGGGGATCGTGCGCACCGCGTCCTTGAGGCGAGCAATCGCGTCCCAGTCGGCATCGCCCGCGTACAACTGCGCGGCGGTGCGCGCGTG
>CAYQMF010000173.1:0-10076 GCA_964418595.1 uncultured candidatus Brocadiaceae bacterium
GACGTCTGCCGAGGCGCCCTGCGCGGCGAGGTCGGCGCGCTCGGCGGCGGCCACGGCGGCGGCAAGCGTGCCGGTGTCGGGCGCGGGGCTTTGCAGCAGGTGGCGGGCGAGGGCCAGCGCGGCGGCCACGTCGCGAGGGTCGCGGTCGCTCCAGCGCGCGAGTTCGACCCGCAGCGCTTCGCTCGCCCCTGCCTCCGCGAGCGTCGCCGCGCGACGCTGGTGCACGGCGGGTTCCGCGGGCGCGAGTTCGACCGCCCGCGCCAACGCCGCGAGCGCCTCGTCCATCCGATCCAACCCATCGAGCGCCGTGGCGAGGTCGAACCGGCACACCCAGTCCGCAGGGTCGAGGACCACCGCCTTCTCGAAGTGGGCGAGCGCCAAGAGCCGGTCGCGGGTGCCGAACGCAGTGTCTTCGTGCATCGCGACGAAGCGACCCATGTCGGCGTGCGCGCGCGCGCAGTCGGGCCGACGCGCCAGCCACTGGGCGCAGGCCGCCTGCCATTGGGGGCTCTCGCACAGCCGCAGGCATCGGATGCGCTGCTCGTGCAGGCGATCGTCGTCGGGCGCCCGCTGCAGCGCGCGCGCGAGCGCGGCGGCGGCCTCGACGAACCGCTTGCTGCGCGCGAGATAGAAGCCGTGATTCGCGTGCGCGACCGCCGAGTCGAGCCCGAGCCGCAGCGCTTCTTCCTGCAGCGCGACCGCCCGCTCCGGATCGAGCAACTGCAGGTTCATGGCCGCGAGGTGCCACGCGTAGGCTTCACGCGGCCAGAGGGCGAGGAGCGCGTCGGCGCACTCGCGGTTCATGGGATGCCGCTCGACCCCGAGCAGCGACGCCCACAGGAAGAACACGGTCGGTCGCGGCACCGGCGCGGCGCGGATGGCGCGCGACAGCCCATCGATGAGCAGCGCCCGCTGTGCGGCAGGGACCTGGCTCGGCATCGGATCGATGCCGGCCGCGAACACGGCGCGCAGGCCCGCGCCGAGGTCGCCTGCCGGTGTGGCGTCGATGGATCCAGCGCGCGCCTCGCCACCGAGCAGCAGCTCGACGGCGCGAGCGAGCACCGCGTTCGCTGGGAGATCGCCGGCCGCCGCGATCGCCGGGAAGCGGCGCATCGCCTCGCGGTCGCGGTGCATCGCGCGGAAGTCGACGCTCGCGAGCAGCAGCGCGCCCTGCAACGCTGGCGCCTCCGGCTGTAGCGCGCTGGCCCGGTCGAAGGCCGCCTCCGCGCCCGCCCGGTCGCCCAGGGCCGCGGCGATGCAGCCGCGCGCCAGCGCCAGCTCGAACTCGGCGCTGCGGCGCTGCGCGGCCGCGAAGCGCAGCTCCGGGAGCTGCCATGCGAACACGCCGAGCGTCGCGACGAGCGCCACCGAGACCAACCCGAGGGTCGCGTGCAGCGGGCGGCGCCGCGCGAACCGACGCACGCGCGTCAGCATCGAGAGCGTGCGCGCCTGCACGGGGCGGAGGTCGAGGAAGGCCTGCAGGTCGTCGGCCAGCGCCGCGGCGCTCGGGTACCGGCGCGCGGGGTCCTTCTCGATGGCGCGCAGGGTGATCGCCGCGAGATCGGCGGGGATCGCCCGCGCGAAGCGACGCGGGTCGGCCGGCTCGCTGCCGAGGATGCGGGCGAGGACCACGCGCGTGTCGGCGCCCTCGAAGGGTCGGCACAGCGCGATCGCCTCGTACAGCGTCACGCCCAGCGAGAACACGTCGCTGCGCGCATCCAGCGCCTCGCCGCGGACCTGCTCGGGAGACATGTAGTACGGCGTTCCGGCGGCGGCGCCCGGCGCCGTCACGGTGAGGGTGTCGGGGCCCCGCGCGAGACCGAAGTCACCGAGCACGGCGCGGCCGTCGGCGCGCAGCAGGATGTTCGATGGCTTGACGTCGCGGTGCACGAGGCCATGCCCGTGCGCGTGGTGCAGCGCCAGGGCGACGTCGCGGATCCGCTCCACCACCGTGCGCAATGACGCGCCCTGATGGCCGCGGTCGCGGAGCGCCGCCAGCTCGGCGTCGAGGTTGCGGCCCTCGATCAGCTCCATCGCCAGCCACTGCGGGCCATCGAGCGCACCGTCGGCGACGTCGAACACGCTGACGATGCCCGGGTGCTGCAGCCGGGCGAGGGTGCGCGCCTCGCGCCGGAAGCGGGTGACCGCCGCCGCGTTGGCGGTGTGGTGCGGCGCCAGGACCTTCAAGGCGACCGACCGGTTCAGGCGCGGATCGCGGGCCTCGTACACCGTGCCCATCGCGCCGCGACCGAGTTCGCGCACGACCGCGTAGTCCCCGATGGTCCGCGCGCCCGCGTCGGCGGCCGCGGGTTCGAGGTCCTCGGCGAGCATCGGCTCCAGCAGGTCGGCGAGATCGCCATGCTCCGCCAGCAACCGCGCACGGTCGCCGCCGGTGCGCTGGTGCTCCAGCCAGACGGCCAAGGCCCGCTCGAGCCGCGTGTCGCGTTCGCTCACGCGCGCGGATTCTACGGCCGCGCCCGTTCTCCTCGTCATCCGGCGCGGCTGCGCGACCGTGCCCGCTCAGCAGCCGTTCAGCGCGCGATAGCCAGCTCGCTCCAGAGCGCTGCAGGCCCAGGTCGCGGCGGGCGTGATCGAGTCGCACACGCACCTGCCATAACCGCCAGGTGGCGCGGCGACCCCGCACGTGGCGTAGATGGCGTTGATCTGGAGGGCGCAGGCGCCGGCGCGGAGGAGCCGGCCGACCCACCCGCCCACCGCGCACGCCATGCGAGGCGTGAAGCTCATGCCGCTCATGCTCCCGTTGAAGTAGGCGAACTGAGAGTAGATGCGAGCGCCGAGCAAGGCAGGATCGCCTGCGATCGGCATGTTGATCGAGCACTGACCGTTGGCATCGACGCCGCCGAACACCGTGACGTCCATCGAGACCCGCAGGTGGCTGCCCTGCAGGCCCAGCATGGTCAGCTCGATCGGCAATGCCATGCCGAGGTAGGTCTGATCGCTCGCCCCGATGAAACAGACACCCAGACCGGTCGACGGCGGTGCACCTGCCATGCGCAGGGCAAATCCCTGGTTGCCGAGATCGGGTGACCCATGCGGACGGATGTCGATGGGCTGCGGCCCGCTGGCGACGCCCTTCCAGTCGTAGAAAGAGACCCTGCCGAGTTCGTACTCGACGAGTGTGTCTGCCACCGCCTGATGCACGGCAGTCGCCAGGATGACGCCGTCTTCCAGCGTGAACGCAACGCCGCCGGCGACGCCACCGTTGAGGTCAGGAGCGTTGCCGGGCACGGTCACGTCCCCGGTGAACTCGAGTTGCGGAATCGGCTGACCGGTGGCGATGTCGACCGCGGTGAAGTGGATGCGACCGCCCACCAACCATGGGTCGTGCTGGCTGAAGTACAGCAGGAAGCGCGCGTACGGGATCCAGGCGAGTCCGTACGCTTGCGTGACCGGTGTCGGGAACGCGCGAACCAACCGCCCGTACCGATCGACGAGCACCGTCTGCGACGCGGTGATGTCCGTGAACGCGAATCCGTCGAACGGCGAGTTCGTGCGCGGGTCCCAGTCGACCCAGGTGAGCCCGCGCACCGCGGTGATGCCAGACGACTGCGCGGCCTGCGTCACGTCGATCGGCTGCTGGAACACCCCGGTGATCGTGTCGAACACCTGCACGCGCAGGCTCTCGTCGCCGCCGAACACGTAGCGGCCATCGGTGGTGAGGTCGCGCATGCCCCACGCGCTGCTGGTGGGCTGGGGCCACGCGTTGCGCACGAGGCGGCTGGCGGCGTCGTACTCGTACAGGCGGTTGGGTTGCTGGCCGGAGTTGCCGCCGGCGACGAACAGGCGCCGGCTCGCCCCGTAGCCGACGTACACGGCGCCAGCGATCTGGTTGTCGGGGATGGGGCCCTGGAGAACCTGCTTGCGATACACCCCGCCGAAGCCGGCCGCGGTGGGCCCCACAGGGAGCGATGCGCCTGGTGCGGGCGGAGCGGCGTCGGTGGCGCTCGCCGACTGCGCCGCGGCGGCGGCGACGAGCAGCGCGGCGGCCAGCCAGGCAACGCAGCGGGAACTGGAGAGGAGGGGCGGGAAGGCGACGCGATCGGGATGGTTCATGGTGTGTGCACCGGACTCCGCCGGCCACCCTCCCAACCGCAGGAACCGAGGCGACCGGTCGCGCACGCGCACGAAGAAGAATGCCGTCCGCGCGAACAGAAGGCGGATGCCGAGTTCGTCCCTCGGGCCGCACCGCGGACTCCCTATGCTCGATTCCATGCGCATGTCGGCGAGAGCGGGTTCCACGGCGATGCTAGCGACCCTGTTCGCAGTCTTCGGCGCGGACCTCCGCGGTCAGGATCAGGCCGAGAAGGACAGGTTCCTCTCGCGGAAGAAGTGGTACGGGTCCTTCACGTTCAGCCTCAAGGGGAACGGCGAGGCGACCCGCACCGCGGGCAGGCTCCAGTACCGGACTCAGTGGCGATTCCTCCGCGAAGTCACGGGCGTCTTCGAGTTGGATGAAGTCGGCCAGCATCGACCAAAGAGGTCGAAGACCACGCAGGGCGAAAAAGCCGCAGGCCGCTTCATCAGTTGGGACGCGGCCACGGCCCTGAGCCCCGTCGTGTATCGCGTCAACGACCGGATCTCGTTCGAGGCGATCCAGGTGGGCGAGATCGCGGCGGAGACCGTGAGCAAGGGCTGCACGCGGCTGGCTGGCACCGGCGTCACACAGATCGGCCGCAAGAAGGAGCTGTATGCCGACCTGAAGGACCTGGTCTTCGACCTGGATCTCGACGACCTGCAGAGGTGGAACCGGGACCCGGACGCAAAGCCGCTGACCCTGAGCGGCGAGTACCACGACTTCACGGCGGGCACCGGCGTGCGGAAGGACCGTCGCTATGACCTCGCGCGCTTCGGCATCCGGGGCATCCTGCCGGACATCACGCCGCTCCTGTCCCAGTTGATGTCGCGCAAGCTCGAGCTGGGGAAGGAGGAACTCGTCGTCACCGCGTCGATGCCGGTGACCGCCTTCCCGCTCATCCCGCCGCACCCCGGAGACGTGGCGGGCGGCCGCGAACGCTACAACGAGTACAGCACGGTTGGCGGCCAACCCCTGACACTCAGCCTGCACGTCCTCCTTTCGCCGACGCCGCCTTCGACGGCAAGGTTGCTGCTGAAGCCACCCCCCGACTACGAGACCGCCTGGCGGCCGGAGTGCACGAGCTCGGAAACCGTGCCGGGCAACCGTTGTACCGTGCAGTGGCGGATCGAGGAGCAGGGTGGCGATCCGGGCCGGCCGACCGGCGTCAAACGTCTCGCGTTCGTACTGAACAACACCAGCAAGGAGACTGGCGTTTGCATGAACCGGCCGCAGCGGCCGGTCGAGGCGCCGGACTTCGACCTGAAGATCCCGGCGTCGCGGAACCCGGATCCGGACTACCACCTTTCGCTGGACGGCCAGGCGGTGGTGATGCGCGGCGCCTGGGTGGCGCAGCGGAAGGGAGAAGTCGCGGTCGACGCGTACGACTCCGGCGCGAGCTGCGTCCTCGTGGCCTCCGCGGAACTGGAGGACGGCCGCATGCTGACGGGAATCGTCGAAGGCTCGGGCGCCGAAGAGATGCCGATCCCGGATCACGAGCCCGGCATCTTCACGATGGCTCGGTGGTGGATGCACGATGTGGCCAAGGACAGGATGGAGGACGTCGACGACGAGAACACTCCGGTGGGCGACGGCCAGCGGGGCGATGGCCTGAACGTCTGGCAGGAGTACCGCGGGTTCTGGGTGGGCGGTCAGCGGGAAGGCGGCGATCCCATGACCAAGGACCTGTTCATCCGCAACGAGGCCGGCATCCTCGCCCAAGGCGGGATCACGTTGTTCGGGAAGACCACCGGGCTGCTGATCCACGACGAACTCGACCAGGCTGATCTGCGCGAAGACCGCGTCATCAACGGCAACAAGGGCTCCAAGCCACACCTCGTCGACCAACATGCGCTGCGCCTGTCGTCCAAGTGGACCTTCCTCCGCTTCAACGGGGTCCTGTGCGCGGTCAGCCTTTCGGCAGCGGTGGCCGGCGCAGCCTATCCCGGTCCGCCGAAGAACAGCTACGAGGTTCGCATCCTCCCGACCGTGCTGCAGTATCAGGGGGCGGAGGAGCAGGAGTCGAACGGCGTGCGGTTCGACATCGCCCGTGCCGATCGCACGGTCGCGCACGAGCTCGGCCACGCGCTGGGCATCCATCATCACGGCGAGTCGGAGACCGTTCACAAGCTCGTCTGGGTCAAGAAGGCCTCGGGCGAGATCGTCACGACGCTCGACGGGCAGACGATCACGGTGGAGGACGAGGACGGCAGGCCGATGATCGGCGACAGCCTGTTTCCGGGTACCCGTTCGGGGGACGAGCGGCAGATCTGGGTCGGCGAACCGGGCGGCCAGAGCAGCGGCGACGAGCTGTGCTTCATGCGCTACGTGACTGCCGAGGCATATCGGCTGCGGACCAACCGGAACCGCCTCTGCTACCACGGTGGTCCGGAGGTACTGGGCAACAAGCTCTGCAAGGGACAGGAGGGAACCGGTGTGAACCTGCCCTCGCGCACTCCGCAGCCCCGTTACTTCAACGCCCAGGGCGGCGACTGCTGCAAGCACTTCGTCGTCAGCGACCATTGGGAGAGGGCGAAGTGAGCCACCTGACGGCGATCACTGCGGCGCTCGCGATCCTGACCTCGGCCTGTGGCGGGAAGGACCTTGCGTCGGTTCCCGCTGCGCTGGTGACGGCTCCGGCGCCTGGCGAGTCGACGGCTCAGACGGCGTCGACGTCACCACCCGAACTGGTTCCGCCACCGGCTGAGGTCCAGGTCCGGCCGGTCCGGCTGACGGTGCGGCTCAACGAGGCACCGGAGGCGACGGTGTCGCCGGGCTGGCCGGTCGTGATCGAAGTCGGGCTCCGGTTGCGGACCGCGGCCGGTCCGTCGCTGACGTTGGCGAATCCCGCCGGCGCGTGGACCGACTCGCTGCGCCTGGAATGCGTCGGGCCCGACGGCAAGGACCGCGCGGCGCTGTTCCGCCCCGTGGCCACGGCGGCGAAGAGCCTGGAACTCGCGCCCGGACGCTCCGGCGTCGCATCGTGGGTGCTGGAGGCGGTCGATCCGGCGTCGCTGCCGGAGGGCAGGCACGTGATCCGCGTCCGGCTGGACGCGACGAAGCTCGCGGGTGCCGTGCCCACGGGGTTGTCCTCCGAGGACGCCGTCCTGACCGTGGCGCCGCCGGCGGCTGAGACACCGCAGTCGGCCCAGGAGCTGTGCCTCGCGCGGATGTCGGCGGCGTTCCTGGTGAAGGATCCCGCCAAGGCACTGGCAGCGGGCGACGCGTATCTCGCCGGTCGGCCGAAGGACGTGCCGGTGCGCCTGCTGTCCGGTCGGATCCTGCGCGCGCAGGACCGCAAGGCGGAGGCGCTGGCTGCGTACGAGGCGGCGTTGGCCGCGGCCGAAGAGCAGCGCACGCCGCACGACGAGACGTTCCCGATCCACGAACTCGTCCTCGAACTGCGCCGCGAACTGCGCCCGAAGTAGCGGCAGCGACAGGCCTCGGCGGCCTTGTCTGCCGCCGGCTCATCCCTTCCGGCGGAACCACGCGCCCGAGAACGCGCGTCGGGGCCGGCAGAGGTCCGGGCGTTCGTCGGTGTCGGCGTACGTGCTCCGCACCAGGTACGCGCCCACCTTCGGATCCGTGCCGAAGGCGAACAGCGTGAACCGCCGCACGCGATCCCTGCCCGTGAGCGTCAGCACGTTCGCGGCGAGCTGCCACGTCCCCTCGTCGGTCTCCTTGATCCGCCGGGTCGCCGTCACCGCGAACGCCGAGGTCGTGAACCTCCCGTCTCTCGAGAGCGTCATGTACGAGCCCGCTGCGATCGACGCATCGCCAGCGTAGTCGCCGCCGCGCGTCACGTAGTTCGCCAGCACCGACGAGGCTTCCGACCACTCGCCCTCGAGATCGCCGGCGGAAAACGGTTCGACGGCCCCGGCACCGACGCCCGGAACGACGGCTGATTCCAGGAACGACTCGAACGCCTGCTCCAGTTGCGGCGCCTTCACGTGGTTGAACCAGAACGTCATGACGGGCACGACTCGCTTGCCGCGTGCCAACAGGAACAGACCACCGCTCAAGGTGGCGCCCTTCTGGTCCTTCGCCGCCTCGTCCACGTCGAACGCCACCATGGTGCCCGACTTCAAGCGGTGCATGAACGGCAGCGGCCGGATCGAGGTCTTCAGAACCGGTTCGACGCACGAGGCCCACAGCTCCAGGTACGTGCTGCGCAAGCTGCCGGTCAGCGGTTCGCTGGGCAGGACCAGCACGCGGAAGACGGTCGTCGCGTTGTCGAACCCGGCCACCGATCCCTCGAGCAGAGTCGAGTCCGCGTCCTCCTTCTTGCTCCATCCCTCGGGCAGCGCGAACGCGAGGTCGACCTTGGCGGCGCGGCCGGCCGCGGGTTGGGTACCGAGGTTCCGGATCATCGCCGTGAACGCGTCCGAGTACTTCTCCATCGTCTCGAGACCGTCCGCAACCACGAGCACGAGCCCTTCGTCGCTGCCCTTGCGCAGGGCGATCACTTGGCCGGTGAGCGTGTATCCGGACTCCTTGGTCATCGTGCCGATGACGACATCGTACTCCCAACCGGCGTCGTTCCTGGCACGGGAAGGTCCCTTGACGACCTTGAACGGCGCCACGTCGCTGAGGGTCTGTTTGCCCTCGGCGACGAGTCCCCGGAGCGTCCCGACCTTGCGCACCAGCTTCGGCACGAGCACGGTGTAGAGCTTGCCAGCGGCGAGGTCCTCGGGCGTCATCGTGCGCATGTCGTCGCTGGTGACGTCCTTCCATCCGTTCGGAACCTGCAACGGCAGGTCCTGCGCCCTGGCGAGCGACGCGAGCATGACGATGGCGAACGGGAGGACGAAGAAACGGTCTCGACGCATGGTTCGTCTCAGTGCAACCGCTGACTTGGTCCGCGGAACACGCGCCGGGACGCGCTCAAGAACGGACACAACCGTACGAGATCGACTGACTGTGAGCCAGCGCCGGGTTGCCCGCCATCCTGCGAAGAGCGCTCCGATCTGGTTCGGCGGCGACGACGGCGTCGGTCGCGAGGCGACCGCAACCGATTGCCATCTCACGCGCCGGGCAACAACTCGAGCCCGGGCGTGAACGCGATGCCGTGGCTCGCCCCCGGATCGGCGAGCACCGCCTGGAAGGTGACCGTGCTGCCACACAGGCTCGGCAGGTCCGGCACGGCGAGCGGCACGAGCGCGCCGGCGCTCGGCACCGGCAGCGCGATGGTGGCGAGCACCTGCACGAGGAGCGCGCCGCCGAACGGAGTCGGCAGGTTCGCGCGCAGCGTGCCGACCATGAGCGCGCCCGCGGTCGGCGCGCCGAGCGAGTTGCCGACCTGCAGGTCGAGCGTGGTGCCGAGGCGCGGCGGCGCGCTGGCGGCGAGCGCCGGCACACCGCCAGTGCCCGCGTGGCCAGTGCCGTAGCCGCCCGCCGCGGCGGGCGTGCCCACGAAGGTGCGGAAGCCCATGTCGAAGGACAGTGGGCCGACGGTCCGACGGATGAAGGTCGTGCCCGCGGCATAGAGCCCCGGCGCGTCCCCCGACCACGCGTACGCGCGCGTCGTCGTCGCCGGCACGGTCAGCTCGAGCCCGAGCACGAGGCTCGGGAAGACCGCGACCGGCTGCGTGAGCCGCACGGGCACGAACGCGTAGCTGTTGGTCGGGATCTCGCCCGGCTGCAGTTGCTCCGTGGCGAGGACCTGGTTGGTCGGCACCCCGCTCGCATCGGTCGCGAGGATGTTGACCGTCAACGGCGCGGTGACGCCGCTCACCCAGTGGCGCACGTCGACGTCGACGCGCAGGAGCAAGCCGCTCTGCCCGCAGGTGAAGGTCTGCACGGACGGCTGCGCGCCGGTGACCTCGAGGCCGTTGGCGCGCTGGGTGACGTTCTCCTGGTCGCGGCAGCCCTGGGCGGCGAGGGGTGCGAGGGCGAGGAAGGCGACGACGATGCTCGGTGAGAGGGAGGGCATTGGTAGAGCTTGGTTACGGTTCCTTGGTTGTGCAGCAAGGTCCGGGCTCCC
>CAYQMF010000174.1:0-9489 GCA_964418595.1 uncultured candidatus Brocadiaceae bacterium
AGTTCCCCCGCGGCCTCGCCCAGCGCTTCGACGAAGCGATGACCCTCGCTGGCGGCTTGACCGACGCCTTCGAACGCGCCTACTACACGGCCTTGATCTGCGAGCGCCGCGCCAAGCTCCACCTCCGCCAGGGCACGCCGGGCTGCGGCGAGCTGGCTCGCGAGTGGCTGACCCAGGCGATGGCGCGCTACGAGCAGGCGCTGGGATTGCGACCGACCGGCGGCGAGAAGTCGCTGCTGCGCTTCAACGCGTGCGTGCGGTTGATGGAGAAGTACCGGAAGGTGCTCGCGCAGCGCGAACCGCCGGACGCGCCGTTGCTGTCGGATTGAGCGCAGCGCGAGCGACTTGGCCGCGCCTACATACGCATCGACAGCGGCGGCCGCCGCCCCTCCTCCCCTCGCACCCCCCTCGCCCGTGCCGGATGAGGAACCAGCGGGACCTCCCGAGCACCCGAGCAGAGTTCCAGCGCGAGTCGCATCCGGGCTTGCCCCAGTGCTCACTTCCCGCGCCATTGGTCTTCTGTAATGCCAAAGCGCCGCTCCGCCTCTCGCAAGGCTCCCTCCCGTGTCGGGTGCCAGCTGTCGAACTCCGAAGACTCCGCCAACGAACGGTGGCCGAACAGAAACCAGCCCCCAGAAGCCCTGTCGGCCTCGATGACCAACCAGGAAATGGTCCCCGAACGACTCGGGCCAAGCACCTCCGCGAACTGCCGCGCGTCGTTGTTCACTGGTCGTTCGCGTGAGGGACTCATTCCCGCGGGCCCGTTCCCTTCCTGGATCTGGCCGCGCTGGTTCCGCGCGCCGCCTTCTTCTTCCCCGCCGCCTTCTTGCGCGGCGCGGGCATCGTGTCGAACACGGCTGCCTGCCGCAGCAGCGCAGCAAACGCAGGCCGGTCGATGTCCGACAACCTGCGCACCTTCACGTGCCGGACGTGCTGGCCCTGGCCCTGGAGCAGCCCGTTGGGATCCTTCAGCACCGACCCGCGGATGAAGCCGAACTGCACGTGGTCGGGCGCGGCATAGACGAAGGCGGCCGGCACCTTGCCGTTGAGCCAGCACCCATTGCCCCACTTCACGGCTTCCACGAGCTCGGGACTCGTGCGCCTCACGAACGCGCGCAGCGCGCGGACGATGGCCTGGTTCGCAGGCGACTGGTCGGCGAGATAGAGATCGAAGTTGGCATAGGCCTTCATCTTCGGCATGGCGATGTCCTCCTTTACGCCGCGCGGCGTCGGGAGCGCCAACGGGACACGACCGGCTGCGCGAAGAGGACCATGCCCGTACACCACAGCAGGGCGAGCGGGAAGAGCGGCACGCAGCTGACCCAGACCACAGGCTCCTTCTGCGCAAGCGCAATGGAGGCGGCCACCACGGCGAGCGTGAAGACCACGGACAGCCAACGGTGGACCTGGCGGATCGAGTGGCTCACGTTCATCGGATCGACCTCTGCGGAACAAACAGGAAGGACAGCGCCGCCGCGGGATGCTACAGGCCCGGGCCGCAAACGCGCCGCCCGCGCCCGCTCACCCCGCCCGCCGCCGCGCGCGCACGATCCACCAGCCGACGAACAGCAGGATCGACGTCAGCACGCCTTCCCCCACCAACACGGCGAGCGCGAACGCCGCGGGCTGCGCGGCCAGTCCGCTGCCGTCGCTGAGGTGCTGCATGACGAACACGGCGACGAACAGCAGGAGCACCACCGTCGGGTCGATGCGCCGGCGCTTGCTCAGGCGCACGCCGGCCTCGAACAGCAGCCGCACGGTGCCGAGCAGCGCGAGCGCGACGACCACGACACGTCGCAGGCCACCATCCGGGAGCACGCCGTACAGCGACGCGGACGGTCCCGGCACCGGTCCTCGCTGCAGCACGACCACGAGCGTGAACGCGCCCGCCGCGGTGATGCCGAGCGTCAACAGCAGCCACGGCCACGCCCGCCCGGCCAGCGCCTGCACGCTGCGCGGCGACAACCGGTCGCGCCGCCAGCAGCGCACCCACTGCAGGGTCTGCACCATGCACACGAGCGTGATAGCACCGCCCGGCACCAACAGCACCACCGCGCCGCGGCTCGCGCTGGCGACGGTGAGCGCCACCGCCACGCCCACGAGCACCCCCATGGACAACACGCTGAGCGTGCGCATGCCGGCGCGCGCACGCCGGCGCGATACGGTGAGCGCGAACATCGCCAGCAGCAACGCCGCGAGGGTACCGAACACCGCCACCAACGTCTCTGGTTGCAGGCTGCTGCCGTCGTCGGCGATGGCGGGCGTGCCCGCGAGCGCCAGGCAGGAAAGCACGGCCACCGAACCGCCGCGGCTCACCGACACGAGCAGGTACAGCACCGCCGAGCCGAGCAGCATGACGAACACCGCCGCGAGGCGCGCGCGCGCGGCGGTCGCCTCCGGGGCGTTGGCGAGCTGCGCGAGCGCATCGGCCGGCAGCGTCGCGCCGTAGAACACGCGCGCCGCCAGCGTGGCGGCCTTCTCCGGGTGCGCCTCCGCCTCGATCGCGTCCGACACGCGCTGCAGCTCGACCGGCGACAATGGCCGATCGAGGCGCGCCCCCGCCATCAGCGCCGGCAGCAACACCGCCAGCACCGCCAGCATCAGGTTGAGGAAGCGCGGCGCCCCGGGTCGAGGTACCCGCGCGGTCGCCGTCCCGTCGCTCACAGCGCCGCGATGCAGTCGATCTCGACGCGCGCGCCCTTGGGCAGCTCCTTCACGGCCACGGTCGACCGTGCCGGCTTCGCGCCGGAGAAGTACTTCCCGTACGCCCCGTTCACCTCCGCGAAGTCGCTCATCGCGGTGAGGAAGATCGTGGTCTTCAGCACCCGGTCGAGGCCCGATCCCGCCGCGGTGAGCACGGCCGCCAGGTTCGTCATCGCACGCTCGGTCTCCTGCGCGATCGTGCCCGACACGAGCTGGCCGGTCTTGGGATCGAGCGGGATCTGCCCGGAGCAGTACACGAGGCCGCCATGGGTGACGGCCTGGCTGTAGGGGCCGATGGCAGCGGGAGCGTTCTCGGTGTGGATCGATACGGGCATGAGGTCACTTCGGAGTCACTTGGTGAGCCGCGCACGCAGGGCCTTCTCCACGGCCGGCGGCAGGAAGGTGCTGACGTCGCCGCCGTTGCGCAGGACGTCCTTGATGAGCGAAGACGACACGTAGGAGTACTGCAGGCTCGGCATCACGAACACCGTCTCGACCTGTGGGGCGAGGTGGCGGTTGGTCATCGCCATCTGGTACTCGTACTCGAAGTCCGACATCGTGCGCAGGCCGCGCAGGATCACGTCGAAGCCGTGCTTCTTGCAGTAGTCGATGACGAGGCCGCCGAAGGCCACGACCTCGACGCCCGCCGGCAACACCGTGCGCAGCAGCCCGAGCCGTTCCTCCAGGCTGAACACCGGCTGCTTGCTGATGTTCTCGGCGGCCGCGACCGTGACGGAGTCGAACAGGCGCCGGGCGCGGTCGACGAGGTCGAGGTGGCCGAAGGTCACGGGGTCGAAGCTGCCGGGGTACAGGGCGCGCACCATGCAGGGAGGATTCTTCGCGGCGGCGGCGGCGGCGCAACCTTGCTCGCGATCTCGGGCAACGAACGTCACCGAACGCGCCGTCCGTGACACAGGGGACCCGTGTGGACCAAGACCTGGCATGCGCCCCTGCGCGTGGGCGAACTCCATCTGGTCGGCGCGGCGCTCGCCGCGGTGGCCGGCGTCGCGTCGGTGCGCTGCCTGGGTGCGCCGGGCATCGCCCTCGCTGGCGTCGTGCTGCTGCTCGCCGTGCTGCTCCTCCGCTCCTGGTCGCGCCGTCTGCCCGGCGCGGCACTCCTGGCGCTGCCGTGCGCCCTGGCCGCCTTCGACCCCGAACCCCTGCGCGTGCCGCCGCCACGCGATGGCCCGGTAGTCGTGCGCGGCACGGTGGCCGATCGCCCCGTGATCGACCTCGCGCGCGGCGAGGTGCGCTGCCGCGTGCAACGCGGCACGGCGCGCGTGCTGTGCGTGTTCGCCGACGACACTCGCGTCCGGCCCGGCGACGCGGTGGTCGCGGTCGGATCCCTGCAGGCGCCCGCCGACCCCGACCGCGACGCCGTCGTACGCGTGCCGCCGGGGGGCCTGCGGGCGTGCGTGCCCTCGACCTCCCTCTTCGCCCTCGCCGATGCGCTGCGCCTCCGCCTCCTCGACGCCCTGCGCGCGCGCGTGCACGGCCGCGAAGGCCAGCTGCTGGCGCTCCTCGTGCTCGGGCGCTCCGGCGACGTCGACCAGGCCCTCGCCGACGCGCACCGCGCCACCGGCCTCAGCCACCTGCTGGCGGTGAGCGGCGCGCACATCAGCCTGCTCGCCGCGATGCTCGGCCTCGCCGTGGGCGCTCAGCGTCGTCGAAGGTCCGTGCGCATCGCCATCGCGACGGTCCTTTGCGTGTACGGCGTGATCACCGGCCTCGACCCACCCGTGTTCCGGGCCCTGGTCGCGTTCGCGCTGCTCGGGCTGGGCCTGCGGCACGGCCGCCACGTGCCGATCGTCGCCTGCCTCGCCGTGCCCGCCCTGCTGTCCTCGCTGTGGTCGCCGGCCGAGCTGGGCAGCGCGTCGTTCCTGCTCAGCTACGCGGCGGTGTTCGGGCTCAGCCTCGCCGGGCCCGGCGACGACGCCGGCTCGCGGTGGCGGTGGCTGTGGTACGGCGTGCGCGCGTCGACATGGGCGTCGATCACGACCATGCCGCTGACGCTGGGCCTGTTCGGCCAGCTCGCCCCGTGGACCATCCTCGCCACGCCGCTCCTCGGCCCGCTGGTCGCGGTCCTGCTCGGAGTCGGCCTCCTCGTCGCATCGCTCGGCGCGCTCGACGCCGCCGCGGCCGACCTGCTGGTGGCGCCGCTGACTGCGCTCATCCGCGTCTACATCTGGAGCGTCGAACACCTCGCCGAGCTGCCCGGCGCGCCGATCCTCGCGCCGGCGCGGGCCCCGGTGGGCGCGCTCGTCGTCGCCGGTCTGCTCGGCGCAGCGCTGCTCGCGTGGTCGCGCACGCGGCGCGCGGTGGCGGCCGCGTGTGCGCTGCTGGCGCTTCCGCACTTCCTGCCCTTCCCCTCGGCGAACCCCGTGGGTGTCCAGCCCCTCGAGGTCGGCCACGGGCAGGCGTGCGTGCTGCGCCTGCCCGGTGGCCAGGTCGTGGTGGTCGACTGCGGCAGTCAGGCCGACGGCCGCCGCGCGACCCGCGCCGTCGAGAACGCGCTCCGCCCCGCGCGCGGCATCGACCTGCTGGTCCTCACGCACGGCGACGCCGATCACGTCGGCGGCGTGCCCTCGCTCCTGCGCCGCACGCGCGTCGCCGCCGTGGCGATGCCACAGGAGCTCGCCGCCGGCGAGCTCGCCGCCGCCGTGCGCCGCGTGGGAGCGGAGATCCTCACGCTCGCCGCCGACGCGCGCCTCGAGCCCCTCCCCGGCCTCTACCTCGCGCGTCCGAGCCTGCCCGCGCGCCCGACCAGCAACGACGCGGGCCTGTGGGTGCACGCCGACCTCGGCACCTTCACGGCCCTGCTGCCCGGCGACGCCGAGGAAGACGGTGTGCGCGCTTGGCTCGGCAGTCCCCACCGCAAGCGCGCCGACGTGTTGCTCCTGCCACACCACGGCCGCAAGAACACCGAGATCGCCGCCCTCCTCGCCGCGTGCCAGCCGCGCCTCGCCCTCGTCTCCGGCGGCGAGCCGGCGCGGGCGACGCCGCAGACGGAGGCCGCGCGCCGCGCGGGTGTTCGCGTGTTCGAGACCGCGCAGGTCGGCGAGATCTGCGTCGACGCGACGCGCCCGCCACGCGTGCGGATCGGACGGGCAGAGCCGCTGCTGGGCGATCCCGCGCGGTGAGAGGAGTCTTCCCGCGCGAGCTTCCACTGGCACGCGCACGCCATGCACGCTGTGCACGCTGGCGCGGGGATCGACACGCAACAGGCAACGGTCCAGAATCCCGCCGTGCCCAGCCAGCCCGCAGATCCGCGGCGCCGTTCCGACGCCCAACACTCATCGCGACCATGAGCGCAGCTGGCGAAGGCCAGGAGTCGCCGACATTCGACGATCTCCTCGTCGAGTGCGCCGATCTCCTCGACGCGGAAGGAGAAGCCGCGGTCGATGCGCTGTGCGGGCGCCATCCCACGCAGGCTGCGGCCCTGCGGCAGGCCCTGGCGACGCTGACCGCCTATGGGCTCGTCGGCCCCGGACCGACGGCAGACCCGCAGCAGATCGGAGGCTACCGGGTGCTCCGGCGCCTGGGCGACGGCGCGTTCGGCGTCGTCTATCTATGCGCGCAGGTCGAGCCCATCCGACGGGAGGTCGCGATCAAGGTGTTGCGGCCCGGGGCCGGGGATCGGACGACGCTGCTGCGCTTCGACGCCGAACGCCAGCTGCTCGCGATGCTGAGCCACCCGTCGGTCGCGCAGGTGTTCGACGCGGGTGCGCTGCCCGACGGACGCCCGTACTTCGTGATGGAGTACGTCGATGGCCAGCCGATCACGACCTACTGCGACGCGCACCGGCTCGACATCGAAGCCCGGCTTGCGCTGTTCCTCGAGTTGTGCGACGGCGTGCACGCGGCGCACCAGCGCGGGATCATCCATCGGGACCTCAAGCCCTCGAACGTGCTGGTCGGTGACCAGCACGGCCGCCCGGTCCCCAAGATCATCGACTTCGGCCTCGCCAAGGCGCTGCACACCCGGCCGGCCGAGGCCCCCCTGCTGACGGAGGCGGGTGGCGTCGTCGGCACGCCGGGCTTCATGAGCCCGGAACAGGCCTCCGGAGATCACCAGGACGTCGACATACGCACGGATGTGTTCGCCCTCGGTGTGATCCTCTACCTCCTGCTCACCGGTGAGATGCCCTGGCGGAGGTCCGACAAGGATGCCACGGCGACGCCGCCGCGGCCCAGTGCGCGCGTGGCGAGCGAGATCGACACGCCGAAGACCACCGCCGCGCTGCGCTCGACGGAAACGCGACAGTTGGTCTCCCGCCTGCGCGGCGACCTGGATTGGATCGTCCTCCGCGCACTCGATCCGGATCGCGACCGCCGTTACGCCTCCGTGCTCGAGCTCGCGGCGGATCTGCGTCGCCACCGGCGCCACGAACCGGTGCTCGCCGGCCCGCCGTCGCTCGCCTACCAGATCCGCAAGTTCGTCCGCCGCCACCGCGTGCCGGTGTTCGCGGGGATCACCGTGCTCGTGACGCTGGTCGTGGGGCTCGCGACCACTTGGACCTTCGCGGTCCAGGCGCAGACCAACCTCGAACGCTTCGAGATCCTCGCCATCGGCAGCCGGCTGCGCACCGCAAAGGACGCGGCCGCATCGCTGTACCCGGCATGGCCGCAGCGCCTGCCAGCGTTCGACGCGTGGTTGGCGGAGCACGCCCGGCCGCTGGGGAGCGAACTGCCGCGCCTGCGCGCGGCGCTCGCCGACGCGCGCGCGCGCGCCCAGCCGCTCACGGATGCCGACCGGGAGGATGACCGTCGCACCAACCCCTGGACCGCGGAGCAGCGACACCAGCAGGCCCGCCTCGCCTACCTCGACTCGCTGCTCGCGCACCCGACCGTGGCGCAGGACTCGCTCGCTGCACTGCGGAACACGCTCACGAGCACGCGCGCGCAGACGCTCGCGGACCTCCAGGCGGCGACCCGACGCGCCGATGAGCGCCGCACGTGGCGCTTCGCCGACGAGGGGCAGCAGTTCCTGCACGACAACCTGACGCAGCTCCTCCTCGACGTGGCGGCGTTCGCGGAGGGCCAGGACGCGCTCGCCGTGCAGGTCCAGCGCCGACGCGACGCGATCGTCACCGAAATGCACGCGGCCGAGGCACGGACCGCGGCCTGGGATCAGGTCGCGCGCGACGTCGCCGCTGAGCCCCGCTACGGCGAGCTGCGCCTGACCCCGCAGGCCCAGCTCGTTCCCGTCGGCAAGGACCCGCGCTCCGGTCTGCAGGAGTTCTATCACGTGGCCTCCGCACCCGAGGATGCGCCGGTCCCGGCGCGTGACGCCGACGGCGTGCTCCAACTCGGCGTGGACGACGGCGTGGTGTTCGTCCTGGTGCCCGGCGGTCGGACGTGGCTCGGAGCCCAGCGCCAGGACCCGGGCGCCGCGTGCTACGACCCGGAGGCCTCGATGACCGAGTCCCCCGTGCACCAGGTCACGCTCGCGCCGTTCTTCCTCGCCAAACACGAACTCACCCAGGCCCAGTGGCAGCGACTCACAGGCAAGAAGCCGAGCGCGCTGCACGAGAAGGCGACCGTGGTCGGTGGCGCATCCATCACCCGGCGGCATCCCGTGGAGAGCGTCGACTGGGAAGACTGCAAGCGCGGGCTCGAACAGCACGGGCTGGACCTTCCCACCGAAGCGCAGTGGGAGCATGCGTGCCGCGCCGGCACGACGACGACGTGGCCGTCCGGCGACGACCGCGCGCGCCTCGTCGGCTTCGCGCACGTCGCCGACCCGCTGGATGAGGGAGCGAACCGGCCCACCCGCCACGAACCGGTCGGCAGCCACGCACCCAACGCCTGGGGATTGCACGACATGGTCGGCAACGTGGCGGAGTGGTGTCGCGACTACTTCAGCTCGCTCGCCTACCTCCTGCCGCCGACCGGCGATGACGGGGCGCGGCCGGTCCCACAGTTGCAGCAGCGGCCGGTGCGGGGTGGCAGCTTCCAGGATCCGCCCGCCGAGGGCTCCTCCGCCGCGCGCAACGCCAAGCCCTTCAACCACCGCGGGGATTGGCTCGGCATGCGCGCTGCCCGGCGCATCGAGCCCGCCCGCTGAGCTTCGACAGAAGGCAGAAGGCTGCTCCGAAGCCCCGCGCCCCTCTCGTATCGTGCGTCCGATGATCGCTCCCCGCCTCCTCTTCGCTTTCGCCGCCATCGCCCTCGCCGGGGTGCCCGACGAAGGACAGTGGCTCCCGGGCCAGGTCCGTGAGATGGATTGGGACGCGCTGAAGCAGCGCGGCCTCGAACTCGGCAAGGACGAGCTGTGGCACCCGGAGCGAGGCGGCGTGCTGTCGGCCGCGGTGCGCTTCGGCGGCGGCTGCAGCGCGTCGTTCGTGTCGGCGCAGGGGCTCGTCGCCACCAACCACCACTGCGGGTTCGACGCGGTCAACAAACTGAGCACCACCGAGAACAACCGCCTGCGCGACGGCTACGTCGCCGAGACGCTCGCAGACGAACTGCCCTGCCCGGGTGTGACGGTGTCGATCGTGCGCCGCATCGTCGACGTGACGCGACGGGTGTACGAGGCGCAGGCCGCCGCGAAGACCGACCTCGAACGCGCCCAGCTCACCCAGAAGGTGATGCGCGACCTCGTCGCAGAGGGCGAGAAGGAGCCGCACACGCAGTGCCGCGTCGCGTCCTTCTTCGAGGGCCGCGAGTACCACCTCATCTACCAGACCGTCCTCTCCGACGTGCGCCTCGTGTATGCGCCGCCGCGCGCCATCGGCGAGTTCGGCGGCGAGGTCGACAACTGGGAGTGGCCGCGCCACACCGGCG
>CAYQMF010000175.1:0-9457 GCA_964418595.1 uncultured candidatus Brocadiaceae bacterium
CGTGCCTCCGTACTTCCGTGTCTCACGCGGCGCGCAGCGCCGCGCCTCTTCTTTCGGCTGCCAGGCGCCGCGCGTAGCCCGCACATCCTCCCTGTTCCCTTCTGCTGCTCTGCGAGGGACAACTGACCCTGCCCCGGCGAGACCAGAGAACGAGAGAACGGCGAGGGGCGAACCTCGGGAGACACCCGGATCCACACCCCACGCAGCGCGACGAGGCGCACGCCCCGTCGCTGCACGCCTCCGCGACCTCGCGGTCCTACTCGCCGATGGCCGCAGCCACGAGGCAGCCGCGGGCCACCGACGTCAGCGCGTCCTCCGAGCGGAAGATGCGGCCGACGGGGAGCGGGAAGTCGATCTTGGCGAACTCGTCGCGGAAGACCTCGATGAAGCCGCCCACGAGGCTCGTACCGCCGGCGCAGGCGATGTCGATGGGCTCGGAGAAGTTGGGCATGTTCTGCCCGCGCTCGAAGCGCTGCTTGATGTTCTGCAGCACGTAGCTGATGAGGTTGCGGTAGTAGATCGCCACCGCCTCTTCCTCGCGGCTCTTGGGGTCGCGGATGTCGACGCCGCGCTCCTTGATGAACGTGGCCTTCGAGCGCTTGATGCCGAGCACGTTGGCGACGTTGTTGTCGATCCAGTCGCCACCGCGGGCCACGGAGAACGACACGCACGGGATGCTCTTGTAGGCGATGCAGGCGTTCGCCATGCCGCCGCCGAAGGAGATGCCGATGCCGGTGAAGTCGTTGTCGGCCAGCTCGGAGAAGATGACGGCGTGCGCCTCGTTGATGGCGCGGGCCGTGTAGCCGAGCTTGCTGATCATCCCTTCGAAGAGGCCCTGGTGGTACACGATGTTGTTCTCGACATCGATCGACTCCGCGGGCACGCAGAAGTAGCACGGCTCGCCCGGCACGCGCGGCTCGCCGAGGATCTTGCTGATGATGAGCTTCATCATCGGCAGCGCGTCGGTCTCGTTCGGGCTCACGAGGCCATCGCACATCGGGCGACGCGTGTCCTTGCCGAACACGTTGGCCAGCTCGAAGGCGGCCTCGCCGATCACCACCAGCTTGCCGTTGTGCACCACGTAGGGCACCTTCAGCTTGGTGAGCATGTTCTTCGAGTAGACATCGGCGTTGATGTCCAGGAACGCGTTGCGCTCCACGGACACCGTGATGCCACCGTCCGCGGTCTGCACGGCGGCAGCCAGGTTGGCCGTGCCCACGTCCAGCCCCTTGCCGAGCGCGACCTCCGTGAAGGCGCTGCTCGCAGCGGCGCCGGACCCCTGACCCTTGCTGTCGATGTCGTCGTTGTGGCTCATCGTCTTCTCGTTGCGGGAAACCCCGATCTCAGTTGCCGCCCTTGAGCTTCTTCAGGCGCTCGAGGTTGGCGGAAATGCCTGCGCCGCTCTTGGCCTTCACCTTCACGTTGGCCATGTTCGACTCGAGGGCGACGTCGTCGTTGTGCTTGAAGAGCCCGCCCAGATCGGGCGCGCTGGCCTCCGCGGCGGCACTGATTCCCATCTTCTTGCCGAGGCTCTCCAGCTTCTGGTTCAGCGTGTTCGAGAACTGGGCGAGCGCGCCCGCGACAGCGTCCGCGCCGAGCGCGGCGGCCGGCGCGGCCGGCGCGGCGGCCCTGGCCTTCAACTCCGCCAGCTCGCTCATCAGGTACTGCATCACCCCGGCGTTGGCGCCGCCGTCGGCGTCCTCCTTCGGCTGCGCCAGTTGGGCGCGCGCCTGTGCCAGCTCGGCGCGGCACTCCTCGAGCTCCTCCTGCGCAGCGCGCAGCTCCGCGACCTCGCGCTCGCGCCGCTGCATCAGCTCCCGGAATTGCTCGCGGCTCTTGCCGACCAGCGCCTCGACCTCGTCGGGCGCCATCAGGCCCGACGCGAAGACGGTGTTGTTGACCGCCGTCGCGATCATCTCCGCGATGTCGTCGGCGCGGATGACCCGCACGTTGCGCTTGCCGCGGCTCTTCAGCTCGTCGAGCGTGGCGCTCTGCGACTTCGCCGTCAGGGCTTCCTTGAACGTCTCGACGCTGTTCTCCATCGTCCGGCTCGTCCTGGTGGGAGGCGCCGGGGCAGTGGGCACCGGCCGTCCTTCATCGACCAGGACCCGGAGGCGACTTGATCGCGGGGATTCCCCGTGGCGCGCCGGATCTCGATTCGGAACCACGCCGCCGGCGGAGCGGGCATCAGAAGCCCGGCGGCCAGCCCGAAGGCTCCCGGCGTGGTCCTGAGCACGAGTGCCCGCCGAGCGGCGAGCCCCATGGCTCAGAACGGGATGTCGCCGTAGTCGACGCCGCCCTCGGCCGCGGGCGCGGCGCCGCGCTTGGCCTGTCCCCGCGGCGGCGCGCCGCCTTCGGCTTCGCCACCGCCCCCGCCCCCGCTGGAGGCCCCGCCCGAAGCGCCCCGCGGCGCGCCGACGAACTGGAAGTTCTCGACGATCACCTCGAGCTTGTTCCGCTTGCCGCCGTCCTGAGCCTCCCACGTGGAGTACTCGAGCCGGCCCTCGACGAACAACGGACTGCCCTTGCCGACGTACTGGTTGAGGATCTCGGCCTGCTTGCCGAACGCGGTGATGTCGACGAAGCAGGTCGTCTCGCGCGACTGGCCATCGCCACCCGTGAACTTGCGGTTGATGGCGAGGCCGGTCTTCGCGATGGGCTGGCCACCCTGGGAGTAGCGGAGTTCGATGTCGCGGGTGAGGTTGCCGAGAAGGATCACCTTGTTGAAGTTGGCCATCGCTGCGAGTCCGGTGGAAGTTTGCTGGGAAGCCAGCGCGGGATGGTAGCCAGCGCGCGCCGCGCTTTGTATGGTGCGCGCGGTTTCGTGGTCAGCACACCCCAGGGAGGGGTCATCGAGATGGCAGCAACCGGACGCGAGCGGCGGCGCGCGCCGCGCATCAGCGCGGAGTTTCCCATTCAGTTGCGTTGTGAGACGGGAACGGTCGACGGCGTCCTGCGCGACGTGTCGGTGATGGGCCTGTGCGCGCGGTTGCCCACCGCGCTGCGGGAGATGACCCTCGTGCGCATGCGCCTCGACCTGCCCGGCGGACGCGAGTCGGCGTCGGTGGAGGGCGTGGTGGTGCGCGCCGAGAAGGTGCCCGATCGCTCGCCCGCGACGTACGACATCGCGGTGTACTTCTCGCACGTGACCCCCGCGGCGCGCGCCGCGCTCGAAGCGTTCATCGCGCGCCACCCGCAGTCGGCCACCGCGGCGCGCTGAGCACGTCGCGAGAAGGGTCAGGGAGCGTGCCGCGCCAGCAGGTACCGAGGCAGGCCGGCGAGGTCGGGCTGTAGCCCGATGTCGGTGAGGAAGGTCTGCGTCCGCAAGAACGCGAGCGCGGCATCGGCAGCCTCGACCCCGGTCTCGAACAGCAGCCAGCCGCCGGGTGCGAGCCCGGCTGCGGCGCCGGCCGCGATGGCCCGGTAGCAGGCAGCCGGGTCGCCCGGCGGCGTGAACAGCGCCGCGTGCGGCTCGAAGCGACGCACGTCGTCGGCGAGCAGTTCGGGGTGCGCGGGGTCCACGTACGGCGGGTTGCTGACGACGACGTCGAAGGTCTGCCCATCGACCGGCTCGAACCAGCTCCCCAACCGCACGTCGATCCGCTCCGCCAGACCCGCGGCGGCGACGTTCTCGGTCGCCAGCGCCAGCGCGTCGGGACTCGCATCGACCGCGGTCACATGGAGGTCTGGACGCTCACTCGCCATCGCCAGCGCGATCGCGCCGCTGCCGGTACCGAGGTCGAGCACACGCCCGCCCTGCGGCGCACGTGCCAGCGCCAGCTCGACGAGTCCCTCGGTCTCCGGGCGGGGTACGAGTGCGCGCCGGTCACAGCGCACCAGTACGGAACGGAAGCCGATCTCGCCGAGCACGTAGGCCAGCGGCTCGTGCGTGCCGCGCCGCTGCATGAGCGCGCGGGTCCGGGCCAACTCGGCCTCGGAAAGCGGACGATCGAACGCCAGGTACAGGTCGAGACGACGCAAGCCGAGCACGTGCCCGAGCATCAGCTCCATGCTGCGCTTGGGCGCGTCGACCTCGCGCTGGCGAAGCCAGCCCTCGCCGGCGCGAAGCACGTCCATGACGGTCTTGACCGTGCTCACGGGCGCGCCTCGCTGCTCGCTCAGCCTCTCATCCCTTGCCGCCGCGGCGCGGCGTCGCCGCCACGCGCGCCGCCTTCTTGGCCTTGGCCGCCTTGGCGCCGCCGAACACGGCGGTGAGGATGTACCAGAGGTTGAGCGCGCCGCCGAAGAACAGCACGATGCGTCCGCTGCCGAACGCCCGGCAGAAGTTGCCTGCCTTCTCGTAGCGCTGCGCGTCACTCGAGGTGAAGACCGTCTTGATGAGGTCCTTCCATCCTTCGACCATCGGCCGCCCTTCCTTGACGTACTCGAGCACGCCCGGCTCCTTGGCCACGAAGATCACGTTGATGAGCTGCGCGACGAACGGAATGATCGCGAGCATCAGCCAGTTCATGCGGAAGCGACCGCCGGCGACGGCGATCCACATGCTCCACACGACACCCAGGCTGATGAGCAGGAAGAACGCGCCGCTCGTCGTCTGGTACACGGCGAGGTTGGCGTCGGGTCCGATCGGCATCAGACAACCCAGCGTCATGACGATGCCCGCGAACAGGAACCGGTAGTACTCCCGATGCGCGTCGGGCCGGTAGAAGATCGGCGCCATGCCCCCCGCCGGCGCGGAGGTGGCGTCGAAACCACTCGGTTCGGCGAGAGGCTCGAGCTCGGGAGGGGGAAGGTCGACGGACTCGGTCATGGGGTTCTCCGTGTGTGGGATGAGTGAGCAGGGAGGGCTTCGATCAGAGTTCTTCGATGCGGGCTTCGCGATCCTGGGCGAGGAGCGCGGCGATGACGGGCTCGAGCTTGCCTTCCAACGTCTGGTCGAGCCCGAAGTTCTGGTTGAGCCGGTGGTCGGTCAAGCGGTTCTGCGGGAAGTTGTAGGTGCGGATGCGCATGTTGCGATCGCCGCTGCCCACCTGCGTGCGCCGCGCTTCGGCGCGCTGGCTGTCGACCCGGGCCCGCTCGATGTCGTAGAGGCGCGCCCGCAGCAGCTTCATCGCCCGCTGCCGGTTCTTGAGCTGGCTGCGCTCCTCGCGACAGAACACGACGATCCCGCTCGGCTTGTGCGTGATCCGCACCGCCGACGCCACCTTGTTCACGTTCTGGCCGCCGGGCCCGCCGGCGAGCGTGGCCTGGAACTCGATGTCGCCGTCCTTGATCTCGACCTCGACCTCCTCCGCCTCCGGCAGGACCGCCACCGTCGCCATCGACGTGTGCACGCGGCCCTGGCTCTCGGTCTCCGGCACGCGTTGGACGCGGTGCCCGCCGCTCTCGAAGCGGAGCTGGTTGAACACGCCGTCGCCATCGACGGAGAAGACCACGTCGCGCAGCCCCCCCATCTCGGCCGCCGACTCGGAGATCGCCTCGACGCGCCAGCCCTGCCGCTCGGCGAAGCGGAGGTAGGTTCCGTACAGGTCGCGCACGAACAGCGCCGCCTCCTCGCCCCCGGTGCCGGCGCGGATCTCGACGATCGCGTTGCGGGAGCCATCGCCGCTCTGCGCGAGCAGCATGTCCAGCAGGGCGTCGGCGTCCGCGGCCGCCTTGGCCTCGAGTTGCGGCAACTCCTCACGCGCCAGTTCGGCCAGCTCCGGATCGCCGCGCGAATCGGCCAGGATCGCGCGCTGCGCGCCGATCTCGCGCATGAGCGCGGTCAGCGCCTCGTACGAACGGACGACCTTCGTGAGCGCGCCGAGTTCGCGCTGCAGCGACGCCATCTGCTCCGGTCGCACGGTCCCGCTCGACACCGTCGCGATCAACTCCGCCTCGCGCGCCGACATCTTGTCGAGCTTGGCCTGCACGCGCGGTCGGAGGAATTCATTCATCTCGACTCCTGGGTCGGCCCGGGCCGGCGACGCCACGGCGGACACGCGATCGGACGAGGCTCACAGCTGCGAGCCCGAGCCACCGCGTCGGCGCGGACCCACGCCTCGGATCAGCTGCCTTCGGCAGGACTGCCCGCGGCAGGCGCGCCCTTGCCGTAGCGGCGGCGGAACTTGTCGACGCGGCCGGCAGTGTCGACGAACTTCTGCGACCCGGTGAAGAAGGGATGGCAGGAGCTGCAGACGTCGACCTTGATCGCCGCCTGGGTCGACCGGGTCTGGAAGGAGCTGCCGCACGCGCACGACACGGTGCAGGCGACGTACTTGGGATGGATGTCAGCTTTCATGGCCGGCTGCGGCTGCGCGCCGCCAGATTCGGGAGGGGCGGGAAGATAGGGATCGACCGGCGGAGTTCAAGCTCGGAGGTCAGGGGCGGCCCGGCCCCGTCGGCTGGGAGCCGGCGGCGTCGCGCAGCGACCGGACCGCGGCAACCGACAGCCCGATCACGACGTCACGTTCGCCTTCGACCAGGGTGCAGAAGGCCCCGGCCGCGCCCTGGATGGCGTAGCCCCCGGCCTTCCCTTCCCACTCCCCGGTCGCGAGGTAGGCCTCGATGGCCGCGGCGTCGAGGGCAGCGAAGGCGACCCTGGCGGTGGCCACATGCTCCGTGAGCCAGGTCGGCGTCGCCGGGTGCGGACGCAGGCAATGCGCCGTGTGGACCAGGTGCTCGCGCCCGGCGAGGCGCATGAGCATGGCGGCAGCTTCCGCGCGATCGAGCGGCTTGCCCAGTTCGTCGCCGTCGACCTCCACCACGGTGTCGACGCCCAGCACCGTGCCCGACGGCGCTCCGAGCGGCACCGCCGCCCCGAGCGCCTTGCTCCGCGCCCGCAACTGGGCGCGCGCCAGAGGGGATCCGTGCCCCGTGGGCTCCGGCCCCGGCGTCACGACGACGAAGTCGATGCCGGCTTCGTCGAGGAGGGCGCAGCGTCGTGGCGACGTGGACGCCAGGTAGAGCGGCACCGCGCTGGCCACGGCCTCGCCACCACACGCGCCACCTGCATTCGGACCGCTGGTCATCGCTTGCCGGCGGGGGCGAGCCGCACGAGCAGGCAGGCCGGCGACAGCGTCGGGTCGAGCATCGGCTTGCGGTCGTGGCGCGCGACGCCCACGTCGAGCGGCAAACCGCCGAAGGGCTTCAGCATCACGCTCGCGCGCGCGATGAACGACTCGACGTGCGGCAGCTTCGCGTCGAGGTTGAGCCGTTGCTGCACGCGCTGCGTCGATCGCTCGGAGAACAACAGCTCTTCGAACGACAGGATGTGCGTGATGAACTTCGACGCCTCGGTGGGGATCGCCACCGCCCGCTGCAGGAACGTGTTGCGATCGCTCACCTGCGCGTCGCGCAGGAACTCGAGCGTCACCGAGTTCTGCTCGTTGTAGATCTGCCGGATCGCCTGCACGATCCGATCGCAGCGCTCGAACGCATCGGGGATCGACAGATCGGCGAGCAGGGCCTCGAGTTCGAACGCCTCCGCGAGGCGGAACTCGTTGCGGTCGACGAAGTCACCGACGATGCGCGCGCGCGCCGCCTGGCCGATGCCGCAAGGCACCCCGGCCGCGAGCGTGATGTGCACCATCGCATCGACCAGCTCCGTCGGGTGCGGAGTCTCCGGCGGCTTGAGCTTGCCGACCACGGCCTCGAGCGCCGCGAGCGTCGCCTCGAGGTTCTTGGCCGTCGGCTCGAGCGGGCTCCGCAGGTCGGGAGGTCCCGCGTCGACGGCCTTGGCCTTCTTGGACTTGGCTTTGGACCCGGCCACGGCCGTGCCTCAGTCCTTCTTCTTGGCGCCGTCCGCGGGCTTTGCCTTCGCTGCCTTCGCGACGCGCTTGGGCGGCGGCACGAAGGGCTTCGCCTTGCGCTTGCGCGCCTTGCGGGGCTTCTTGGTCGGCAGCGTCACGCCGGACCGCTTGATGAGCGACTCCACCGTCTCGCTGGGCTGCGCGCCAACGCCGAGCCAGTACTGCACGCGCTCGGTGTTGAGCTTCCATTGCTCACCCTCGCGCTGCAACTTGGGAAGGTAGAAGCCGAGGGTCTCGATGATGCGACCGTCGCGCTTGGCGCGCGCATCGGCGACGACGACGCGGTAGGTCGGATGGTTCAGGCGGCCGAACCGCTTGAGGCGAAGTTTGACGGACAAGGGAAGCTCCGTGGGTGGTTCCGGGATGAGCCCGACGTGGGCCGTAGCCGGGACCGGGGTCCGACGCGCGAGGCGAGGGACGGGTCTGGCCAGGAAAAAGGGCCGCGCAGTAAAGCAGGGAGGCGGGGTCGACGCCACGCCCGGCTGGCCGTTTTCGTGCGGTGCTAGCGCCGGCCGCCGCGTCCCCCGAGGAAATCGCGCAGGCCCCCACCCCCTGAGCCACCGGGCGGGGGCAGCCGGCCCTTGCCCGGGCCCTCGCCGGTCATCCCCTTCATCATGTCCTGCATCGCGCCGAGGCCCCCCTTGCTCATCTGCTGCATGGCCTTCTGCATCATCTTGAAGTTCTTGATGATCTCGTTCACGGCGGCGATGTCGTTGCCGCTGCCGTGCGCGATACGCCGGCGGCGCTGCACGTCGAGGAGGTCGGGCTCGCGCCGCTCGCGCCGGGTCATGGACAGGATGATCGCCTCGACGCGCTTGAAGCGATCGTCCTCGAGATCGACATCCTTCAACATCGAGCCGACGCCGGGCAGCATGCCGAGCACCTTCTTCATGGGCCCGAGCTTGCGGATCATGTTGAGCTGCGCGAGGAAGTCCTCGAAGTTGAGCTGACCGCGCGCCAGCTTGCGCGCCGCCTTCTCCGCCTCCTTCTCGTCGATCACCTCCTGGGCGCGCTCGACGAGGCCGACGACGTCGCCCATGCCGAGAATGCGCCCCGCCATGCGCGCCGGATCGAATTCCTCGAGGTCCTCCGGCTTCTCGCCGACGCCGGCGAACATGATCGGCCGGCCGGTGACCCGCTTGATGCTGAGCGCCGCGCCACCGCGCGCGTCGCCGTCGACCTTGGTGAGCACCACGCCGAGGATCGGCAGGCGGCGGTGGAACTCGAGCGCCGAGTTCACCGCGTCCTGGCCGAGCATCGCGTCGCACACGAGCAGCACGCCCTGCGGCTGGCACTTGGCGTGGACCTCCTGCAGCTCGTTCATCAACGCATCGTCGATGTGCAGGCGACCCGCGGTGTCGAGGATGACCACGTCGTGCATCCCCCGCCGCGCCGCCTCGATGCCGCGCTGGCACACCTGCGGCGGGCGCGCGGTCGTGGGCTCCGCGTGCACCGGGATCCCGAGCTGCTTGCCCAGCGTGACAAGCTGGTCGACGGCGGCCGGCCGCTGCAGGTCGGCGGCGACGAGGAGCGGGTTCCTCTTCTTCTTGCGCCGCAGCCACAGCGCGAGTTTGGCGCAGGTCGTCGTCTTCCCGGAGCCCTGCAGCCCGGCCATCAGGATCGTCGCGGGCGGCGCGACCGCGAGATCGAGCCCCGCGTTCTCGCCCCCCATCACCGCGGTGAGCTCGCGGTTCACCACGCCGACC
>CAYQMF010000176.1:0-9401 GCA_964418595.1 uncultured candidatus Brocadiaceae bacterium
CTACCATCCGCGGCGCACTCTTTTCCCACTTGCAAAACGGTGGGGAGTCCCCCCCATGGTGTGCCGTCAAGCTCAAAGCCCGTTTTCTTGCCAACCGATCTACTCTGGAGTGGGGCGGCGATACTGGTCACGATTGTCCTCTTGTGCTCGGCGCCCCCCGCATCGGCCTCGGCATCGACCTGCACCGGCTGGCGCCGGGACGGCCGTGCATCCTCGGTGGCGTCGAGATCCCCTGCGAAGTCGGACCCGTGGGTCACAGCGACGGCGACGCGATCCTGCACGCGCTCACCGACGCGCTCCTCGGCGCCGCCGGCGAGGCCGACCTGGGCTCGCTGTACTCCGACAAGGACCCGGCCAACGCCGGGCGCGACTCGAGCGACTTCTGCCGCGAGGCGATGCGACGCGTGCACGCGCGCGGGCTGCGCGTGGCGTCGGCCGACGTCGTCGTGGAGACGGACCGCCCCAAGCTGGCCCCGCACCGCACCGCCATCCGCGCCCACCTCGCCAGACTGCTCGATGCGCCGCTCGACCGGGTCAACGTGAAGGGCAAGACTGGCGAAGGCCTCGACGCCATCGGCCGGGGCGAAGCCCTGCGCGCGACCGCGGTGGTGTTGCTTGTCGAGTGACCGGCGCGCGCGCCCGACCGCGGCGACGGCGGATCGCCACGCCCTGTACGCGGCCGCCGTGCAGGCCCCGGCCCGCGACGCGGCGATGCTGGTGCGGACCTACCGCCGCGTCACCGGACGCGAGCTGCGCCTCCTGCGCGAGGACTTCTGCGGCACGGCTGCGATCGCCTGCGCCTTCGTACGCCGGCACGCCGCCAACCGGGCGGTCGGCGTCGACCACGACACAGCGACCCTCGCGTGGGCCCGCGCGCACCACCTGGCCGGCCTGCCGCGCCCGGCGCAGCGGGCGCGCGTGTGCCTCGTCGAAGCCGACGTGCGCGCCGTCCTGCGCCCGCGGGCCGAGCTGATCGCCGCGCTCAACTTCAGCTACTCGGTCTTCCACGACCGCGATGACCTCGTCGCGTACCTGCGCCACTGCCGGCGCGCGCTCACGCCCGGGGGCCTGGTGGTGGTCGACACCTTCGGCGGCGGCCTCGTGCTGCGCGCCTGCAGCGATCGGCATCGGCACGCCGGCTTCGACCACGTCTGGGAGCAGCGCTCGTTCGACCCCATCACCCACCGCATCGACTGCCGCATCCACTTTTCGTTCCGCGACGGCAGCGAGCTGCGCGACGCGTTCCGCTACGACTGGCGGCTGTGGTCGCTGCCCGAGCTGCGCGACGCGCTGACGGAGGCGGGTTTTCACGACGTGCACGTGCTCTGGCAGGACGCGGATCGCCGCACCGGCCAAGGTCGCGGCACGTTCCGCCCGCGCGCGCGCGCACCCGACGATCCGGTGTGGCTCGCCTACGTGGTGGGCCGCCGGGCCTGAACGCTAGACCTGCTGCAACTGGTTGAGGCGGTGGTAGAGCCCGCCGCGGCCGAGCAGTTCGTCGTGGCGGCCGCTCTCGACCAGCCGGCCCCGGTCCATGACCAAGATCAGGTCGGCGGCACGGATCGTCGAGAGGCGGTGCGCGATCACGAACGAAGTCCGCCCGCGCATGAGGTCGGCCAGCGCCTCCTGCACCGCCTTCTCGCTCTCCGAGTCGAGCGCCGACGTCGCCTCGTCGAGGATCAGCACCGCCGGGTCGCGCAGGACGGCGCGCGCGATGGTGATGCGCTGCATCTGCCCGCCGCTGAGGTTGGCGCCGCGCTCGCCGCACTGCGTGTCGTAGCCGCGCGGCAGGGTGAGGATGAAGTCGTGGATGTGGGCCGCCTTCGCCGCAGCGGTGACCTCGTCGCGCGTCGCGTCCGGACGGCCGAGCAGGATGTTCTCGTAGACCGTGGTGTTGAACAGGAACGGCTGCTGGCTGACGACGGCGAGGCGGCGGCGGAAGTCGGACAGCCGGATGCTGCGCAGGTCGCGGCCGTCGATGAGGATCCGGCCGGCCTTGGGGTCGTGGAAGCGCGTGAGCAGGTCGAGGGTCGTCGACTTGCCGGCGCCCGATGGCCCCACCAGCGCCACGGTCTTGCCGGGCTCGGCGACGAACGAGAGGTCCTTGACCACCGCCTCGTCGCCGTAGTCGAAGGACACGCCCTGGAACTCGACCGCGCCGGCGACCTCGACCAGCGGCACGCCCTGGTCCTTGTCGGCGTCGAGGGACTGGCGGAGCAGGGCCTCGATGCCCTCGTACGCGCCGACCGACTCCATGAGCGTGTTCCACGCCCGCGCCATGCGCTTGACGTGCATGTAGGTCGTGGTCAGCGGCAGGGTGAGCACCGCGAGTTCGGCGGCGCGGTATTCGCCGCCCAGCACGAGCCAGCCCAGCGCCACGAGCATCACGGCGAAGCCCACCTGGTAGGCGAAGAACGTGACCGCCTGCGACATCGCGCGCGCCCGGAACATCGTCAGCGTGCGCTCGAGGAAGCGCTCGTTGCTGGCGGCGAAGTCCTGCAACCGCCGCTCCTCGAGCTGGTAGGCCTTCACCGTGCGGAACCCGGTGAGCATCTGGTTCAGCGACTCCGTCGCGTCGCCCATCGCCGCGAGGCTGCGGCTGGAGCGCTTGCGCACCTTCTTGCCGAGGCGCGCCAGCGGGATCGCCATGGCCGGGATCATGATGAGGAGCACCCACCACAGATCGGGCACCACGAACACGACGATGGCGAAGTTCATCACCACCATCAGCGGGTCGAGCACCGCGTTGTCGAGCGCGAGCGAGAACGTGCGCAGCAGGACCGCGGTGTCGGTGGTGACGTTCGAGATCAGCTCGCCCATCTTGCGCTGCCCGAAGTAGCGCATGGGCAGGTGCATGATGTGCGCCGCCACCTCGTCGCGGATGCCGACCACGACCTTGGCGCCGAAGTAGCGGGTGAGCGTGCTCACGTGGTAGAGGGCAAGCGCCCCGACCACGCTCATCAGCACCGAGATCACCGCGCAGGTGACGAAGATGCCGAGGTCCTTGCCGCCCACGAAGAAGTGGACGCCGAGCGTCTCCTGCAGCCACTGGCTCAGCCCCATGACCGCGTGGTTCAGGCGGTCGAGCATGGAGTCGCCGACGGGCGGCACCGGCGGGCCGACGAAGTCGGCCGGCGGCGGCAGCGGCATGCGCCCGGTGAGCGACTCGATCAGCGGTCCGATCAGCAGGTAGATGCCCTTGGCGCAGACCGCATCCGCCACGCCGGCGACCAGGATCAGGGCGACCAGCAGCTTCTGCCGCAGCACCGCCTGCCACATCCGACGCACGAAGGCCGCGGTCGAAGCCTCGACGCGCGACGCGGGCGAGTCGTCCGGATTCACGGCGGGGTCGGTCACTCGCCGCACACTGTCGCGGGCGGCCGGCCAAAAAAAAAGCGGCCCGGGCCGCCGCAGCGGGCCGAGGCCGCCATCGTCAGCTCCCGCTGGCGCGGTGCCTGCGGAGCCGAGCGGTCACTCGATCTTGGCCTTCGCCATCACCTCGTTCGACCACTGCAGGAAGCGGAAGGCGATGTAGTCCTGCTTGACCAGCTCGCGCGTGCGCGGGTCGCCGACCACCGGCGCGGTCCGCGACGGCGCGCGCGAGTTGACGCGCAGGATCCAGTAGGCATCCGGACCGGCGAGGGGCCCGACCACCTTGCCCACCGGCGCGTCGTAGAACGCGTAGTGCGCGACCGACGTGCCCGACAGCAGGTCGGAGAACTCGTTCTCGCGCATGAGCTGGCGGATCTGGTTGTACGGCTTGGCGTTGAACCGGCCCTTGTCGGTGTCGGTCGCGTAGTACTCGCCGCGCTGCGCCTGCACGTCGTCGAACTTGGCGCCGTTCGCGATCGCCGCCATCGCCTCCTCGGCGCGGGCCTTGGCCTTGCTCAGCCCGTCCGGGATCCACGCGCCGGACTTGAGGTCGCGGGCGAAGAACTGGATGCCGTCCACCGACACCGAGCCCTCACCGAAGAACGCGCGGTACTTCTCGGCGTGCGCCTGCAGGTTGTCGTCGTTGATCTCCTTCGCGATCATCCGCTCGTACGAGCGCATCAGGCGCCAACGCTGGCGGAAGGCCTCGAGGCTGGGGTAGCCCTTGAAGTTGACGGCGATGACCTCCGTGGTGAACGGCGTGTTGTCGTACTCCTGGCGGTACTCGTCGAACTCCTTGCGGAACTCTTCGTCGCTGAGGTGGGCGCTGGCCTTGGCCAGCTCCTGGCGCAGCGCCTCGCGCACGATCACCTCCGTGAGCGCGCGCTCGATGTCCTGCTGGAACAGGCCCGGCCGCACCGACTCGAACGCGTCGGCGGTCTTCCACTCGACGCCGTTGACGACCAGCGCGGTCTCCGCGGGCAGGCCGTCGGCGGGGTAGCGGATGTCACTCCACTTCTTGAGCTGCTTCGTGACCCACTGCCGGCACAGCATCATCCAGAAGGGCGGCAGGTCGCGCGGCTTGCCGTTCTCGTCGACCGAGGTCTTCTCGATGTTCTCCCAGAACTGCTGGCCCTGGTTGTCGGCGGCCGACGCCATGATCGCTTCGCGCGTGATCTCCGGCCACGCCTTGGCGGGGCCCGGGAAGAACACTTTGTTGAACATCTCCGTCTGCCGGTACTGATGCATGTAGGCGTCCCGACTCATCCCGGTCATCGCCCGCACCGCCTCCCAGAACGGCACGCCGGGGTTCTTCACCTGGAACTCCTGCAGGTCCTTGCCCAGCTTCTCGGCGACCGCGGCCTCGTCCAAGACGAACTCCTTGGGGTCGCGCCCGCCCTTGATCGCCTGCTCCTTCCACTCCTCGACGAACGCATCGTCGATGCGCTGCTGCACCTGCTTGGTGCCGACGATGTGGATGATCTCGCGATACACGTGCAGCGGCGACAGCACCTCGCCGTTCACCTTGACCGCGCGCAGGCCCTGCGTGCGCGCCTGACGCAACTGGGTCTCGAGCTGGTCGACGCGGGCTTCGAGCTCCGGCACGGAGAGCTTGGCCTCCGGAGAGACCTCCTGCGCCGACAGGCTGCGGACCCCGCACAGCGGCAGGCCCAGGAAGGGGAGCGACAAGGACAACAGGACGCGGACGTTCATGGGGATCTCGCTTATCGGCGGCAAAGGGGGCGCGAGTCTAGCGACCAACCGCCGGGGATCGAGGGTCTGGCGCCGCACTCTCGCGGACGAGGGCGGCAGGACGAGGCGGCCGGCTGCAAAGCTCCCTGCTCTTTCGGTCCGCGCGCGAAGACACGTCCTGCCAGCCACCCACCCCCGGCGTTGCCGCCGCCGCCCGCCGCCTTATCGTGCGGGCCTCCATGAGCTATGACCCCCGCAGCATCGCCTTCCTGGCCGAGGTCCTCTACCCGCCGATCTCGCTGCAGGCCGAGAAGGTCCAGCAGATCCACAACTCCCTCTATGGGAAGCGCGAGGTCAGCTACCAGAACTTCCAGGTCGCCCAGGACGGCATCCACCTGACCAACCCCCCCACGTCGCCGGGCGCGGTGTCGGCGGTGACCTTCCTGCCCGACCGGATGGTGGTGCGCGAGGAGCTGCGCAGCACGACCGTCGAGGACTTCGCCACGCGCCTCGTCAACGTGGCCAGCGTGTGCTTCCGCAACCTCGGCATCCAGACGTCGCTGGCGCAGCAGTTCGCGGTGCGCTCGCTGATCACGCCGCGGCGCTTCGACACCAGCACGCAGATGCTCGCCCAGGGAATGCTCGGCGGCGGCGACGAGGCGCTGAAGGCGTTCGGTCGGCCGATCGGCGCGGCCGGCATGCGCTTCACCTTCCCCCAGGTCGAAGGCCACCCGGAGATGTTCAACCTGCGGCTCGAGACCTGGACCCAGGATCCGCGTTCGGTGTGGATCGAGAACACCGGCAGCTTCCCGGTGCCGACGACCACCGAGAACCTGCCCGTGCTCAGCAACCACCTGTTTGCGACCTACCGCTTCCTCACCCAGAAGGCGTGCGCGTTCCTGGCCTGCTTCGACGAGCGGTGACCCGCGCGTCCCGCCGCTGCGGCGCCTTTGCCGTCCTGGTGCTCGCGGGCGCGTGCGATCGCCCGCCCGCCGGCCCCGCCCCCGACGTGGTCCTGATCTTGGATGGGATCGAGATCCGCAAGGCCGAGCTGACCGACTACGTGCGCTACCTCGGCACCACCGGCGAGCGCCTCGGCGACATGCTCAAGACCCAGACCGCGCTCGAACGCCATCTGATCCCGATGAAGCTCGCACGCCGCGCGTTCCCCGCCGAGCGCGCCGCGCAGCGCGAGCGCGCCGAGGCGATGCAGCGCAGCGTCGAGGCCAGCGGCAACGCCTACCCGCAGCTCCGCTCCAAGGGTGACCTGCTCGGCGGCGAGGCGACCCCCGGCAAGCTGGCGCGCCACCAGATGGAGCTCGCGCAGGCGATGTGGTGTTTCGACGAGGCGAACTTCGGGCTGGCCAGCCCGGTGCTCGAGGTGCCGCAGGGCTTCTGCCTCATCGCCGTCAAGGACACCGTGCAGGGGCCGACCCGCACCCAGGACGGCGTCGATGCGTACCTCGTGCCCTTCTACACGCTCTCCCGCGGCAAGTTCGACGACTGGTACCTGGAGCAGAAGAAGTTGCTGGCCGACCGCCTCACCTACGTGCATCCGGAGTACGTTGACGCCCTGCCTCCCTGGATCACCCGGCCACGCGCGCGATGAACCCGAGCTTCTTCTCTTCCTCCCGTCTCTGCGCCTGCCTCTTCCTCCTGGCGTCCACCCCGTGCGCACAGGGCGATCCAACGCCCAAGCCCGCCGCGAAGCCGGAGTGGCCCAAGCTCGATCGCCTGCAGACCGGCCGCGTCGAGGAGCTGTTCAAGAACCTCACGCTCAAGAACCAGGAGCTGCACGAGGAGTCACTGAAGGAGATGGTCGCGCTCGGCGCCGGCACCGCGCCCGCGCTCCTCGGCCGCTTCTCCGACGCCAAGACCAACCACAACGCCTGGCTCGAGCGCGCGCTCGACGGCGTGACCGCGGTGGAGCACACGCCGCTGCTGGCGATCGAAGCCACGTCCAAGGTCGTCGCCCGTCGCCGCTACGTCGTGCGCCGCCTCGGCGAACTCGCTGCCCCCGGGATGGCGGAGACCTACCGCAAGGCGATGGCCGACAAGGACGCCGACGTGGCGTTCTTCGGGGGCCTCTCGCTGGCGTCCACCGGTGACGCGACCGGCCTGCCGGTCGTGCTCGCTCGCGCCAAGGCCGACTGGAAGGCCAACCGCGCGCTGATCGAGAAGATCCTGCCGCACGGCAAGGGCGGCGACGTGAGTCGCTGGTTGTCGGAGCAGAGCGAAGGCAAGGACTTCGCGGCGCGCGTCGCGGCCCTGCGCCTGTTCCGCAGCGGCGGCGCGCGCGAGCACGCCGCGCGCGTGGCGTCGTCGCTCGACGCCTCCGACAACCTCGTCAAGAAGGAGGCGATCAACGCGCTGCGCGTGGTCGTCCTCGGCCAGGAGCCGCTCGAAGACCTGTCGGTGTTCCAGGCGATCGAGATGGCCAAGGAGATCCGGAGCAAGCTGTGAAGTCGTCGCGCCTCCTGCTGGCGGTCCTGCTCGCGCTGATCGCCGCGCCCCTCGTCGCCCAGGCCAGGCCCAAGCTGCCGCGCTGGAAGATCGACCCGCACACCAACAACGAGCCGGAGCTGATGAAGAAGGCCGGCTACGTGTCGTTCGGACCGTTCACGTTCGGCGATCGCGGCGCCGGCCCGACCACCACCGACGAGATCGACGCCCACCTCGCGTACGAGAACTTCCTCTGGGTGGAGACCGCGCACTTCCGCATCGGCGCGGCGCTCCCGGAACTGACCATCCCGATCGATCCCGAGATCCGCGCCAAGTTTCGCGCCGAGCTCGAGGAGCTGTCGGCGCGCCTGCCGAAGATCAACCCCAAGGCGCGCACCCTGTCGCGCTGGCTGCGCCTGCACCTCGTCGCGTACCGGATGGAGAAGCTGTACGCGGACACGCAGAAGATGCTCGGCGTCACCGACGCCGACTTCCCCGCCGGCATCGACAAGGTGATCACCGGCCAGGGGCGGTTCATGGGCTACGGCAAGTACATGGGCATGCAGGAGAAGTACCTGATCCTGCTTCCCGAGAAGGGCGCCACGTGCCGCGACTACCTCAAGAGCTTCATCGGTCGCGACACCGCGTTCGGCCAGCGCTGGCACTTCGTTCGCATCGGCGCGTTGCTGTATGCGATCGGCGTGGACTCGCCGAGCGAAGGCGGGCGCCTCAAGGACGACACCGCCCTGCACGCCAACCTCGTGCACAACGTGGTGCACAACATCATCGACGGCTATCGGAGCTACTCGTACGACACGCCGGTGTGGATCACCGAAGGGCTCGCGCACTGGTTCGAGCGCGGCGTGACGGAGCGCTTCAACTCGTTCTGCCGCGACGAGGGAGCCGTGCACGACCCGTCGGCGAAGTGGAACTGGAAGCCCGACGTGCGCGCCAAGGTGCTGGCGGGCAAGTTCGATCCGTTCAGCGACGTCATCGGCTGGCGGCGCTATTCGGAGATCACGTTCCCCGCCAACGAGTTCCTCTGGTCGCGCTGGGACTACCTGATGACGACGCAGCCGGAGAAGTTCGGCGACTTCATGCTGCAGGTGAAGGGAAGGGTCGACCCCAAGACGTGGTTGGTGGATCAGTCGGATCTGACCGCGGCGTGCAGAGAGGGGTTGCGGGTGGTGTACGGGCTGACGCCACTGACGTTGGACGAGAAGTGGGCGGAGTGGGTCAAGACGACGTACCCGTCGCAGTAGGGGAAAGGGGAGGGGAGAGAACGGGGAAGGGGAGACAGACCGGGCACGGGCTCGGGCACGCCGAGCTGTCGCTGCGCGCCAGCTCGGCTGGCACGTTCACGTCGGAGCCACCGCCGACGTTCGATCAGATCTCGCGAGCCCCTACCCGTCGTGAACGTGCCCGTGCCCAGTTCCGCGGCGCTGCGCGCCGCGGAGCGGAGCCCGAGCCCGAAACCCTGCCCCCTCTCCCAACCCTCGTTTCGCGACGCGCCACCAAGACCTCGCAGCACTCCGCAGCACTCCGCGAGACCGTCTCCCCTTCGGGCTCCGCGCGTCCCCTCGCTCCAACGCCGACCTCACCACCCGCCCGTCCGACGTCGACGCTCACGCACTCCCCACGCTTGCCATCACCCGCGGCTGTGGTCCGATCCGCGGCCATGACCAAGAGTCGACTCGAAGCGTTCAGCGACGGCGTGATCGCGATCCTCATCACGATCATGGTGATCGAACTCAACATCGCGCGCGGGTCTGCGGGGGAGGCCTCGCACGACTACCGCGCCCTGCTCGGCATCGGCCACCAGTTCTTCGCCTACGTGCTGAGCTTCGTCTACCTCGGCATCTACTGGAACAACCACCATCACATGCTGCACGCCG
>CAYQMF010000177.1:0-9219 GCA_964418595.1 uncultured candidatus Brocadiaceae bacterium
GCAGCGCAGCTCGGCGAGGGCGGCGAGCCGGCGGCGGGCGAGGAGGGCGAGGGGATGGAAGGCGAGCAGGCGCACGGCGACCGCGGCGGCCATCGCCCAGGCCGGATCGCGCGCGCGGGCGTGCGCGATCTCGTGGGCGAGCACGGCATCGAACTCGCGCGCGCTCAGTTCGGCCCAGGCACGCATCGGGATGCCGAGGCGATGCCGGAGCACACCGACGACGAACGGCGTCGCCGCGCGGTCCGCCCACGCGACGGAGATGCCGCGCACGCCGAGGCGACGCGCGACGGTCGCGACCCTGGCGCGCAGCTCGGAAGAAGCGGGGCGAAGGCCGAGCCGGCGGCGCAGCCGCAGTGCGGTCGTGCCGAGGTGCACGAGGCCGAGCGACGCGGCGAGCAGCCACGCCACGGCGGCGAGCTGCGCGAGCGTCGGCACCGCAAGCGTCGCCGTCGCCGCCATGCCTTGCGGACGCAACGGAAGAGCGATGTCGGGTTCGAGCAGCGCGCTCGCCGGCGCTGCGCTCGTCACCGAACCCCCGAGCGGGGCGATCCCGAGGAACATCTGCGCCGTTGCGGTCGCGAACGCACCGAACAGCGCGCTGCGCCAGATGAGTTCACGCGTAGCCTCTGTGCGGCGGAGCCCGGGAAGGTCGAGCAGCGCCGCGAACGCCAGCAGGATCGTGGCGTGCAGCGCGAGCGTGCCGCCGAACGTCGCGACGCCATCGAAGAAGTCGCTCACGACCCACCTCCGTCCAGCTCCGCCTGGCGAGCCTCGATCAGCCGCCGCAGCTCGGAGAGTTCATCCTGCTGGAACTCGCCCTCGCGCAGGAGCCGGCTCACGAGTCCGGTCGCGTTCCCGTCGAACAGACGCTCGATCACGTCGCCAAGCATCGAGGTCGCCACTTCCTGCTCGCGCACGCGGGAGCGATAGATGAACACGCGGCCCTCGCTGCGGTGCGCGACCAGCCCGCGCGCCTCCATCTTCCGCAGCATGGTGCCGATGGTCGTGAGCGCGAGGCCGCGCGCGGACAACGCCTCGTGCACCTGCGCGACGGTGGCTTCGCCGCGACGCCAGAGTTCGCCGAGGATCGCGAGCTGGAGGTCACCGAGACGTGGGGGTTGCGGCATGGTTTGAACTACTGCGGTAGTCGGAACAACTACCGCAGTAGTTCAGCGCGGGACCAAGAGTCGGGCGTCATTCCCGCGGCATGGTGCCCGGGTGCAGAGGGTGCCCACAAGGGATTGTGGGAGGACCAAGCGCCTGCCACTACGCGTGGAAAGACGCCGGCGCCCGGCTAGGCTGCGCGCCATGGTCGAGCGCTCCTCGGACTCCCGCCCCCGCGTGTATCTCGTCGGCGCCCACGCCACCGGCAAGACGACGCTCGCCCGCTGGATCCGGGACCGGTTCGGCCTGCCGATGATCTCCGAGGTCGCGCGCCGCGTGCTCGCCGAGATGGAGATCCCGATCTCGGCGCTGCGCGCCAACCTGACCCTCGTCAACGAGTTCCAGGCGCGCGTCTTCGAGGAGCAGATGCAGGCGGAGGCGAGCCACGACGGTCCGTTCGTGTCCGACCGCGCCTTCTGCAACATCGCGTACGCCGCCCACCACGCGACCATCCTGCAGGAGGTGGCGAAGGACCCGCGCCTGCCCGCCTACATGGACACCGTGCGGCAGGGCATCGTCTTCTTCCTCCGCCCGCACAAGGAGCTGCTCGCGCCGGATGGCGTGCGCGAACAACCGGCGTGGGACGACGTGCTGCGCGTGGACGGGATGGTGAAGCTGCTCCTCGAGCTGTTCTCGATCCCGTACGTGCAGGTCGACTGCCTGTCGATGCAGGAGCGCGTGCGGCTCGTCGACCGCGTGCTCGACCTCGCCGGACTCGCGCCGGTCAAGCCGCCGCGCCGTCACCTGCGGACGAGCGGGGAAGCCGAACGCACGCCCACCGGTCGTCAGCCGACCAACTGAGCGAGCGGATCGCCAAGCGGCTCAGTGCGTGCCGAGGACCTGGAACACACGGGTCCCGGTCGGTGCCGGCGTGAGGCGCAGCGGGATGCTCGGGCCACCGAGCGGCGCCCACTCGACGCGCGCGTTGGTCGTCGGCACGCTCGTCGAGCCCTGGCCGATCGACCACACGACGCCGGTGACCGGATCACAGGTGAAGAAGATCGAGCCGTCGGTCACCGACTGCCCGGCCGGGTCGGTGAGCGAGACCTGCCAGATCGGGCCGAGTCCCGTGTTCTTGTAGAACACGTCCTCGCTCGCGGTCGCAGCCGTCCCCACGCGCTGGCTCCAGGCCACCAGCTTGCTGTCGGGCGAGAGCATGAGGCTCTCCATGTTGATGATCGCCGTACCGGCGCCGGTGCCCGAGTAGCTGGTGAGCATCTGCGCCTCACCGCCCCGCTCGATGTCGAAGCGGAACAGGTTGGCGTCCTCGAAGACACCAGTCGTGCCGGTCTCGCGCCGCGCAGTGAAGTACGCGTAGCCGTCGTCGGCAAGCCGCATCTGCATCTCCAGCGCGAACCACGGATCGGCAGTCGTGTTGAACGATCCGGTGCGGATCTTGGGCGCGGTGCCGTTCGAGAACTCGTTGCCGGTCACGTCACGCAACCGCGCGTTGGACGCGTGCATGGCGACGATGTTGTTCACGTCGCTCGCCGCGTTCGAGCGGACGAAGAAGAAGAAGTTCTTGTTCAGCGACCAGAACTGGCCCCGCGTGCGGATGTCGCCGGCGTTGCTGATCACGCCGATGCTGTTGGTGAGCAGATCGAACTTGTACATGCTCTGCGTCGTGTTGGACGGTCCGGCGAAGAACACGACGGTGTTGTTGTTCACGAAGGCGACCTCCGAGTAGAAGGCCGCGCCGGCGACGGTGATCAGCGCCGGATTCGTCGGTCCGCGCAGGAGGTAGATCCCCGGGAACGCGGTCGTGGTCGTCGTCGCAGCCAGCGCGGCGATCATCTGGCCGTTGGGTGAGACCGACGCCTTGATCCCGTTCGACGAGTTGTTGGCCGTCGACGGCGTGATCGCGCTGTAACCGAACTCGGCGATGCCGGTGGGCGCCTCGAACTGGCTGAAGTTGGTCACCAGCGGCAGGCCGCCGCTGTTGGTGAGCTGGTAGATGTCCATCTCGACGCGCGACGCAGACGCGTTGCTGCCGGCCGGGAAGTAGGCGGTGCCACCATCGCGGCTGACGCGCCAACTGAAGGGGAACACCCAGATCGGCGGCGCATTGCTCGCCGCCGTGTTCGGGATCGACAGCGAAGTGAGCGGGCCCGGCGCGTTGGCGGAGGTCCAGTACCAGCCGCCCGCGCCCGCGGCGACGATGAAGTCGTTGGTGAAGTACGTCGCGCCGTCGAAGTACGCGGCGCTCGGCGTGCTGACGGACGTGATGTCGATGGCCGGCGCCGACGCGTCGGTGCGGAAGGCCAGCATCCGATCGGCCACCGCCGTGTTGGTGTCGTGCACGATCACCACGCACCACTGGCCGTCGTCCGAAAAAGCGGGGTACGGCAACAGGTTGCACGCCGGCGCCGCGGTCGTGCTCGTGTCGGTGACTGTGGTGCCCGGCACGACCTTGGCGCGCCCGGTGATGCGGTTGTAGGAGAGGGCGCTGAACTGCTTGGGATTGGCGTTGTCGCGGACGAACGCGATGTCGTAGCCGTTGGGCAGGGTGACGACCTGGAACGAACCGTTCGCGAGACGGCGCGCCGGCCGCGTCGGGTTGAGCGACGCGATGTCCGAGTTGTGCGACGTCGCCGAGAACGTGCCCGCATAGCCCTCGACGAAGCCCTCCTGGCCGCGGTGGCGGATGACTTGCCAGGCGAAGGGCGCGAGCCCCTGGCTCACAGGTGCACCGACGGTGGCGTCGTTCACCGCCTGCACATCCATGTCGCCCGCCGTGGTCGAGGTGGTCGAACCAGCCGCAAGCGTGACGTCACAGAGACCCGCGATGATGCGGACCGTGACGTCGTTGTCGGCGAGGTACACGCTCGTCCAGTCGGTGTCCGCGGTCTGCAGGTCGAACGTGACGTCGAGCAGTGCGACGTTCGACGGGATGGGGAACGACTGCAGCGTCGACCCGGCAGGCGACAACAGGCCGTTGTAGAGCATCGAGAAGGTGTTGATGTCGAGCCGCAGCAGCCCCTGCACGAACCCGAACCCCACATTGACCGCGCCAGCGGTGGGTACCGACCAGAGCGCCTCGAAGTAGTTCCCCGCCGCACCCGGGGGATGGCGCATGAGGATGCCCAGGGTCCCACCCAGGCGCGCGGCCGTGCTGATGTTGAGCGTGCGCCCGGTCTGTGCGGTCGCGCCGGCAGACAAGGCGAGGAATGCGGTACAGGCGATCAGGCGGCGGATCTTCATGGACGACGGCGGAAGTGGAACAGAGGGTGTTGGCGCGGAGCCGCGGGTCACGGGTCTTCCCGGCCCTACCCCCGGAAACCTACCCTGCGGCGCCAGGGCCGCCATCCCACCCCGGCCCCCTCCCTCCCGCTCGGCCTACCGCGCGTCCGTCTGCGCGCGCCGGACCTTGGCGCGGTGACTGAACGACGCCTTGACGTCGGGCCTCCCCATGTTGGCGACGCTGCAGTTCGCGCACACGTCGCGCAGCTCCATGTCATAGAGCTGCCGGCGCAGTTCCTGATAGGGCTTGCCCGTCCAGATCGAGCGGAAGTCCTGCGTCTTGAAGTCGCCGAAGGTCGTGAACTCGAACCACGATCCGCAGGGGAACACGGTGCCGTCCGGATTCACGTGGATGTAGTACCACGGGAAGTAGCACGGCCGGGTGTGGTGGTCCTTCTGCTTCGCCGCGAGCAGGAACTCGCGGTTTTTCTTGTTGAGGTAGTCGGCGACATCCATCGACGTCGCGGCCAGCGCCTCTGGCGCCGCCAGCGCATGCCCGCCCCCGGCGTCGCTGCGCGTCGAGTCGGTCACCGCCGCGTCGCCTTCCACGTGCAGGTTCTCCGGAATGCGCATCGGCAAGCACACGTTCATCCCCACCTCGCGCGCCGTCGCCTCCATCTCGGCGAGCATGTCGTTGCACAACTTGGGGTCGTTGAGCAGGGTCTGGTCCTCGATGCCCAGCCCCCCCATCACCGCCATGTGCACGAAGTTCATGTCCTCGACGCCCTTGTCGCGCATGAGGCGGATGAGGCCGGGCATCTCCCGCACGTTGCAGCGCATCAGCACGGCGGTCACCGACAGGCGCGGCGACTTCGATCCGGTCCGACGGCGCGTCTCCGCGACGAGATCGAAGGCCGCCATCAACCGCTCCCACTTCGCCGGCGTGCGCACACGCTCGAAGGTCTCCTTCGTGCCGCCATCGCAGGAGATCGTCAGCAACGGCATCTGCACCTCGATGATCTTGTCGAGGATCCGCTGGTTGAGCGCGATGCCGTTGGTGGAGAAGTGGAAGTTCGGCACCCCGTGTTCCCGGCACAACTCGAGGGCGCGCGGCAGTTCCTTCGCCAGGAGCGGTTCGGCGGATGACGACAGCACCACGTCGTGCGCGCGTGGGAACAGGTCGTTGCCGACCTTCTCCAGCAGCTCCCGCCCCATCTGCGTCGTGTTCGCCACGAAGTCGGGGTGCGCGAAGTGGCACATCACGCACTTGAGTTGGCACATGCCAACCATGTCCAGCTTCACGCGGAGGAAGCGCTTCTCACGAACGACGGGCATCGGGCTGTGGAGTATATCGACGCTTTCGCAGGCCTCGGCCCAGGGTTTCGGGGCCGCGCGCCTCAACGACCGAGATCGTCGAGGACCTGCTGCGGGTGCGCGCGCGCGTCGACCTTGTCGTACACGCGCACGACCTTGCCGTCGGGGCCGATGACGACGGAGATGCGCTTGGCGGTGGCCGCCTTGGCATCGCCGCATGCGCCGTACGCGAGCCCGAGGCTGCGCTCCGTGTCGCTCAACAGCGGGAAGGGGAACTCGTACTTGGCGCGGAACGCGGCGTTGGCGGCCGGGGCATCGAATGACACGCCGACGATCTGAACCTGCCTGGCCTCGAAGTCGCGGATTCGGTCACGGAACCCGCAGCCCTCGGCGGTTCAACCGGGCGTGTCGGCCTTGGGGTAGAACCACAGCACGAGGGTCTTGCCGCGGAAGTCCGCGAGCCGGCGCACGGTGCCGGTCTCGTCCTTCACCGCGAAGTCGGGGGCGGGTTTGCCGATCTGCATGGGTCGTGTCTCCTGGGTGTCGACGGGTTGCGGCGCGCGCGGCACCGGGCCGGCGCAGGCCGCTGCGATCAGCGCCAGGGCAGCGGGTGTGAAGGAACTCGCGCGCGTCCGCATGCGGCGATGGTCGGGGGCAAGCCGGCGCGACGCAAGGGCGCAGCGCAACCGGCGATGGTAGGCTCCGCCCGCGTTGACCACCCCTGCCGACTACGACCTGCCTGCCGACGCCGCGTTCACCGTGCGCCCGGTGGCCGTGTTCCGCTCGCCGCAGCGCGTGCATCACGACGCGCCGCGCCAGCCCCGGACCGGAAGCGCGGCGCGGCCGCAGGGGCGGATCGTCGTGCGCCAGGGCCTGCAGAACCTGTTGCGGGACCTCGCCGGCTTCAGCCACATCTGGGTACTGTTCTGGTGCCACCACGCCGACGGTTACAACGACCTCGTCACCCCGCCGCGCGACACGCGCAAGCGTGGGCTGTTCGCGACGCGCGCCCCGCACCGTCCCAATCCGATCGGCCTCTCCGCCCTCGAACTGATCCGCATCGAGAAGCGGACGCTCGTCGTCGGCGATCACGACCTCCTCGACGGCACACCGATCCTCGACCTCAAGCCGTACGTGCAGGAGTACGACTCGATCCCCGACGCGCGCGCCGGCTGGGTCGACGAACTCGGTCCGCACGCGGGTCCCGACCATCGCGAGTGGTGGACCGAACTCGGCCTGCCGCCGCCCTACAACTACCGGCACCGGCCCGACGACTGAGCGCGCACGCCACTCACTGCACGAAGCGCACCTTCACCGCGTTGCTGGCGGCGCGGACGTTGACCAGGTCGTGCACGAAGAAGGCGTGGTACAGCTCGAGCCCCAGGAACGACGGATCGAGCGGCGGGAACTGCACGCGCGCCTGCGCCCGCCCCTGCCCATCCAGCACGCCCATCGAGTTCTGGAACACGGCGCCGTTGGGGTTGGCGAGCGAGAAGGCGAAGTAGGCATCCGCATTCAGCGGGATCTGCACGCTGCCGAACCGGATCCCCGGCGTGGTCCCCGTGCTGCCCGCGACGACGTAGTAGCGCCCCGCCTGCGCTGCGCCGGCATCCAGGCGCAGAGTCTGTCCGCCACCGGTCGTCACCGGGATCGCCGGCTCCTCCCGCGACAGCCAGCGCTGCAGACCCTTCTGCAGCGTGAACGAGTCGCGGACGCGCCCCAGGTCGTCGAGGAAGGATGCGTCGAGACGGTCGCCGACGATGTCGAGCACGAGCGAGCCCAGCTCGTTGAGCGACGACACCATCACCGGATGGTCGAGCGTGCCGCCGCCGAGCCAACCGGAGCTGCCGGCCACGACGTAGACGGCGCCTTCGCCCGCGGCCAGTCCGCGCGAGCGCTTCGCGTAGCTGCCGTCGCCGTTGCTGCGGCCGTCGCCCGCGTCCTTCTTCATCTGCGCGGTCAGCGTCGTCGAGTCGCCGTAGTGCCCATCGAGCAGGAACGAGCGCTCGTAGCTGTGGCTGTGCCCGGTCAGGACGAGGTCGACGCCGAAGGAATCGAGGATCGGCAGCGCGTTCTCGCGCATCTGCTTCAGCCGTCCCTCGCTGTCGAGGGGATTGTCCGAGTCGTGCGAGCCTTTCGAGTACGGGGGATGGTGCCAGTACGCGATCACCCAGTCGGCCGTGGCGTTCGCGAGGTCGGCGCGCAACCAGCTGAGCATCGGCCCGGTGACGCTGCGATCGCTGTCCTGTGAGTCGAGGCACACGAAGTGGATCCGGCCGCGATCGAACGAATAGTAGGCCTCCGTGCCGGATGGCAGCCCACCGGCTTCGCCCTGGCGCGGCAGCGAGAAGATGTCGTAGTAGACCCCCGACTGCGTCGCCGACCGCGCGCTCCCGGCGTCGTGGTTGCCGAGCGTCGGCCACACGAACGTGTTGCCGAGCAGACTGGGATAGGTGTCGAACACCGCCGCCTGGTACTCGGCGTCGGTGCCGGTGGCGTACGCGTTGTCGCCCAGCATCAGCCAGACGTCGGTCGCGCGCCCTCCGCCCCACGCGAGATACGCGTCCCGCACCGCGCGCGCCCCGGCACCCGCCGTGCCGGAGTCGCCGATCACCCACACCCGCGTGGGCGCAGCCACGCCCGGCGGCGGCGCGGTGTCGAAGTAGTGGGACCCCAGGTTCCCCGCGAGCTGGCGCAGGCCATCGCCGACGGCGTAGAAGTACCGCGTCGACGGCAACAGCCCCGTCACGGTCACCTCGTGCTCCTTGCGCGCGACGCCGTCGTAGGCGACGAGGCGGAGCAGAGCCGGACTCGAGTTGAGCCACACCCCGCTCGTCGCCTCCTGATCGGTGCGCCAGCGGATCGTGGCGGAGCGGTCGGTGCCGAGCTGCAGGTACGGGCCACGCACGACGCTGACCGGTTCGGCCACCGACAGTTCGAGCGCGAAGCTCACGTCGCTGCTCGAGCCGTGTACCTGGTGCACCTCGACGGCGAGCACGTTGTCGCCCGGGAGCAGCAACGACCGCGCGAACGCGAAGGGGTAGAACCTGCTCTCGTCGGCACCGTCGACGGCGGTCAGCGCCAGCGTGCGATAGCCGACGCCGGTGTCCGGCATGTTGGTGCGCGCGATCTCGACACCGTTGAGGAAGACGATCGCACCGTCGTCGCGCATCAGGTCGATGCGTGCGCTCTCGACCACGCTGGGGTCGGCGCGGAAGGTGTGCCGGAAGTACGAGGTGATGTACTTGTCGAGCGGGTTCGGCCCGAAGCCGATCACGGTCCGCTCGCCGCCGTCACCGTAGCCGAGCTCGGCGCTCCCCCGCGACCAGCGCGAGTCATCGAAGGTCGGCGCCCGCCACGCCGTCCCCTGGTCGCTACCGTCGTCGAGGTAGCGCCACTCCGCGTCGCGCTCGACCAGGACCTTGCCCTGGCCGGCGGCGGGGGGCACGGCCGCCGGCGCCACGAACGCCACCGGCGCCGGCCCGACCGCGCTCGTCGTCGAAGGCACCAACGCACCCCGCGCAAGCTCGCGCGCCAGCGCCGCGCGCAGTTCGCGCGTCG
>CAYQMF010000178.1:0-9165 GCA_964418595.1 uncultured candidatus Brocadiaceae bacterium
AAGTACGGCCGCCGCCACGCCGCGATGGTCGCCGCCACACGCGGGAGACGCGCGCGGGCGCGGAGCGAGCCGGGTACATCCCGCAGGACCTGGACGATCTCACCGCGGGGCTCTGAGCGGCTCCGGCCCGCGGCCGCTGCAGCTCAGTCAGCGCCATCGCCACTCGGCGGGCAGCCACGTTGCATCGAGCCCTCCAGCAAGGACCGGATCAAGGAACGCCTTTGCCGCCGACGTGATGTCGGAGAGCGTCGTCCAGCGGAGTTGGTCTTCACGCGCGATCGCTTCGTACGGGGTGCGCCATGCTTCGGGGGGCGCGGGTGTCGATTCGGGCAGGGGGTGCGTCTTGCGGAACGCGAAGGTCTGCTCGAGAGCGGCGCGCAGGCGCCTGGCGTCGAGTTCCTGCGCCGACGCCAGGAGCGCGAGGTCTGGCAGATCCTTGACGCGCGAGTTCGGTCGCGCCCGCGGCATCGTGTACGCGTGCAACTTCTCGGCGATGTGCGTCTCGATCGGGTAGAGCCTCAGCGTCGGCGGGGCGACTCCGGCGAACGCGAGCTCGTCCTTGGCGACCACGACGTCGGGCTCGCCGAGGATCGGATCACCGAACCCCACGTCGACACCGAACGGCTGTCCATAGACCTTGCCCCCGAGCTTGCACTCGGCGCGAAAGCGAAGCCCGTCGTATTGCATCCCTTCGTTCTGGATCTGAGGGTGGTCGTCGTCCGGCCCTACCTCGAAGGTCATGAAGTCGCCGAGACTCTTGCGGCCGGCCTCCTGCAGCCGGGCGAGCACGTCGTCCGGGGAGCCCACGACCCGGAGATCGACGTCCTTCGTAGTGCGCGCGCGTTCGAGGCGTAGCTCGAGGACGAGCCCGCCCTTCAGGGTGGCCGCGTCTCCGAGCACCGCGACGATGCGAGCCAGGAAGCGATCGAAGACGAGGATCTGGCGCCTGCGCCCAAGCTCGGCGCCCGTCTTGGCGGATGCGCGCAGTCGCTGCTCGAGCGCCTGCTTGAAGGCCTCGGGGGATGCGTAGGCGCGCGGGGTCATTCTGCGAGGCCTCCGAATGGCTCGAGGGCTTCCTCGACGGCACCCATCTCGGCCTTCGTGACCAGGCCGCGTCGAAGCGCTTGCTTCGCGGACTGCCGCAGCAGCTCCGGGGAAAGGCCGTTCTTGGCGCAGTCGCTGAGCGTGCGGCTGGCGCTCGTCGCGGGCACCGGCCCGAACCATGCTCGCTCGTCGGGAGCGACTTCCGCGTGGTGGAGCACGACACCGGCCGGAACGCGAAACCGTCGACGCCTCCACGCGGCGGGGAGCGTGAGGTGGATCCGCGCCGGCAGCAGGTCGGAGAGGCCGAACAGCGACAGCGCCGTCTGGTGCGAGATCACCCCAGCCTGCTCCGACCAGAGCCAGGCGGTGACGAGCTCTTCGTGGTCCCCGACCGGGAAGTGCACGAGCCGGTAGATCCCCCGCTGGGTCCGGGTCACGCGGCCGGCGAGGATGTGCTTGCGGAGCAGGTGGGTGGAGTAGCCCGCCTCGGCGGCCTGTTTGGTCGTCACGTAGCCGGACTGACCGGCGGCGGTCTCGAACAGCCGGTCCCAGTTCGGTCCTCTGGTTTCGTGCGGCGTCACGCACACAACGTAACCAAGGGTTCCTTTTCGTGCAACTCCGGCCGGAAGGATCCACGATTAGGAACCTTGGGTTCCTTTTTGTGCGTTCCTTCCAAAGGCAGACGCAACGCCCGGGTGGTGACGGTAGTCGCTGGACCCGACACCGTTGCTCCAGGGACATCCGTCTGCTTTCTTGGCCCGCTCCCTCTCCCGCCGCTCATGGACCCCCACGTCCCCCTCTGGACCAAGAGCAACTTCTCCTTCCTGGAGGGGGCGAGCCATCCCGAGGAGCTGATCGAGCGCGCGCACGAACTCGGGCTCACCGCGCTGGCGCTCACCGACCGCGACGGCGTGCACGGCGTGCCGCGCGCGCACGTGCGGGCGGAGGAGCTGGGCGTGAAGCTGATCGTCGGCGCGCAGGTGACGCTGCGGGAAGACGAAGGGGAAGAAGGCGCGCGCGTGCTGCTCCTCGCGCAGGACCGCGCCGGCTACGGCAACCTCTGCCAGCTCCTGAGCAAGGGGCGGCTGCGGTGCGCGAAGGGCACGAGCGCGGTGACGCGCGGCGAGGTCGCCGAACACGCCGACGGCCTGCTCGCGCTGTGGGGCGCGCACACGGCGATGCACCCGGCCGACGCGACGCTCCTCCTCCACCTGCGCGAGGCGTTCGGCGATCGGCTCTACGCGCTGGTCGCCCGCCACCTGCGCGCCGACGACCTCGCCCGCGAAGCCTGGGTGCGCCGCGAGGCCGACCGCGCGGGGGTCCCCATCGTCGCCACCACCGAGGTCCTCTACCACACCGCCGACCGCCGCTGCCTGCAGGAAGTGCTCACCGCGATCCGCATCGGCAAACCGCTGCACCAAGCCGGCACCGCGCTCGCCCCCAACGCCGAGCATGCGCTGCTGCCGCCGCGCGCGTTGCGCACCCGCTTCGAGGACGACGTCGCCTCGGTCGCGCGCTCGCGCGAGGTTGCCGCGCGCGGCACCGAGCTTGCTCGGCCGATCCCAGGTGCCTTCCTGGCGTCGGCCGTCGACCGCCGTTGCTCCCGCGGCGCAATCTCCCAGGCGCCCGTGGTCGGCCTCGGTCCGGCATGGACGGTATGCTGTCGGTCACCCGATCCAAACGACGACGAGCACGGTGAGGCCCATGCGCACGGTAGGAACTCTCGCGGTACTGATCCTCGGACACTCCATCGTCGCGCAGGTCACGGGCGAGGTCGTCACGCTGACGCCGCTCCGCGTGTCCAACAGTTCGCTGTTCGACAGCCTGCCGGCCAACACCGTGCTCGTCGCACCCGGCAGCGGGAGCGGGCGGTCGATCTCGGTCAGCGGAGGGAACTGGCCCTACTGCTACCACCTCGTCGACGCCGGCGCGCAACCGAAGTCCGATCCCGCTGGCCTCGCCCTGTCGTTCTCGAGCTCGGTGTGGGCGACCGGCCTGTGTCCGACTCCGTGGATGACCGCAGGTCGCCACAGCGTGCTGATGAGGTTCGCCGCGCCTTCCCGCATCGCGGGCACCCTGGTCATCGACACCAACGCCATCCGAGTCGGCCTGGCGTCGTACGCGGTCGATGTCGGCAACGACGGCACGGTCGAGTTGCAGTCCGGATCCACCGGGACGCCCGGCCACCTCGAGCTGCCGGTCGTCGTCGATCCGAACGCCCCGGTGCTGGTGCGCGTGGAGGAGGAGGTCAGCGCGAGTTTCCCCAGCGGCGACGCCGCCAGCGCGGTCGTGACGGTCCACTTCGGCGAGGGCGCCCGGCTGGCGTCGTACGGATCGGCCTGCGGCGCGTCCGGGACCTGGGGCCCACCTCGTTTCCAGGGCTACAAGGTCTCGACCGCGACTGGCAACGAGTTCCGCTTCTACGGCGAGGATCGGATCGTCACCGCACCGCCCGCCGTGCACTTCTACGTGATCGGCACCCAGCGCTGGAACGTGCCCATCCTGCCGACGCGCTGCCCGCTGCTGACCAGCCTAGACATCATCGTGCCGGTCACCCGCGACGCGTCGTACTTCACCCGCCTCATCGTGCCCGTCCCATCCGGGATCGGCGCGGCACCTTCTACGCCCAATACCTGGTCGGCCACGCCGGTCCGTTCTCGGACAACTGGTGGACGAGCGTCGGTCTGATCGGGGTGCTTCCCTGATCGATCAGCGCCCGGGGCGAGCCTCGAGCCCCTGGGCAAGGCGCCGCTACGGGGGGCAGTCCGACGGCAACTTCCGCCTGGAGCGGAAGGGACTGAGAGGGTGAGAAACAGTCGGCGGTCGCTTTCGCGCGGGATGGTTGCCGCGTGGATGCGGGCACGGGCGCACGACACTGTTTGGCGATGGCGCACACGTCTGCGGCGGAGCAGTTTCGGCCCAGGAGTAGCGGTGGCGCTCGGAGGCGGATGAAGACGGAGTCGCTCCTCGACGCCGCCAAGGCGTCGGTGCGCAACGGGCTCAACATCAACGACGATTTCCTGCTCACGCCATCTTCGCCAACGAGGAGAAGCTGCTCCCCAAGAACAACTACTGCGACCACCTCTCGGCCAAGCAGCTCACGCGCTGGAAGTACCGCATCCTCGCCAACTTCTACGGCACGTCGTTCGCGCGCCGGCCGTGGCGCGTGGCGCAGATCGGCTGGAACGCGCTGCGCGGCAAGGAGACCCGCAAGCTCGAGACGTGCCTGGTCGACGTGCGCCGCAAGGCCGGCATCGCGATCAAGAACAAGGTGCGAGGCATGTTCGGGAGGAAGAAGGCGCCGGCGACGGTGTGAGATCAGGAGCCTGCGTCAGCGCAGGCCGAGAACGAGGGCGAGCGCCTCCGTGGTTCCCCACGGCAAGCCGTATCTCAGGACTGCATTCTGCAGGTACAAGGTCTGCCCCACGAGGCGCGGCTGCAGCGGCAGCGGCACCTGCACGGCCAGGCGGTTGAAGCCCTGGTACCGCAGCGGGATCGTGACGTCGATGCTCGTGTAGAGGCTGCATCCGAGCCAGCCGATCGCTCCGAGGTCGAACGGCAGCGGAACCGAGCCCCAGGCCGTACGCGACCCTCCGATGAGCGCGACGCCGAGGTCGGCAGACAAGATCTCGGCGACGAAAGTGCCGCCGAGCCACGGCTGGGCTTCGACGCGCATGGCGGGGACCCGTGCGCAGCCGGCACCGAAGGCGACCGCCGATGCGGGCTGCGTCGTGCCGTAGGTCCAGGTGTCGACGTAGCCTTCTGCCGGGGCGAGGGCCTCGCCGCCGAACAGCAGGACTTGCGAACCGCGTCCGAAGGCGAGGGCGTGCGATCGCCGCGCTCCTGGCGACGACGGGGTCGTGCGCTGCACCCAGCCGTTGCCGTCGTACTCCCACACGTCGCCGAAGAGTTGACTCTGGTTGCTGCCACCCGACAGCACGACGCGGGCGCGGTAGAGGTCGTAGGTCATCGCGTGACCGCTGCGCGCTTGTGGTGCCAGCGACGTCGTCACCTGGCGCCACCCACCGTCGTAGAAACCGTACTCCCAGGTGTCGCCCAGCTCGCCGGTTGCATTGCGACCGCCGAACAGGACGACGCGGCCGCGCGCAAAGTCGGCTGCGAGCGCGTGCTCCGCGCGCGCCGGCGGCCGGAGCGTCGACGCGAGGCTCGTCCAACGGCCCGTGTAGGAGTCGTAGATCCAGGCATCGTCCAGGTAGGCGCCGGTCTGGTCGACGCCACCGAAGATCACCGCATGCTGCACGGAGCCCCCGCACATCGCGTGCAGGCGGCGACCGGGCGGCCCGGCGCTGCCCTGGCGCCACTGACCGAGTTCGTACACCCACGTCTCGGCCGAGACCGTGGTTCCGTCCCAGCCCCCGAACAGCACCGCGGACTCGTTGCAGCCGGTCATGGCGGCTTCGCGGCGCGCCGACGGGCCGACGGCGCTGCTCCGGAGCCAGCGCCCGTTCCACTCCCAGGTGTCTGCCAGCAGATCCGTGGCGGAGCTGCCGCCCCCGAACAGCACGGCGTTGCCGGTCCGCCAACCCACCGCGAGAGCAGCGCCGCTGCGCGCCCGCGGCGTGCCGGCGCTCCACTCCATCCAACTCCCGCCGTCCCAACGCCACAGGTCGGACGCGAGATGCGGCTCGCCGCCGAACATCCACGCCGCCTGCCAGCGGACGTCATAGACGAAAACGCCGTTCTCCCGGGCGCTGGGCGCGACGCCCGCGGTCCGTTGCGACCACGTCGCGCCATCCCACTCCCACAGATCGTTCAACAACACGGGGCGGGAATTGCGGATCCGGAGGCCGCCGAACAGCATCGCGACGCCGCGCCGCGCATCGAACGCCAGGGACGCGTTGCGTCGGTCGCCTGGTGCGGCGGCCGCCGAAACCAGCTGCCAGGACCCGAGGTCCCAGGTCCACAAGTCGCTCGGATACCCCGCGGCTGACTCGCCGCCGTAGAGCAGCGGGCGGCCGCGCCGTTCGTCGAACGTCATGCGATGGCCGTCGCGCGCGCTGGGCGCCTGCGTGGGCGTCTGCTGCAGCCAGTCTCTGCCGCTGAACCACCAGGTGTCGCCAAGGCGGACCCCCGCTGCGTCCAGGCCGCCGAACAGCACGAACGTGTTGCCACCTGCGAAGGCCAGCGCGCCTCCGCTGCGCGCGGGTGGCGAGACCGTCGTGGCGACCGGCGTCCAGGCCGCGCCGTCCCAGATCCACGTCTCTGCGTTGACGCCGCCAGCGCCCCGGCCGCCGAACAGCACCGCCTCCGAGCGGAACGGATTCTGCGCCATCATGTGACCTGCGCGCGGGCTCGGCCGCACGAGCGGGGTGTGCAGGTGCCAGGCCGCACCGTCCCACTGCCACGTCTCGTCGGAGTAGGAGCCACTGAAGCGGTTCCACCCGCCGAACATGGTCGTGTGCCCCGCGGTCGGATCGTACACCGCCGCCGCCAGATCGCGACCATGCGGGGCGCTGCGGTCCTTGGTCCAGGTGACCTGCGCGACCACTGGAGGCGCGGCCGAGAGGGCGGCGAGCCACGCCAGGCCGACGATCGCACTCGAGTCCATCCTCCGCCACCAGACGGGGACCCGCTGCGCGGCAGCGCACTGGCCGGAGGTCGTGCGAGGTACGGGGGGCATGGGAGAGCGCCGCCCTGCGGAGGAACGAGAAAGCGTTGCCGCACGCCGACGAGCAAGAAGGGACGCCATGGGAGTGGCTCTGGGTTGGACCTACAGCAGGGGCAGGACGCATAGTCCCCGCAGAAGGCTGGTAACAGGGGCGCCGCCGGAATCGAGGATCCCTCAATCGGTCCTCAGCTCATGGTCCTACTTGCGCGGCAAGTAGTCTGGCCGAAGCGGCCTGCGATCGCAGAGGTAGGTGCGAACCCACTCCTCGCGCTGCCCTCGCAACTCCGCGATGCGGGCAGACGTCTCGAAGACCTCGGGCGCGTGAGCGCGCGTGCAGTACACGTCGAAGGACCGCCCCGCGCCCCCCAAAGCTCGTGTAGGTCCAGTCCTTCCACATCGGACCCCACAGCGACGTCACCTCGCGATGACGCGCCTCGACGCGAGCCCTCTGCACGTCGAGCTGCGCCATCTGCTCGACGTGCGACAGCCTCGCGAAGTATGCGCCCATCAGTTGTGCGTGGTCTTCGGTGAACAGACCCAGAGCCACCGACCTCTCCCACGCCCGATCCTGTTGACCCGCGCGCTGTGCGCTCAGCGTCGCCACGAACTCGTCGTGGTCCGCCAGCGTCGAGGACGCGAACGCCAATTCGGCCTCGGACAGGGGCTGCTCCGACGGGGTCCACTTGGGGTCGTCCATCCAGCGCTTCAACTCGGCCTCGCCGCGACCATGTTCTCGCGGCGGCGCGGCGGCGATTGCGCCCCCACGGAGCCATAGGTGAGACAAGCTGTGTGTCGTGTTGGCCCGGCATGGGTCGCATGGGGTCGGTCGCGCGCTGCGAGTGTTTCGTGAACCGAGGATGAGTGCGGAGACGTGGCGAAGTTGCCGGACCGGTCGACGTGGTACGGAGTTCTGGCGTGCTGCTCGCGAAGCGGTCGATGCGGCGCCGTCGGAGGTCGGCTCACATGCAGAGCAGCGCAGCGGGCGGCGGCGGCCTGGCCGGAGCGACAGCGGGCGGATCCGCCGGCAGAGCGAGGTGCAGGAGGACCCGCCGGATGGAATCGGGATCGAGGATGGCGGCGAGGAGACGGCGCTGGCCGCCGCACTCGCAGAGGAACACAGCGATGTGGAGCAGTACGTGCTAGGAACCGTCGCGGAAGGCGCGCTTGAACTTGTAGAGCACCTTGCCGTCGGGAGTGAGCGACAGCCGCTCGTGCACGATGGGAGGGCGGGCTGCGTAGCGGCAGAGCTTCTCCAGGCGCTCGGTCGCGCTGGCGGGGACGCGGACGGCAGCATGGAGCGAGAAGCCGTCGATGGCGGCGCACAGCGGCTCGCGGTGAAACTCGCGCCAGGTCTTTGAATCCTTACCGACGCGCCGGGCGGGTGCACCAGCGTGTCGCCCGAACGCGATGCGACCCTGCACGGCGGCGGCGCCGAGCAGGTGGTGGGCCGACGCCTCGAGGTCGTCCTGCTCGACGGTGTGTTCCTCGGTGAGCTTGCCCGTGCGACGCAGGAATCGGAGCACACGGCTGCGGATGGCCCGGACGAGACCTTCGACGTCGGCGTCGTCGACCGCGGAGACCGCATGGAAGTCCGCACCGCCGAGCCGCAGGCGAAGGATCCGTCTACCCAGAGACCCTGGTAGTGGAGATTGAGCCGAAGCGCCTGGTCGAAGACCACTGCCGCGGCCCTGGTCCTATCCACACCGCGGCGGCGCGCATCCCGAGCATAGAACCCGGACACCGCGCGCACGAAGATCGCGCGGGCGCCGCGGGCGCCGCGGGCGATGCCCCGGGCGAGCGTGGCCATGCCATCCGGTGGCACGCGACGCGCGGCTGGTGACGGTAGTCGCCGGAGACCCGCCGCCCTTGCCACCAGGACAGCCGTCTGCTTTCCTGGCCCGTTCCCGCCGGCCATGGATCCCCACGTCCCCCTCTGGACCAAGAGCAACTTCTCCTTCCTGGAGGGGGCGAGCCATCCCGAGGAGCTGATCGAGCGCGCGCACGAACTCGGGCTCACCGCGCTGGCGCTCACCGACCGCGACGGCGTGCACGGCGTGCCGCGCGCGCACGTGCGGGCCGAAGAGCTGGGCGTGAAGCTGATCGTCGGCGCGGAGGTGACGCTGGAGGAGGGAGCGAAGCTGCTGCTGCTCGCGCAGGATCGCGCCGGCTACGGCAACCTCTGCCAGCTCCTGACCAAGGGGCGGCTGCGGTGTGCGAAGGGCACGAGCGCGGTGACGCGCAGCGAGGTCGCGGAGCACCACGCCGGCCTGCTCGCGCTGTGGGGCGCGCACACGGCGATGCACCCGGCCGACGCGACCCTCCTCCCCCACCTGCGCGAGGCGTTCGGCGACCGGACCTACGCCCTCGTCGCCCGCCACCTGCGCGCCGACGACCTCGCCCGCGAGGCCTGGGTCCGCCGCGAGGCCGAACGCTGTGGCGTCCCGGTCGTCGCCGCCACCGAGGTCCTCTACCACACCGCCGACCGCCGCCGC
>CAYQMF010000179.1:0-9143 GCA_964418595.1 uncultured candidatus Brocadiaceae bacterium
ACGCGTCCACCAGGACCACGAGGCGGGTCGGCCCGGGCCGCGCGGCCACGCGCAGCCCGCTCCACGCGAGCAGCGTCGCCGCACAAGCCAGCATCGCCAGCAGCAGGCGCAGCCAGCGCCAGCGCACCGGCCGCTGCCGCTGCCGCACGCGCGCCAGCAGCCACTGCGGCAGATGCGCGGTGAGCACTTCGCGCCCCGGTCGCGGCGGCAACGCCAGCAGCACGAACAGTGGCAGCGCGAGCAGCGCCCACAGGCGTGCCCCTTCGGTCACCTCGAGGCCCACGCGCCTCGCTCCGAGCCCAGGGTCCACACCGCGCGGTACGAGCGCAGCGCGACGTCGTCGGGCCGCGGCGCCGGCACGCGGTGCAAGCGGTAGCCCGCCGCCACGAACACCGCGTCCTGCGCGCGGCGCAGGCGCTGCAGTTCCACCACCAGTTCCGCGCGCAGGCCGGCGTCGAGGCGCAGCACTTCGCGCGCTCCGGTCTCCGGATCGCGCAGCGCCACGAGCCCATCGGCGAGGTGCGCGCCGTCGTCTTCCGGCACGGCGGGCAGCAGGCCCAGACACTGCCGGCCGTGCCGGCGCAAGAGCGCGAGCGCGGGGGCGATCTCGTCGGGCCGCGCGAAGTCCGACACCCACACGAAGCGGCCGCGCCAGCCTTCGAAGAGCGGTGTCTCCACCATGCGCAGCGGCGCGAACGACCGCGGTGCCTGCGCCAGCGCCGCGAGCATCTCCTCGAGCGCCGGCGCGCCGCGCAGGGTGGTGACCTTGCCGTTGCCCGCCACGAGGTGCAGCGCATCGAGGCGCGCGAGCGCCAGCGCGCCCTGCACGGCGGCGAAGCGCAGCGCGGCGATGCGACGCGGCGGATCGCCGGCGTCCATGCTCCGCGAGTGGTCGACGAGGAGCGTGAGCGTGCGGCGATCCTCGTCCTCGACGACCTTGGCGAAGAGCTGGCCAGTGCGCGCGTACGCGTTCCAGTCGACGTCGCGCATGTCGTCGCCCTCGCCGTAGCGACGGTGGCCGGCGAACGTGCCGCTGCGCGCCGAGAACCGCCGGCGCGCGCGCGCGGCGACGTCGCTTGCGCCGAAGTTGCGCGGCGCGTGCCGCACCACCTCGAGCAGCAGGCGGCGGAACGCCGGCGAGAACGCGCTTCCCGCGACGTCGGTGTTCATCGGCCGCCCTTCACTTGCCACCCGCGGCGAGCGCGCGGAAATAGCGTTCGACCATGGGCCGCTCGGCCGGCGGCACGTGTCGCGCGCGCAGCGCGCGCTCCAGCGCACGTTGGAAGGTGACCTCCGGCGGCTCGGGCGAGGGTGGGCCGCCGGCGCCGGCCGCGCTGCCGGTGCTGCTCGGCGCCACCTCTTCGATCACTTCGCGGCCTTGGCCAGTGGTCGTCGGCCCCTCGCCCAGGAAGTTGGGCACCACGAACTCCTCGCGCACCGGGAGGTGCAAGGGGCGGCTGGGGATGGCGGCGCCGTCGCCGTTCGCACTCTCGTCGCGCGGCGGCGGTGCCCCGGCGGGCGGGTCTTGCTGCGGCGGGTCGCGCGGCGATCCCGCGTCGCGGTCGGGCTTCTGCTCCCGGTCGCGCGCGTCGCCAGTGCCCCCGGCGCTTGCCGGATCGCCCTCCCCTTGCTGCGGCGCCGGCGCCTCGACGCCCATCCGGTCACCGGTGCGCAGGCCGAACGGCCACACGATGCGCAGGAGCAGCAGCGCCAGGAGCAGCGGCAGAAGGTACGCGAGCCGGCGCAGCGCGCGCCGCACCGAAGGTCCAACCGCGCGCGCCACGGGCAGGCGCTGCAGGCGCGCCGCCACCTCGCGCGCGAGCCACGCGCGCATCGCGCTGCCATCGCGTTGCCGGCGCTGCAGCCACCACGTCGTGAGTCCCTCCGCGCACCCCGCGCGCGCGTCGAGATCGACGATGCGCACCCGCTCCCGCCACATCGCCCACAGCGCGCCGACCGTGACCGTGACGCCGAGCCCCACCGCCAGCGTGCCGCGCACGCCGGGCACGACCAGCAACGCCACGAGGTAGGCGGCGACCGCGACGACCGCGAGCGCGAACGCGGTCGGGATCCCGCTGCCCAGGGCGGCGCGCACGCGCGCGCGGCGCACGTAGCGGAGGATGAGCGCGTCGCCTTGCATGAGCGGCGTCAGAGCTTACGCGCGTAGGCAGCGATGTCGCTCCCCATCGCGAGCAGGAGGTAGAGCCTGCCCCCGAGCGCCGACCCGATCTCGGCACCGCCGCCCATCGCCGCGCGCGCGGCATCGGACACTTCGCCGATGCCCGGGATCTGACCCAGCGGGTCGTCGAGCGCCGCCTGCGCCTGCTGGTAGAGGCCCCAGGCCGCCTTCGCCTTCTGGTAGAGCGCCTCGTACTCCTCGCCCAGCATCTGCGCGCGCGCCGCGTCGACCTGGCTGCCGAGCGGATCCTTCACGAAATGGTCGATGGCGCGGTCGAGGCTGTCCTTGACGATGTCCTGGATGGTCTGCGCCAGGCACGCGCCACCCGCTTCCCGCATGGTGCCGCCCCCGGCCACGGCCGCGTTGAAGCACTGCACGAACTTCATGCAGCGCTTGACCATGGGCACGGAGATCTCCTTCAGCACGAAGAGCCCCTCCGAGGTGCCCTGGCCGCGGCCGTCGAGGCCGACGGCGACGACGGTCCCACCAGGCGGGAGCCGCCACCACGCGTAGCGGGAGTGGCCGTCGATCACCACGGCGCGCACCGGGGCCAGCACCCGCGCGCCGCCGGCGACCTCGCTCGCCATCCGCGCGCGCACGTCGGGGTCGAGCGTGAGCGCATCGACCTCGTCGGGCCCCTGCAACAGCCGCAGGTCGATGCCCTCGGCAAACGCCGCGCGCAGGATCGCCGCCGAGAAGAAGGTCGTACCGCGCAGCGCGCGACCCTCGAGTTCGCTGCCGGCGAGGCCGTGGAACACGCGCGCGGCGTTGGCCGCCGCGGGCTCGCCCAGCACCGCGACCTCGTGGCGCGCGAGATCCAGCACCGTGCGCTCGACGAGACGGTCACCTTCGATCAGCTCGACGAACTCGCTGAGCAGGCTCAGGTTCGGCCGCGCCAGGAAGCAGACCGCCTTGCCCGCGCAGCTCGCCGCCGTCCACGCCAGCGCTGTGTCGCTGACCTGGCAGAGTTCGATGGGCAGGTCGGGCAGGCCGACGAACGCATCCGCGAGCGCACCGCGGTACTCGCCCCGCTTCAACGCCACTGCGTCTTCGAGAGCACGGCGATCGACGATGCCGCTGAGCGCCTCCCGGGTGAGCTGCGTCGCGCCGACGAACCCCGTCGGCACGAAGGCGCGGTGCCGCTGCAGGAGGGCGATTGCCACGCGCCGCGGATCCTTCCACGCCTCCGCCACCGCGGCCTTGCCCTGACGGCGAACGGCCGGACCTACGCGATCGAGCAGCGCGCGCTCCACGGCGTGCGGCTCGCGCCCGGGCTCGCGCATCGTGAACGTCGCAAAGACCCCGGTCAGCTCGCTCGCCTCCGGCGTCGGCGTGCCACGGCCGAGGCGCCGGAACGGGTCCACCGCCAACGGTTGCGCCGCGGCCGCCTTGCGCCTGCCCTCCAGATCGAAGGCCCGCCCGGGGGCGAGCGCCTCCCCGGTCAGGCCCACGAGGCAGCCGAACGACGTGAACCCACTCGCTTGCCGCGTGATCGCTTCCGCCCGTCGATCGCCGAGCGTGGCATCCAGCGCGAGTTGCTCCGGCGCGATCACGATGTCGATGGCCTTGCCGAACAGCGTCGCCGTCGGCCACTCCTTCTCGAACACGGGCTCACGCCGCAACGCCCCGCCGCTGTTCCGCTCCACGTCGATCCGCAGGTGCACGACGTGCGCCGGGACGTCGATCTCGGCGCCGACGCTCACCGCCTCCGGCACGGGCAGGAACGCCACCGGGTCGATGCTCCTCCACCCGTCGCCGTGTTCCACCTGCAGCCACGCGTGCACGCGCGCCGCGCTCGCGGCCTCGCGTGCGTCGACGTCGTTGCTGCCCGCGTGTCCCCCGAGCTGGGCGAGGTCGGCGCGGACGTCGTGCAGCTCCTGGCGGGTGACCTCGACGCGTGTCGCAAACACCTCTCCCCCTGCGGCCGTGGGCTGGGTCCCCGCCGGCACGGGCCCCGACGGCAACCACGCGGCCTGCGCCGGTGGAGCCGCAGACGCGCGCCGCACCAGATCGGCGGCGGCAGCGTCGCCCAGCGTCCCCCAGGCGAACCGCATCCGCGGCGCACCGTCGTGCGCGATGAGATCGCGGAGCAGCCGGCACAGCTCGGCGCTGTTGCCACCGCCAGCGGCCAGCACGCCATCGCTGCCGCGCAGGATGCCGGCGTAGGGTTCGTGGCGCAGGCGCGTGCGCACGAACGCCGCGCACGCCGCCGGGTCGTGCTGCAGGCGCGCCCCGATCGCCGTCGCGCTGGTCGCGGGCCAAGGTGTCGCCGCCGCCAGCGCGCGCAGCTCCGCCAGGCGCGCGTGCAGGATCTTCTCGTCGGGCCGGCGCGGGTCGAGCCGCGCATCCGACGCCAGGGAGAACGCCAACGTCAGGGCCGATCCGACGGACAGGCCCGAGCACAGCAGTCGCCGCATGCAACCTCCTTTGAGAGAGCGGCGGCGAGTCTAGCCGCCCGCTCCCCGTGACGCCCGCTCCCTGCAGCGCCCGGCTACTTGCCGTCGGTGTCGAACAGGCTCTTGGGGTCGGCGGAGTCGATGGGCGCGACGGCCCAGTCCCCCACCGTGAACAGGAAGGGTAGGCGGCTGCTGAGCGCGTACAGCTCGTTCTTGCCCTCGAGCTTGCGGCCGACCTTGAGGTCGACGGTCTCGCCGCCTTCGAGCGTCAGGGTCACGGCGTGCTCCGGCGGCTCGAGCCCGATCTGCGCGAGTTCGAGGCCCTTGGCCTTGAGCGCGGCGGGTTGCAGAGGGGCGAGCACGTCCATCGCGTCGACGTAGGTGACCTTCTGGATCAGGGTCGTCATCTCCCCCTGGCGCACGGCAGCCGTGCCGTCGGGCCCGCTCTTGCGCTTCCACTCGACGATGTCGGCGCGCTCCTTCGTCACCTCGAAGCTGCCCTTGGGGTTGTGGAACGAAAAGCCGACGAGCTTGGTCGGGTCGACGCGATAGACCGCCTTGTCGATCCACTCGTTGCGCTCCACGCCGAGCCGCCACGATTCGACCTCGTAGATGAGCACGCTCTGCTTGTCCTTGGCGCGCACGAAGCGGCCGGCGACGACGTCCTTGCCCCACTGGCCGCCGCTCACGTCCTTGCCGACCACCAGCTCCGCGAGGAGCTTCTGGTTGACGTCGTAGGCCGCGATGACGAAGCCCTGCGCCTTGTCGAGGCCGAACTGCGCGAGGTCCTCCGGCGAAGCCTGCGCGCGCAGCACGGAGCGCTCGTCGCGGCGCACGCGCCCGACGTTGTCGAGCACGAGGTCGACCATCTCGTTGCGCACGCGCAGGCCGGCGAGATCGCCGTCGGCGAGCGACCACTTGTCGCCCGGCTCGCGGCGCACCAGCACGTTCGGCACCGGCTTCTGCGCCTCGGCCGGCGGGTTGTTGGGATCGACGGGATCGTTCCAGCCCTGCGAGACGCGCAGGAACGCGACCGCGCCCTTGCTGAAGCCGTCGAAGAGCAGCGGGATGTCCTCGATCTCCGTGAAGTTGGCGCGCTCCGCGCGCACGGTGAGCGTCACCGGGATCGCCAGCAGGAGTGCCAGCACCAGCAGGATGAGGTTGGTCTTCATGCTCAGCTCCCCACCGAACGGAGGAACGCCACCTTGCGGGCGCGCCGCTGCAGCGCGACGACGACCCACACCAGGAGCAGGAGGCCGGCAGGGCCGAGGATGTTGGCCCACTGCAGCCGGCTCGTCTTCTTGTGCACGCGCTGCGTGAACGCCTCGAGCGACTCTGCCGCCAACGTGTCCTGCTCCGCCAGCTTGATCGAACGATCCGCGCCGACCTTGCTGCGCAGGGCGACGAGGTCGGTGTCCTGCACCAGCCAGTCGAGCAGCGCCACGAGGAACAGCGGCGTGCGGTAGTCCTGCTGCGTCACGCTCACCGGCCCCATGGTCATCGCGCGGCCGACCTGGCCGTAGCCGCCGTTGACGAAGTCGTCGCGCAGGAAGTCGCTGTCGCCGAGCACCACGAGCTGCGCCGTGGCCGGCGCGACTTCGAGGGGAGCCGGATCGCGATCCTTGTCCTCCTCCGGAGCCACGCCCACCGGGGGCTTGGGTCCGATCGTGTCGTCGGGCTTCGTGCCTTCCTTCGGCTTCTCGCCCTCCTTGCCCACGGGCTCCGTGAGCGGGTCGCTGGTGTCGACCGCGGCCTGCGGCGGCTTGCGCGGCGGGATCGACTTGCCCGCGAAGAACGACGGGAACGTGCCCTGCAGCGCGACCAGCATGCCGAGCTGGCGGCGCGGCTCGCTGGCGGCGCGGCTGGTGATGTCCTGGTTGAACTTCTGCAGCGCCATCATCAGCTCGCGCGGATTGTCGGGCATGCGCCCGAACGGGTTCATCTCGCGCGGCGCGCGCTCGACGAGCGTCGCGGGGCTCGTGCGCCACAGCACCTCGCCGCTGACGCCGTTCGGCAGCGTGTCGGCGAGGGCCACGGGGCACGGCCAGAAGAAGCCGGGGCTCATCGGCTGCTTGAGCGTGAGCGGGTGCTCCTTCGCCATTCCGAGCTTGAACGCCGCCTTGTACTGCGCGGCGCGCTCGGCATCGACCTTGCCGGTCTGGCGGTTCATGGCGAGCTGGTTCACCGCCGCATCGCTCCCCCAGTCCGCCGCCGCGGCGTGGAAGAAGTAGGGGTACACGACCTGCTGCGGGAAGTTGCCCTGCATGGTCTGCTGCACGCGCGCGAAGAACTCGTGCACGCCGGTGGCGAGGTCCGCGACGAGGCGGTCTTCGACCGTGGCGCCGTAGCTCGCGAGCTGCTCGCGGAACTTCAGCTTGGCGTCCTTGGCGTCGGCCTCCACCGGCTGCGCCCAGTACGCACGGTTGTCGGCGTCGCCGATCTCCACGTCGTCGGTGTCGGCGAACACGACGAGCTTGCCGCCGCGCATGAGGAACTGGTCGAGCGCGTACTTGTTGCGGTCGCTCAGTTCCTTGGGACGGAAGAGGAGGACGATGCGGGTGTCGTCCGGGACGAGCTTGCCCTCCGTGAGGTCGAGGTCGCTGACGTCGAAGCGGGTCTTCACCCACTCGCGGAACAGGTTGTAGGACTTCGGCGGGCCCTGCCGGCTCTGCGCGGCCGGCGCCAGGACCTTGACCTTCGGCTTGTCCTTGATGATCAGGTCCTTGATGCGCGGGGTGATCGTGGCCTCGTACTGGAACGTGCTCGGCGCGAAGGGCAGCACCGGCAACACCTCCTGCTTGCTCGCCCCGTAGCGCAGGCGCACGCCCTGCCAGATCTCCTGCAGCTTCAGCTCGCTGGTCTCGACGCTCTCGACCCGCTGCGGCTGGATCTGCAGGCGCTCGGCCTTCTGCTTGAGCAGGGTGTCGGACTGCGGATCGAAGTACTGCACCGCGACGCGGCCGTTGCCGCGCCGCACGTACTCGTCGAGCACGCTGCGCATCTCGCGGCGCTGGTCCTGCAGACTCGCCGGCAGCTTGTCGTCGCGCGTGAAGTAGCACTCGACGAGGAGCTGGTCCTCGAGGTTCGCCAGCACCTGCTGCGTGGAGTCGGTGAGCGTGTACACGCTGTCGGCGGTGAGGTCGACGCGGACCTTGTGCCGGTTGGCGAGGAACACGATCTGGCCGACGACCGCCAGCAGGAGCACGAGGCGCAGCGCCACCGTGAGGGCGTAGCCACCGGCGCGTGCGTGGATGTGGGATGTCGTCATCGCATCAGCCCCGCAGCCGCCGGCCCTGCAGGACCAGCCCGTTGAGGTAGAGGAAGAAGCCGGTGAAGCACACGTAGTAGACGAGGTCGCCGGTGTCGACCACGCCGCGCGCGATGCTGCCGAAGTACGGGATCGGGCTGACCGCGGCGAGCGCCTCGACCAGCCAGCGCGGCAGGGCGGCGGCGAGGAACTCGGTGACCTGCGGCACGCCGAGGACCAGCAACAGCAGCAGCGTCACCAGCGTGAGCAGCAGCGCGATGATCTGGTCGCGCGTGATGCTGCTGAAGAACATGCCCACCGACGCGAACGCGCCGGCCAGCAGCAGGCTCGCCGCGTACGCGCACAGCACGGGGCCCCAGTCGAGGTTGGCGTACACGGCCAGCGTCGCCGGCAGCGCCAGCGTCAGCGCCAGGACGAGCGCCAGGTACACGATCACCGACAGGAACTTCCCGGCGATCAGTTCGCGCACGCGCACCGGGAAGGTCATCAGCAGCTCGAGCGTGCCCAGCTTGCGCTCCTCCGCCCACAGCCGCATGGTCAGCGCCGGCACGAACACCATGAACGTGGGCAGCAGCAGCGAGAAGAACACCTGCAGGCTCGCCTGCCCGCCGTGCTTGAGCGACGACGTCACGGCCAGCCAGAGCTGCACCACCAGGAACAACGCGCCGAACACGTACGCGATCGGCGACGCGAAGTAGCCGCGCAGCTCGCGCCGCATCACGATCAGGGTCGAGCTCACGCGCCACCTCCGGCCGCGCCCGGCATCGTGAGATGGTGGAACACGTCCTCGAGCGTCACCGGCTCGCGGGTCAGCTCCGCGAGCGCCCAGCCGTTCTTGGCGACCAGCTCCGCCAGGGCTTCGGGCACCGTGGAGTCGGTGGGATCGGTGGTCACCCGCACGCGCAGCAGGTGGTAGCCATCGTCGGTGCCCAGCACCTCGACCTCGCGCCCGGGCATCAGCTCAGAGAGCTGCGCCTGCAGGGCGTCGAGCGGCGCGTTGACGCGCGCGCGGATCGCCGGCGAGGCGAGCGTCTTGATGAGGTTCGGCCCGGTGTCGTTCGCGACGATCCGGCCGCGGTCGATGATGATCATCCGGCTCGCCACTGCCTCGACCTCCTGGAGGTAGTGCGTGGACAGGATCACGGTGTGCTCCTCCGCCAGCCGCCGGATCAGGCGGCGGACCTCGACGATCTGGTTGGGGTCGAGGCCGGAGGTCGGCTCGTCGAGGATGAGCACGTCCGGCTCGTGCACCATCGCCTGCGCCAGCCCCACGCGCTGCCGGTAGCCCTTCGACAGCTCG
>CAYQMF010000180.1:0-9087 GCA_964418595.1 uncultured candidatus Brocadiaceae bacterium
TGCTGCCGATCACCGCAGGCGCCGCGAGTCTGCCGATCGCGAAGGACCCGGCGCTCGCCGGGGTGGTCTTCCACCAGCAGGCGGCGCTGGTCGACCCCGGTGCGAACGCAGCGGGGGTCGTACTGTCCGACGCGGTGACGGTGCTGGTGGGGCGCTGAGCACGGAGCGCCGCCCGCTACGTCCCGTAGTCGCGCGGCACCACGACGATGCCCGACTCCGACACCGCGAACCGCTTGCGGTCCTCGGCAGGGTCGTGCCCGATCACCATCCCATCCGGGATCCTGGCCCATTTGTCGACGATGGTCCGCTTGAGCCTCACGTTGCGGCCGATGCGGGCGCCGCGGAACACGAGCGACTCCTCGAGTTCGGAGCCTTCGCCGACCTGGACGATGTTGCTGAGGATCGAGCGGTTGAGGCGCGCGCCGGCCACGATCGTGCCGGGACACAACAGCGAGTCGACGACCTTGGCGGCCTTGCCGCCGGTGCCGGACACGATGCGCGCGGGCGGGTCGTTGTGCCACAGCGTGTAGATCGGCCACTCGCGGTCGTAGAGGTTGATCTCCGGCGTCTCGCCGCACAGGCCCATGTTGGCGTCGAAGAGCGCCTCGATCGTGCCGACGTCGCGCCAGTACGGGTCGTCGTTGCCGTTGGTGTCGACGAAGCGGTGCGCCTGCACGTGCGTCTCGTCGATCATCCGCGGCAGGATGTCCTTGCCGAAGTCGTGGCTGGTCTTGTCGCCCAGCTCGGCGTTGGCGCGCAGCCGGCGCACCAGCTCCTGGGCCTTGAACACGTAGATCCCCATCGAGCCGAGGCAGTAGCCGGGGCGGTCGGGCATCTGCGGGGCGTTTGCGGCCTTCTCGACGAACGACGACACGCGGCCGCGCTCGTCGGCCTCGAGCACGCCGAAACGCCGGCTCTCGCTCACCGGCACCGGCACGGTGCCGATGGTCACCGACGCGTCGTTGACCATGTGCTCCAGCAGCATGTGGCCGTAGTTCATCTTGTAGATGTGGTCGCCCGACAGGATCAGCACGTGCTCCGGCCGCGCCGACTCGATGTCCTGGATGTTCTGGTAGATCGCGTCGGCGGTGCCCTTGTACCAGCGCTGCGTGGGCTGATGGTGCGGCGGGCGGGCGACGATGAACTGCTCGAGCCGGCGCGGCAGGAAGTTCCAGCCGAAGCGCAGGTGCTCCTCGAGCGAGCGCGCGTGGTACTGCGTGAGCACGCAGATCTTGCGCAGGCCGGAGTGGATGCAGTTGCTCAGCGTGAAGTCGATGATCCGGTAGCAGCCGCCGAAGGGCACGGCGGGCTTGGCGCGGATCTTGGTGAGCGGCTGCAGGCGTTCGCCCTGACCGCCGGCGAGGATGAACGTGAGCGTGTGCTGCAGGTCGCGGTTGAGCATGGGTGTGGAGTGCGGGCCGGGCGCGACCCGACGATAGCCGGCGGACGCACGCGCTTCACGTCGTTCATGTTGCGGCGCAAGACGGCGAGCGTAGGCTTCGCCCCTTTGCCCGATGCCCACCAAGACCCGCCGCGAATCGAGTCCGATGCCGAAGTTGACCGCCGCCGACCTCCGCGACCTGGAGGTCGGCACGAGCCGTGAGTGGCTGGAGACCGACGGCTGCGGCGGCTACGCGATGGGCACCGTCGTCGCCTGTCCCACGCGACGCTACCACGGCTGGCTGGTCGCGCCGGTGGCCGGCAGCGGCAAGCGGCATGTGTTCCTCGGTCGGTTCGACGAGACGATCGTGACCGCGCACGGCGCGCGTGGCATCGCCTGCGCGCGCTGGCCGGGCGGCGCGCGCTCGCCCGGGCACGAGCTGCAGACCGGGTTTCAGCAGGCGCCGTACCCCGTGTTCACGTACGAGGTCGACGGGCTGACCATCCGCCGCGAGATCCTGATGGTGAAGGGCCGACCCGCGGTGCTCGTGCGCTACTCGCTCGAAGGTGGCGGCACGGCCGGCGTCGAGCTGCGCCTGCGGCCGCTGCTCGCCTGCCGCGAGGCCGACGCGCTCACCTTCGAGAACCCCGATCTCGATCCGACGCTCGGCAGGCTGACCGACGGGATCACCTGCCAGCCGTACGCCGCGCTGCCGGCGGTGGCGATCACCTGGAGCGCGGGGGCGACGGAGGTCGAGCGCGCGCCGGTGTGGTATCGCCGGCAGCAGTACCAGACCGACGCGGCGCGCGGCTTTGCGGCGGAGGAAGACCAGTGGAGCCCGTGCGCGCTGCGGATCCCGCTGCGCAAGGGGGCGGCGGTGGTGGTCGCGGTGTCGGTCGGCGAGCCGGTGGTGGACCCTCGGACGGCGTGGAACCGCGAGAGCGCGGCGCGGCAGAAGGTCCTGCCGACCGACGCGACGCCGCACGCGCGCATGGCGTTGGCCGCCGACGATTTCCTCTTCACCGCCGGCGACGGCCGGCGCACGGTGTGCGCGGGCTACCCGTGGTTCGGCGAGTGGGGGCGCGACACGTTCGTCGCGCTGCCCGGGCTCACGCTCGCGCGCGGTCAGCTCGACGCGTGCGCGGCCGTGCTGTCGGGGGCGTTGCCGTTCCTCCGCGACGGTCTGTTGCCCAACGTGTACGGGCCGACGCCGGAGCAGAGCAACTACGGGTCGGTCGACGCGGCGCTGTGGTTCTCGCGCGCAGTCTTCCTCTATGCGGAGGCGGGCGGCGACAAGGCGCGCGTCGCCGACGAGTACCTGCCCGCGCTGGTCGCGATCGCCGACGGCTACGCCAAGGGCATCGGGCGCCTGGGCATCGCGATCACGGCGGACGGCCTGCTGCGCGCCGGCGGCCCGCACCTCAACCCGACCTGGATGGATGCGCAGACCCCGGCGGGTCCGGTCACGCCGCGCGACGGCTGCGCGGTGGAGCTGAACGCACTCTGGCAACTCCTGCTCGCGGGCACCGCGGAGCTGCTTGCCAAGCGCAAGGACAACAAGGACAGAGTGCGCGCCAAGGCCTTCGCCGACCGCGCTCGCCAGCACAAGAAGGCCTTCGTCGCGCACTTCTGGCTGGCGAAGGACAAGCGCCTCGCAGACCGCGTCACCGACGCCGGTCCCGACCGCAGCATCCGCCCCAACATGGTGCTGGCCGCGGCGCTGCCGACCGCGTTGCTCACCGCCGCGCAGCGCAAGGCGGTGGTGGCGTGCGCCACGGAGCACCTGCTCACGCCGCGCGGGCTGCGCACGCTGGCGCCGAGCGACCCCGCCTATCGCGGCCGCTACGAGGGCGGGCCGGTGCAGCGCGACTCGGCCTACCACCAGGGCACCGCGTGGCCGTGGCTGCTCGGCTTCTACGTGGAGGCGCGCCTGCGCGCGGAGGCGCCGACCAAGAAAGTGTGTGCGGAGTTGCGTGCGCTCCTCGATGCGCTCGCGCCTGAGCTCGATGGCAGCGGGCTGGGCCACGTGTCGGAGGTCTTCGACGGTGACGCGCCGCAGCGCCCGGGCGGCACGATTGCGCAGGCGTGGAACACTGCCGAATGGCTGCGCTCGATGGCGTTGCTCGAGCAAGCGGAGAGCAAGCGCAGCTAGACTCTGCGAACGTGACCGCCGTCGTCTTCTACTTCCAGGTGCACCAGCCCTTCCGGGTCCGGCACTTCCGTGCCGCCGACGTGGGCCAACGCAGGACCTGCTTCGACGACGGCCTCAACTCGTTCGTGGTGCGCCGGGTGGCGGAGCGTTGCTACGTGCCCATGAACAAGGTGCTCGCCGACCTCATCGAGGCGACCGACGGCGCCTTCCGCTGCGCGTTCTCGATCAGCGGGACGGCGCTCGACCAGATGAAGAAGTGGGCGCCCGCGGCGCTGAAGAGTTTCGTCGAGCTGGCGGACACCGGCTGCGTCGAGTTCCTCGGCGAGACCTCGCACCACTCGCTGGCGTTCGACGGCGACCCCGCCGAGTTCCGGGCGCAGGTCGAGTCGCACCGGGCGCGGATCGCCGACCTGTTCGGGACAGAGCCCAGGACCTTCCGCAACACGGAACTCGTGATCACGGAGGCGGTGGCGAAGACCATCGAGGACCTCGGCTTCGACGTGCTGCTGGGCGAGGGCGCCGACCGGCTGCTCGAGGGCAGGAGCCCGTGTGCCTACTACCGGCCCCGGGGGTGCAGCCGGCTCAAGCTGATGCTGCGCCACTACCCGCTCGCCGACGACATCGGCTTCCGGTTCAGCAACAAGCAGTGGCCGGGCTACCCGCTCTACGCCGACAACTACGCGAAGTGGCTGCACGCCATGGGCGACACGGCGCCGTTCGTGGGTCTGTACATGGACTACGAGACCTTCGGCGAGCACCAGTGGGCGGAGACCGGGATCATGGAGTTCATGCGCCACCTGCCCGGGCACGTGCTCGCGGACAAGCGCTTCGAGTTCGCGACGCCAGCCGAGGTCGCGGAGCGCGCCGCGGTGGTCACCGAACTCCCGATCCCGCGCCCCTTCTCATGGGCGGATCAGGAACGCGACCTCTCGGCCTGGCTCGGCAACCCGATGCAGCGCGAGGCGCACCGCCGGCTCTACCGGGTTGGCGCGCAGGTGCAGCAGGCCGCGGCCGCCGGCCATGTGGCCCTGCTGGCCGACTGGCGCAAACTCTCCACTTCGGACCACGTGTACTACATGTGCACGAAGTTCGCGTCCGATGGCGATGTACACGAATACTTCAGCCCCTACGACAGCCCGCACGACGCCTACCTCAACTTCGTCTACGCGTTGGACGACCTCGAGGCGCGGCTGGTGACGGCGCTGGCGACGAACCCCTCGACGAAGAAGCCAAGGAAGCGTGGGAAACGTGACGGATCGGTTTTGCCTGTTCGAGATCAGTTGGGAGGTCTGCAACAAGGTCGGCGGGATCTACACCGTCATCTCGAGCAAGGCGAAGACAACGGTCGAGAGGCTCGGTGACGACTACGTCACCGTAGGCCCGTGGCTGCTGTCGGACACGGACCGCTCGCTGCCGTTCGACGACGACTCCTCCTACGCCGACTTCGCCGATGCCTGCCGCCGCGCCGGCACCCCGGTGCGGGTGGGGCGGTGGCGCATCCCCGGCAGCCCGCTCTGCATCCTTGTGGAGTTCAGCAAGCTGTACGCGGACAAGGACCTGCTGCTCGGGCGGCTGTGGGAGGACTACAAGGTCGACTCGATCGCCGGCACCTGGGACTACGCCGAGCCGGTGATGTTCGGGATCGCGGCCGGGCGCGTCATCGAGGAGTGGTGGGAGCGCTACGTCGCGCCGACGCACAAGCGCTCGGTCGTGCACTGCCACGAGTGGATGACGGGTGCCGCGCTGCTGCACCTGCGCAACCGCATCCCGGCGATGGGGACGATCTTCACGACGCACGCGACCATGCTGGGTCGGGCGTTGTCCTCGCTCGGCCACTCGCCGCAGTCGGGGCTCGGCGGCGAGAAGGTCGACGAGCTGGCGCGCAAGCACGGCGTCGTCGCCAAGCACTCGATGGAGGGGACGTGTGCGCGCGAGGCGGACGTGTTCACGACGGTGAGTTCGATCACCGCCGCGGAGGCCAAGCTCTTGCACGGGCGGCAGGCTGACCTGCTGCCGAACGGGATCGACCTCGACGTGATCGAGTCGTTCGCCGGCGGGCACGAGCGCAGCAAGGTGCGCCGTGAACTCGAGGCGGTGGCGGCGCACCTGCTGGGCGCGCCGGTGACCGGCGCGGCGTTCGTGTGCACGTCGGGACGCTACGAGTTCCACAACAAGGGCATCGACCTCCTGCTCGACTCGCTGGCGATGCTGGGCGGGCGCGAGGGTCGCCCCATCGTGCTGTGGGTGCTCGTGCCGGCCGGCAACTCCGGCACCAAGGCGGAGCTGCTGCAGCGCATGCGCAACGGAGCGAGCGGCACGCCGATCCCGGGGGTGTGCACGCACAACCTGTTCGACGCGGAGCGCGATCCCGTTGCGGAGCGCTGCCAGCGGCTGGGGCTGGGCAACGCGGTGGGCGCGCGGGTGAAGGTGATCCACGTGCCGATCTACCTCACCGGCGAGGACGGCTTCCTCAATCGCCCGTACGAGGCCGCGGTGCGGGCGATGGATCTCACGGTGTTCCCGTCGTTCTACGAGCCCTGGGGCTACACGCCGCAGGAGAGCCTCGCGCTCGGCGTGCCGACCATCACCAGCGACTATGCGGGGTTTGGCCAATGGGCGAAGGGCGAAGGCCTCGCCGCGGTCGACGGCGTGACCGTGCTCGAGCGCGTCAACGTGCAGTACGGCGTGGCAGTCGAGAACCTCGCCGACCTGATCGACGCGCGCGTCGTGGCGGCCAGCGCGGGCGGCGCGGCCACCGCGGAGGCGTGTCGCAAGGCGGCGCAGGCGACGGCGTGGTCGGGCCTGTTCAAGCACTACCGCGCGGCGCACGACGCGGCACTGGCCGCGGTGCACAAGCGCTCGCTGCAGGGGCTGCCGCAGCCGCGTCGCCCCAAGGCCACCGTCGCGCACGCGCCGCGACCCGGCGGCGTGCCGCGCCTGCACCCGTTCGAGGTGACGGTGCGGCTCCCCGACGAACTGCGCGGGCTGGGGCGGCTCGCGCGCAACCTGTGGTGGTGCTGGAACCACGAGGCGGAGGCGTTGTTCCGCGACCTCTCGCCGGTCGGCTGGCAGGCCGCGCGGCAGAACCCGATCGCGTTCCTGCACGCGGTGTACGCGGAGGACCTGCAGGCCAAGGCTGCGGACTCCGCCTACGTCGCGCGGCTGCGCACGGTGCTGGCGCGGCTCGATGCCTACCTGACGAGCCCGCCCGCGCCGCCCGCGGGGATCACCGCGCAGCATCCGGTGGCGTACTTCTGCGCGGAGTTCGGCATCCACGAGTCGCTGCCGATCTACAGCGGCGGGCTCGGGGTGCTGGCCGGCGACCACCTGAAGTCGGCGAGCGACGTCGGCCTGCCGCTGGTGGCGGTGGGGCTGTTCTATCGCATGGGGTACATGTCGCAGCGGCTGACCGCCGACGGCGAGCAGCTCGCGGTCGATGTCGAGAACGAGCCGCGCATGCTGCCGATGGAACTGGTACGCGCGGAGAATGGCGATCCGCTCGAGGTGCGGCTGAAGATGCCGGGACGCGAGCTGTTCCTGCGCGCGTGGCGCGTGCCGGTGGGGCGGGTGAGCCTGTACCTGTTGGATGCGAACCTGCCCGCCAACCGGCCGGAGGACCGCGACATCACGCGCAACCTCTACGGGGGCGACGCCGAGATGCGCATCCAGCAGCTCATCGTGCTGGGCCGCGGCGGCAAGCGCCTGCTCGCCAAGATGGGGCTGCGTCCCTCGGTGTTCCACATGAACGAGGGGCATGCGGCGTTCCTGACCCTGGAGCGCACGGCGCGCCTGGCCAAGGAGCAGGGCCTGACCTTCGAGGCGGCGCAGGAATTCGTGCGCGCCACGACGCTGTTCACCACGCACACGCCGGTGCCGGCCGGGCACGACCGCTTCAGCGAGGACCTGATGCGGCGCTACTTCGGCGACGTCGACGAGTGGGCCGGTCTGCCGTGGGAGCGGTTCTGGGCGCTGGGTCATGCCGCGGGCGACACCGCCACGTTCAACATGACCTACTTCGCCCTGTCGCTGTCGTCGTACTGCAACGGCGTGAGCAAGATGCACGGCGAGGTGTCGAAGGCCCTGCTCCGGCCGTACTGGCCAGGCCTGCTCGAGAGCGAGCTGCCGGTGAGCGCGATCACCAACGGCATCCACCTGCCGAGCTGGACGAGCCCCAGGGTCGCTCTGGCACTGGGCGTGAGCGATCGTCCGGTGACCGGGGCCGACTTCACGAAGCGGGGGCCCAAGGTCGACGACAAGGCCCTGTGGGCGGCGAAGGACGCGGACAAGCGCGACCTCGTGGCCCGCGTGAAGACCGCGCTCGAGCGCGCCTTCGTGCAGCGCAAGGACAGCCCGATCGCGCTGAACCGGATCGCCACCGGTCTCGATCCCGACGCACTGGTGATCGGCTTCGCGCGGCGCTTCGCGCCGTACAAGCGCGCCCACCTGCTGTTCAAGGACGCCGAGCGCCTGCGCCGTATCCTCGACAACCCGCAGTGGCCGGTGCGCGTGCTCGTCGCGGGCAAGGCGCACCCGCGCGACAAGATGGGGCAGGACATCCTGCGCGACATCGCGCGCCGCGCGCGCGCCGACGAGCTGGCCGGCCGCGTGATCTTCGTGGAGGACTACGACATCGCGCTGGCGCGCTCGCTGGTGCGCGGCGTCGACGTGTGGCTCAACAACCCGACGCACCTGCTCGAGGCGAGCGGCACGTCGGGGATGAAGGTGGCGGCGAACGGTGGCCTCAACCTGTCGATCGGCGATGGCTGGTGGCCGGAGGCCTTCGACGGCACCAACGGCTGGCAGATCGGCGGCGCGCGGGTGTACGACGACCAGGAGCTGCAGGATCAGTTCGACAGCACGACCCTCTACCGCCTCCTGGAGGAGGAGATCGTGCCGCTGTTCTTCACCCGCAACGCCGCGGGGATCCCGGAGGGCTGGCTCGAGCGGATGCGCCGCTGCCTCGCCACGGTCCCGGCGCAGTTCAACACCGACCGCATGGTGCTCGACTACACGCGCGAGGCGTACCAGCCGCTGGCGGCGTCGTTCGCGCGGCTGGGGACCGACCGCTTCGCGGAGGTGCGCCGGCGCGCCGAGGACCTCACCCGCGTCCGCCGTGGCTTCGAGAAGCTCCGCATCGTGTCGGTCCAGGTGTCGGATCCCGCCAAGCTGGTGGTGGGCGCGTCACTCGACGTGCGCATGGAGATCGATCTGGCCGGGCTCGAGCCCGGGGACGTCGCCGTCGAGCTGGTGGTGGGCCACCGGCGCGGCGAGACCGATCTGCAGCGCGGTCGCGTGGTACCGCTGAGCGCGACCGGCAAGCCGCAGGGCGGCGTGCAGGCGTTCGAAGGCAGCCACGCGATCGACCGGTCGGGGCCGTATGCCTACGGCCTGCGCATCCGCGCCGACAACGCGACGATGTGGGCGTAGGCGGGCGCGGCGGGCTGCAGGAACGAACGGGGCGAACGACACGTTGCGGGCTACGCGCGGCGCACGGCAGCAGAAAGAAGAGGCGCGGCGCTGCGCGCCGCGTGAGACACGGAAGTACGGAGGCACG
>CAYQMF010000181.1:0-8921 GCA_964418595.1 uncultured candidatus Brocadiaceae bacterium
AGGGTTTCACGAGTTCGCGGGGGTGGCGGAATCGGCAAACGCAGCGGACTTAAAATCCGCTGGCCCGTCAGGGCCTTGAGGGTTCGAGTCCCTCCCCCCGCACGTCACCCGTGGCTCACCCGTCGCGGAAGCGAAGCGCCACCAGCAGGCACGGGCCGCCGGCGATGACGCGCAGGCCCCGACTCGTCGCGGCCTCGATGGCAGCGGGCGACTCGGCGCCCGGCTGCATCCACACGTGCGTGACCCCGGCCGCGTAGGCGTCCGGCATGAGTTGCTCCGTGATCGGCGGCGGCGTGATCACCGACAGGCAGCGGACCTGCTCCGGCAGGTCGGCGAGGCTGCGGTAGCAGCGCAGGCCCTCGATCTCCGCCTCGCGCGGGTGCACGCAGTACACCGGCTTGCCCGCCTGCTGGTACGCGCGCAGGACCTTGTTGCCGTACTTCTCGCGATCGCGCGAGGCGCCGATCACGGCGTACGGGCCGGCCCGCAGGAACTCGACGATGTCGGGGTCGATCACCATGACTCGGAGCGTAGCGGACGACCCGGCACGATCCGCGCGTTTGACACCTGCACGGCGCCCGCAGACCATCCCTCCCTCGATGACGTTCGCGCGCCAGACCCTCATCAGCACCGCGGCGGTCGTCGCGCTGGGCGCGCTCGCTTTCGCGTGGAGCCGCTGTGTCGGTTCGGCCGCGGCGCGGCCCTGGCCGACGGTCGCGCCGACGCCATTCCCGCGCGTCGTGCGCACCGCCGATGAACGAGCCTTCGAACTGGCGGCACCGCCGGCCCGCGTGTTCCTCGCCAGCGCGTCGGTCGTCGACTTCGCCATCGATCTGATCGGACCCGAGCGTGTCGTGGGGCTCTGCGAACACGCCTTCACCGCGTCGGCCCTCGCGTTCGCGCCGGCCCCCTACGCGCGCGTCCCGCGCCACGAACGCTTCCTCGCCGAGCCGACGCTGGCGGCCACGCCGGACCTCGTCCTGTGCAGCGACTACAACGACCCGAGTACCCTCGCCGCCCTCGCCGTCGCCGGCGTGCCGGTGGTTGCGGTCCCCGCCGTCAACAGCCTGGAAGAAGCGCAGCGCGCGCTCGACCTCATCGGTCACCTGCTGGGCGCCGACGCGCCCTTGGCAAGCTTGCGCGCGGAGCTCGACCGGCGGTGTGCGGCCCTGCGCGCGCGAAGCGCCGGTCGCGGCCGGCGCGCGCTCTGCTTCACCCACAACCCCACCGGCACCTGGACCGGCGGCCGCAACACCCTGCACGACGAGGCGCTCGGGCTCGCGGGCCTCGTGAACGTGGCCACCGATGCGGGGATCGTCGGCCATGCGCCGATCGCGGTGGAGACCATCCTGGCCCTCGATCCCGACGTCATCGTGCTAGACGCTCCCGTGCGAGGCGCGCGCGGCAGCCGCACGCAGCTCACGGAGCATCCCGCCCTCTCGCACCTGCGCGCGCTCGTCAGCGGCGCGGTGGTCGAACTGCACCCGGCGCTGTACGCGACCGGCTCGCACCGCGTCGTCGAGGCCGCCGAGGTGATCGCGGCGCGGGTCGAGGCGCTCGCGTCGTCCGGAGCAGGCAAGTGACCCGCCGCGCGGCGCTCGCGTGGTTCGTGGGGCTCGCTCTGGCCTGGCTCCTCCTCACCGCGGCGCAGCTCGCGCTCGGGACACGCAGCGGGTTCTCGTTCACCTTCGCCGAACTCTGGCAGGGCCTGCTCGCCGCGTGCGGGGCCGGACCGGGGCTCGAGGGCCACGCCCAGGTGGCGTTCGAGCTGCGCTTGTGGCGTGCGCTCACCGCGGGCGGCGTGGGCGCGAGCCTCGGCGTCTCCGGCGCGCTGCTCCAGGGCCTGTTCCGCAACGGCCTCGCCGAGCCGTCCCTGCTCGGCATCAGCGGCGGCGCCAACCTCGGGGCCACGCTCGCACTCATGGCCGTGGCCGGCCATGCGGGCGCGACGCTCGGCGTGCCGCCCGGGGTGAGTGCCCCGGCCTTCGTCACCGCGTGCGCGTTCCTCGGCGCGCTGGCGATCGCGCTCCTGGTCATCGTGCTAGCGCGCGGCGACGGTGGCCTCGACGTCGTGCGCTTGCTCCTCGTCGGCGTCGCCGCCAACGTCGTGATCCTCGGCGCACTCACCGCGCTGCAGTCGCTGCTCCTGCACGACACGGAGGTGAGCCGCGCGCTGCGCGCCTGGACCTTCGGCAACCTCGACGATCGCGGCGCCACGCACGCGGCGATGGTCTGGTCGGGGACCCTGCTGACCGCGGCCGTGCTGCCGTTCGTCGCCGCCGAGCTCGACCTGTTCGCCGGTGGCGAAGAGGACGCGCGCGCGGTCGGCGTGCACACCGGCCGCACCAAGTTCCTCGTGCTCTGCGCCGCCGCGCTCGCGACGGCCTGCGCCTTCGCCGCGGCCGGGCAGATCGCGTTCCTGGGCCTCTTGGTCCCCCACCTCCTGCGCATGCTCACCGGCAGTTCGCACCGCACGCTGCTGCCGCTCTCGCTGGTCGGCGGCGCGGTGTTCCTGCTCGGTTGCGACCTGCTCCAGCTCGTCGTGCTCGGCGAGCGCCGGCTGCACACCGGCGTGCTCATGTCGCTGCTTGGTGGCCCCGCGTTCCTCTGGCTGCTGGCGCGCAGCGGCAAGGCCCGCGCATGGTGACGCCGCGCCTCCATGCGTGCGGCCTCGCGCTCGGCTACGGCAACGGCGCCGACGTCCTGCGCGGGATCGACCTCGTGCTACGCGGTGGCAAGGTCACCGCGCTCGTCGGCTGCAACGGCTCCGGCAAGTCGACCCTCCTGCGCGCCTGCGCCGGCCTGCTCGCCCCGCGCGCCGGCACCGTGCAGCTCGAGGGAGAAGACCTGTTCGCCCTGCCCCCACGCGCCCGCGCCCGACGCCTTGCGTTCGTGCCGCAGGCCCTCGAGATGATCCCGCACCTCACCGCCACGCAGTTCGTGCTCGGCGGCCGCTACGCGCATCTGGGCTTCTTCCGCACCGTCACGCCCACAGACCACGACGCGGTTCGCGCCGCGCTGGCACACACCGACTGCGCGGCGCACGCCGACCGCCGCCTCGCCGAGCTGTCCGGCGGCGAACGCCAACGCGTGCTCGTCGCCCGCGCCCTCGCCCAGGAGGCGTCGGTCCTCTTGTGCGACGAACCCACCGCGGCCCTCGACCTACAGCACCAGCTCGAACTCCTGGACCTGCTGCGCTCGCTCGCCGACGGCGACCGTGCCATCGCGATCGCCACGCACGACCTCAACCTCGCGAGTCAGTACGCAGACGAGGTCGTCGTCCTGCACGAAGGCACGGTCCACGCGCAGGGCCCCCCGGCGGAGGTGCTGGTGCCTTCGGTCTTGGTTGCGGTGTACGGGGCGCGGGTCGCGGTGGTCGGAGAGTTCGCGCCGGGGAAACCGATCCTCATCGCGCAGCGCGCGCTTGCGCGCGAGTGACGCCGAGCGGGTCTCGATGTGCGCCGGATCGGGCACGGGCACCGCTGGTTGGAGCTTCGCTCCAACCAGCTGGGCTCGGGCACGTTCAGGTCGGTGGATCGGCGCGCCTCGTCGGTGCGTGCTGTCGGTGTCCGGCTCCGATCCGTTCCGGATCACCCGCTGCTCGCTCTCCATCGGCACGGCACCCGCCCCGAGCACACCTGTCGTGAACGACCCGCTCAGTCCGACCCCGACGCTCCAACCCCGCCGCTCAGTACCGGTAGTGCTCCGGCTTGAACGGGTCCATCGACCGCACCGGCGGCCGTACTGGTGCCTTCGGTGCTGCGCGCGGTGTACGGAGCGCGGGTCGCGGTGGTCGGAGAGTTCGCGCCGGGGAGGCTCATCCTCAGCGCGCAGCGCGGGGCTGGCCGCGACTGACGACGGGGCTGTTACGGCTGCGGACCCATGCGCTATGAACACGCACGCGCTGTCCCTCACGATTGTCCGGCCCCCGGCACTCCGTACCCCCCTTGACGCCGCACGTCTCCCCGCACAGCATCCTCACCTTCGGGTAGCACTCGGCGGCCCGCACACTTTCAACGCGAAGGAGAAGTCCATGGTCACTCGCATGATCCGTAGAGAGCCAGGAGAGGAGAGGAGAGGAGAGGAGAGCCCGCACGATCCCGGCGCTGGTCACGGCGCTCGTCGCCGTGGCCGCCAGCCTGACGGCACGCTCAGAACCGCGGCGTGCAGATCGGGGTGACCATCAGCAACTGCTTCATCGTCGACAACCACGTCGGCGTCGGCATCGACAACCCCTTCCCGACAAAGGTGCAGTGGATCAGCGACCCTCGCATCGTCAACTGCACGTTCGCGCGCAACTGGATCGTGCTCTGGAACGGAGATCGCGACCCCTCGGCGCCGGAAAACATCGGCTGGGGTCGACCTGTGCTCCTCAACAACATCTTCGACTCCTGGCGTCCGGACGTACCCGCGACAGGTACCACGCCCTTCGTCGGGATCCATCCCTACGAGATCGCGGTCGGCGCCCTCTTCATGGTCCAGGGCGGCGGCAACTGGTTGGACCTCAACCCGATCCAGTCGTACTGCGCGTGGGAAGCGGGACGCGAGAACTTCCCGGTCGCGCTCGTCGGCTGGCCGGTGCCGAGCGGCGGGGCCTTCACGGGTCCGTATCCCGCGCCGCGCGTCGACCTCAGGTCGTACGTCGGCTTCAACCCGACGGTGCCCCGCGGCACGCTCTTCATCAACGACATCTTCAGGAACGCCGGGATCCAGGCGGTGCCCGGGGTCGACTACTCCCCCAACGACTACCGGCTCGCACCCACGGTCACCAAGGATCCCGTTCCCTCGGTTCCGCACGAGCTCAATCCCCTCGTGAACCGGGGCATCCGCCTCGGCTACGTCAACGGCCAAGGCGAGACCATCGGCGGGATACGTATGGCCCGGACCCGCTTCAACAACCCACCGAACTCACCGCCCCCCGACGACATCCTGCTCCCTCCCGGACTCGCCGGGCGGGAGCCGCATGCAACCCTGCACGCCTGGGACTGGGATTGCGACGGCTTCGGCAACCCACGCATGGTCGACCGCAGCTACTTCCCGGTGAGCACCGGGCGGTTCGACACCGACATCGACATCGGCGCCGACGAGGTCGATGAGCTCATCATCGCCGGCTACATCGACAGCACGCGGGTGCTCGGGACCGGCAACACGACGCTGATCGGGAATCACCAGCGACTCTTCTTCGTGAACGTCGTCGACTTGACCGCGCAGTGGCAACGGCCGGCGTTCAACGTGCTGGACGGCAAGACCTACCCGTGGTGGGCGCATGTCCAGGGGGCGCCAGATGGGGCGCTGGGCACGAACTACACCGCGGGGGTGCCGAACTCGCGGCGGGCGCAGTTGCGCAACGACTTCAGCAAGCCCTTGTTCATGCGCAGCCTCGAGTGCGACGTCTCCCCACACCTGCTCGCCGATCCGCCCTCGCTGTGGCCGCTCGGGTTTCAACCGCTGCAAGGCCAGGCGAATGACATCTACGCCGCAAACCCCTGGTGGTGGCACGATGCCCCGGCTGTTGGACCGGCGTTCCGCCACGACAACGGTGCCGTCTACGACAACGTCAACGGGACCTGGAACGCGCACGGCCTGAACAACGTGATCCGAAACCCGTTCGGAATGCTGTTCACCACCGTCGTCAGCGGCACTCTCAATCCACCGGGCTCCGGAATCACGCCAACTGGATCCGGAACGCTGTACCTCCATCCCGCCTACCCGGTCGGCTTGTTCGTGTCGATCTCTCCTTGCCAGGGTGGCGGTGCGCAGACCTACACCACCGACCTCTGGGGACTCGGTGACGCTGGGGTGAGTTGTCCCGATCTCGTCCCGACGTTGCCGGATGAGCGCGGCCTTCGAGCCAACTTCCAACTCTTCGGCGCCACGGGCTGGCGCAATCTGCAGACTCTGCTGTCAACGCGAGGCCCCTCAGTCCCCATCGAGGAGTCCATGCTGCGTGGACCGACACCGGACGCAACTCGGCACCACTCGCGCATGATCGATGAACACATCCGGAGACGGTGACCCGGATGCGACGAGTCGCCCGCACCGCTCTCAAGGCTGCAGCCGGTCTGATCCTCCTTTCAAACGTCGCGGTCGCACAGGTGGCCGCGCCGCTCGTTCTCAGCCACGTGCGGTACAGCTCCGCCGCGGTCTTCAACCCCGAAGACACGTTCGTGGTTGCACCGCTTGACCGACAGCAAGGGGACGACGCGATCGACATCGACCTCAGTTCCTGGATCTCGCACCGCAACCAGGGCAACGGCGAGGTCAGGCTGTCCTTCAGTTCGATTCCACTTGCGATCTGGCTCGGTGCCACCGCCATCGACGTCGAGCGTGACGGCGACCTCGACGTCGTCGCCGTCACCAACGGCCGCGAACCCATCCTCCTCCTCAACGACGGCAGCGCCAACTTCACGCTCGCTCCTGCCGGGACACGCTTCCCCGGCAGCCCCGTCTCAGGCTACCGCGTCGCCGCTGCGGACGTCGACGGCGACGGCTTCGACGACCTGCTCATCGGGGCCGTCACCAACTACCCGAGCCTGCTCTGGCGCAACGACGGCACCGGCCGCTTCGTCGACATCACCGCCACCCACCTGCCCACCTGGAACGGCACCGTCGCCGACATCCAACCAGTGGACATCGATCGCGACGGCGACATCGACTTCGTCCTCGCCCAGGGCTACGGCGTCGGGGTCGCCGATCACAACGGCATCCTCCTCAACCAGGGCGGTGGCCACTTCACGTTCCAACCGCTGGTCTCCCTGCGTCGCACCCACGCGTGGGCGGCGGTGGCCGACTTCACGGGCGACGGTCTGCCCGACATCGTGTTCGGCAACCCGATCGTCGCCGGGGCCGAGTACTGGATCAACATGGGGGGCGGCCAGTTCTTCGACGCGACGCCGCAGGTGGGCAACCTGCCGCAGGCGATGGACGGCGCCGCCGGCGATCTCGACGGCGATGGGTGGCCCGACCTCCTCGTGTCGTCGTACGCCGGCGTCGCCCACCTGGAAATCCATCTCAACCAACGCGGTCAGGGCTTCACGCTCATGCCCAACGGCGTCGCACAGCTCTACCCGCAGTTCACGGTGGGCAACATCGAGCTACGCGACATGGACGGCGACGGCGACATCGATGCCGTCGTTCGGGGCTCGTACCTGTTCCCGTTGCCCGGCAACATCGACTTCTGGGTCCTCCCCAACACCACCCGCCACGTCCTCACCGACCCCACCGTCCCCTCCGGCGGCACCTACCGCATGACCCTCTGGGCCCGACCGCAGGACTTCGTCGTCCCCGCGCTCGCCGGCGCCCACGTGGCGACCGACCTCGGATCCCTCGGCACGCTCGGCCTCGACCCCGCGTCCCTCGTCGCGCTGCCGGCGGTGCCGATGACGGCCTGGTCGCACGCGCTCACCATCCCGGTGCCGACGACGCCCTGGCTCATCGGCCGGCGCATCTGGGCGCAGGCCGCAGTCGTCAGCCCGACACAGCCCCTGGCGCCGCGGCTCACCAACTGGCTCGACACGCAGATCGTGCGCTAGGTCACGGGCCGCCGAGCAGGCGGCGGAGTTCCTCGGCGTGGGTCGCGGAGAGAATCCGGCAGGACTCAGTCGTCGACTTCCTGCTCGACGAGCGCTGCGAACGCGAGCAGGTCGGCCACCCGATCGTCGAGGATCGCCCGCAGGATGCGCAGATCGAGCGTGTGGTAGCGGTGCACGGCGATGTTGCGAAACCCGACCATCGCCTGCAGGCGCTCGCAGAGCGCACGGGGGAGACGACCCACGGCTTCGAGCCTGCCGAACGCGTCGCGGCTGTCGCTGGGCGGGCCGAGGTGCGCGATCTGCACGAGGTGCGTCGCCAGGTCGATCGCCGCTTGGCAGGCTCGCTGCACGTTCAGGACGAGCGACTCCTGCACCAGTTGGTCCTGCTCGATGCCCGCGAGCGTGCCCGGGTCGACCGCACGCAGACGCTGCACGCAGTCTCGGATGTTGCGGACCTTGCCTGCGACGACGTCGTTCATGCCGGTGCGGCGCCGTTGCGGCTGGCGAGGGCGAGTTCCTCCCGGAACGCGACGTACAACGCCATGGAGTCCGCGGCGAAAGCCTCGCACGCGATCGGGTCCCGGCAGTCGACGAGCCGGCCTCCGCTCACGATCTCCTTGCGCAACACGGTGGGCGCGCGCCGCAGGTCGATCAGGTCGACGTCGCAGCGCGCTAGGACACCGAGTTCCAGGCCGAGGTCGAAGGTCGCGACGGGATCGAACGCCGCCGAACCGAGCACGGCCAGGTCGATGTCGCTGTCATGGCGGGCGTCGCCGCGCGCATGCGAGCCGAACAGCCAGACTCCGCGCACGCCGGACAGGCGCTCCTGGATGCGGCGCAGCAGCGGTTCGAGCGGGGGTTCTCGATCAGTGGTTCGATATGCCATCCGGCCAGCGATGGTAGCGCCGGCGGCGCGGTGGACAGGCGCCAGAACCCCCGTCTCCTCGATCTCCACGGGCCCTGGGACACATTCGTGGTTGCGCCGCTCGACCGACGGCAAGGGGACGACGCGATCGACATCGACCTCAGCTCCTGGAGCTCGTTCGTCAACCAGGGCAACGGCGAGGTCAGGCTGTCCTTCAGTTCGATTCCACTGGCGATCTGGCTCGGTGCCACCGCCATCGACGTCGAGCGTGACGGCGACCTCGACGTCGTCGCCGTCACCAACGGCCGCGAGCCGATCCCTCTCCTCAACGACGGCACCGCCAGCTTCACGCTCGCGCCCGCGGGGACACGCTTCCCGGCAGCCCCCTCTCCGGCTACCGCGTCGCCGCCGCCGACGTCGACGGCTTCGACGACCTGCTCATCGGGGCGGTGACCAACTACCAAAGCCAGCTCTGGCGCAACGACGGCACCGGCCGCTTCGTCGACATCACCGCCACCCACCTG
>CAYQMF010000182.1:0-478 GCA_964418595.1 uncultured candidatus Brocadiaceae bacterium
GACCGGCTCGCCGGGCCCGCGCGCCGCCCCCTCCGCGCCGCCGCCCAGCCACGCGAACAGCCCGGCGGCGAGGGCCAGGAGCGCGAGCAGCGCTCCGACCAGCGTACGGCGGGCGACGGGGGCGGAGGCGTCCATGACGCGGGGGGCTGCGTGGGCAGGTGCACCGACGCGCGCGGCGTCGCGATCTTCCCGGCCCTCCCCGAGGGCGGCTAGGGTACCGCGCGTGCCCACCGCGCCCGAGCCCGACACACCGCGCGCGACCTGGCGCGCGCTGGGCCGGGGGCACCGGGTCGCGCTCGCGCTGACGGCGCTGTTCTGCCTGGTGGTGTGCCTGCGCGGCGCGGCCAAGGGCCTGCGCCCCCAGGGAAACGACTTCACGATCTACTACGACGCCGCGCGCGCCTGGCTCCTGTGGCCCCCGACGGAGATGGTGGAGCGCACGATCGACTCGAACTACGCCAACTGCCAGAGCAACCAG
>CAYQMF010000182.1:488-8886 GCA_964418595.1 uncultured candidatus Brocadiaceae bacterium
TTCACGTTCAACTTCGACGCCGCGCGCGCGCTGCTCGCGGGCGGCGCGCTGGTGGCGGTCGAGGGCTGGATCTACCCGCCGGCCGGCGCCTTCTTCGCCGCGCCGATCGCCTGGCTGCCCGATCCCGTCGCGACCTTCCTGTGGGCCCTCGGGTCGCTCGTGGCGCTGGCCTGGAGCGCGTGGACGGTGGCGCGCCTGTGCGCGGCGCCGGGCGAGCGCGCGCGCGCCTGGCTCCTGTGGGCGCCGACGGCGCTGGTGGCGCGGCCGATCGACTCGAACTTCGCCAACGGCCAGATCAACCTGTACGTGTTCGCGCTGGTGCTGGTCGGCGTGCGCGCGCTGCACGGAGGCCGCGAGCGGCGCGGCGCGGCCTGGCTGGGCGCGGTGACCGCGCTCAAGATCGTGCCGGCGCTGTACCTGGTGCAGCTCGCGGCGCGGCGGCGCGTGGCGGCGGCGCTCTTGGGCGGCGTCGTGGCGGGGTGCCTCGTGCTCTTGCCGACGCTGCCGCTGCGCGGGCCGCGCGGCGTGGCCACGGACCTGGGCCGCTGGTGGACCGACGTGCTCGAGCCCTTCGCGCGCGGTGGCGAACACCTGCACACGGTCTGGCCGCGCACGCCGGGCCAGAGCCTGACGGGCGTGATCTACCGGCTCGCGACCGACGACCCCGAGCAGCTCGTCGACCGCGACACGCCGCCGACGCCGCCCACGCGCGAGGCGCTGGCCACGGCGCGCACGCGCGTGCGCATCGCCAGCGTGCTGCTCCTGCTGCTGCTCTTCGTGCCCATCCTCGCGCGCCCTGCACCGACCGGGACGCCGGGGTTCCTCGTCGAGTGCTCCCTGGTCGCCACCACGGCGCTCTTCCTCGCCCCGCTGGTGCACAAGGCGCACTACGTCTGGCTGCTGCTGCCGCTGGGCGTCGCCGTGGCCGCCGTCTTCGACGAGCGCTCCTCGCGCGCGCGCCGAGCCGGTGCCGCCGTCGCCCTGGCCGCCGTGACGCTGCTGATCGCCTCGACCGCCCCCGCGCTCGTCGGGCGCCGCGAGTCGACCTACCTGGCGGTCTACTCCGCGATCTTCCTGGGCGCGGTGCCGCTGCACCTGTGGCTCGCCGTCGACGTCTGGCGGCGCGCCCTTGCGCGCGGCGACGCGGGCCTCAGGGCTGGCGCGGGACGCGCGTGAGCTCGAACTGCAGCGGCGGGATCGGGCGCCCGTCGGGCATCGTGAAGGTCATGCCCGCCAGGCGCATCGCGCCGATCCGCCGATCGTCATCGAGCCGCGCCTCGTAGAGCAGCACGCCGCGCGGACGCATGCCTTGAGGTAGCCGAAGGCGAGTCCCTCGTCGGTGACGCGCAGGTGCTCGACGGCGCCCACGTCCTCGACGTCGGGCATCGGCCGCGAGAGCACCTCGACGCGCACGCGCAGCCCGAGCGGTCTGCGGACGTCGGGCCGTGTCCAGGACGTGCCGCGCCGGTTCTCCGCCCACATGATCATCTCCTCACGGACTGCGCGACCCCCGCTCCCGCTGCGCAGGTGGACGACCTCGTGGCGTCAGGTGCCGAGAGGTGGTCTCGGTACCCGGCCTCCTCCCTCCATCCGCCGATGGCCCGGCCTCGAACCCTTGAAGCGTGTAATGGCCGTTCGCAGCGTCCACCGGTCCCTGGCGCGGTGGACCGCGCAGGCTCATCGCCCTGATGAACGCCGGTCTGGACAGTCGCGAGACACACGAGCGCCTCGACATCCACACCGTTCCGTTGCCACCGGCTCAGGCCCGCGCTCCCCGACGTCGCTTTCGCCCGGCACCCCGGCCGCGACGACGCCCCCGCTACGGTGCAGGCCGTATTCCCGCGATCGGTCCAACTCCACCGCCCGCGAAGGACTCCATCCAGGCCCGACCACGGCGGCATCGTCCCTGCCCGCCAAGAGGCCTCCCCACCATCCACGACGCGCACGCGACTCGGCCCGCCGCGCGGTCCACGACGGCCGACCGGCGCAGAGTTGCTGGCTGCCAGGCGTGCTGGCGAGCTGCTCGAGTCCATGTGCCTTCATTGGCGAATGCGGAGCCGCCGCTAGTCCTCTCGGGGAGGGTAGGAGACAATCGTCGGCAGCGACGGAAGCGCACCCGACCATGGATTCTCCGGGCAAGGACGGGCGAGTCGCGCGCGCGCGCGAAGGCGATGCGACCGCGCTGGTGGAACTGCTCACGGACCACGCGCCGCGGCTCGAGCGCATGATCGCGCTGCGCATGGACCGCCGGCGGACCGGCGTCGACGCGGCCGACGTCGTGCAGGACGCGCTGCTACGTGCAACGCAGCGCATCGATGAATGGCGAGAGAGAGAGAGCTATCCGTTCCATGTGTGGCTGCGTCTGCTCGCGGCGCAGGCACTCGCCGACGCGGAGCGGTACGCGCACCGGGAGAAGCGCGACGTTGCCCGCGAACGGCCGCTCGAGGACGAACGTCGGACGGTGAGCGCCGCCGCGGCCGCCGAATGGCTGATCTCCACGCACACATCGCCTACGCAGGCGGCCCGGCGCAGCGAGTTGCAGGAGCGAGTGACCGCCGCCCTCGCAGAGCTCGACGACCTCGACCGCGAGATCATCGCTCTCCGGCAGTTCGAGGGGCTCACGAACGAAGAGGCCGCCTGTGAGCTGGGCATCACTCCGGAGGCCGCGACCAAGCGCTTCGTCCGCGCACTGCAGCGCATGCGGCCGACACTGCGCGCGCTCGACATCGGCAGCGGGAGCGACGAGTGACCCGACGCGCCCGAGACGTCGCAGAAGCACTCGAGGACTTCCTCGAGGAACGGCGCGCCGGCGCGGCGATCGGAGCACGGGAGTTCGCGAGACAGTACCCGGAGCTCGGTCGCGCGCTGCTCGACGCACTCGAATCCGCCGAAGCGATCGAGCAGCTGCAATCCGCGCGCGGCGCCTGCCTCGATCCCGCATTTCCGGAGCGCATCGGTCCGTTCCGGATCGTGCGTGAGGTCGGCCGCGGCGGGATGGGCGTGGTGCTCGAGGCCGTCGAGGAGCCGTTAGGACGGCGAGTCGCGCTCAAGCTCCTGCCTCCGGAACTCGTCGCCGACCCGGCTGCGCGCGCGCGCCTGGAGCGCGAGGCGACCCTCGCAGCGCGCATCGAGCATCCCGGCGTGTGCCCGATCTTCGGCGCCCACATCGCCGATCCTCGCCCGTGGATCGCGATGCGCTTCGTCGAGGGCACGACGCTCTCGCAGTGCATCGCGCGTTCCCGCGAGCGACGGGCAAGGTGTGTGCAACTGCCGCCATTCGACGACGGGGAGGGCGGCGACTTCCGCGCCGTGGCGCGCCGTCTTGCACGAGGCGCCCGCGCGCTGGCGGCCGCGCACGCGCACGGCGTGGTGCATCGCGACGGCAAGCCTTCCAACGTGATGATCCCCGCTCGTGGAGATCCGGTGCTGCTCGACTTCGGCCTCGCGATCGAGCCCACTGCGGACACGCCGAACCTGACGCGCACGGGCGAGACGGCCGGCACACCCGCCTACCTCGCGCCCGAGCTCGTGGCCGGCGAACTGCAGCGCTCGGACGAGCTCTGTGACGTCTACGCGCTCGGCGTGACGCTCTACGAATGCCTCGCGCTCCAGCCGCCGTTCCGCGCCCCGACGCGTGAGGCGCTCTACGCCGCGGTGCTCTCCGGAGAGGCGATCAACGTCGCGCGGCTGCGCCGCGGTGTCCCCCTTGATCTCGGGGTCATCGTGGCCACGGCGATGGAACGTGAGCGCGCGCGGCGTTACGCGGGCGCCGAGCACCTCGCCCTCGACCTCGAAGCCTTTGCGGTCGGGCGCCCCATCGCGGCGCGATCCCTCGGCGCGATCGGCAGGCTTGCGCGGTGGGCGCGCCGCGAACCGAGGCAGGCCGGCCTGGCCGGAGCGCTCGCGACGGCTGCACTCGTCGCCGCGGTCGCCGTGGGCGACTTGATTGCGACGCGCGCTGCCGTGGATGCAGGACGCGCCGCCCAACGCGCCGCCGCGATCGAGGCGATCCTCTTCGATGCCTTTGCTGCCTACGGCGACATCGACTACGACGCGTCCGATGCGCACTTCGAGCACGCGTTGTCGATCGACCCCGCGAACGCCGACGCTCAGGTCGGACAAGTGCTGCTGCGCATTTCGCAGGGCCGCACTGGCGACGCGCTCCTGCTGCTCGCCAACCAGCCGCATACGCCCGCCTACGATGGACTGCGTGCGATGGCCCGCGGCGAACCCCCGCTGCGAGAGGATCCCGCGTGGTTCGCACGCGCGGACTCCTTCGAGCTGTTCATCGAAGGCGATCGCCTGCTGATCGAGGCCGGGCGAAGGCCTGAGAGTGAACGCGCGGAGTGGGCGCGTCGGGCATTGCTCTGTTTCGAGAACGCGGTCGCTCGGGCACCGCGGGCGCGCGGCATGTACCACGTGCTGTGGTCGGTTTCGGCTTCGCTCGCCGGCGACGAACGCGCGGCGCGCGCAGCATCAGCGGGCCTGGTCGCCCTGTGGCCCCAGTCCTCGCGTGCCCTCTATCAAGCGGCGTTCGGCATAGGAGACTTCGATGCTCGAGCCGCACTCGGGATCCTCGAGCGCTCCCTCGCGCTGGAGCCGAACTACGCTCCGGCGCTCATCAATCTCGGCGTGGCGCAGGAGCGACTGGGGATGCCGGAGCAGGCCCGAGGTTCGTACGAACGAGCGCTCGCAGTCGATCCCACTCGCGTCGACGGCTATGTCGCGCTGGCGAACCTGCAGTTCGAACTCGGTTGCCACGACGAGGCACGCGCGATGCTGGTCCATGCGATCGGATTGGATCCGCGCTGCCTTCATGCTTGGACCGGGCTGCAGTCGTTCGCGGAGACCGCCGAGAGCAGTGTGCGAGCGGCCGAGCACGTTCTCGAGCTCGATCCAGGCCTGGTCGTCTACCGCAACTCCTATGCTCTGGCCCTGGAGTACCTGGGGCGCCAGCGTGCGGCCTGCGAGCAGTTCTCGATCTGCGTCGCTCAGGCTCCCCGTGAGCCGAGCTACTGGCATGGCTACGTGCGCACGTTGATCGCCACGGGCGAGATGGAGCTGGCCGTGGACGCCCTGAGCGCGGCCCGTGAACTCGCTCCAAGGGACACACGACTCGAGGAGCTCGCACAACGGGCGGGGGTTGCGGCGTTGGGCGATAAGTAGTCCGGGGGACCCCGGTTCTTGCAGCCCCGAGCCGCCTGCGGCATCGACTCAGGGGGCGGCGGGCACCAGCGCTGGGGTGCGCTCCACGGAGGTACGCCGTCGTGGAGCCCCGGACTCCGCAGGACGGATCTTCCACGCCGGCGCCGTAGGCGACGCCGCGCACGCCGTCGTCGACGTCGAAGGCGATGTCTTCGCCGACATGCGAACTGCGCGACCGGCCGGACGTGGACCACTCGTCGTTCTCCATCGCGAGGTCCACCCCGCTATCCGGTCCGCTCGGCTCCGGGTGCGGACTTGCCTCGACGCTCCTGGCCGCCCGATCTCGACATGGACGGGTCCTCGGATCCGGCAGTCGGCTCGGCGCGGAGTGGCCGCGGCCCCTGCGGAAGGCAGGCGGACCGTGCGTTCGGGTCCGGACCGCCCTGTCGTCGACCGCTGGCATCAGGGGACGTGATGTGCACGCGGGCGAGGAGCCGGTTCAGGCAGTTGGCCGGGCGACGAACGCGAGCCGTGGGGGCTCCGGTCGGCAGGGAGCGAGGGTCGAGAGGGGTGCGCGATGGAGCCGCGACGGACCGGCCACTGCTGGAGGTGCCCCGGGCACGCCGCGTCGCCGAAGACGAGGCGGCCGCCGCGCCAGGGGCGCCCGATGTCGCGCTCTCGCCGCGCGAAGCAGCCGCGGGGCTCGGGGCTGCCGAGCGCCCTTCCACGGAGTCCACGGACCCGGCCGGAAGCGGGACGGATTCGCGACTTTTCCTGTCCCTGGACGCGGGCGACGGCGGATCGGCGAACAGCGGGCTCGTCGCCTCCCAGGACACGGACCCCGCGACGGAGCTCCCTGCTTCGCGTCGTGGTGGGTCGCGGTCCCGCGAGCCCGAGCCACACCAGCGTCTCGCATGCAGCTTCGCTTCGTCCCCATTCCCTGACCAGGACCGTCGCCATGCCTCGTTCCTCCGCACTCTCCACGCGCTCGCCGCGCTCCCTCCGTTCGTCGATCCTCTGCGCGCTCATCTCGCTGATCGCGACCCAGGCGGCGTCCGCGCAGCTCGTCACGTACACCTCGCGCATCGGCCAGGACCTGGTGGCCTGCGGTCCGCAGTTCGGCCCCTTCGTGAACAACACCTTCCTCACGCCCACCGAGACACACGAGAGCATCGCCGTCAGCGATCCGGGCAGCCTTCAGTGGTCTCCGAGCGAGGCCTCCGCGACCTTCGACGCGACTCCGACGCAGTCCGGCATCACGCTCGCGGGAACCGGCCAGACATCGCGCGACGCGATCATCGAATTCGCGACAGGTGCCACAGCGGACACGCGCGATCAGTGGATCTTCACCGTCTCCACCACGACCCGGTTCTCGTTCATCGCCTCGCTCAGCGCAACGAACTCCGCCGGGCCGATGCCTCCGCAGTCCTACCTCTTCGCGGCCTTCGGCGGCGGCGCTCAGGTCCTCCTCGATCCCGGCATCCCCCCCACCGTCTTCGGCGGTTCGCTCGTCTCCCCGGGGACCCTGGTCGTCACGGCGACCGGCACGTTCCTGCCCGGGCAGTACATCGTCTCGCTGCAGGGCCGTGCCGAAGGCACCAACGTATGGCCCCACGACGGCTCGTTCGACAACTCGCTCTCCCTCGCGTTCGACTCCACCGCGACGACGTCGTACTGCACGAGCGGCACGACGACCAACGGTTGCACCGCGCAGATCAGCGGCAGCGGCACGGCCAGCGCCACGGCACCGAGCGGCTTCACGCTCTCCGCCACCGGCGTGGAAGGCGCGACGTTCGGGCTGATCTTCTACGGCGTCAACGGCCGCAGCGCGCTGCCGTGGGGCGCGGGCTCGAGCGTCCTCTGCGTACAGGCGCCGATCCAGCGCATGTTGGTGCAGGGCAGCGGCGGTACGCCGAACACCTGCGACGGATCGCTGAGCATCGATTGGAACAGCTTCGTCTCGAGCAACCCCGGCGCGATCGGGAAGCCGTTCTCCGCGGGCGCCGTGGTCGACGCTCAGGCGTGGTTCCGCGATCCGCCGAGTCCGGCGGGCACGAACCTGAGCAACGGCATCGAGTTCGTGGTCTCCCCGTAGACGGAGCGGCGCCGGCGTTACCGCCTGATCGCCTCGACCGCGCCCGCCCTGGTCGCACACCGCGAGCCGACCCATCTCCCGATCCACTCGGCCATGTTCATGGGCGCGATACACCTGCACTGTGGCTCGACGCCGACGTCTGGCGGCGCGCCTGCGCGCGCCGCTAGGCCTCGAGCGGCGCGGCCAGGGCGCCGTCGACGGCGTCCACCAGAGCGCCCGAGCGCACCAGCGCGTGCGCCGCGCGCATGTCGGTGTGGGTGTAGCGGTCGTCCTCGAGCTTGGCGACGCGCGTGCGCAGGAGCGCGTGGGCGGCCTCGGCGCCGTCGCCGGCGCGCAGGTCGCGGTGGAACTCGAGCGCCTGGGCGGCGCACAGGTACTCGATCGCCAGCACGTGCTCGACGTTGTCGCAGATCGCGCGCGCCTTGCGCGCCGCGGTCACGCCCATCGAGACGTGGTCCTCCTGGTTGGCGCTCGTGGGCACCGTGTCGATCGAGGCGGGGTGCGCCAGCGACTTGTTCTCGCTGGCCAGCGAGGCCGCGGCGACCTGCGCGATCATGTAGCCGCTGTTGAGGCCCGGGCGCGGCGTGAGGAAGGCCGGCAGGTCCGAGAGGTCGGGGTTGACGAGCTGCTCGATGCGCCGCTCGGAGACGTTGGCGAGCGTGCACAGCGCCAGGGCCAGGTAGTCCATCACGACCGAGATCGGCTGGCCGTGGAACTGGCCGGCGCTGATCGTCTCGCCCGTCTCGGGGAACAGCACCGGGTTGTCGGTGACCGCGTTGAGCTCGGCGGCGAGCACGTCGCGCACGTGCGCCAGCGCGGTCTTGAAGGCGCCGTGGATCTGCGGCACGCAGCGCAGCGAGTAGGGATCCTGCACGCGGTCGCAGTCGGCGTGGCCGGCGAGCACCTCGGAGTTCGCCAGGCAGGCGCGCACGTTGCTGGCGGTGCGCGCGTGGCCGGGATGGCCCTTGAGCTCGGCCAGGCGCGCGTCGAAGGGCTTGACCGAGCCCTGCAGCGCCTCGATCGAGAGCGCGGCGATCGCGTCGGCGGCGCGCGAGAGGTTGGCCGCGCGCAGCCACACGCCGACGCCCACGGCCTTCATGATCTCGGTGCCGTTGATCAGCGCCAGGCCCTCCTTGGCGGCGAGGGTCAGTGGCGCCT
>CAYQMF010000183.1:0-8855 GCA_964418595.1 uncultured candidatus Brocadiaceae bacterium
AGGAGCAGCACCTTGAGGTCGACCTCGTCGCCGACGAGGAGCGCGAGCCCGGCCCCGGTCGCGGCGGTCGTGGCGCCGCCGGCGAAGGCGCGTGTCGGGCGCGGGTCGTCGTGGGCCTTCACCGCGAGCACGCCGAGCGCGAGTTGCAGCGCGGCGACGGCGAACCACGCGCGGCGCGGCAGCGCGCGCAGGGCGAGCAGTGCGAGCGGCCACACGAACGGCAGCAGGTACGCGCCGCGCTCGTCTTCGCCGCCGAGGATCATGATGGTGACCCCGAGGTAGATCCCGACCCCGCCCAGCAGCCACCCCGCGCGCGCGCGCACCCGCGCCACGCCCAGCAGCGCGGGCGTGAGCACGCTCATCGGCAGGAAGGGGAGGAGCCACTCGTGCCACAGCGTGTCGCGCCACCGCCACAGCTCGCCGACGTTGACGCGCGCGCGGTCGGTGGCGAAGTCGCCGCTGTGGTGGAGGTCGAACTTCACGCCGATCGCCGCGGCGAGCCACGGCGAGGCGAGCACGCCGAGGACCAGCGTGCCGGCGACGATCGCGCCGGGCAGGAGGCTGCGCACGAACAGGCGTGGCGCGCCTTCGCCGTGCAGCAGGAGCAGCGGCAGGAACGCGGCGGGCAGGAGTGCGCCGGTCGAGTGCGCGCAGAACGCGAGCGCCGCGGCGAGCCCGAAGACCACCGCGCGCAGAACCGTGGGCCGCTGCGCCAGCGCCGCCGCGGCGAGCGCGGCGAGCCCGGCGAAGGCCAGGAAGTCGCCGTGCACCTCGACGATGGTCGAGAAGAACACGACCGGCGCCGCGGTCGCGCACAGCGCGGTGGCCTGGCGCGCCTCGCCCACGCCAAGCCCCAGCCGCCGGCTCGCGAGGTGCAGGAGCCCGACGCCGAGCGCCATCCCGAGCGCGCTCAGCAGGCGCGCCGACTCGTACAGCGTGAGCCCGAGCGGTGCGGTGACCGCGCGCATCGCTTCGACCAGCGGCAGGTACAGGAAGTGCCGCGGGTAGGACAGTTCGCCGTCGAGGACGTAGGCGAGGTAGAGGTGGCCGTCGACCTTGTAGAAGGTCTCCTGGCCGAGCGCGACGTAGACGGCGAGCGCGGCGAGGGTCGCGACCAGCGCGTCGCGGAGGTCACGCATCGGCGCGGAGCGTAGCGCGTCGGGCCGCTCCCGCGAACTGCGATCAGCGGCCGCGCCCGGGCGGCTGCGGATCCTCGCTGCGCAGGGTCAGGAGCACCGGCGCGTCGGTGCTCACGCCGTGCAGCTTCGCCGAGAACGTCACGCTGCCGCGGCGCAGCGACGCGAACAGCGTGTAGCGGCGGTCGGCGTCGAGGCCGCGGAACGCGAACGTCCCGTCGCTGTGCACGGGCACGCGCCGGGGCGTGAGCCCGTCGGCGCCGGTGGGATCGCGCAGGGTCACCTCGACCGCGCTCGGGGCGATGCCGGCGTCGGGCAGCGCGATCCGACCCTGCAGCGTCGCGCCCGGGCGCGCGTGCAACCGGTGCAGCGCGGCGTGGATGGTGTCCGCCCGCAGCTCGAGATCGTCGCTGCAGAGTTCGTCGTGCACGAGCCGCACGAAGGCCTGCGCGCGCGGCACGCCGGCGAAGCGCGCCTGCCCGCGGCCGTCGGTGGCGACGCGCCGGCGCACCTGCGGCGCCGGCCCGTCCAATTCGACGAGCGCACCGACGATGGGCCGCTCGGCGTCGCGCACGGCGACCACGAGCACGTCGGTTGCGACGGCATCGGCACGAGCGTCGCCAGACCACGCCACGATCCCGCCGTCGGCGCGCAGCGTGACGTGGTGCGCGTCCGCGACCTCCGGCACGTGCGCGACGCCGCCTTCGACCGGCGACCACGCGAGCGCGCGCACCTCCCCGGCGCCGAGCGGCTGCAGCGTGACGATGGCGGCGGCCGCATCCGCGCGCAGCGCCCGCCACGTCGTGGGCGGCAGGGTCGACGCGGCGCGATCCCGCGCGACGGTGATCCGCTGCCAGCGCCGCGCGCCGTGCGGGCCGCGCGTGGCGATCTCCAGGCTGCGCGCCTCGGCAGCCGCCGTCGGCCACAGGGTGAGCATGCCGTCCTCGTCGGCGGCGAGCGGCACGCCGTGCCAGCCGTCGAGCACCGCCGCATCCAGCGCGGCGTCGGCGTCGACGCGGACGCGCCACGCCGCGGCAGTGGGCAGCGCGACCTCGACGCGTTCGCCCACGCGCACCAGGACGGCGCCCGCGGATCGCGCGCCCGCGGCGCCGCGCTCGACGAGGAGGCGATAGGCACCCGCGGGCAGGCGCAGGCTCGCGCCGGTCAGCACCCCGAGGTCGACCTCGACACCGCCGACCGCGGCGAGCGCGCGCGCGCCCGCCGCACCCGCGGGGAGCACGACCTCGGCCAACGGTTGCGCGACGAGGCGGAGCGCATCTTCGGCGGCGAGCGCGGGGACCAGCAGGCCGAGCCCGTGCCCGCGCACGAGCACCGTCGCCGGCGAGGTCAGGTCGAGCCGGAACTCACCGCGCGCGTCGGTCTGGGTGCGCAACGGGGCGGGCCGCGGCGCGAGGCCTTCGGCGCCCACCACGTCGTCGGTGGGGGCGCTTCTGAAGGCGAGGACCTCGGCGTCCGCGAGGGGCGCGCCGTCCTGGCCGCGCACGAGGCCCATGCTTTGGCGCGGTGCGCGCTCCGCACCCGGCGCCTGGGCCGGCGCGGTGTTCCAGATTGCGACGCTCGCCGCGGCCAGCAGCGCGCGGATCACGCCGCGCCGACCTGGATGCCGATGCATGGGGGCCATGAGACTGGTTGGTGCCAACGGGGGGAAGGGGGCGTGGTTCGCGCTGGGTCTCGCGTTCGCCGCGGGGGTCGGCGCGCAGGCGCCGTCGTTGCGGGGCGAAGTGACCCGCGCCGACGGCACGCGCGCGGCCGGGGTGGCGGTGACCTTCCACGCCGCGCGCGTGCTCGGCATCGCGGGCCTGCGCGCCGGCGCGGAGAGTGTCGACGTGTGGCAGACCTCGACCGACGCCGACGGGAGGTTCCGCCTCGAAGTGCCGCCGAGCCTCGCGGGGACGTGCCTCGTGCAGGCGGGGCCGGAGGTCGGCGCCGCGTCGCCGGTGGTGGCCGGGCCGGCGCTGGTTCGCATCACGCTGGCGCCGGGGGCGCGTCGCGAGTTCGAGGTCCGCGGCGGGCCGGCAGGAGGATTCGAGGTGGCGTACGAAGGCCCGGGCGCGCTCGCGCCGCTGCGCCTCGCGGCGACTGGCACGCGGCTGTCGGTGCCGGCAGTGCCGGGGCACGGGGCGGTGTTGCTGACGCCATCGGGCTTCGTGTCGGCGCGCAGCGGCGAATCGTACTTGCCGGGGTCGGGGTACGACCGTGAGCGCATCCACCTGCTCGCGGTGCCGACGTCGCCGCGCAGCGTGCGGTGGGCGGCGCCGCTGCACGCACCGGTCGCGCGCCGCGGCGCGCTGACGGGGCTCTGGGGTCGCGAGACGACTGCGTGGCACGGGCAGGGGGACGACGGCACGCCGTTCGTCGCGGCCGGCGACGAGACGGGGTTCCCCGCGGCGGCGGAGGAGGCGCGTCGCGTCGAAGTGGGCGAGGGCGCGGGGCGGGCCGTGCTCATCGCGCACGCGACGGTGGAACTCGCGGGCGACGCGGTGACCTTCGCGGTGGCGGAGATGCTGGCGGTGGAGGGGAGCGAGGCTGTGTTGCCGCGGTGGGTGAGCGCCGACACGCCGCATCTCGTGATCGTGGATGACGCGCGAGGACCGCGCCTGCTGGGTGCGGGCCTGTCAGGTGCGGGAGGCTCGCTCGATGCGCATCGCGTCGTCGGGCGCGTGCGGGCGGGCGATGGCGCGCTCGCGGCGGGGGTGACCGTGCGCGTGCGACCGCAGACGGAGGCGGGCACGCCGCCGGCGCCGGCGATCGAGGCGACGACGGGCGACGACGGTGGGTTCGTGTTGCCGGTGCGGCTGCCGCGCGGCGCGTATGAACTGTTCGCCGTCGCACCCGACAGCCGGCAGGCGCACGCGATGTTCGCGGTCGAGGGCGACGACGCGCGCATCGACGTGCAGCTCGAGGATGGCGCGCGCCTGCACGGGTTGTTGGTCGACGCGGACGGCGAGCCGGCGGCCGGAGTGCGGGTGGAACTGCTGCTCGGCGCCGATGACGTGGCGGCGAGCTTCGGTTGGCCGGAGCGGTTCGTGTTCACCGACCGGCGCGGCGAGTTCGAGTTCCGCGGGCTGCGCGAAGGCGCGGCGTACGAGATCGCGTGCGACAGCGCGGCGTACGGTGGCGTGGCGGCGAACGGCGCGACGCCAGGTGAGGGGGCGGTGCTGCTGCAGTTGCGGGCGGGGGCCGCGCCGCGGTAGGCGAGAGCGAAGGTGGCGGAGGCGCGCGTGGGGGCGCGGTTTCGGGCAGGGGCTCCGCTCGGCGCCGCTGCGCGCCGCCGAGCTGGGCGCGGGCTCGTTCACGGGACGGGAAAGGGGAGAGGTTGGTGCGGGTGCGCAGGCGCCCGGGGAAGTGCTCCTCCGTTCCCGTTCCCGTCCCCGTTCCCGAAGTGAACGAGCCCGTGCCAGCCACGCGGCTTCGCCGCGTGGCGAGCCCGTGCCCGACCGTGCCCGACCGTGCCCGACCGTGCCCGACCGTGCCTCCTCCCCCGCCGCGACACACCCTTCGCCCCTACTGCACGCGCACACCCCACCAGTTCGTCGCGTGCTCGAGGCGCGGCGTCGACGTGCCCAGATCGAACCCCTGCACGTAGAAGCTCCGGCCCGCGAGCTGCGGTGTGTTCGGGATGGGAATCCCGACACTGCCCTGCCCTTGCAAGCCGACGGTCACTGCGCCGAGCGACACCATCGACGCGAGGTCGATGTGCCAGGTGCCGAGCGAGCCGAGCGAGAACGGTTGCGGCAACAAGGCCCCACTGAGGCCGAGGGCGAAGGTCGCTCGGCGGCGACCGCGCACGTCGAGGGTGTAGGTGGCGCCGCGCGGCACGGTGAGCGCGCCCCACACCTGGCGGTGCTGGTTGAAGAACACGGCGCCGGCTTGCGCGACGAGGAAGATCGAGTCGGCGAACGCGTCGTCATCGCCGTCGCCATCGAGGTCGGCGAAGGTCATGGTCTCGATCCCTCGGCGCCAGTCGCCGTGGATCCAGCCGGGGGCCTCGCGGAAGGTGCCGCGTCCGTCGTTCAGCAGGACGGTGGGCTCGAAGATGGTCCCCGCGAAGACGAGGTCGAGGTCGCCGTCGACGTCGATGTGGCCGAAGGCGGCGGGGTAGTACGCGGTGGCGGGTACGGGCGTCGGCACCAGCGTCTGGCGCAGGCCGGTGGGTTCGTTGAGGAACAGCATCGCCTGCCCGCCCTTGAAGAACACGTCGAGGTCGCCGTCGCCGTCGACGTCGCGCAGGTAGCAGTAGTATGCGGAGTTGGCCGGGGGGAGGGTCTGGGTGCGGAAGCGACCCGTGCCGTCGTTCCAGAGGATGCGCTTGGGCGTGAGGCCGTCGTAGGTCGTGCCGACCACGATTTCCGGGAAGCCGTCGCCGTCCATGTCGCCGACTGCGGCGTTGCTGGCGCAGTCCGTGCCCGACGGGATCTGGGTCGCGGTGACCTCCGTGAAGTAGCCGCGGCCGTCGTTGAGCCAAAGCTCGAGTCTTCCGTAGGGCATCGGCATCCCGGTGAAGACGACATCCAAGTCACCGTCGTGATCAACGTCAGTCAGGGCGCAGCCAGTCCGGTAGTACGGCGACGAGGGGAAGCGCGAGAAGTCCAACGCAAACACTCCAACGCCCCTGTTGAGATGCACCCATGGTCGATCCGCTCCGCCATTTGCCGACGTCCAGAACGCTGCCATGACGACATCCAAGTCGCCGTCACCGTCGATGTCTCCAACAGACAGCCCGTTTGCCGTCCACGCTGTTGTCTGCGCGGGCGGGCAGGACCGGAAGGTCAGGTTGCCACGACCGTCGTTCACCAGCACCGAGAAGAGGCCCGTCAGATCCCAACTGCCGAGTTGCACAAAGTCGATGTCTCCATCGCCGTCGACGTCCGCTGGAGTGGCATGCGTGCTGAGCGCGCGCGTGATGAACAGGTCGCTGCGCGCGGAGAGGCCTGGTCCCCACTCGAGGATGGGCGCGGGAACCACCTGAGCGGCCAACGCTTGGGCACTCACCCAGGCGATGACGCCGGCCAGGAGAAGGTCTCGGGCGACTCCCATCTTGCTAGCGAGACCTTCGTTGAAGCTCCGCTCGCATGGCGACGGTCCCGCGCCAGTGCTCACGCGCGCATGCCGTCAGGACCCGAAGGGGGGGGTCGCGTCATGTCAACCATCCTTCCGAATGTCGCCTGAGCAGTTGCTGCGAGGAGCCGTGGCTCCATCGAACGCAGGCAGACGATCACGGGGGGAGCGAATCGTCAATCCCCTAGGACGGGTGTCGCGGGTCGCGCCGATGCTCGTGCTGGCGGACGAACGAGGAGTTCGGTCCGTTGTCGGCGAACCCGGTGCTCCGTGCCCGCGCCGTCTCTACTCCGGCAACTCGCGCCGGTGCTTGATCACCTTCGACACGAGCCCGTACTCCTTCGCCTCCGTCGCCGACAACCAGAAGTCGCGCCGCGTGCTCTCGAGGATCGAGTCGATCGGCTTGCCCGTCGTGTCCGCGACGATCTTGTTGTAGCGCTCGCGCAGCTTGATGATCTCGCGCGCGGTGATGTCGAGATCCGACGCGGTGCCGCGACCCATCGTCGAGGGCTGGTGCAGGAGGAAGCGGCTCTCCGGCAGCGAGAAGCGGTTCTCCTTCTTGGCGGCGAGCAGGACGAGCACCGCGGCCGACGCGCACATGCCGTTCACCACGGTGTGCACCGGGGAGTGCACGAAGCGCAGCGCGTCGTAGATCGCGAAGCCGGAGTCGGCGCTGCCGCCGGGCGAGTTGATGAAGACCGTGATCGGCTTCTCCGGGTGCATCTGGTCCATCACCAGCAGGCGCGTCGCGCAGTAGCGGGCCAGCTTGTCGGTGACGGGGCCGACCACCATCAGGATCCGGCCCTCGAGCATGCGGCGCTCGAAGAAGGAACCCTCGCCGGAGCGGGGGGCGGGGGCGCTGCCTTCGTCCTCGTCGTCGTTCAGCCAGGACGGGTCGTTCATGGTCTCGTGCGGGTTGGTCATGGTGTGTCGCCGGTTTCGTCGGGGCGCCGATACGATGGGTCGTTCTTCGGGCGCTGCGTCGTTCTTCGGGTGCCCGATGCAGGTGGGTTGAGCGGATCGACCCTGCGTGCGCGCGGCCGAATTAGCCCAGGCTCCGAACGGCTGCAAGCACGACGTGCCCGCAGAGAGTTTTGCTTTGCTGTCTTGCAGGGGCTCACGGTTGCCGATACGGTTCGGCACGAGCCGTGGGTTCGCCGCGGTTCTCACGCCTACCACGCCCGGTCGTCAACCGGACGGGCGCAGTAGGCGAGCCTGCCGAGACCTGCGCAGGCGTTCCACCTCGTCGTCGGTCGATCCCGGGGACACGCCCCGGTCGCCGCGACGCTGGCCCGGACCCGAGCGGTGCGCGCACCACCCGGGAGCTCATGCAGGGTCTCCGCCGGCAGCACTCGCGGAAGGCCTGACTCTCGCAAGCCGAGGTTCTCCTGAGCCAAGGCCGAGAGGCCCGCAGTCTGCGAGTCAGTCTCCGTTGTCACCCAACGAGCCTGTCACCCAACGAGCCAACTTCGTTGTTCCTCAACGAGTCGCAAGGCCGCCGCCAGGCGAGCGGTCCGCAGCAGTCACGCCACGGCGCCAGCCGGGCGCGAGCGGGTTCCGCTCGTCCCGCGATGCCGGCGGTGGCGCGATGTGCTTGCCCGGCTCGACCCGATCGCACGCTTCCGATCCAGCTCCACTCCGAAGAACCATGACTGATCACGACGCCCCCGAACGAGACGGGCAGCAGAACGAGTCGTCGTACGACGGCGACAACGGCGTAGGCCAGAAGCGCTGGCGCGGCCGGCGGCGGCGGCGGCGTGGCGGTCGCGGTGGTGGAGGTGGCGGCGGCGGTGGTGGGGGCGGCGGCGGCATGAACGGCGGTGGCGGCGGCGGCGGAGGTGGTGGCGGTGGTTCGCACGCCGACACGCTCCCGCCTCTCGATGGCCCGCTCGAGCCGGTGGTCGGCGTCGTCGAGACCAACAAGGACGGCTCCGGCTGGCTGCGCAAGGCCGACAACGACTACTTGCCCGACGACGACGCGAACCGCGACGTGTACGTGCCGTCGTCGTTGATGCGCCAGGGGCGGATCCAGGAAGGCAGCGAGATCGCCGGTCAGGCGGGCGCGCCCAAGCCCGGCTCGTCGCGCCTCGTGCTCGCCACCGTGGACAAGGTCGACGGGATCGAACTCGAGGAGTCGCGCGAGCGACCGATGTTCAAGAACCTCACCGTCATCGACCCGCAGCCGCAGTTCGTGCTGGAGCCGGGCGATGGCGACATCAGCCTGCGCGTCATCGACCTGCTCTGCCCGATCGGCCGCGGCCAACGCGGCCTCGTGGTGGCGCCACCGCGCTCCGGCAAGACGGTGCTCCTGCAGAAGATCTGCCACGCCCTCTCCGAGTGCTACCCGGAGATCTACATGATCGTGCTGCTCATCGACGAGCGGCCGGAGGAAGCGACGGCGTGGAAGCGCGCGGTCGCCGGCGACCGGCGCGAGGTGCTGGTGTCGACCCTCGACGAGGGTCCCAAGCACCACGTGCGCGTGTCCGAGATGGCGCTGCAACGTGCGCAACGTCTCGTCGAGACCGGCAAGGACGTGGTGATCCTGCTCGACTCGATCACGCGCCTCGCGCGCGCCTACAACAGCCACCTCGGCGGCCGCGGTGGTGCGACCATGTCGGGCGGCATCGGCGCCAAGGTGCT
>CAYQMF010000184.1:0-8844 GCA_964418595.1 uncultured candidatus Brocadiaceae bacterium
GCGCTCACACACGAATCGTTCGTTACACCCAGAATGTCAAAGATCACCCCTCCGCCGACACGGGCGGTCTCAGGGGGGCGGGGAAGGGTAGCGACGCGGCGCGACCTCGTCAACAGCGCGCTTCACGAATTGTGGTCGGAGCGGCCCTGCTATCCCCCTCCCGAAACTACGGTGGACCGAATCTGGACCCGGCTTCCCCGGGGAACGATCCTGAAGAACTCGTCGATGTCCCCGTCGCGCATGCGGATGCAGCCCCGCGAGGCCATGGTGCCGATGGTCTCCTGCGCTGGAGTGCCGTGCGCGCCGTAGCCCTGGAGCGAGGGGTGCTCGAACTTCACGAAGTAGCGCCCCAGGATGTTGTCGGGGTGCCCGTACGGGATGGCGCGGCCGTCGATGTACCAGGTGGGCTCGAAGTTCTTGCTCCCCACGACGAACTCCGTCTCGGGCGTGCGATCGTCCTTGCCGTGGCCGATCCAGTACACCCGGAAGATCACGTCCCCGACGTACATCGCCATCAGGAAGCTCCGTTTTTCCACGACGGTGAGGATCGGCTCGACCGGGATCTTCAGCATCTGGCCCGCGCGGACCCTTGCGGGGTCGTCGATCCGGTTGAAGAGAGCGAGGGTCAGCGCGTCGAGCGTGATCCCCTGATCCCGGTAGCCGCGCACGATGCGCTCCAGGACCTCTCCCGGGGCCACCCGATGCGATCGGGCCCCCGCCAGGTGCTCAGGGTTGAAGACCACCCGGTTCAGCGGCGACTTGTACGCCACAAGGATCGCGTCGACCGCTCCCCTCGCCTCCTTGTCGGCGACCTCGATCCGACCGCGCATCGCGATCTCGATCAGGGCGGTGAACGTCCTCACCGCCGCCTCGGGGGGCATCGCCGCCGCGAGGCCGACCACCTTCTGGGCGGCCGCCCGACCCTCGGGGCTGTGCAGGAACGCGTTGCCGTCGCCGAGCGCGGCGAGGCCTGTGCTGACGTCGTCGCCGGCCGCTCCCTGAAGAGCGGCGACCATCCGTGCGCGGCTCTCGCCCTGCAGGTCCAGGAGACGCCGGTAGCCGGATCGCAGAGCCACGGGAGCGCGGCCCGCCACCGCCGACGCCGCCTCATCGGCCGCCGTCGGGCTCGCGGCGGCGGGGGGCTGCCGAGGCGCTTCGAGCGCCGCTGGCGGCGCTCCTCCGGACGAGACTCCGGCGAGCGTCACGTCGGCCGCCAGCGCCGGATCATCCGGTGCGTATCCGCGCCAAACCCAGTACAGCGCCCCCAACGTCACCACCAGCAACATCAACCGCCGCATCGAATCCTCCAACGAGTGCGGGCGACCTGACCGTCGCCCAGAGACCTGCACACCGCCGGTGGCACCGCGTGCCCGCCGACGAAGGCCCCACGCTACCGTCCGCGGTGGGGCAATTCGAGAGGCTCCCCACCGCCTGCTCCGTGCCTGCAGGAGACCAGCTGAACCCTGCCTTGCAGGTGGGGACCCCCCGCGCGCTTTGCACTCGGGCAGGCGCGAAGAACCACGCCTCCCGTGCACGCCACGTGCCAGGGTCGGCCCCCGGATCGGGTACATCGGTTCAACTTTCTGCTCCGGAGGACCACGCAAGCTGCAGTGGGGAGCCAATCGAAGTGGACCAGAATAGGCACCCTTCCCAACGTGGCAAGCTCCACCGCGATCCGACCGGCCGACACCCCACGCGCCTGGGCGCGGATCGCGCCGTCACCAACGGATGCTTCGGATCTCGTCGACGACCCGCTGGGCCACCGCGAGCGCCTTGCAACCGTCTTCGCCACTCACCACCGGGCGACTCCGGTCGGCGCACGCCCGCAGGAAGTCGCTCTGCTCGTCCTGCAGCGCGTTGCGATCGTCGAGCTTGAGCTCCTGGACCGTGAGCAGACCGTCGAAGACCAGGCGCCACAGATCCTCCGGGCGCGAGTCGCCGTACTTCGAGATGTCGAGCTCGCCGATCTCCCAGCCCGGGTTCTTCTTGATCAGCGTCGCCTTCGCCGCCGTCAGGTCCATGCCGACGTAGCCGTCGCGCGAGAACACGCGCATGCGGCGCGAGGGCTTGAGCGCCACGCGACTCGCCGTCAGATGGGCGATGCCACCGCCCTCGAAGTGGAGGATGGCGCTCGCCATGTCCTCGTTCGCGGTGAAGACGGCACCGCCGAAGGCCTGAACCCTGGTCACGGGCGTCCGCATGAGCGCCAGCACCAGATCGAGATCGTGGATCATCAGGTCCAGGACCACGCCCACGTCGACGCTGCGGAAGCTGAACGGCGCGAGCCGCTGCGACTCGATGTAGCGCGGTTCGATCCCGAGTTCGGTCATCGCACGCAGCGCCGGGTTGAAGCGTTCGACGTGTCCGACCTGCAGGATCCGGCCATGCTGGGCGGCGAGCGCCACCATCGTCTCGCCCTCCGCGACGGTGACCGCGATGGGCTTCTCCACCAGCACGTCCACCCCGCGCGCCAGGAAGAACGAGGCCACCTCGCAGTGCAACACGGTGGGCACGGCGAGACACACGGCATCCACCTTGCCGATGAGATCCCGGTAGTCGGCGAAGGCGGCCACACCATGCTTGCTCGCGGCGGCGTCGCGGTTCTTCTCGCTGACGTCGGCAACCGCCACGAACTCGGCGGCCTGGTGCGTCGGCAGCAGGCGGGCGTGGATCCGCCCCAAGTGCCCAACGCCCACCACCCCAACGCGGATCCGTGCCATCGCGCCTACGCGTCGATCAGGGTGAACTTGAGTTCCGCCTCGGCGACGATCTTGCCGGCAACCTTGCAACGCGCCTCGACGTGGCTGACGCTCGGCTTGGCGCGGATCGTCTCCACCTCGATCCGCAGCTGATCCCCCGGCACCACCGCACCGCGGAGCTTGACCTTGTCGATGCTCCACAGGACGGCGAGCTTGCCGGTGTTCTCGAGCTTCCGCAACAGGAGCACGCCCGCCAGCTGGGCCATCGCCTCGAGCTGCAGTACGCCCGGCATGATCGGCTGCCCCGGCCAGTGCCCCTGGAAGAAGGGCTCGTTGATCGACACGTTCTTCACCGCCACCGCACGACGGAAGCCCTCGAGCTGGATCACGCGATCGATGAAGAGGAACGGATAGCGGTGCGGCAGCAGGTTCATGATCGCGCGCACGTCGAGCTGCGACGTCCGCTCGATCAAGCCCGCGTTCTCGTCCTCCTGGATCTGCTCCAGCAGGCGCTGGACCAGTTGCATGTTGAGCGAGTGCCCGGAGCGCGTCGCGACGACATGCGTGTCCAGCTCCATGCCGACGGTGGCGAGATCCCCCACCAGGTCGAGGATCTTGTGTCGCGCCGGCTCATCCGCCCAGCGCATGGCCGCATCCTTGGCTTCGCCGGTCGCAGTCAGCACCAAGGTGTTTTCCTGGCTCGCACCCTTGCCGAGCCCCGCCGCGCGCAGCGCCTCGACCTCCTGTTCGAAGACGAAGGTCCGGGCGCCCGCGAGCTCCCGCTCGAACGACTCCGGATCCACGTTCAGCGAGACGATCTGGTGCCGCGGTCCCGCCACGCCATTCTGGCCGGGAATGTCGAGGTGATAGTCGACGCTGAACCCGCCGTTGCCCGGCAGGGCCACGAGGGTCGCGTTGCCCTCGCGCACGTAGATCGGAGTCCGCACCGCGTAGGTGAGCTTCTCGCCGCTCTGCTCGACGACCCCCACCGACCGGATCGCCTCCACGAACTGGCGGGCGGAGCCGTCCATCCCGGGCAGCTCCTCGCCATCGATCTCGATCACCGCGTTGTCGATGCGCAACGCCGACAGGCTCGCGAGCAGGTGCTCGCAGGTGAACACCTCGACCGGGCCGACTCGCAGGCAGGAGCGTCGCTCGCGCTGGGTGAGGTTCTCGCCCACCACCGGCACCTCCGGCTGGTCCGGCAGATCGGTGCGCACGAAGACCAGCCCCTCGCCGCTGGCAGCCGGCTTGATGGTCACCCGGGTCTCCCGCCCGGAATGCAAGCCGACGCCGCGGAACTCGACCGCGGTCTTCAGGGTGCGCTGCGAGCGACGTTGCACGACTCGATCGGTCAGATGGTCTGGAACGGGGTCACTTGGTCTTGAGCAGCTTGATGACGTCCTCGGTCACGTCCAGCTTGGGGTCGGCGTAGAGCACCATCCCCATCTCCGCGGCCTTCAGTCGGAACTCCGGCTCCCGGTCCTCGGTGGAGACGACCCGGATCACCGAGTCGAGCTTCCGATCCGCCGCGAGTTCGGCGATCACCTTCTTGATCCGCTCGTAGGCCGCGAGGTTGCGCTCGTCCGCCTCGTGGTTGAGCAGACCCTGCATGCCCTGGCCGTACTGCTTGATCTGGTTCTGCTTGGCCTCGAGCTCGATGCCCAGGCGCAAGAACTTCTCGCTCGCGCGGTCCCTGATGGAACCGTGTTCCAGCCGCAGCGCCTCGAGAGCCTCCCGCATCGTGCGGATCTCGTCGTCGACCTGCTTGGCGCGAGCCCGGATCCCCTTGAGGTCCTCCACGAGCATCGCATCGGCTTCCAGAACCTTCTGCAGGTCGACGAAGCCGATCTTGGCCTCACGCGCCGGCTCGGCAGGCGCGAGGCAGAGTCCGAGCGGCGCAGCGCCCACGAGCGCAAGCGCCAGGGGAAGCGATAGGGTGACGCGTCGAGTCATGGTCTGAACCTGTCCGGCACGGAGGTCAAGGAAGAAGTCGAAGGCATGCAGCGCCGCGCGCCACGAGTCACTTCCTGGTCGGGTCCGGCGCGTCGGAGCCGACCACACCCGCCAGTTCCACGTCGAAGATGATCGTCTCGTTGGGGCCCAGGCCCGCGCCCGCATTGCCACCAGGGCCGTATGCGAACTCGCCGGGGATCGTGATCCGCCGCCGCTCACCCACGCGCATCCCGAGCAGGCCGACGCGGAAGCCCTTCACGAAGCCCTCCAGAGCGAACTCGGTGGGCTCGGTGCCGCGCCGCCACGAGCTGTCGAACTCGACGCCGTTGCGCTTGGTCCCGGTGTAGTGCACGCGCGCCTTCATGCCTGGCTCGAGGACCTTGCCCTCCGGCGCCTCGCGCAGCGTCGTGATGACCAGCCCCTTGTAGTCCTTGGGGTCGTCGCTGGTCGGCATCGGCGGCGCCGGCGGGAGCTGCGGCAGGTTCGCGGTGGGCGCGCCGTTCGGATCCGGCTTCTCGTCGCCGGTCATGATCACGCGCCGGCCGTCCTCCGTCATGGTCGGCGTTGGCGAGGGCGCAGGCGGGGTGCCGGCGGCCCCGGACGTGCCGGTCGGCGAGGGCGGGGTCGAATCGCTGCACGCCAACGGCAGCAGGCCGAGCAGCGCGAGACCGAAGAAGGGAACAGCGGACAAACGGGTCGACATGCGAGGTACTCCCAACGGGGCGAGTAGCATGCCGCTGCGCAGAGCGCGTGAGAAGAGAAAGCGTGCCGTGATCGTCGCCGTCGGTGTGGACCTGATCGAAGTGGAGCGCATCCAGCGGCTCTGGGCCGAGGGCGGCGACCGCTTCCTCGCGCGGGTCTTCACGCCGCAGGAGCGGGCCTACTGCCTGGCCCGGGCCAACCCCGCCGAGTCCCTCGCCGCGCGGTTTGCAGCGAAGGAAGCGGTGATGAAGTGCCTGGGCACCGGCTGGGCCGCCGGCGTCGGCTTTGCGCAGATCGACGTCACGGTGGACGCGCGGGGCGCCCCCGGGGTCAGCCTCGCCGGAGTGGCGGCCGAACTCGCCGCCGCCGCCGGGATCGGACGCATCCACCTGAGCCTGACCCACACCGCCAGCGCGGCCGTCGCCTTCGCCGTTGCCGAGGCGAGGGCGAAGACCTGACCCGGGGCGCCGGGATCCACGGCTCATCGCAGAAGCCGGCGGCCGTTGAATCTTGCGCGCCGCGCGAGCATTCGCGGCCCTTGCAGCTCAGAAGCGCAGCGTGTGCACGACCTTCATCGTCAACGCCTGCTCACCCGGGCTCAGGCCATCGTCGAGCGGGTCGCGATCCCAGCCGTACACGGCCACGAGGTACAGGTCCGTCCCCGGTTCCGGGATCCAGTGCAGCCGACTCTGCACCGTCAGGTCGTCGCTGTCGTTGTCGAACTGCACGAGGTTGCGCCACGACAGATCTGGCGTGAAGGTCGCGTCGACGCGCGCCTCGATGACCCGGGTCACGAACCGACCCTCGCGCAAGCGGACGCGGTACTCCTGGTAGCCTCCACCGAGCTGCACGAACCGGCCGAGGTAGAGCGTCGGATCGATCCCGAACTGCGCCAGATGCCCCGAGTACAACGACCCCACCCGCGCGTTTGCTCGCAGTCCCAACGTGCGCGCCTCGGAGGTCTCGAGGCTCACGCGATGCTGCGTCGTCGAGTAGTCGCCGGCACCGACATCCACGCCGTCGCGCAGCGTGAACGCGTCGGGCACACGCTCGAATTCGCGCTCCACCTCGTAGGAGACCTGGTCGTCGTCGAGGAAGCGCAGCTCGCACGGTCGCCAGGCCACGCGCCATGAGTCCTTGCCGCCGGCGAAGGTCGTGGTGACCCGCGCCGACACCCGCGTCTCGATCCGCCGCAACCCGACGCACGGGTTGCGCCACGTGTAGGTGTGGCTCCAGCTCGTGTCGCGGATGTCCGTGCGCCGCACGAACCCCAACCGCGGCGCGAACCCGGGTTCGATCGCCTGGACCTGCGCCGCGTGTCGCCACTCTGCGGACTGGTACTCGGCCTTCATCCCGAACGCGTCGCCATCGCCGGCATCGCCGCCCTCCGCCGCGGTCCCCAGCCAGTACACCCAGACGTTCCCGGCGTGACCGGCGCCGAACAGCTCGCTGTTGCCGAAGCGCGCGTCGACGCCGTACGTCGCCGAGCTGTCGGTGTCGTTCGGGTCCCCCACCGTTCCGATCACGCCGATCGCCGACTCCGCGCCGACGTCGTGACTGACGCGCGCCACTCCCACGCCTTCGTCGCCGATGCGCCCACTCTGGTCGAGCAGCGCCTGCAGCACGCCGACGCTCCACGGCCCGGCCCGACCCGTGACCTTGCCCCCGAACGTGATCGGTACCGCCTCGCCGTTCGAGTCGAGCCCGATGCGTCGCGAGAAGAAGGGCTGCACCTGTTCGCCGTCGCCGCCGCGCCCGCCCGGGATGCCGAACTGGAACAGCGGCGCATCGTCGAGGAAGAAGTCGCGCTTCTCCGGAAAGAACAACGCGAAGCGGCTGAGGTTGACCTTGCGCTCGTCGACCTCCGTCTCCGCGAAGTCCGTGTTCGCCGTCAGCGCGAGGCCGAGCGAGGGTGACAGCCGGTAGAAGACCTCGCCTCCCGCATCCCCCGTGCGGCTCAGGTGATCGTCGACGCGCCGGTCTGCCGCGAGCGTCCCCTTGACGTACGGTACGACGTCGAGCCCCACGCCCTGGCGCACGCCCACGATGCCCAGCAAATCACCGCCGTAGGGCAGCTTGAAGAACTGGTGCGACTGCCGGGGGTGGGCCCAGCGGTGGTCCTCCTCGCCGTTCTTGCGTCGGCGCGTGAGATTGAAGCCCCACGTCGTCTGCGCCGGATCGAACGCGAGCGTCTTGAACGGGATGGCGACCTCCGCTGCCCAGCCCTCGGCGGTCACGCGGCTGCGACCATCCCAGATGCCGTCCCAGCTCTTGTTGAAGCGGAAGCCGAAGTCGGAGATCTGCGCGTCGCCGCGGCTGCCGCCGGCGCCGATCTGGAACCAGTAGCCGGTGGCGCCGGTGTGGAACGGATCGAACCAGAACTCGACGCGGTCGTCGGGATCGAGGCGCGCGTCGCGCGCCATGAGCCGGCCGTGCACCTTGCCAGGCTGCTCGACGCACTCGATCGCCAGATAGAAGTAGTCCGGGTCGAATGCGAGCCGCACGCGCGTTTCGACCGATGCATCGCCTTCCCGCGGCTCGACCATGCGCAGCGGCGAGAGGCGCGCCGCCGTCGCCCAGAACCCTTCGTCGAACACGGCGTCGAGACGGACCTCGGTGCCGGCGGCGAGGCGGGTCGGCGTCACTTCCCATCGACCGTCCGCCGTTCGCGCATCCTGCGGTGCCTGGTCCTGGGCGATGGCCAACGCGGAACAGTGGCTCACAACGAGACTCACCAGCCCGCGACGCAGAGACGACGACAGCAAGGCGCGCACGGTAGCGTCAGGACCGGAGCGGTCCAGCGCGGGTCCCACTGCGATGCAGCGGATCGGTACGCCGTCAAGCGTGCTCCGGGGTGCGTCGATCTCCCGCCAGACGCACCATGGACAACCAGTCCTCACCACGCCCGCGCCTCGCCCGCCGTGTCGAGGCGCTCGCCAGCCTCGCGCTCGCGAGTGCCTGTGCGTGGTCGCCGACGCCGGACGACCTGGTCGGGAGCCACGACCTGACGCCCGACGTCGCCGCCGCCATCTGCGCCGACGTCTGGCGGGAGGCATTCCCGACGGCCGACGCGAATCCGTTGCGCCGTGGCGCCGTGTTGCATGTTCACCACCCAGGCGCGTTCACGATCCGCTACGGGGGCGCAACCCCGGTGCTGCGCAGCAGTGGCAACGCGACCATCGAGATCGTCGACGGCGATGGCGAATTCGCGCCGCTGCGCGCGGTGTGGACCCCGACGTCACGCACGACCCTCGGCGCCACGGCGGACGTCGCGTGCGCCGAGGTATGGGTCCACGCGGGTCGCGTCGTGGTGCGCGCCAGTGGGGACCTCGCGACGCCGGCGCTGCGCGCCCGGTTGTCCGCCGACATCCGGCTCGCCGCCGCACTCGCGACCGCGCTCGGCGCCGCTCGCCGTGGGGATGCCGGGACGGCCCGCGCGACCCTCGCGCCGTGGCTGGCCTCGGAACCGGCCGCGCGCGCCGACGAG
>CAYQMF010000185.1:0-8843 GCA_964418595.1 uncultured candidatus Brocadiaceae bacterium
CGCCGGCAGGCGCGCCTCGATGGCGAACTTCGCGTCGGCGCGCGCGCGCGCGCGATCGCGTGCCGCGAGCGGCACGAGCGCGGCGGCGAGGACGACGGCCGCGGTCACCGTCACGGCGAGGGCGGCGCGCGCCGGGCGGCGACGGGCGCGCCGCCACACGCGACCGAGCATCGAGAGCGGTCGCGCCGCAACCGGCTGGTGCGCGAGGAACGCGCGCAGGTCGTCGGCCCACGCGCCGGCGCTGCGATAGCGATCGCCGGCCAGTCGGGCCATGCAGGTCTCGAGGATGGCGCCGAGGTCGCGCGGCAGGTCGGCACGCAAGGTGCTCGCGCGCGGCGGGTCGTCGCGCGCGATCGCGGCCACGACCGCAAGCGGTTCACCCTCGAACGGGGGGCGTCCGGTGAGCAGGTGGTAGAGGCACGCGCCCACGCCGTACACGTCGAGGGCCGGGGTCAGGCGCGCGCCCGGGATCGCCTGCTCCGGCGCCATGTAGCACGGCGTCCCGAGCACGGTCCCCGCGGCGGTGAGATCCGCGCCGCGCGTGGCGATCCCGAAGTCGAGGAGCACCGCACGCCAGTCGCGGCGGATGAACACGTTCGACGGCTTCACGTCGCGGTGCAGGATCCCCGCGGCGTGCGCGGCGGCGAGGCCGCCGGCGAGTTCGGCGGCCCAGCGCGCGGCGAGACGATCGACGCTCGACTCCGGCGGCGGCGAGGTCGCGAGCAGAGCGCGCACCGCGGCCAGCTCCGTGCCGGGACGCGCCTGCGCCACCGCGTCGAGGACACTGGTGAGCGGCGCACCGTCGAGCAGCTCCATCACCAGGAACAGCTCGCCGTCCTGGCCCAGGCCGCGGTCGTGCACGCCGACGATGGCGTCGTCGCGCAGCGCGGCGAGCAGCTCGGCCTCCTGGAGGAAGCGGGCCTCGGCCTTGGCGCGTCCGGCGGTGCCGCCGAGTCGATCGGCGTCGAGGATCTTCACCGCGACGTCGCGGCGCAGCTCCAGGTCATGCGCGACGTACACCACGCCCATCGCGCCAGCGCCCAGCCGCTCCTCGAGGCGATAGCGCCCGCGCAGCGTCGTCCCCAGGCGGCGATCGGCCGGCTCCGCGAGGCCGGGCACGGAGGTGCCATCGACGCCGACGGCCTCCGCGAGCGCGCGCGCGATCTCCGGCTCGTTCTCGGCGAGGCCGCGGACCAGCGCGAGGTCGCGTTCGCGTTCGCTGCCCTCGCCTGGCTCCGCGCCGCGCGCCGCGAGCCCGGCGCCGCGCAGGAGCGAGAAACGCCGGCGCAGGGTTGCCGCGTGCTGCGGGTGGGCGTGGCACGCGTGCTCCAATGCACCGTCCCACTCGCCCTCCGGCTGTGCCAGGCAATCGCCGAGGATCTGCTCGATGGGATCGAGCGGACCCAGGGCGTCGGCGGTGCCGTGGGGATCGGATGGGGCGTGCGGCATGGGCGGTGGGTCCGCGTGCAGACTCGAGGGGGCGGCATCATAGGCCCGCGGGAGTTAGGTGGGGCCCTGGGCAATCGTTACAGTCGCGCGCGCCGATGCCTTCCACCCCGCGAGATCGTCCGACCCAGGAGCTGGTCCTCGAAGCCCAGGCCGGGGATCGGGCAGCCCTCGATGCGCTGATGACGCGGTATCTGCCTGCCCTGCGCGCGTTCGTGCGCCTGCGGTGTGATCGGGTACTTCGGGCCCGCGAGTCCTCGTCGGACCTGGTGCAGACCGCGTGCCGGGAAGCGATCGGGGCCCTGCAGGACTTCGAGTGGCGCAGCGAGGGCAGCTTCCGCAACTGGCTCTTCGCGTTCGCGCTCAACAAGATCCGCAACCGCCGCAACCACTTCCTGGCGCAGAAGCGCGACGCCCGGCGCGAGATGCGCGGCACGGTCGGGGACGCCGCGCTGGGCGCCGCGTACGCCGGTCTGTCGCCGACCCAGGAGATCGTCTCCGGCGAGGGAGTCGATCGCATCGAGGCTGCCATCGACAGTCTTCCGGAGGCCTACCGCGAGGTCGTGCTGCTGTCGCGCTTCGTCGGTCTGTCGAGCCAGGAGATCGCGGAGCAACTCGGCAAGACCGATGGCGCGGTGCGCGTGCAGCTCAGTCGGGCCTTGGCGCGGTTGGCGTCGCTGCTGGAGCAAGAGCCGAAGGAGTGACAGCGCGGCCCGCTACCTACCGCTTCGCCCCGGCCTGCACCTGTTCCCGCATCCACGCCTCGAACGGCTTCTCCAGCCTTTCGATGCGCTGGCCGAAGGCCTTGTCGAAGGCGGAGCTGCTGTCGCCCTTCTTCTCGCGCAGCGCCAGCATCGCGTAGCGCATGAGCTTCTCGGCGTTGCCGCCGGCGGTGGTGTCCGACATCAGGAAGGCCACGAACGCCTCCGTGTACGCCCAGTCCATCTCCTTGTAGTCGGTGACGGAGTCGTAGTAGTGGTCGTCGACGTTGCGGGCCAGCAGGTTCGGCAGCGTGTAGCGGCGGGTGTTCAGCACCAGCTCGAACCGTTCCTTGCTCATCTGCGGCGGGCGGGGCAAAGCCCGGCCCGGGCTGCCCGCGAGCTGCGACTCGATCCACTCGCCGAAGCCGATCTCGAACCAGTCGACGAGTCGGTGCTCGACGGTCGGATACATCGCGTCGACGGCGACGCAGCGGTTGAGAAGGGCCTCGGTCGCGGTGCGGAACAGCGCCTCGGGCCGACCGCCGTCGCCGGTGAAGAACGTGAAGATGCCTTCCGGCGTCTTCGGCGGGTGGTAGTAGGGGATGCGGAGCTGCGTCCAGCCGGGGAACTTCTCGACGTCCTTCCAGGCCTGCACCAGGACCGGGCTCAGGATCTCGTAGGCGTCGAGCTTCGCGCCGAAGCGATCCAGGAAGAAGAGGTATGCGCGCTCGAGGTCGATGAGGGTGTCGACGGCGCGCCGCACCCCCGCGTCGGTGCGCAGCGTCCAGTGCTCCGAGGTCAGTTCGAGCGGGTGACCGAAGTCGCCGATGTACTCGTCGAACGCGTTGCGGGTCATGAAGCGATCGCCGCGGCGCCACAGCCACTCCTCGCCCTGCTTGCGGTGACCCAGGAGCTGGTTCGCGGCGGCGTGTGCCGGATCGGCGCACAGCACGCGCAGCGCGAACACCTGCGCCATCGCCTCGAGTTGCTTGCTCTGCGCCCACTCGGCGAGGATCCAGAGACGATCGGCGTCGTCGGTCACCACGGCGTGCATGGCGAGCAGCTCACGCAGGCGATCGGTGACCGTGTGCACCGACGCGACCCGGTTGCGCGGGATGCGCACGCGCTTGCCGCCCTGCAGGACGAGCAGCTCCTTCTGGTCGAAGGGATTCACGAGGCGACCGGTGACCGGCTGGCCGCGGGTCAGCTCGACGGTGTCGCGGCGGTCATCGCGGCCGATCGGCTCGACCGCCTGGGCGCCGAGAGCGCCGGCGGACAACAGCAGCCAGGAAAGGACGCTCGTTGCAGCGATGTTCACGGTGGCCAGAGTGGACCAGAGCAGCGACCAGGGCAACCCGCCCACCCCTTGGCGGGCACCCGTTCTCGTCGCTAGACTCCCGCCGCAATGAGAAGGAACGTGTTGGTCGTGGCGTTGTTCGGGGCCGTGTCCCTGGCGGACACCTTGCCCGGTCAGGATCCCCAGGCGGACGGCGGCGCCAGCGGTGCGGTGGCCGGGGCATTCGCACCGGTGGGACGCTGGTACACCATGGGCGGGTCGGCGTCGCGCAGCGGGGCGAGCGCGCAGCGCCCGCTGTTCGGCGACAAGCTCAGCGCGGCGTGGGAGTTCACCGCCGATGGTCCCATCGAGGAGGAGCCGCTGGTGTGGGACGACATCGTCGTCCTCGCGACACGGGTCGGCGACAAGGAGCGGCACATCCACGTGCTCGGTGTCGCCGACGGCAAACCGCTCCTTTCGCCGCGCAAGGTCGCGACCGACCAGCCGCTCGGCCTGTCGTTGTGGGGGCGACTCGTGGCCTTCCGCGAGAACGCCACCACGCTGCGCGTGGAGATGATCGGCGCGTCGCAGTTCACGGTGCGCACGAAGATCGTCACCAAGGGCAACGTGTCGGCGCCGCTGCTCTTCGGCAGCGAGATCTACTACACGCAGGGGACGCGCCTGGAGCGCTGGGAGCTGGGTGCGCAGCAGCCCACGTGGTCGAGCGACGACAAGTACGTGGGGCGGGCTTCGCTCGTCGGTGACCACGTGTTCGCGACGCGACTGGCCAATCCGACGGAGCCGAGCCTCGTCGTCGTCGACCGGCAGACCGGCAAGATGGTCACGCGTGAACTGACCGCGGTGAAGTGGAGCAGGACCGCGCCGGGCCAGGACTTCTTCGTCGGCGTGGGCAAGACCTGCGTCGTGGTCACGCAGGGCGTCGACGCCAACGGCACCTTCGGCGCTGCCGACCGCGGCATCGACACGGTGTGCTACACGCGCGACGGCACGAAGCTCCAGGCGTTCGATGCGCTGGCCCTGCACAGTGCTCCGGCGATCCACCGGCGCGATCTGCTGCTGCTCGTGCAGGGGGAGAAGCACGTCGCGTGGGTCGGATACGAGCCGGCGCTGAAGGGCCGCTGGCGCGTGCACGTGATCGCCAACGACGAGCAGCACCCGACCTTCGTCGCCCACAAGGTCGCGCCCCTCGTCCTGCACGACGTGGTCTGCATCGGTGACTACGCCTTCGACGCCGACACGTTGGCGTTCAAGTGGCGCGCTTCGCTGGCGCCGACCCAGCGCACGGTTCCCGCGCGCGAGACCCTGCTCGTGACCAGCGGGTCGACGGTGCGCGGCATGCGCGCGCACGACTTCGGCACCGCCAAGGGGAGCTCGGTTGCGGCCGAAGGCTCCGCCAAGAAGGGTCTCGCGGTCCTGCGTGATGGCCGCGTCCTGCGCGGCGACGTGCGGGTCGATGCGGCCGGCGGCACGCTCGGGGTCGCGACGGGCAAGCGCGGCGAGACCTTCGCGCTCGGCGGCGTGCTGTGGGCCGAGGAAGGCGACAGCCTCGTGCACTGGGCCGACCAGACCGACGTCGACGGGGCGCTGGCGCGTCTCGTCGACGAGACCCTGGTGGGCGGCTACGCGGAGCTGGCGCGCAAGGCGGTGCGCACCAACGATCCGACCTCGATCGCCCGCATGCTCAGCCAGGCGCGCTTGCTCGGCGCCGACGACGCGCAGGTGACGCCGGCGGTGCGCGCGCTCGATGCCCTGCGCCGCAACCCGGGGCGCGTGAACGCCGGGGCGGTCAACGAGCTGCAGGCGGAGGAGGCGAAGGTGCGCGCGCGTGCCGCGGAAGTGCCGTGGCGGCGCGTGGTGGGGCTGCCGGAGTCGGCGCCCGGCTGGCTGCGCACGCTCCTCGTCGAGTCGACCCTCGGTCTCGACCCGGACCATGCCGGCGCGGTGGGCTACGTGCGCAAGCGTCTCCCGGACGGCACGCCGCTGCCGGAGAAGTTCGACGCGGCGAGCTGGCTGGCGGTGGCCGACGCGCGGCAGTACGTGCCGATGACGGTCGTCGCCCCAGGTACTCCGGGGTACGAACTCGAACTGACGGCGCTGGAGGAAGCGAAGAAGACCTGGCGCCCCGATCTCCTGCTCGTGTGCAGCGACCGTCTGTTCGTGATCGCGGCGCCGAGCGCCGTGGCCGCGGTGGCGCGCTGCATCGCCACCGGCGAGGTGGTCGTCGACGCGCTGCACAAGATGTTCGAGGGGATGGGTACGAGTTCGGCCAGCACGGAGCGGCTGCGCATCCAGGTGTACGAGTCGCAGGCGGAGTACCTCGACAAGGCCGCCGGCGAACTGCTCGCCGCCGCCACCGCGGAGCGGGAGCGCCGCAAGGCGGCGGGCGAGGCGACGGAGGACGACGAGGAGTGGGAGAAGATCCGCGCCAAGATGAGCGCGGAGGACGAGAAGCGCGCGATGGGGCTGCAGTGGACGCTCGGCGTGTTCTCGCCCACGGAGAAGATCACCCGCCTCTACGTGCCCGCCGGCAAGGAGGGCTTCGCCGGCGTCATCGAGACCTTCTCGCACGAGGTCACGCACCACTGGCTCGACGTGCGCGGTCCGCGCGTCGAGACCCCGGAGCGGTCGCTGCCGCGCCTGTCGCGCCGCGGCTACTGGATCGTCGAGGGCTTCGCGTCCTTCATCCAGGGGTTCCTCTGGGACGTCGAGGCGCGCAAGTGGGAGACCCTCAACCCGCGCAACGAACGCATCGACATGTTCGCGCACGTGCCGGAGAAGGACCGCGTCGCCTGGAACACACAGTTGACGGTGAGCCAGGTCGGCTTCCACACCCGGCTCTCGAAGCAGAGCGAGGTGCCGGTCGTGCGCACGCACTACCTGGGCGGCTACGCCACGAGCGAGGCGTCGATCTTCTACTCGCAGGCCGCGACGACGTGTTCGTTCCTCTTCCACGGCGAGGACGGCAAGTTCCGCAAGGCGCTGCTCGAGTACGTCGTGAACTGGTACTCCGGCGTCGACGACAAGCTCTCGCCCGAAGCTGGCTTCGGCGTGAGCGCGGCGCAGTTGGGCACCAAGGTCGGCTCGTTCGCGAAGGAGATCCTCGCGAAGTAGCGGGTTGGAATGGCGCCTTGACGCACCCGCACGCCGCCCGCCACACTGCGCCCCGCACGCGCCCGTAGCTCAGTTGGATAGAGCACCGCTTTCCTAAAGCGGGGGTCGCAGGTTCGACTCCTGCCGGGCGTGCCAGCCGCTTCGCGGCTGGCAAGCCCGGCAGGAGTCGGGCTACCTCGCTTGATGCTTCGCATCCGTCTCGTCCGCGCGACCTCCGCGAACTCGTCGTGTTCGGCCTGTCTTGCTTTGCTTCCGTCTTTCCGTCGTTCCGTCCTTCCGCGGCGCGAAGCGCCGCGCTGGTCTCTGCGCAAACCCAGGAGACAGAAGCGCGGCGCTTCGCGCCGCGGAACCACGGAACGACGGGTGCGCCAGGCCAAGCCTGGGAGGTGCAAGATGAAGTAGACATCGAAGATCTCGCAGCAACCCCGCGGGCCTTGACGCCCGCCCGGCAAGGCTGACCACCAGCCGGAACCGAGTGTTGCGTGGCGACCGGGCAACCGGCGCTGCGAAGCGGACACAGGGAGTGCTTGGGCTGTGTGATCGAGCCCCGAGAGCCGAAGTGCGGAGGCCGACGCCGTCCGTTGAGGGGAAGGCAACATCACCGGGCTGCATGGTCTGGCCCGTGACCCCGCCGGGGTCTTAGAGCAGGGCACGAGCATGAGGGTTGCCCAGGAACCTGGGAGGTCCTGCGCTTCTGCGTGTGAACGGTGGAAACCGGACGGCCGTGAACGGTCCGGGGCCGCCATCGCCCGTGTCCTGGCGATGGGCGGAGCGAACGAAAGGACGCAACGCAGTAACCCGGGGCCGAGGCAACGAAGGCGTCGGGGATGAGCGACAGGAAGTCGGAGCGCCTCGTAGTACCGGTGAAGCCGGGGAACCAGGACTCGCTGGGACCCGGCGGAGGGAAGGGGGCGCCGGAACACGGAACTGCTGGAGGGCAAGATGGAAGGCACACCACGGCCACAAACCGTCTCCACGAAACAACAGCGGATGGCTCAACTGGCAAGGCAGATGCCTGGGACCGCGATCACGTCGCTGTCCCATCACATGGACCTGGAGTGGATGCGGCAGGCGCATGCGCTCACCAGGAAGGACGGAGCGACGGGAGTCGACAGCGAAGGCGCCGGCGAGTTCAGCGCGAACTTGGAGGGCAACCTCCAGGCGCTGCTCGACGGTGCGAAGTCGGGGACATACCGCGCGCCGCCCGTCCGCCGCGTGCACATCCCGAAGGGTGATGGGTCGAAGACCCGGCCGATCGGGATCCCGACGTACGCCGACAAGGTGCTACAGCGGGCCGTGGCGATGCTTCTGGAGCCGGTCTACGAGGAGGACTTCTACGGCTTCTCGTACGGCTTCCGTCCGCGACTCTCGGCCCACAACGCACTGGCAGAGCTGCGCAAGCAGATCGAGTCGATGCGGCGCGGGGCGTGGGTGCTGGACGTGGACATCCGGGGATTCTTCGACAACCTGGATCACGCGAAGCTGAGGGATCTGCTGCGTCAGCGAGTGACGGATGGGGTGGTCACCCGCCTCATCGGGAAGTGGCTGAACGCGGGCGTGCTCGAGGGCGGAGTGGTCCACCACCCCGCCGCGGGCACCCCGCAGGGAGGTGTGATCTCGCCGCTCCTGGCGAACATCTACCTGCACGAAGCCCTGGACTCGTGGTGGGTCGAGGACGTGCTCCCGCGCATGCGCGGACGCGCGTGCCTGATCCGCTACGCAGACGACTTCGTGATGGTCTTCTCCTCGCGCGAGGATGCCTTGCGCGTGCAGGCGGTGCTACCGCACCGCATGGCGCGCTTCGGCCTGACGCTGCACCCGGAGAAGACACGGCTGGTCGACTACCGCCACCCTGGCGGCGGGAATGGGCCGGACCCGGGGAGCTTCGACTTCCTGGGCTTCACCCACTACTGGGGTCGGTCTCGCAAGGGGGCGTGGGTCCCCATGCGCAAGACCTCCAAGTCGCGCTTCAGCCGTGCGCTCCGCGCCCTTGGCGTATGGATGGCCCGCGTGCGTCACCAACCGGTGGCACAGCAGGTCGTGATCCTCCGCAGCAAATTGAGGGGGTACTTCCGGTACTACGGACTCCGCGGCAACTCGGCGGCCGTCGGCCGCTACCGCTACGAGGCGATCCGCCTCTGGCGGAAGTGGCTCTCACGCCGATCGCAGCGGGCCCGCCTGACCTGGGAGGCCTTCAACCGGCTGCTGAAGTACCACCCGCTCCCGCCAGCTCGGCTCAACCTGGCCTGGCGGCAGCACCTTCTCGCGTTCGCGAACCCGTGAGCCGA
>CAYQMF010000186.1:0-8412 GCA_964418595.1 uncultured candidatus Brocadiaceae bacterium
GATCCTCGAACGCATCGCGGCGATGCTGGTGAAGCTCGCGAAGGCGCAGGAAGCGTGACGGGAGCGGGAGCGGAAGCGGAAGCGGGACCCTATGTCGTTGAGCATCGTGAGTGACGTTGCGACGCGGACCTGCGGGGTTCACGGGGCGCAGGTTCGTCGCGAGGACGCGTGCGATTGCATCGTCGCTGTGTTTAGGATGTGGCAGTCACGTCATCTCATGGACGTAATCAGAAACAACGAGGCGGTTCTCATGCAACTTGGCGCGCCGGTGGCAGAACCTGATCGGCTCGGTGCACCCCGAGCGCGACGGCCGCGGAGTACGCGTCGTGGAGACCCTCGACCTGCGGCGAACCGCGCCGACGGACTCCGCGAGGCGAAGCCGGAGATCGCCTTCTCGCTGCTCGGCACTCTCGGCATGGCCCACCACCGCCTCGGCCTCAGCACGCGCGCCAGAGAACTGCTCGAACGAGACCTGGTCCTTGCCGACGCACGCCTCACGGCAGACGTTCAGGCACGGGCGCTCGCGCGCCACAACCTCGGCACCATCGCCACTACGCGCGCCGACGACGCGGTGGCCGAGCGGCACCTGCGCGCGGCCCTCTCCTGGCGGATCGCGCTCCTCGGCGATGCGCACTACGATGCGATCGCGAAGCGCACGAGCCTGGGACAGTGCCTGCTGCACCAGCAGCGCCCGGGGGACGCTGCGGAAGAGCTGCAGCGCGCGTGGGACACGCGGGCCCCGACTCCGCCCTCGATGTGGAAGGGCGAGTGACGATCGGCGTCTCCCTCGCCGCGGCGCTGCGCCAGACCGCGCGTGGCGAGGCGGCCCTTGCGCTGCTGACGGACATTGATGCCCTGGCGACCGCGAGCCTCGCGGACGGACACCCGGTCGCCTTGAACACCGCCTCTGAACTGGCGTTGCTGCAACAGGCGAAGGGCCAGGCGCCGGAGGCCGCGCGTACGTTGACGCGGGTGCTTGCCGCGCAGGAGCGTGTGCTCTGCGATGGGGATCCGACGACGACGATGACGCGGAGCAACCTCGCCGCCGTCCTGCACGGACTCGGTCGCTTCGCCGACGCCAAGGCGTCGTTCCGGCGCAGCATCGCGCTGCACACCGGCGCTCCCCAGGGCGAGAACGGTATCCTGCTGCGCAGCAACCTCGCCTTCGCCTTGGCACAGCAGGACAAGGCCGCGGAGGCCGTCGACGTGTTGCGACCGGCGCTGCGCGACGCCGAGATGGGACTCGGCGAAGCTCATTGGCTGACCGGCGTCGTTCACAAGAACCTCGGCGTCGCGCTGCAGCGCCTGGGCAGTTCGAGGAAGCGGAGCGAGAACTGATGGCGGCGCATGCCTGCCTCGTGAAGGCGCATGGTGACCAGCACCCCCGCACGCAGGCACGGCCCGCGCGCTCGCCGAGCTGTACGCGGCGATGGGTCGCACCGCAGCGGCCGAGCGTTGGCGGGCGCGGTAGCGTGGCCGGGCTCGATCGGTCCGGTGGCGATCGCGCAGGTGGGCTCGTCGATCGTCGGCTGCCGTGCGGTGTCGCCGCCCGGCACCAGTCAACCGATCGCGACTTGGACGCCGTTGCTGAGTGCGATTCCTTGGATCGCGCCGGGGTCCGGCACCGCGGCCTGGAAGAACGCCGTCACTCCGACAAGCGACGGGTCGCTCACCAGGATCGGCGGCCGGCGCTGCCGGCACCCGGCATGGCGGGCTGTCCGTTGCACAGCAGCGGCACGCTCAGGACCGGCAGAACGAGCGCGGTGCCGCCGAAGACCGGGATCGCGACGCTCTGCGCACCGATGAGGAACAGCCCCGGCGCTGCGCCCAGGGCGCGGTCGAGTGCCACGGTGAACCCCTGGCCGCGGCTCACCTCCCCGCGATGCCGATGAGCACAGTGGCCCTCGGTCGGCACTCGCCCGGATGGTCCCGCGCCTGGGTAGGGCGCGACCACCGCGGCTGCGGGTGGGGGTTCAGCCGCGGATCTCGACGCTGCCGCCGTTGCTCAGGGAGAGACCCGCGGCGTTGGCGGTCGCATCCAGCGCCGCGCCCTGTGCGTGGAGAACGCCGCCCCACAGCGAGCCCGCCGTCGGAACCACCAGACTGACGCGCGCCCTGCCGCCGGTGAATCCGAGGCCGACGACCACGTCGGGTGACTGGTAGAGGCGGCAGCCGGTCATCCGCAGGAACGTCATGTCGATCGGGTACGGCGCGCTGTTCTGGGCGCCGAGAATCGCGAACCCCGCCGTCGCCGGGGATGCGTTGCTCACGTCGAGGTGGAGCGTGGCGCCGAGGTTGGGCAGCCCGGCGAAGTCGAGCCGCAGTGGCCGCGCCGCCGGGCAGCCGGTGCCGAACGGACACGCCCAGCCGCTGCCCGCGAAGCTGATCGCGGTGCCGGGGATGACGACAGCGCGATTGGTGTTCTCCGCGACCAGCACACCGTAGTAGTTCGGGCCGACGATGTACGGGTACGCGTTGCGTCCCTGGGCGTCGATGGTCGCGTAGTAGGCGTACGTGCCGGCGGGGTACTCCGCGGTGACCGCGAAGCGGCCGTTGCTCGCGTCCAGGTCGCCGAGGCCCGCGACATACTCGAAGTCCTCGACGTAGTAGCCGAGCGGGTACTGCGGGCTCACGTCTGGTCCGCCCGGGCGCGTGGTGAGGCTGCGGAGCCGGAAGCTGCTGGCGATGCGGCGCACGCCGCCGGTGCCGTCCGGGTTGGCGAAGCCGTAGGGCCCGTAGATCGGGTAGCCGTCGAAGGCGAAACCGATCAGCGGCGAGTGGTGCAGCCCGTCGTCGCAGCGCTGCGCCAGAAGGCTCGGCGGCCGTTGGTGGTGGTGGTACACCCCCCCCGGCGCCGGATGGCCGAACGTGACGTCGAAGCCAGGCGCCTCGACGACCACGGCGTTCTGGTTCCACACGCCCAGGCCCATGTACGAGCGCGCGTCCTTGGCGTTGAACGCCACGACGCCGTTCACCAGCACCGCGATGGGGCCGAGCCGCGTCGGCGTCGGCGTGCCGGTGTTGGGCTGCGGCGCGCGCGGGATGCGGAACCGCCAGTTCTGGTTGCTCAGCGGGTTGGGGTTGGCGCCGAACGGCCCGATCGGGTAGCTCGGGATCCCGGTTGCCTCGACGTACGCGTCAGTCGCCGTGTAGCGGATGGCGGTGACGTCGGCCGGGATCTGGCTCACGACAGCGTGGATCGCCGCGTCGGGGCTCGCGCCGCGTGCGCCGGTGTGGTTCACCTTCCAGGCTGTGATCGGCGGGTCGGTGACCTGGGCGGGCAGGGCCCCGGCGAAGAGGCTCCCGAGGAGGAGCGCATAGGCGAGGCGGGGCGCGGGGCGGGCGCCCAAGTGGGTCGCACTGGGAATCGGCAATGGGAGGTGATGCATGGTTCGGGGAGTGGATTGCGACATGGGCTGTCAGGAGAGCACGGCGCGGCGCCAGCCGTCACACGCCAGGCGCGAAATCGCGTGCGGATTGACCGCGCGCGGTACCAGAAGTCGCGCCGCCGCAGCTCGTCGCCCACTGGTCGGATCAGAAGCCGCTGGCAGCCACGCGGAACGCGACCCGGACCCTGAACCCTGAGCGCAGGGCCAATCCCATCCTGGGCGACTCGCGTTTCGCGGCCGGCCGTCTGCGTCCACCTCGGCCCCGCGCCGAGAACGGCGGGTGAACGGTCGCGATCTCCCGGGCCAGCTCGCGAACGAACGCTTGGGACCCCGCGGGCCCCCGCGGGCGGTGCCGATCCAGATGCGGCGGTCGCGATCCTCGAACAGGTGGTAGATGTCGGCGTGCGGCGTCCCGTTCGCTGTCGTGAACCTGCGGCACGACGGCAACAAGCGCGGAATCCGTCGTCCTCTCCCCGGATGATGCGGCGATGCCGACCGTCCTCGTCACCGCGGGTCCGACCCGGGAGCACCTCGACGATGTCCGTTTCGTGAGCAATGCCAGCACGGGGAGGATGGGGCATGCGATCGCCGCTGCGGCCCAGGCCGCCGGGTGCGAGGTCGTGCTGGTCACCGGTCCCACTTCGCTCGCGCCGCCGGCGGGCGTCGAGGTCATGCACGTGGTGTCGGCCGTCGAGATGCTCGCTGCGTGTCGCACGGCCTTCCCGCGCTGCGACCTCGTCTTCGCGGCGGCCGCGGTCGCCGACGATCGTCCGGCGAGTCGCGCCGCCGGCAAGCCGCCGAAGGGAGGGGACGCTCACGTCGTCCGGTTCGTGCCCAACCCGGACATCGTGGCGACCCTCGCCGCCGAGAAGGGAACCCGCTTCGTCGTGGGCTTCTCGCTGGACAGTGCGTCGGCACCTCACGCGGATCAGCTCGCGCGCGCGCAGGCCAAGCTCGTGCGCAAGAACCTCGACCTGATCGTGGTCAACGACGCGCGGGCGCTGGGCGCGTCGACGAGCGACGCGACGGTCCTCGACGCGCGGGGGAAGGCGCTCACGGCGCCGCGTGGCAGCAAGGAAGACCTCGCCGCGTGGTTGGTCGGCGAGGCGCTGCGGCGGTGGCGGGCGCAGCAACGGTGAACATCTCCGAGCCCCGCATCCTGCACGACGACGGTCGCGTGCTCGCCGTCGCCAAGCCGGCGGGCCTGCCCACCGTGCCGTACCGGGCCGGCGATCGCGACGCATGCCTGCGCGCCTGGGTCGAGGCGAAGCTCGGCGCGCGCGTCTTCGTCGTGCACCGCCTCGACAGGGACACCAGCGGCGTCCTGGTCCTGGCGCGCGACGCGGCGACGCACCGCGAACTCAGCGGTCTGTTCGAACACCGACGCGTGACCAAGACCTACCTCGCTGCCGTGGCCGGCCACGTGGCGCCGGAGGCGGGCACCATCGAACAGCCGTTGCGCGAGTTCGGCTCCGGGCGCGTGGCCGTCGATGCGAGGGGTCGCCCGAGCGAGACGGCGTACCGCGTGCGCGAGCGCCTTCGCGACGCCGATCTCCTCGAGGTCGCGCCGCGCACCGGCCGACGCCACCAGATCCGCGTGCACCTGTACCACCTGGGGCACCCGGTGCTGGGAGACGCGACCTACGGCCACGATCGTCCGGTGGGCGGCGCCGCGCGCCTGCTCCTGCACGCGTGGCGCCTGCATCTGCCCCTCGCGGCGGGACCGCTCGGGTTGGAAGCGCCGCCGGAAGAGGACTTCGCCGCGGCGCTCGCGCCGTGGCGCGCCAGCCCCTGATCAGCGCGCCTTGTTCCTGATCGTGAGGAAGCCGCGGAAGGTCTTCGGCGGCGCACCCTCCGGCATCAGTTCGCCGACCAACGCGTGCGGGGCGCGGTTGTCGACCACCGTCGCGTACGGGAGCTGGTCCTTGTAGAAGCGGAATGCATCCGGCGGCAGCCCTTCGGACACGAGCAGCCGGCGGAGGTACATGTTGAAGAGAGGTTCGAGCTCCCAGGGCGCCATCCCCATCGCGGTGTGCCCGCGCACCTCGTAGCCACAGTGCACGGCGAACTTCTCCATCACGTCGTGGAAGAACAGCGTCGCGTAGAACAGCGCGACCGTGCCGTCCTTGGCCAGGTGGCGGGGCAGCCCGCGCACGATCGAGAACCCGAGGTCGCCGTTGTCGACCAGCGCCGTGTTGTGGCTGGCGTCGAGGTCGAGCGAGTACGGCGGGTTGCTGATGATCGTGTCGAAGACCTCGCCCGGCCGGAGCACGGAGTAGGCCGACATGTCCGACGCCGGGACGAGGCGCGCCTCGACGCGATCGGTGACGCCGAGCCGCTCGGCGTTGCGCCGCACGCATTCGATCGCGATCGGGCTGATGTCGGTGCACACGACCTTGGCCGCGCCGAGCTGCGCCGCGTACAGGCTGATGAGGCCCGAGCCGGTGCCGATCTCGTAGACCCGCTTGCCGGCGAACAGCTCCTTGTGGTCGGTCATGAAGGGCAGGACGTAGCCTTCCGCCTCCTGGGGCGGGAACACGCCGGGGAGGAGCGTGATGCTCGTGCCGAGGTGAGGCGACGCGTAGTCGACCGGGTCGCCGGCGGGCGTCTTGTGGTCGGCCACCGGATCCGCGATGGGCGGCGTGGAGCCGGCGCAGGCGGCGAGCAACGTGAGCAGGACGAGCGGGCGCATGGGGCTGAGGATGCCGCGAGACAGTCGGGTTTCCAGGACAGCTTCGTGGGCGACGGCGCGGCCGGTCGCTACACTCCGGCCCGTCGTGCCCGGTCAGGCGCGGCGCCGGCGCCATCGCGCCAGACACAGAATCATGGGTGGTAGGCGGAGCCAGGAAGGCGACCGGTCGATCGAGCTGGATGCGTTCGCGGCGCGTGGGCGTGAGATCCTCGCCGTCGTGCTCGTCGGGCTCGGCATCTACATGGTGTTGTCGCTCGCGTCGTTCGCGCTGCCCGCGCCCGGGCAGTCCGCGATCCCGCGCGAGGGGCTGACGAACCTCGGCGGCGCGTTCGGACACCTGCTCGCGCACGGCTTCCTCGTCGTGTTCGGCCTGGCGGCGTGGCTGCTGTTCGTGTTCCTGATCGCGTACGGGGGCTGCCTCTTCGCGGCGGTACGCATCGAGCGTGTCGTCCTCAAGGTGCTCGGCGTGGTCGTGTTCACGGCGATGATGGCGATCCTGTTCGCCGGTGCCGACGGCCTCGCGGGCGTGACGGAGCACAGCCCGCATGGCGCGGGCGGCCGCGTGGGCTCCGTGCTCTCGCCGCGCCTCGCGCGGGCGTTCGGTGAGCCGGGGCGGCTGATGCTCGTGCTGTTCGGCGCCCTGGTGTCGCTGGTCCTGGCCACGGAGTGGCTCATCTCGACCCTGCTGCGCAATGCGTTCGCCGGGGTGCAGTGGGTGTTCGGACGCGCGCGCGGGTTGCAGCCAGCGTTCGCCGGCGCGGACGCGGATGTGATGGACGCGGAGCGCCCTGCACGCCGCCGGTCGCCGCGCACGCGGCCGGAGGCCGACGCCGAAGCCGACCCGGCTCGCGCGGAGGCCGCGCCGGCGCCGGCTGTCGTCACCCGCACCGCGCGGAGCAAGGAGCGTGCAGCAGGGCGTGGCGCGCAGGCTGGCGGGAGTGACGCCGAAGCGGCGGCGACTGCGGAGGAAGCGCGCACGGTGGAAGCTGTCGCCGCGGAGTCCGATCGAGACACCGGTTCCGCTGCGCGGGACGACGACGACGCCTCCCTTCCCGCTGCGACGAGTGACGCGGATGGTGAGACCGGCGCCCCGCCCAAGGAGGACGGCCCCGCGGCGGAGGGCGCCGACCGGCCACTGGTCGTGGCGGTACGGCCGTCCCCGCGGCGTGCGGCGAAGCCGCGCGCGTCGGCCCGCCGGCGCGGGCTCGGCGTGCAGCCGGAGCTGCCGTTCGACGCGGTGTATCCGTTCCCGCCGCTGGACCTGTTCCGGGAGCGCGAGTCCGATGACGACGAGGCCAACGCTGGCGATGTCGAGCGGAACTGCGAGGCGATCGAGAAGAAGCTCGGCTCGTTCAACATCGGCGCGAAGGTCGTGCACGTCTCGACCGGCCCCGCGGTGACCCAGTACGAGATCCGCCTCGACGACGGCATCAAGGTCTCGAAGATCGTCAGCTTCGAGCCGGACCTCGCCGCGGCGCTGCGGGCCGTGGCCGTGCGCGTCGTCGCACCCATTCCCGGGAAGGACACGGTCGGCATCGAAGTGCCCAACGAACACCGGCAGATGGTGTTCATGCGCGAACTCATGGAGGCCGACCGAGAGCGGTCGGGTCAGGCGATCCCGCTCTTCCTCGGCAAGGACGTGGCGGGCGAGCCGATCGTCGAGGACCTCGCGCGCATGCCGCACATCCTGATCGCCGGCACGACCGGGTCGGGCAAGTCGGTCTGCATCAACGCGATCCTCTTGTCGATCCTGATGACGCGCTCGCCGCGGCAGGTGCGGTTGATCCTCATCGACCCCAAGATGGTCGAGCTGCAGGCGTACAAGGCGGTGCCGCACCTCGCGTGCGACGTCGTCACCAACATGAAGAAGTCGCCCGGCGTCCTGCAGTGGGCCGTCGACGAGATGGAGCGACGCTACGCCCTGTTCTCCGCGGTGGGAGTCAACCACATCGCGTCGTTCAACAAGCTCGGCCACGCCGAGGTCGAGAAGCGTCTGCAACGGCCGATGGAGCCGGAGGAGTGCCAGCTCGCGTACCTGGTGCTGGTCATCGACGAGCTCGCCGACCTCATGGCGGTGTCGAAGAGCGAGGTCGAGGAGTACATCCAACGGCTGGCGCAGAAGTCGCGCGCCGTCGGCCTGCACGTGATCCTGGCGACGCAGCGGCCGAGCACCGACGTGATCACCGGCGTCATCAAGGCCAACCTGCCCTGCCAGATCGCCTTCAAGGTCAACCGCAAGATCGACAGCCGGGTGATCCTCGACGCCAACGGCGCCGAGAAGCTGCTCGGGCACGGCGACATGCTCTACGTGCCGCCCGGCGCCAACAAGCT
>CAYQMF010000187.1:0-8359 GCA_964418595.1 uncultured candidatus Brocadiaceae bacterium
CCCGACGTGCTGGACACGTGGTTCAGCAGTGCGCTGTGGCCGCACAGCACGCTCGGCTGGCCCGACCCCGCGACCGCGGCGGTCGACCGCGGGCAGGCGCCGGTCGCCGGCGCCGAGGGCCGGCCCGACGCGCTCTCGTACTACTACCCCGGCTCCTGCCTCGTGACCGGGCGCGACATCATCACGCTGTGGGTCGCGCGCATGGTCGTGGCCGGCCTCTACAACCTGGGCGACGTGCCGTTCACCGACGTGTTCCTGCACGCCAACATCCAGGACGGCAAGGGCGAGCGGATGTCGAAGAGCAAGGGCAACGGCATCGACCCGGTCGACATCATCGAGAAGTACGGGGCCGACGCGATGCGCTACGTGCTGTGCGACATGCAGTCGGGCACGCAGGACATCCGGCTGCCGGTGCAGGCGATCTCGCCGTTCACCGGCAACGCCATCGACCTCGCCACGGCGAAGCACGGACGCACGATCTTCACGTACCTCGATCCGGAGTCGGGCAAGGAGTTCGACGTGCTCGGCAGCATGCCGGGCGTGCCGACCGCGAAGCTCGTGAGCGAACGCTTCGACACCGGCCGGGCCTTCTGCAACAAGCTCTACAACGCGGTGCGCTTCGCGCTCATGAACCTGGAGGGCACGCGGTGCGCGGCGCTGGGGCCGAAGGACCTCGCGCTCGAGGACCGCTGGATCCTGTCGCGCCTCAACCAGGCGATCGCGCGCGTCGACGCCGGCCTCGCCGCCTACAACCCGTCGGCGGCGGTGGCGGCGGCGCGCGAGTTCTTCTGGAGCGAGCTGTGCGACTGGTACCTGGAGCTGATCAAGCCGCGCATGCGTGTGCCGGACGAGGCACCGGTCGCCAAGCAGGTGCTGGCGGCGGTGCTCGACAAAGTGCTGCGCCTGCTGCACCCGTTCGTGCCCTTCATCACGGAGGCGATGTGGGCGCAGCTCGACGAGCTGGCTCCGGAGCGGGGCATCGAGCGTCCGTTCGCGACCTCGGACCTGATCGTGCAAGCGGCCTGGCCCAAGGTGCACGAGGCGTGGATCGACGGGGCCCTGGAGGAACGCGTCGCCCTGGCCCAGCAGCTCGTGAGCGCGCTGCGCGAGGTGCGCGCCCGCTACGCCGTGCCGCCGAGCGCCCGCGTGCCGGTGCTGCTCGCGGCGAGCGCCGCGACGAGCAAGACCCTGGACCCCTGTCTGCCGTTCATCGCGCTGATGGCCGGCGCCAGCAGCGTCGAGCTGGTGGCAGCCGGCACGCCGCGCCCCAAGGACGCCGCCGTCGCGCACCTGCCGGAGATCGAGGCACTGGTCGTGGGCGTCATCGACGTCGACAAGGAGCGCGCGAAGTTGCAGAAGGAGGCCGACAAGCTGAAGGGCCAGATCGCCGGCCTCGAGAAGCGACTCGGCAACCCGGGCTTCGTCGCCAAGGCCCCCGCCGACGTGATCGCCAAGGAGCGCGGCAACCTGGAGTCGCTGCAGGCCCAGCTCGCGAACGTGCAGGCCGGCATGGCCGCGCTGTAGGCCGTGCCGGAGCTGCCGGAGGTCGAGACGGTGCGCGGCGGAGTCGCCCGCGCGCTCGTCAGCGCGCGCCTGCGCGAGGTGGTCCTCACCCGGCCCGACCTGCGCTGGCCGATCCCGGCGGCGCGCGTGCACGCGCTCGCGGGGCACAGCCTGCGCGCGGTGGAGCGGCGCGCGAAGTACCTCCTCCTGCGCTTCTCCGGGCCGCACGCCCCCACCGCGCTCGTGCACCTCGGCATGAGCGGCCGGCTCTTCGTCACCAGGCGCACGCGCACGGCGCTGCCGTTTCTGCCGCACGAGCACTGGCGGATGACCTTCGGTCGCCACCACCTCCGCTACGTCGACCCGCGCCGCTTCGGCACGCTCGACGTGCTGCACGGCGACGAGGCCGCCACGCACAAGCTGCTGCGCGCGCTCGGTCCCGAACCGCTCGACGCCGCGTTCGACGGTGCCTGGCTGCACGCGCGCACGCGCGGGCGCACGGTGTCGACCAAGGCCTTCCTCATGGACGCGCACAACGTCGTCGGCGTGGGCAACATCTACGCCGTCGAGGCCCTGTTCCGCGCCGGCGTGCGTCCGACGCGGCCCGCGGGCACGCTCAGCAAGACGGCGTGCGACGCCCTGGCCGCCGCCGTGCAGCACACGCTGCGCGCCGCCATCGACGCCGGCGGCACCACCATCCGCGACTACGTCGGCGCCGACGAAGGCGAGGGCTGGTTCCAGCGTGAGCTGCTGGTGTACGGCCGCGGCGGTGAGGCGTGCCGCCGTTGCGGCGCCACCGTGCGCCGCAGCGTCGCGTCGGGGCGCGCGACGTACGCATGCCTGCGCTGCCAGCGGTGAACGTCGGCGCCGGGATCGACGAAGGCCGGGCTCAGGCCCACGCGGCGTCGTAGACGCGTCGCTCCGCGTCCCGCGCCTTGCGGTCCACGGTGAGGAAGTACGACTGCGCGCCCGGCGCGTAGAAGGTGAACAGGTCGAGCACGCGTGCGCCTTCCGGTCCGGCGACGAGGTCGTGCACGTTCTCCGCGCGGCGGCCGAGCATCGAGAAGCGTCCCGGCAGGATGAGGTCGTCGCGCGTCTCGCGGATCTGGAAGGTGCTTCCCTTCGGCGGCACCGGCACGTCGCCGAGGATGTCGAAGTTGCGGATGCGCACCTCGCCCGACAGACCGAGGATGATGCCGTTGTAGTCGCGGTGGTCGTGCAGCGCGAAGCCGCCGCCGGCCTTCAGGTCCATGACCGCGGCGGCGATGGGGAAGCGCGCGCCGTCGCCCTGGTGCTCGCTGCGGAAGGCGCGCATCGCCTCCCGCACGCCGGAGCCGGGCGCGGCGAGGCGGGTGAGCGCGCTCGCCACCGCCAAGAGATACGTGTCCTCGCCGCCGGCGCCGTCCCGCATCTGCGCCTGGGCGAGAGGAAAGACCTCGCGCAGGAAGCCTGCGAAGTCGAGGTCATCGACGGCCTTCGCCTTCGCCACCGCCGGATCCTGCGCGCGCAGCGACCGCCCGGTGAGCAGGGCGCCCACGCTCGCCACCGAGAGCCAGAGGAGGCTGCGCCGTCGCACGGTCACACCCTCGCCAACGGTGTCGTCGGTGGCTGCGTCGTCGATGCAGGTCTCGGAATCGAGCCGCTCGAGGGCGGCGATGTCGTCGCGGAACCAACTCATGGGTGTCGCCGGGGTGAAGGGTCAGCCGTCAGGCCGCAGCGTATCGCCCTGGACGGCATCTCTTGATCTTCGCGACGATCGCGTCGCAGGCCTGAGTTTTCTGACCTGTCATGTCAGACTCCTCAACGTCTCCAGTGAGATCATCCTGCCGTCGCGTCCCGACCTCGCCGCAGCCGGGCGCGCCACACGCGCACGATCCGCCATGCGAGCAGCGCCAGGGTCACGGCGCAGACGAGATGGAAGGGCCAAGCGGACACGACGCGGGACGCACCACCCATGTGCGCAGCGGTCGGCAGCGGAATGCTGCGCGCATAGGCGAGGAACGCGTCGCCGACGGCGAACTGGCCCAGGAACACGCTGCGCTCGTCCCCGACCTGCAGCGGGCAGCCGAAGAACTCGGCGAGCGTGTCGATGTCGCGCGCCGTCTCTGTGTCGCCGACGCTTCGCGCGGCGGCGAGACCGATGCCGGTGGCCGCAACCCCCGCACCCAGCAAGACCGGGCCCGAGTCGACATCAGCGGCGCGGGCGCGACCGACGGGCCACTCGCGGAACATGCGCAGCCCCAGCCTCTCGATCCCGAAGTGATGGCGATAGCGGTCGTACCAGACGCGGGCGAGCGCCGGGTCCACGCGCGCCACGAGCGGCAGGACCCACGACGTGGCGCAGCCGCGGGGGACATCGCGCGGCGCGCCGGTACGGGCGTCGACCTCGCCGTGCGGCAGGAGGGTCTCCGCGTCGAGGTGAGCCTCCGTCCACGTCCGCCATGCCTCGAACGCAGCGCGATGGCCCGTGCCGTAGAGTCGCGCGTGCTCGGCGAGCGCGACCAGTGCGGCGACGTTGTCCGCGGGCCACGCGTGACCTGGAAGCGTGCGCAGATGATGCGTGGGACTCGCGAGGAAGGCGCTCGCCAGCGCCGCGCAGTTGGCGTGCAGCTCGGCTTCCAGGTCGGGATCCCGAGCGTCAGGCGGAGCGAGCGCGCAGTGTTCGAGGAGCAGAAGCGTCCGTTGACCCAGCCAGAACACGCCGCGGCGCACCTCCGTGTCGGCGAATGGCCGCACGGCCGCCGGCGCCGCGAGACCGTCGATGCTGGTGCGGATCGCCGCCAGCGCCTCGGGCCGCAACGCCGGCTCCTCGCGGGCGATGTTCGCCCAGGCCAGTGCCGGCAGGGTGTGCATGAAGCACGCGCCCTCCGGGAACATGCCCTGCATCCGCTCGGCGGCGCCATCTTCGGCGGTGGCCCGGTGCAGGAACCGGAGCTGTGCGAGAACGCGTGCGCGGCGGCCGGCGCCTTCGTCGGGCAGCGGCACGAGCGCCCGAGCCCAGCACGTGCCGAGCACGAGCGGCAGAGGCAGCATCACGGCCGTCAGCAGGATCGTCCTGGCTCGCGAGGGTCGCTGTTGCGCGCGGTCGGCTCGCACGCCCCGATCCTATGGCCTGACCGACGACCCTCCACCGTCGCCGGGCGTCGATAATCGGCCCCGATTCCGAAACGCCACCGCGCCCGGCGGTGCCTCTGTCTCTGCCATGACCAGCGTCCCCCACGACTTCGACCTCGGCGCCCTCCTCGCGGAGCAGGCCTTCGTGCGGCGTCTCGCGCACAGCCTGGTCTTCGACCAGGACCGGGTCGACGACGTGGTGCAACAGACGTGGCTCGCGGCGCTGAAGGCCCCGCTGCGCGATGGGCGCGCGGCGCGGCCGTTCCTGCGGCGGGTCGTACAGTCCGTCGCGAGCAACCTGCGCCGCGGCGAGCGGCGGCGCCGGCAGCGCGAGGCAGACGCGGAGCCGGCGGAGCCGGCTCCGTCGGTCGCCGAGGTCTTCGAACGCGAATCGCAGCGCCAACTCGTCGTCGGCGAACTCGCGGCTCTCGCGGAGCCGTACCGCACCACGCTGGTGCTGCGCTTTTTCGAAGACCTGCAGCCGCACGAGATCGCGACGCGGCAGCGTGTGCCGGCGGCGACCGTGCGCACGCGGCTGCGGCGCGGCCTCGAGATGCTGCGCGCGCGCCTCGATGCGCGCCACGGCGGCGACCGCCGCACGTGGGCACTCGCGCTGCTGCCTCTCGCGCAGCATGGCAAGCCGGCCGGGGTTCTCGCCGGCACGGGAGTGATCGGAGTCCTGATGATGAAGAAACTGTGGCTTCTCGCGGCCGTCGCCCTGCTCGGCGCCGGCGTCTGGTTCTGGCAACCATGGCATGCGCCGGTCCTGCCGACGACGGCAGGCAACACCGACATCGCAGCGATCACCACCACGGCGAACACGCCGACCACGACACCGGCGGAGACACCCGTCGAACGCGCGGTCGTGACGCCACCGTCGATGCCCGCCCCGTCGTCGCCCGCGCCGTCCCTGCACGCGGCCCTGCGCGGACGCCTGATCCAGGACGGCGGCGCCCCCGCGGCGCAGCGGCGCGTGCGCCTCGTCGGCATCGACATCGCGCGGCTGTTCGCCGACGGCGGGGACGGCGTGAGCCTCGCGTCGCTGGAGACGACCAGTGGCGACGACGGCGTGTTCGCGTTCGATGCGGTGCCCGCCGGCGCACTCCTCGCCCTGCACGGCGGCGTCGACTCCGACCACAGCGCTTTCATCCCGGTGCGACAGACCCCCGCCGCGGGCCACACGGTCGACGTCGGCGACGTCCTGCTGGAGGCGCGCGGCACCATCGTCGGGCGCGTCGAGGACGAGGACGGCGAGCCCGTGGCCGACGCGTCGGTGTGGGCCGCCGATGTGCCAGCGCTGATCACGCTCGCGGTGAACCTGGAGCGGTTCGACCCGGCCCACGGCGGGATGATGGCGCTGCCCACGCCGTTGCCCGGCGAAGACGCGACCACGTTCGCGCTGCGACTGCGCCACTACCTCGGCAGCAGCTTCCTCCTGGAGCCGCTCACCGACGACGAGCCGCGGCAAGTGCACGTGCTCGACACGCCGGCGTGGACCCGCCGCCTGTGGGAGGCGCTGCCCATCGCGCGCACGCGCTCACGCGCCGACGGCACGTTCGAGCTCCGCGATGTCGCGCCCGGAGTCAACATGCTCGTGGCGCGCAGGGCGGGGCTCGACACGGCGGTGCGGCCGAGCCTGAAGGTGGGCGCCGGGGGGCGCACCGACGCCGGCACGCTCGTGGCCGAGCCGGGCGAAAGCCTCGCGGTGCTGGTGACGGATGCAGCCGGGAGTCCCGTGGCCGGTGCGCGCGTGCGCGCCGGCACGCTGCCGCTCGCGGGCTTCCGCGGCCTGACCTTCGCGGAGGCCGAGGTGCGCACCGACGCGCAGGGTCGCGCCCGCGTCGATGGCCTGCCGAACGGGCGCGTGCTGGTGGCGGCGCGACGCGGCGACGACGAACCCTGGACCACGCTTGGGCCGGTCTCGGTGCTGGGCACGGCGAGACTCGCGCTGCCGCCGAGCACGACGCTGCGGGTCGCGGTGCGTGGCACGGAGGCCAGGAGCCCGCACCTGGAACTGCGGCAGGGTCCGCCGGCCGGTGAACTCGCGCGCATGGGACTGCTGCGTCAAGTCGAGTTGCGCACCCGCATGCGCGCCGACGGCGAAGGGGTCTTCGTCATCGAGCGCCTCACCCCCGGCACCTACGTGCTCGACGTGCGTTGCGCCGGCTGCGTGGCGCAGCAGATCCTGCTCACGCTGCCCCGCAGCGAGGCGCTCGAGGTGACGCTCGCGGCCGCGGCGCCGCCCTTTGACGTGCTGGTGACGGGGATCGGGAGCGATCCGATCGAGGGCGCGCGCGTGTTCGCGGAGGTCGGCGAAGGCGCCGGGTTGACCCGCGGCGTGCTGCCCACGTACTTCGGGCTGCCGCACTGGAATGCGCTCCCCGACGAACTCGGCACCACCGACGCGCGCGGCCGCCTGCGCGTGGAGGGACGCGCGCCCGGCATGCTGCGCCTGTGGGCGACGCATCCAAAACACGGTCCGGCCGGCGGCGAGGTCGAGTTGCCCGCGCCCCTGCTGCACCTGCAGCTCGGACGCGCGGCCGCACTCGAAGGCGTCGTCACGGAACGGGGCGCGCCAGTCGACCCGAGCAAGTGGCAGGTCCTCCTCGAACCCGGCGCCGGTCGCCGCGCCGCCCCCGTGCCGCTCGCCCTCGTCGCGCTGCGGCCTGACGGGAGCTTCGCCGCGCGCGGCCTCGAACCCGGGCCCTACCAGCTCCAGATCCAGCCCGCGTTCACCGGACGGCTCTCGCTCGGCAACCTCGTCGAGATCGCGAGCGCGCAGGTGTTCGCCTTCGGCAGCCTGTTCGGCACCGACTCGCAGACGCGCGACGTCGTGCTCTCCCCGGGCGCGACGCGGCAGATCCGGGTCGACCTCGACCGGGCGCACGAGGCCAAGCGCCCGCCGGCGCAGGTGTTCGGACGCGTGCTGCGCGATGGCGCCCCGGTCGCGGGCGCGCAGGTCGTGCTCGTGCGGCGCTTCCGCAGCGCGCAGGCGTGGTACTCGATGCCCGACCAGGCGCTGGGCACGACTGATGCTTCTGGTCGCTACACCGCTGACCGCGTCGAAGAAGGACGGCAGGAGCTGGGCTTCCTCGACCCTGCGACGGGCACGCGCCTCGCGGTGGTCGAAGTGCTCGCTCAGGCGGGCGAGGCCCACGAGCTGAACGTGTCGGTGGCGACCGGCACCATCGCCGGGCGCGTGGTCACTCCGCCGGGGCGTTCGCTCGCCGGCGCAACGGTGAGCGGAGAGACGGACGCCGGGGCGACGTTCACGGCGAGAATCGACGACGACGGCCGCTTCGCCGCGACGGGCATCGTCGCCGGCGACTGGGATCTGAACGCTCAGGGGCAGGGGCTCAGGACCGAGGCGTCGACGCGGGTCACCCTGCCGGCTGCGGGCACGGCGCGCGACATCACCCTCACGGCGACGCCGCGCGTGGACCTGGAGGTCACCGTCGACTTCCCCGAGCCGGCCAAGGTGCTGGTCAGCGTCCAGGCCGCCGATGGCAGCTTCACCTCCGTGCGCGGCAGCGAGCGGGGCAAGGCGTGCGTGTTCAGCAACCTCGCGCCGGGTCCGTACAAGGTCGGACCGATGCTCGACGAGGACGGCAAGAGCGGCACCGTCGAGCTGTCGGTGGAAGGCCCGGGCGTGCGGCGCGTGACGCTCGGGCCCGACGGTCTGCGCGTCCGTATCCGTTCTGTGCTCCCCATCCGGAGGAACGAGTGGCCGAGAAGGATCCGG
>CAYQMF010000188.1:0-8297 GCA_964418595.1 uncultured candidatus Brocadiaceae bacterium
GCGTCTCACCGAGAGTGGCGCGCGTGGTCCCAAGAAGCGTGGCGCACGACAGCCGAGCGCTGCGCTTGTCCGCAGCGCGGCGCCGAGCGCCGCGTGAGACACGGAAGGACGGAGAGACGGAACAGAAGCAGATAGTTGGAGAGAGAGACAGACGAGCCGGACCGGCCGCCGGCGGCCGTCAGTTGTCGAGCGCGCCGGCGTTGATCCACGCCGTGATGTCGGCGATGGCCTGGGCGCCGAGGGTGCCGCCGGTGTGGTTGGGGTGGCAGCCGGTGCCGGTGAGGACTTCGAGGAGCTGGCTCGTGGCGGCGCTGCCGGCCACGACGCGCTTGCGGCCGGCGCACTGTGTCGAGTTCGCGTTGACGAGGTTGCCCCACGCGACGTTGCGCGCGAGCGACAGGCCGCCGCTGGCGCCGTGGCACCCTGTGCACGTGCCCTGGAAGTAGCTGGCGTGGATCTGCGTGAAGGTCGGCGGTGCGGCGTTCACGGTGACGTAGCCGGGCTTGGTGATCGTGCTGTTCCCGCCCGGGCCGGTGACGGTGAGCGCGACGGTGTAGCTGCCGGGATTGGCATACACGCGGCTCGGGTTGCGCTCCGTCGAGCCCTGGCCGCCGTCGCCGAAGGTCCACGCCCACGTGGTGGCGTTGCTGGAGAGGTCCGCGAACTGCACGGTGAGCGGCGCGGTTCCGGTCAATGGCGCGCCGCTGAACTGCGCGACGGTGCGCGGCGTGCTCCGGTCGATGAGGAACTGCAGGACGACGTCGCTGCCGGGCGAGCGCCCGACGTTGGTCGCGGTCGTCGTGAAGCTCAGCAGGGCGTCGGTCTGGAACGTCCCGGCGAAGTTGCGGAAGCCTGCGAAGCGGGGCAGCGCGGAGACACCGTCGGCGTCGGCGCCGGTCACCGCGAGCGACGCCCGGCGGTGCGCGAGGGTGCCGTTGGCGCGGAAGCCGGCGAAGTCGAAGGTGAACACGTCCGCCAGCGCATTGCCGTCGGGGCGCAGCGCGTCGAGGTCGATGCCGGCGGAGACGAACGCGATCCGGCTGCCGTCGGGCGCGACTACGGGCTTCTCTGCGGCGGCCGAGCCGCCGAGGCGCAGGGTGCGCGGCGTCGGCCCGGTGCGCCGCAGGTACACGCCGGCGCTCGCGCCGGGCGCGCTCCCGTCGAGGTCGGTCTTCGTCGAGCGGAACGCGACCCACGCCTCACCGCTGCCCGGGTCGACCCACACGCTCGGCTCGGAGCAGAAGCCGCCGGTGCCCTGCGTGCCATCGGTCCGCACGCTGGCGCGCGCCACGACGACGGGGCCGGCCGCATTGGCGAGGAACACGTCGATGGCGGCGTTGGTGTCGCCGCTGACGAGGTCCGTGGCCTCCGCCTCGAACGCGACGATCCCGCCGGTGGCACTGACCACGGGCCGGAACGCGCCGCCGTCGCCACCCTGCGTCGCCGACGCGACGCTGCGGCTCAGCAGCCTCGTCGAAGCCCCCACCATGTCGCGCACGAACACGTCGGGCGCCGCCGGGCCGTTGCCCGGCGCGAAGCCCGCGACCAGATCGGTGGCGAGCGAGTCGAAGGCGACGAGCGCACCGTCGGCGCTGATCGACGGCCGGTCGGAGTCGGCGTTTCCGCCGGTGGCGCCGGCTGCGGTGCGACTCACGAGCACGTTGTTCACCGGCTGCGCGCGCAGGTCGACGACGCCGTTGGCCGCGAGCCACACCTCCACGCGGGCGCGATACACGTCGCGCTTCGTGACCGTGACGCCGGCGGCGAGGTCGGTGGCGCTCGATGCGAACGCCACGTGCGCCCAGCCGGCCGGAGCCGCCGCGAGGTTGTTGGGATTGAACGCGGGGTTCGGCTCGAACGCGACGCTCGGCGCCGACGACGCGCCGTTGCCGGCCGAAGTGGCCCCCGCCGCGCGCTGGCTCACGAGGACCACGTCCTTCGTCGCGCTGTCGGTGCTGAAGAAGAAGGTGTTGTCGAGCGCCCACGCCTCGACGAGATCGCGCCACTGCGCGAGCGTCATCGGCACTGCGCCGCCTTCCGAGCCGCCGCGGAACGGCACCTGCCCGTGCTCGATCGCCCACTGGATCTTGTCGTCGTCGCGCAGATGCCCGCGCGGATCGGCCACGCTGCGCGCCAGATCGAACAGGTCGCGGTCGCTCTTGCCGCGGAAGTCCTGCGTCGGGTTGCGCGTGGCCCCCGGGTCGGGGGCGAACCACGCGATGCGCGTGAGTTCCCGCCCAGGAACGAGCGAAGCCGCAGCGGTGTGGCAATCGCCGCAGTTCTCGTTGCTGCCGGGTCGCAGGTCGGCGACGTGCCCGTTCTCCCGCCAGCCGCCCGGGTAGTGGAAGCTGTGGCAGCGGATGCAACGCGGGTCGCGCATGACCGACGCGAGCCCCTGTACGAAGGTCGCCGGCGCGGCGCGCCCCGAGATCGTGCGCTCCAGGTTCACGACCGCCGCGAGGAACACGTCCTCGGCGCCGTTGCTGTCGGCGGGCGCGGGCGCGCTGCGGTCGAGCGCGGTGCCCGTGCCGCTGCCGTCGCTCGCCGACGCGCGGGTCACGAAGGCCACGAAGGCCACCGCGAGGTCGCCGGCCGTGGTCGGGATGGACGCACCGGCGAGCGCGTGCGCGGTGATCGGCGCCGACAAGGTGAGCCCGAGATCGAGGCCCTGCCCGGCGACGTCGTGCGCGGCGGGAACTGCGCGCGGCGCGCGCGCGGCGATCCCGGTGGCGAGGTCGGAGCTACACGCGACCCAGACGAGGCCCAGCAGGAGAACGACGGCGACGGCGACTCGCGTGCGCATGGTGCGCCGAGCGTAACCGGAACGAACCGTGATCGACGCCGGAGCCTGAGCTACGCTGCCGCGCCGTGAAGTCCTCGCCCGCGATCCTGTCCCTCGCGCTGCTCGGTGGGTGCGCGATCTTCGGCGACGATGCTCGCCCCACCGCCACGCTCGGCGCCGAGGTGCTCGACAAGTACGTGCATCGCGGCATGCCCCAGCACCGCACCGGCGCCTTGCAGGGTCAGCTCGACGTGACCATGCCGACGAAGGACGGCGGCACGCTGACGGTGGGCACCTTCGGCAACATGGACCTGCAGGACAACGCGGGCCGCGCGTGGTTTCCCGACGGCCACGCCGGGCGCTTCAGCCAGATCGACTACGTCGGCACGTGGGCGCACTCGTTCGATGACGTCGCGGTGTCCGCCGGCCTGCACAACTACAACCTGCCCTTCGGCCAGACGTTTCCCAACGGCCCGCGCAGTTCGACGACGGAGCTGTTCGTGCACGCCAGCACGGAGGTCCTCGGCGCACGCCCGGAGGTGCAGCTCCGCTACGACTTCGATCAGGTCGACAGCTTCTATGGGACCATCGGCGTGAGCGAGGAGTTCCCATTGGCGGAGCGCTGGACCGCGACCCTGCGTGGCTCGCTCGGCTACTCCGGCAGCGGACACTCGGAGTGGAACTACGGCCTCCGCGACTCCGGCTTCGCCGACCTGCACGGGACGGTGACGGTGGCGTACGCGTTCGATGCAAAGACCACGATCGGCGTGCACGCGGACGCGAGCACGATCGTCGACAGCGGGCTCGAGGGCTGGTTCGACGTCATCGGGGTCCCGACGAACAACACCTGGGCGGGGTTGTTCGTGCGGTGGGAGTACTGACGAACGCCGACATGGCGGTCACTGCCCGCCTGCGTTGGAGCCGACGGCCGCTCGGGCGGCCGCGGCTCGAAGGCGACCACGGGACCGACGACTCCTGTTCCGTGCGGCGGGGACGATGGTGCATTGCGATGGCCAACTACTGCGCTGAGGAGGCAGGCACGCGCAATGCTCCAGCCGCAGGCCGCGGAGACGAGTTGGACGCCCGATGAGCGACATCGATCTCTTGTCCTACCTGCAGCGAGTCTTGCCGCGGGATTGCTCGTACGAGGACGCGGTCCGGCTTCACGTGTGCCTGTTCTGCACTCTCGCTGGCGTGCCCTCCGACTTGCACTCGCACTGCAGTCGCCGGGGGCTCTCGCACGCCTTTTCGGCCTTGGCGCAGGCAGGCCGGATCCGTCGGTTGCCCATCGGAGTCGCGGCCACGGAGCCGAGGCACTGGTCCAGGATCCTGGATGACATGCTCAACGGCACGATCGACCCAGCTCTCGACCTCGGGTCGCCGCCAGGAGGTGCGCCGTGAACGGGCATCGCCGCCACCAGGGCGGCAGCCGTCGCGCGGCCGACAGCTCGTCGGACAAGTGGTCCACCCGGCGACCGAGCCCGCCTCGGCGACGAAGGCCGGAACGGACAGGTCCGCGTACCGCGGACGGCCGCCTCTTGCGCCGGCAGTGCGGCAGGCGACACTGGTGGCCGCCCTCGATAGGCGGGCGAGCCCGCTGGGTTCGGGGGCGGTACACCGAAGAACCGAAGACCAGGCGGGTCAGTCGGGTCTGCGTGAACCGAACCTAGGTGCAAAGAAATGAAGCTCAGCAAGAAGCCTTGGCCGCTACGGACAACCTTCGGAATCCGAGAGCGCATCAACACCAACCGAGACTTCCAACGCCCGGCGGTATGGAACTCGTCGCAGAAGCAACTGCTCATCGACACGATTCTCAGGGACTATGATGTTCCGAAGCTCTACTGGCGCAAGACCGGCAGCCACCCAGATCGATATGACGTCGTGGATGGTCAGCAGCGCCTGCGAGCTGTCTGGGAGTTTCTCGATGGCAAGCTCAAGCTCCCGAAGGACGCCGAGCCGATCGATGGCGTGCCCATTGCCGGGTGCACGTACACCTCCCTGCCAGACGATCTTCGCATTCGCTGTGACGTGTACGCACTGGATGTCGTGATACTGGAAGACACTGACGAAGACGAGGTCCGCGAGATGTTCCTCAGGCTCCAGAATGGGACCTCGCTCAAGGCGCAGGAGAAGCGCAACGCCTACCCAGGAGCGATGCGTGAGTTTGTGCGCGACCTGGCATCCCACGCCTTCTTCGCAAGGGTTGGTTTCGCGAATGCACGGTTAAACCACGACCTCGTCGCAGCGCAGCTGATCTGCCTTGAACTCGGCGGTGGCCCCGTGAACATCAAGAATGCAGATCTCAACAAAATGTATGCTGAAAACGCGCAGTTCGACGCGAGGTCCGCAACAGCCAAGGCCGTCCAACGAACACTTGGCGTGCTGGCAGAGGTCTTTCCGGATAAGACACCCGAACTCGAGAGATTCAATGTTGTCTCAATCTACTGCGTCATGTCCGAGCTGCTGCGTCAGTACGTCGCGGAAGATTTCAAGCCGGTTCTGCGTGATTGGTTCCTTGGCTTCGAGGCGGTGAGGCGCGAGCAGGAGGCCAAGTCGGACGAAGATGCTGACGCTGAGTTGGCGATCTATCGAGAGAAGATTAGCCAAAGTACCGATGCTGCTGACTCAATCCGGTGGCGCATGGAGTTCATGCTGCGTGGCTTTCTGAGTCAACATCCCCGCGTTAGGCTCAAGGACAACCAGCGTTCGTTCACTCACGTTCAAAAGCTGGCTGTGTTCCGGCGCGACCGGAGCCTGTGCCAAGTCAGACTGAAATGCGCTGGGGATGCGCTCACGTGGGACAACTGGCATTGCGACCACCGGCTGGCGTGGAGCAAAGGCGGCCTTACCACGGTGGACAACGGGCAGGCGGCGTGTCCCGCTTGCAATCTTGCCAAGGGCGCTGAATCCGCTGCCCAAGAAGGTCATGCAGCCGGCGGGCCCCAAGCGGCCCGCGGCTGATCGCCGGGGTCAAGCGCACAGGAGTCATGCCAGGCAAGTCTCGCAACGTGGCGGCACTCGACGAAGTGCAAGCGAGCTGTGGTCAGATCCTCCGCGAGAACGCCTTTCGGAAGCGAGGCAGGTCGTTCAATCGCCCCCACCAGGATGGACTGGTTGGCGTGGTTGCGTTCGTTGCCATGCCGAGTTGGAGCTGCCGCCACGGCTCGTTTGGCGTAGAGCTCGGAGTCGTGCTGCCGTGTCTCGAGAGGATCGAGTACCCGGAGCTCGCGCGGTCGAAGGATTGGTATCAGCCGCAAGACTGCGCGTTGCGAACGTGGCTGCCGGCTCTCGCAGGTCTCCCGAGTGACTACTTGTGGGATAGCAGCCAGCCGCCGCTGGAGATGGTCGCTGAGATCCACGGTCTACTGAGATCGGTGGGATGCCCGTTCCTGGACGAGTTCACGTCCTACGCGGCGGTTGTTGCTCACTACTCGAAGCACGGCGTCTTGCCGGGTGTCAATCCCCATCGCAGTGCCTTGGAAGCCGCGATGATCCATCATCACCTCGGGAACGAGGGGGCCGCGCGTGAGTGCTTCGGCCGAGCGCTCGACACAGAGCACAAGCGATTCCGCGAACATGTCGAAGAGATCCGCAACCGGTGCCTTGCAGAGGGCGCCTGAGACAGGCTGGACCGACCGCCGATGGGGACGCAGGCAGATTTCATCTGAGGCCTGGGTCGGTCGTTGGTCGCTGAGGCCTGCTCGATCTCGAGCAACGCGGCCTTCATGGTGGCGCACGAGTTGGCTCGCCGTCAACGGCGTTGCCGCCGGGGAGCCTTGACTCGGACCTCTTGCCTCTGATTCCCACCTGGGTGATAGGAGTGGTGGCGCCGGACCACGCTCGACGCGACGGGGCAGATCCCTACCGCACGCCGATCGTCGCGGCGCCGCCCTGGCTGAGCGCGAGCCCGAGGGCGTTGGCGGCGGGGTCGAGGACCGCGAACTGCTGGAAGAACTCGGTGCCGATCCACTGCGGGTCCAAGGGCATGAGCACGTCGGTGGCGGCCGTGCCAGTGGGGCTCGTCGACGCCGGCAGGGGTGAAGTCGACCGAGGTGAGCAGATCGCAGAGCGGCGCGCCGAGGGCGGCGACGTTGAACGGGAGCGCGCCGCCGGCGAAGGCAGTGCGACTGAAGCCGTTGAGGAGGACGGCCGGCGCGAAGGGACGCGCATTGCGCAACTCGGTGCGGAGCGTGGACGCGGTCCAGGGGCGCGTTGCGCTCGCGAGCCGGGGCATGCCGTTGCTCCCCGGGCAGGCGCGGCCGTAGGCGGCGAAGGTCGCGGGCGACAACGTGAAGCACTGCCAGGTCTGGTCGAGTTCAACCCCAAGTATCGTCACACCGCCGAACTCGACGAGCCGTCCGCGCGTGCCATCGAAGGCCGCGGCGGCCAGCGCCGCCCAACACGACGGTGAGTACAGACCGAGTTGGCGCTCGGACCACGCAGTGCCGTCCCAGTCCCACTGCGCCTTGGTGACGGTGTTGGCCCAGCTCACGACCGTGCGACCCCGCACACTGTCGTGCGTGAGACTCGACCGGACACCGCCCGCCGGTGGATTCGGCGCCCAGACCCGGATCCAGGCGCCCGCATTCCACTCCCACATGCCCCCCAGAGACGGGGTGCCCGACTCATGCGTGAGCATGAGCACGCGTCCACGTTGGTGGCTGTACGCGACAGCACTCGGAGCTCCAGGGAGGCTTTGCCCCCGCCGCCTCCAGTCGGTGTCGTCCCACTCCCACGTCTCGAAACCTACGTTCCCATTCCAATCACCACGAGGACGACGACACCGCGAATGCGATCGAATGCCATGCCTACCGTCGCTGCCCCCGAAGGCGGAACCGTCGCGGGTGCGCGCTGCGTCCACGTCGTTCCATCCCACTCCCATGTGTCCGTGAAGGGACTGCCCTGCGGGTTGGCCCCGCCGAAGAGCAGGATCCGGCCACGGAGCGAGTCGTAGGCCATGCGGCTCAGGTACCGCGGCGACGGCGCAATCGAGGTCGGTATCTGCCACCAACGCACGCCGTCCCACTCCCACGTATCGCCGAACAGCGTTCGAGTGGTGTTCGAGTACCCTCCGAACAACACCACCACGCCGCGGCGCTCGTCCCAGGCGATTGCAGCCCCGCTCCTCGGTCTCGGCCGCGCCAGCGGGCTCGGCTCCGCCCATGCGGTTCCGTCCCACGTCCACGTGTCCGCGAAGTACGCGCCGGTCCCGAGCCCGCCGTACAGCACCATCTTCCCGCGAGACCCATCGAAGGCGAGCGCCGGGCCCGAGCGCCCGGCTGGCGACGCCGCCGCGGCGACGAGGGACCAGTTGCCGCCATCGCGCTCCCACGTGTCCGCAAGCAGACCGGCGGCGCCGTTGCCGCCGAACAGCACGATGCGTCCGCGCACGGGGTCGAACGCAAGCGCGTGTCCTTGGCGCGCGGGCGGCGCCGCACCGGCCACCACGCGCCACGTGCCGCCGTCCCACTTCCATGAGAGGGTCGGTGCCGTCAAGTTGGTCGATGGCTCTTCT
>CAYQMF010000189.1:0-8215 GCA_964418595.1 uncultured candidatus Brocadiaceae bacterium
TTGTGCGTCTCACCGAGAGTGGCGCGCGTGGTCCCAAGAAGCGTGGCGCACGACATCCGTGCCTCACGCGGCGCCGACAGACAGAGCGCGGCGCCGAGCGCCGCGTGAGACACGGAAGGACGGAGAGACGGAACCGGAAAAGAGAGAGAGAGACAGAGAAAGAGAAAGAGGAAGGCGGGGCCCCTACCCGCGCAGCTCCGCCCCGATCTCGCTGGCGCCCTCGCGCACTCTCTGCAGGAAGCGCGCCTCGTCGTCGGCGGTGAGCGTGCGGTCGTCGGCGCTCAGCACGACCGTGAAGTTGAGGCTCTTGGTGCCGGGCGGCAGGCGGTCGCCGCGGTAGACCTCGAAGAGCGTCACGTCGCCGACGAGCTTCTTGCCGGCGCGGCGCAGGAAGGTCTCGACGTCGGCGACGCGCGTCGCGGATGGCACGACGAGGGCGACGTCGACGGTCTGGCTCGGGAAGCGCGAGATGGGCTGCATCTGGCCGGGCGCGCGCCCGGTGGCGAGGAGGGCGCGGATGTCGATGTTGGCGATCGCCGTGGTGGCCGGCAACGTGAGTGCGCGCGCGACCTGCGGGTGGATGCGCCCCAGGTAGCCGACTTCGCGGCCGCCGCGGGCGAGCGCGGCACTGCGGCCCGGGTGCAACCAGCCGACGTCACCCGACGCGGCGCGGTCGGTGAAGGTCACCGGCATGCCGACCCGACGCAGCATCGACGCCACGCCGCTGCGCAGAGCAGGGGCGACCTCCGCGCCGTCCTCGCGTGCGGCGACCAGCGCGAACTCCAGGACTTCCTCCGGCAGGCCGTGCGCATCGCGGTTCTCCGGGTGATAGCCCTTGCCGAGTTCCATGAGCCGCACCTCCGGTACCACGCGCAGGTTGCCCTGCACCGCGCCCAGCAGGCTCGGCAGGACGTGGCGGCGGATCTGCGCCTGCTCGGGCGCGACGGGGTTCTTCACCTGGACGTGACCGTGCGCGTCGTCGCGGCACGCGGCGAGCAGGGCGTCGGGCACGAACGAGTAGTTGTAGACCTCGTGGCAGCCCAGCTCCGTGGCGCCGAGCTTCACCAGCGTGCGCGCGAGCCACAGCTCGGGCTCGCGGTGCGGCACGGTGAGCGCCGCCACCAGCGGCACCTCGGCGATGTTGTCGTAGCGGTGCATGCGGCCGACCTCTTCGATGAGGTCGTCCTCGATGGCGATGTCCTTGGTGGCGCGGAACGACGGCACGCCCACGTCGAACCCCGTCGCGGTCGCGCGCACGTCGAACTCGAGGCTGCGCAGGATGCCCTCCACCTCCTTGCCAGGCAGCGTCTTGCCGAGCTTGAGGTCGAGCCGGGCCTTGCGCAGCGCGATGCGCCGCGGTGCGAAGCGCCAGGCCGTGGGATCGACGATCGGGCCCGCGGCCCGCCCGCCGCCGGCCTCGCCGAGCGCGTGCAGGAACGCGTGGACCGCCACCTCGGCGTTCGCCGGGTCGAGGGCCTTCTCGAACCGGGCGCTGCTGTCGGTGCGCAGGCCCAGGCGCACACCGGTACGGCGCACGGTCGCGGCGTGGAAGGTCGCCGACTCGAGGAAGATCGCGCGCGTGTCGTCGGCGACCATCGACTCCTCCCCGCCCATCACGCCGGCGAGCGCGACGGCGCGGCCGCCCGACGTGATCAGCAGATCGCCGGGCACGAGCTTGCGCTCGACGCCATCGAGGGTGCGCATGCTCTCGCCTTCGCGCGCATGTCGCACCACGATCCCGGCGGGATCGAGGCGGCGCAGGTCGAAGGCGTGCATCGGCTGGCCGAGGTCGAGCATCACGAAGTTGGTGAGATCGACCAGGTTGTTGATCGGGCGCTGGCCGACGGCGACGAGCAGGCGCTGCAGCCACGCCGGCGACGGCGCGACCACGACGCCGTCGATCACGAGCCCGCAGTAGCGGGGGCAGGCGCGCGGATCCTCGACGACGATGGCGCGGGTCTGGCCGGTCGCCGGGAGCGCCACCAGCGACGGCAGCGAATGCAGCGGGCGGCCCCAGATCGCGGCCAGTTCGCGCGCCACGCCGCGATGCCCCCACAGGTCGGGCCGATGGTTGATCGACTTGTTGTCGATCTCGATCACGTGGTCCTGCACCGGCAGCACGCTCGGCAGCGACGCGCCGACGCGCGCGCCGGCCGGCAGGACCAGGATGCCGTGGTGCTCGTCGCTGAGCCGCAGCTCCCGCTCCGAGCAGATCATGCCGTTGGACTCCACGCCGCGGAGCTTGGCCTTCTTGAGCGGCTTGGTCTCGCCGGGCAGGGTCACGCCGGGAAGCGCAACGGCGATCTTCTGCCCCTGCGCGACGTTGGGTGCGCCGCACACGATGGTCAACAGCTCGCCGGTGCCGGCGTCGACCTTGGTCACGCTGAGCTTGTCGGCATCGGGATGGCGGCCACACTCGACGACATGGCCGACCACGATCTGTTCGAGGCCGGCACCGAGGGTCTCGACGCCCTCGACCTCGGCGGTGCTGAGCGTGAGATCATCGCGCACCTGCTCCGGCGACTTGCCGTCGAGGTCGACGTGGCGACCGAGCCAGCGGAAGCTCAGCTTCATGGCCCCACCTCGTCGAACTGGCGCAGGAAGCGCAGGTCGCCGCCGGTGAACAAGCGGATGTCGTCGATCTGATAGCGCAGCATCACCACGCGCTGCAGGCCCATGCCGAAGGCGAAGCCGGTGAACTCCTCGGGGTCGATCCCGCCCGCCTGCAGCACCTTGGGGTGCACCATCCCGCACGGCAAGATCTCGATCCAGCCGGACTGCTTGCACACCTTGCAACCCTTGCCCGCGCAGAACGGGCAGTTCACGTCGAGTTCGAAGCCGGGCTCGACGAAGGGGAAGAAGCCGGGCCGCAGCCGCACCTTCACCTCGCGCGCGAGGATCTGCCGCAGGCAGGTCTTCATCGTGTAGATGAGGTGGGCGGTCGAGATGCCGCGATCCACGACGAGACCCTCCATCTGGTAGAAGGTGTGCTCGTGGCTCGCGTCGACAGTCTCGGCGCGGAAGCAGCGACCGGGGACGATCACCTTCAGCGGCGGCGGGAAGCGGCGCATGGTGCGCACCTGCACCGGCGACGTGTGCGTGCGCAGCAACGTGCCGTCGGTGTTCCAGAAGGTGTCCTGCGTGTCCCGCGCCGGGTGGTCGCCCGGGATGTTCAGCGCCTCGAAGTTGAAGAACTCCGATTCGACCTCCGGCCCGTCCTGCCAGGTGAAGCCCATCGACACGAACAGGTCGACGAGTTCGTTCTGGACGATGGTGATCGGGTGCAGGGTGCCGCGCGGCAGCGCCGGCCCGGGCTCGGTGGGATCGAAGTCGCCTCCCTGCAGGTCGGCGTCCATCGCGCGCGCCTGCAGGTCGGCGCGGCGTGCATCGACGGCGGCCTGCACAGCGACCTTGTGCTCGTTGAAGGCCTTGCCCGCCGCCGGCCGCTCCTCGCGCGGCAGCGTCGCCACCGACTTCACGAGTTCGGTGAGGATCCCTTTCTTGCCGAGGAGACGGGTCTCGACGGCACCGAGGGCCTCGAGATCGGCGGCGGAGGCGACCTCCGCCAGCCAGTCGTCACGGTTCACGTTCATGCGCCACGCTCAGCCCTGCTGATCAGGTGTTGCGCGCGGCAGCGCGCGGGAGCGGGCGCCGTGCGCCGGAAGGATCGGTCCGCTAGGCGATCGCCGCGCGGGCCTTGTCGACGATCTGCTGGAACACGACCGGGTCGTGGATCGCCAGTTCCGACAGCTCCTTGCGGTTGAGCGTGATCCCGGCGCGAGCGATGCCGTTGATGAAGCGGCTGTACTGCATCCCCATCCCCCGGAGCGTGCCGGTGAGGCGGGTGATCCAGAGGCGACGGAAGTCGCGCTTCTTGCGGCGGCGGTCGTCGAACGCGTACCGGTCGGCACGCATCGTGACTTCCTTCGCCGTGCGGAACAGCCGGCCGCGCCCGCCGCGGAAGCCTTTGGCCCGCTTGAGGACGCGATTGCGGCGTTGACGAGTTGCTGGTCCGTTCGTGGCGCGCATGTCTGATCAGATCCGGTCTTGCTGCCCCTCAGGCGTGCCGCAGGGCTTCGGCCATCTGCTCGCCGATCGCTCCACCCTGGATGATCGCCTCGCGCAGGTGCCGCTTCCGCTTGCTGCTGCGCCGGACCATGATGTGGGAGGTGTTGGCCTGGTGACGCTTGACCTTGCCGGTCTTCGTCAACTTCATGCGCTTGCGCACGGCCTTCTTGGTCTTCTGCTTGGTCATGGCGGGGCGGTTCTGAGGGCGCAGGAGGGTAGCTAGCACCCTCCGACACGGCAAGCGACGCCCCGCAAATCTTTGGCCGTCCGTTTCCCGGGCCCGCCCTTGCCCGCGCCCCGACCGGGCCCGAGTCTCGTCGCGGATGCTCGCCCAAGCCCTGCTCTGGCTCGCCGCGGTCGCGGCGCTCGTGGCGATCCTCGCCTCGGGTGGGGTCCGCCGGGCGGCGGGGGCGGTACTCATCGGCGCAGCGCTGGGGTTCCTGGCCCTCGCCATCGACGCTCCGGCGGAGCGCACCCTGGAAGTGACGAGCCCGTTCGCCGCCTACGTCGGCCAGACCGTCGAGCGCCGCGAGTTCGTGGTCGAGACCACCAGGGCCCCCGGCTTCGCCTGGCTGTTCCTGACGGCCGGGTTCTGTGCGCTCTGGGCGGTGGTCGCCTGGCGCGGCCGGCCCGCGCGCGGCGTGGCGCTGGCACCGCTCCTCCTGGCCTGGACCGGGGTCGCGCTCACGCTCGGGCTCGAGAAGCTCGCTGCTCCGGCGGAGGTGCTCGCCCTCCGCCTGGACGGCAGTGCGCTGCTCGGCGCGATCGGCGTGGCGATCGCCCTGGCGCGCAGCGGCCCGAGCCTGCTCGCGTACTTCCTGCAGCTCGTGCTGCTCATGACCGTGGTCCGCCTCCCGGTCGCGGTGTTCGCCGTGCTCGCGACGAAGTGGGGCCTCGGCACGAGCCTCGACGTGCACCGCATCGAGTTCTGCGCCCACCCGCTGGCGCAGACGCCGATGAGCTTCCAGGCCGGCTCCATGGACCAGCTCGCCAACCTGGTCTTCGTGCCGCACCTGCTCATCCAGCCGGTGCTGGCACTGCTCAGCGCCGGAGGCTTCGGGTTCCTGGTGCTGATGGCGCAGCGCGAGCACGGATCCCCGCCGCGCGCGCCGGCCGCCTGATGGCCCCGGCTCTCACGGATGAGGGAGATGACCATCGCTCGCCCCCCGCGCCACTCCCTGGGCACGCAGTGATGCGAGCAGCGCGAGCAGCGTGGTCCACGTCACGCTCCCGTACGCGAGCGTTACGTTGCCGAGCCTCGCGCCGAGCAGGCCTTTGGTGAGCAAGGTCCCGAGCGCGAACACGGCCACCAGCAACACGGTGAGCACGAGATCCCGCCGCACCGCGAGCCACGCCACCAGCGCCGCGGCGAGCGGCACGAGCAGCACGGCGAAGTGCGACTTGCTGCTCATCGGCGAGAGCAGCACCATGCCGCAGGCGACGGCGCCGACCTGCGCGAGGCGCACGAGCGGCTGCGTCGCGGCTGTGACGGCCCGCGCGAGGCCGGGGCGACAGGCCCACCCCACCAGCGCGAGGACGAGGATCTGGCCCACCAGGGTGATGACCTTGCGCGCCTCCGGGGAGACGACGGCGAGTGAGGCGTCGACCGCCCACGCCGGGTCGGAGCTGGCCGGCGTCGGCGTCGTCAGCCGGTAGAGCGTGCCGGCGAGGCCCTGGTTGAGGATCGATCCCGCGTGCCAGGTGCCGCCGAGGTCGGCGCTGCTCCCGGGCTTCGCGCCGGGGAGCATCACTTCGATCCAGGCTTGCACCCAGAAGTGCCCGTCGGCGCGCGGCAGGAGGAGATCGGGGAGCACCGTCGCGCCGACGCCGGCGAAGGCGGCGCCGACGATGGCAGGCCAGCTCCGCTGCAGCACGAACGGCACCGCGAACAACGCCGGCGTCGCCTTGCACGCTGCGCCGAGGCCCGCCCACAGGCCCGCGCGCATGGTCCGCGCCCGGCTCCACGCCGCCGCCGCGGCGACGACGCACGCGGTCACGAGCAGGTCGTGGCTCTGGTTCTCGAACACCGCGAGCACGTGCCGCCCGCTCACCAGCGCGAGCGCGACCCAGAACACACGCCGCACCCGCGCCTCGAGCATGGGCGCGACCACGCCGTGCAAGACGCGCACGATCCACCACAGCACCAGCACGTTGACCAGGTACCACACCACCCGCTGCGCGCTCTCGCCGAGCCACGGCATGGCCACGAATGGCAGCGCGAAGAACGGCGGGTAGGTGAAGGGCTTGAGGTCGCTGGTGCGGTAGATCTCCGCCCCCGCCGCCATGCGCTCGCCGCCGAGCACGTAGACCGGCAGTTCGCTGGTGCCCTTGTGGAGGCACTGCACGAGGCCCGCGACGACCACGGCGGCGACGACCACCCACCACCACGAGAACCGGCGCCGCCCCTGGCTCGGTGTCGCGGTCATCGGCGTCAGCTCAGCGCCGCGCGGACGAGCTCGGCCTGCTCGCGCTTGTGGGTCTGCAGCGAGCCGGTCGCCGGGCTGGCCGACGCCGGACGCCCCACGTAGGTGAGCGCCCCGTCGAAGTGCAGGCGAGCATGTACCCAGGCGCCCATGTTGCGCGGCTCCTCCTGGCACCACACCACGGGCGCGGTCTTTGGATAGTGCGCGAGCACTGCCCCGATCGCCGCGGTCGGCCAGGGGTTCAGCAGTTCGACGCGCACGAGCGCGACGTCGGCATTCGCGGCCGGCCCACGCGCCTCGAGCAGGTCGTAGTACACCTTGCCGGAACACAACACGACCTTGCGCACCTTGCGCCGCGCGATCTCGACGTCGTCGAGCACCGGCGCGAAGCGCGCGTCGGCGAGGTCGCGGAGGTCCGAGCCGGCGCGCTTGTCGCGGAGCAGACTCTTCTGCGTCATCACCACCAGCGGCTTGCGGCGCGCGTCGAGCGCCTGCCGCCGCAGCAGGTGGTAGTAGCTCGCCGCGGTCGACGGATTCGCGACCCGCATGTTGTTGTCCGCGCAGAGCTGCAGGAAGCGCTCGAGCCGTGCCGAGCTGTGCTCCGGACCCTGGCCGTCGTAGCCGTGCGGCAGGAGCAGCACGAGGCTGCTCGACTGCCCCCACTTCGCCTCGCCGGCGGCGATGAACTGGTCGATCTGGATCTGCGCGCCGTTGCAGAAGTCGCCGAACTGCGCCTCCCACAGCGTGAGCCCGTGCTTCGCGACGACGCTGTAGCCGTACTCGAAACCCAGCGCCGCCTCCTCCGAGAGCAGGCTGTCGACGACCACGTAGCGGGCCTGACCGTCGCGCAGGAAGTTGAGCGGGATGTGCTTGCTGCCGTCGGTGACGTCGAGCAGCACCGAGTGGCGCTGCGAGAAGGTGCCCCGCCCGCTGTCCTGGCCGGCGAGCCGCACCGGGACGCCACGCACCAGCAGGGTCGCGAAGGCGAGCCCCTCGGCGGTGGCGAAGTCGATCGGCGCCTCGCCGCGCACCGACCCCACGCGTCGCTCGAGGATGCCCTTCAGCTTGTCGTGCGGTGTGAAGCCGTCCGGCCACGCGCCGAGCCGGTCGCCCAGTTCGCGCAGCTCGCTGGCGTCCACCTGATCCTCGGCATCGCCATCCCAGCCGTCGTCGATGTCGTGGCCCATGACCGCCGCGCCGTCGACCGGCCGCTCCGGCGGGTGCGACTCGCGCACCTCCTTCAGCGTCTCGCGGTAGCGGTCCTGCAACGCGGCGTTGAACTTCTCGGCGTCCGCCGGCTCGAGCACACCCGCGCGCAAGAGATACGCCTGGTAGATCTCGCGCACCGTCGGGTGCGCCTCGATCGTGCGGTACATCAGCGGCTGGGTGAAGCTCGGCTCGTCGCCCTCGTTGTGACCGTGGCGCCGGTAGCCGACGAGATCCACGACCACGTCGCGATGGAAGGCCTGCCGGTACGCGAACGCGAGCCGGATGCACTGCACCGCGGCCAGCGGGTCGTCGCCGTTGACGTGGAAGATCGGCGCCTGGATCGACTTCGCCACGTCGGTGCAGAACGGCGTGCTGCGCGCGTCCGCGGGCAACGTCGTGTAGCCGATCTGGTTGTTGACGACGACGTGCACGGTGCCGCCGGTGCGGTAGCCGCGCAGCTGCGACATGTTGAGCAGTTCGGCGACGACCCCCTGCCCCGCGAACGCGGCGTCGCC
>CAYQMF010000190.1:0-8199 GCA_964418595.1 uncultured candidatus Brocadiaceae bacterium
TGCCGCGGTCGTTGGCGCTCATGTTCGTGGGCTTCAGCAACACGGCGTCCGCGACGGGGCGCCTGCCGCATGACCTCACCGCGTTCGGCATGCCCGGCTGCGCACTGCGCGTGCGCCCCGACATGCTGCTGCCGATCACCGCGGGCGCCGCGAGTCTGCCGATCGCGAAGGACCCCGCGCTGGCCGGGATGGTCTTCCACCAGCAGGCGGCGCTGGTAGATCCCGGCGTGAACCCGGCCGGCGTCGTGCTGTCCGACGCCGTGACGGTCCTGGTCGGCGGCTGAACCGCCGTCGCATCGCGGCCGCCGCCGTGCCATGCTCTGCGCCATGCAGCAGCGCGCGCTGGGCCCCTCGGGGCGGACGGTGTCGGAGATCGGACTGGGATGTTGGCAGCTCGGTGCGGAGTGGGGGCACGTCGAGGAGCGCGAGGTGGTGGCGATCCTCACCGCGGCGGTCGACGCGGGGATCGGCTTCTTCGACACTGCCGACATCTACGGCGATGGGCGGAGCGAGCGCCTGATCGGGCAGTTCCTGCAGGAGACCGGCGCGGACGTGTGCGTGGCGACGAAGCTCGGGCGCGCGTCGGAGCCGGGGTGGCCGGCGAACTTCACACTGCAAGCGATGCGCGCCCACGTCGAAGGCTCGCTGCGGCGCCTGGCCGTCGACGCGCTCGACCTCGTGCAGTTGCACTGCGTGCCGCCCGACGTGCTGCGGCGCGGCGAGGTGTTCGACCACCTGCGCACCTTGCAGGCGGAGGGGCGGATCAAGGCGTTCGGTGCCAGCGTCGAGGGCACGGCGGAGGCGCAGCTCTGTCTGGCGCAGGAAGGCCTCGCGTCGCTGCAGGTGATCTTCAACGTGTTCCGGCAGACGCCGATCGAGGCGCTGTTCGACACCGCGCGGCGGGCGGGTGTGGCGGTCATCGCGCGCCTGCCGCTGGCGAGCGGGCTGCTGAGCGGGCGCTTCGATTCCGGGACGACCTTCGCCGCCGACGACCACCGCACCTTCAACCGAGACGGGCAGGCGTTCCACGCCGGCGAGACCTTCGCGGGCCTGCCGTTTCAGGCGGGGCTGGCCCTGGTCGAGGAGCTGCGCGCGCTGCTGCCGGAAGGGTTCACCCTCGCGCAGATGGCGCAGCGATGGATCCTCGACCACGCTGCGGTCACTGCGGTGATCACCGGCTGCTCACGCGCCGCACAGGTGCGCGAGAACGCGGCGTGCAGCGCGCTGCCGGGTCTGCCGGCGGACCTGCACATCCGCCTGCGCGAACTGTGGGGCGCGCGCGTGCGACCGCTGGTGCGCGGCCAGGACTGACTCCCGGTCGCGGCCGCGTCAGTCGTCCTCGCGGGCGCGGCGCCGCGGCGCGCGGGGGGCCGGCTCCCGGGGCGCCGCCGCTCGCGAGCCCTGCGTCCGCTGCCCCTGCGACTCCGGCACGTTGACCATGTAGGTGCGGCTGCGCTCGTCGCGCCGCAGGGTCACCACGCGCGCTTCCTCGGCGTCCTCGAGCAGCTCGCTAAAGGTCCCGTAACCGAGGCTCGCCTCGCTGAACGCCGGGCGCTTGCGCTTCATGGTGTCTTTGATGAGCGACGCTTGCAGGACCTCGAAGTTCTCGCGCTTGAGCGCGCGCACCGTGTCGGCCAGCAGCCGGAAGGCATCCTCGCGCGTCATGCTGCTCGACTGCGTGCCTGCCGCCGCGGCGGCAGGGGCGCGCTCGAGGTCTTCGTAGTAGATGAACTCGTCGCAGCCGTTGGCGAGCAGCGGCGAGGTCGAGGCCTTCATGCCCATGCCGATGACGTGCTTGCCGTTCTCCTTGAGCTTCGACACCAGCGGCGAGAAGTCGCTGTCGCCGGACACGATCACGAAGGTGTCGATGTGGTCCTTGTTCCAGCTCAGGTCCATCGCGTCGACGACGAGGCGGATGTCGGCCGAGTTCTTGCCGGTGGCGGAGCGCTTGGGGATCTCGATCAGCTCGATGCCGCTCTCGTGCAGGGGGTTGGTGTACTGGCGGAAGCGGTGCCAGTCGGCGTAGGCGACCTTGACGATGACCTTCCCCTTCTCGAGGAGGCGGTCGAGCATGCGACCGACGTCGAAGGTCCCGTCGCGCAGGCCGAGGGCGAGGTTCTCGATGTCGATGAAGACGGAGAGCTGCCGTTGCGGCTGGCCCGTGGTGGCGAGGGACGTCATGGGGTTGGGTCGGATGTTCGGGGTGCGGGGGGGGCCGGACAACGGGGATGTGGCACATCGGGGGGAGGGGAGGCGAGCCAGTCGGGCACGGGCTCGGGCTCCGCTTGGCGGCGCAGCGCGCCGCCAAGCTGGGCACGTTCACGTCGGTTGCCGGAGAGGGCGAGCCTTCTCGCTCCGCGTCTTGCTCGTGGCGGGTTGGCTCCCCGATGGAGCGTCGGTCACGCGATGGTCGGCACGACGAAGGGCGCGCGGTAGACGCGGCTGCGCAGCGTGTCGGCGGCGTGGTCGCCGACGCAGCGCTCGGTTTCCGGGTCGAGGGTGAGCATGTGGCCCAGGGTCAACGGCGTGCGGCCGAGGTCGACCCCGTTGCGTTCGAGGTGGGCGCGCATGCCGCCGAAGGCCTGGCCGAGCGCGTCGTCGCCGACGCTGCGCTCGATCGACTCGACGGAAGCGGCGTGGCCGAGGAGGTGCGAGATCGAGCCGTAGTGGCAGAGGGCGGAGCTGAGATGCGTCTCCTCGACCTCGGCGTTGAGCTTGCTGCGGTCGTGGCTGCGCACCGCGTCGACGAAGTTCTCGTACGGGTTGCCGCCGCCTTCGAACTTGCGGAGCAGCTTGCCGTCGGGCTCGTAGGCGCGCGCCCCGCCGGTGTCGATCGCCACGTAGCCGCGGGCGCAGTGTGCGACCACGCCGATGGCGCCACCGTTGCCCAGGCCCGCCACGGCGTCCATCTCCTTGGCGCCCCACTTGTCGTCGGTGCGGCTGTCGCTGCCCTTGGGCAGGCCGCGCACCTCGAACAGGAGCGGTGCAGTCGGATAGTCGAACCAGGTCACCTGCGTGTTCGGGGTCTCGCCGTCGTCGGTGTAGCCGAGGCGGCCACCGATGCTGAGAACCCGCCGCGGCAGGCCCTGATCGCCGAGGATCCAGCGCGCGACGTCCATCTGGTGGATGCCCTGGTTGCCGAGGTCGCCGTTGCCGGTGGCCCACTGCCAGTGCCAGTCGTAGTGCAGATCCCTCCGCGTCAGCGGCGCCAGTGGCGCAGGCCCGCACCACAGGTCGTAGTCGACGCTGGCCGGCACCTTGCCCTTGCCGACGTTGCCGATCGGCGTGCGCGGCTTGTAGCAGTAGGCGTTGACGCGCTGGATGGGGCCCAGCGCACCGCTGCGCACGAACTCGACCGCGGCGCGGATGCTGCCCATCGATCGGCTCTGCGTCCCGCCCTGCACGATGCGATCGTGCTTGCGCGCGGCGTGGACGAGCTGCCGGCCCTCCCACACGTTGTGCGAGATCGGCTTCTCGACGTAGGCGTCCTTGCCCGCCTGGCAGGCCCAGACGCCGACCAACGAGTGCCAGTGGTTGGGCGTGGCCGTAGAGATCGCATCGATGTCCTTGCGGTCGAGGATCGAGCGCAGGTCCTTCGCGATGTCGACCTCGCGGCCGTACTTGGCAGCGAACGCCTTGGCACGGGCGCCGAGCACGTCGGCGTCGACGTCGCACAGGGCGACCACCTCGACGCCGGCGATTTGTTGCAGTTGGGCGATGTGGGTCTGACCCTGGCCGCGGATGCCGATGACCGCCACGCGCAGCGTGTCGTTGGCACCGAGGATGCGGCCGCGGAGGAGAGGGGACGCGGCCACGCCCGAAGCGAGACCACCGACGAACGAGCGGCGGGAGACCGGCATGGCTGCGCATCCTAGGCGGCGGCCGCAGGCGGCGGAACCCCGCAGCCGTCCGCAGGACCGTGAGTCGCGGGATAGGCTTCGGTGTCCCCCACGCTGCAACGGAACGACACGCAACGGCTCGGCCCGCGCAGCGCTCTCGTCTGCGAGGCAACCCGTCCATGGCCACGTTTCCTGTCCGCGTCGTGTCGCTCGCGAGCATCCTGCTCGCCCTCTCCGCCTGCCACTCCAAGCGCTCACCGGCCACGCTGCAGGCGACTGGCGAGACCGGGGTGATCGACAAGCACCTCGACCATGCGGCCATCGCCGCGGGTCAGGTGTCGCTCGACGCGGCGCTTGCGCACGGCCGCCTTCTGTTTGGCGCGAACTTCAACACGCTCGACGGTGGCGGCCGGCCGGAGACCACGGGGACCGGCGATCGGCGCGCGCGGCGCAAGGAGCCGCAGAACTTCAACCGGCTGTCGGCGCCCGACGCCAACTCGTGTGCGGGGTGTCACAACGCGCCGTTCGTGGGGGGCGGTGGCGACAACGTGGCCAACGTGTTCGTGCTCGCCCACCGGTTGCCGCACCTCAACTTCGACGGCGGCGAGGGCGACGCCTTCCAGCAGCACACGCTCGACTCGGTCGCCAACGAGCGCAACACGCTCGGCATGTTCGGCGCGGGCTTCATCGAACTGCTCGCGCGCGAGATGACCGCGAGCCTGCAGGCGCAGCGCGCCGAGGCGGAGGCGCAGGCGCGCAGCACGAACACGCCGGTCACCAGGAACCTGGTGGCGAAGGGCGTGGCTTTCGGCAGCCTCGTCGCGAACCCGGACGGGACGTTCGACACGGCGGGGGTCGCGGGCGTGAACAAGGACCTCGTGATCCGGCCCTTCCACCAGAAGGGCGTGGTCGTGTCGCTGCGCGAGTTCACCAACAACGCGATGAACCACCACCACGGCATGCAGTCCGTGGAGCGCTTCGGCAAGGACGTCGACGCCGACCGCGACGACGTGTTCAACGAACTGAGCGACGGCGACATCACCGCCACCGCCCTGTTCCAGGCGACGCTGACGGCGCCCGGGCGGACGTTGCCTGGCGACCCGGCGATGCGCGCGGCGGTCGACCGCGGCGAGGTCGTGTTCGCGCAGATCGGCTGCGCCGTCTGCCACGTGCCGGAGCTGCTGCTGACGAGCCCGATGTTCAGCGAGCCGAACCCGTACAACCCCGCGGGGAACATGCGCGTCGGCGCTGGCCCGGCGTTCGAGGTCGATCTCACCAAGGCCGGCGCCGGCCCGCACCTGGCACGCGAGGCCGATGGCAGCGTGATCGTGCGCGCCTACACCGACCTCAAGCGCCACGACATGGGCCCTGCCCTGAACAACGAGAAGGTCGTGCAGGGCGGCGTGCCGACCTCGGTCTTCCTCACGAAGAAGCTTTGGGGGATGGCGAACGAGCCGCCCTACATGCACCACGGCCGCGCGCTCACCATCGACGCCGCCATCCGCATGCACGGCGGCGAGGCCGACGCGGCGCAGCAGGCGTACGCGGCCCTCTCCGACGCCGACCGCGCGTCGGTCGTCGAGTTCCTGCAGACCCTGCAGACGCGCGAGCCCGGTAGCGCCGCGAACGTGATCGAAGGCCCTTCCACCGCGCGCCTGGGCGACGACCCGGCGGCGCCCGTGCACCTGAACCAGGCCGACATCGAGGCCGGCCGCGTCTCGGCCGACGCGCTCTTTGCGCACGGCAAGCTCCTGTTCAGCGCCAACTTCAACGAGCTGGATGGCGCGGGCCGCCCAGGCTCCACCGGCACCGGCGCGCCGCGCCCGATCCGCACCGGGATCCAGAGCTTCAACCGCCTGTCCGGCCCCGACGCGAACTCATGCGCCGGATGCCACAACATGCCCGGCCCCGGCGGTGGCGGCGACAACGTCGCCAACGTGTTCGTGCTGGCGCAGCGCCTGCCGCACGTGAACTTCGACGCCGGCGCCGGCGACGGCTTCGTCTTCCGCCATCTCGACGATGTCGGCAACGAGCGCAACACGCTCGGCATGTGGGGGTCGGGCTACGTCGAACTGCTGGCGCGCGAGATGACGCGCGAGCTGGCCGGCCAGCGCGAGGCCGCCAGGCAGCGGGCCCAGGCCGCGGGCGTCAGCGTGACGGTGGCGCTCAGCGCCAAGGGCGTGGGCTTCGGCTCGCTGACCGCGCACGCCGACGGCGCGGTCGACCTGCGCGCGGTGAGCGGCATCGACTTCGACCTCGTCCTGCGCCCGTTCCACCAGAAGGGCGTGGTCGTGTCGCTGCGCGAGTTCACGAACAACGCGATGAACCACCACCACGGCATCCAGACGCGCGAGCGCTTCGGCGCCGGGATCGACGCCGACCGCGACGGCATGGCCGACGAGCTGACCGAGGGCGACGTCACCGCGGTGGCGATCTACCAGGCACTGCTGAAGGTGCCGACGCAGAAGCTGCCCACGGACGCTGGTGCCCGGCGCGCGGTGGACCTCGGTAGCGTGCTGTTCGGCCGCGTCGGTTGTGCGGTGTGCCACGTGCCGTCGCTGCCGCTCGACAGCGCGGTGTTCAGCGAGCCCAGCCCGTTCAACCCCGCCGGCAACCAGCGCCTGGCCGACGTGAGTGCGCCCGTGCAGGTCGACCTCAACGGCAACGGTCCCGCGCCGCGCCTCGCCGCCGACAAGGACGGCCGCACGCACGTGCCCCTGTTCTCCGACCTCAAGCGCCACTACCTCGGCCCGGAGTGCGACAACGAGAAGCTGGTGCAGGCCAACGTGGCGACGGGCCTGTTCCTCACCAAGAAGCTGTGGGGCTTCGCCAGCGAGCCGCCTTTCATGCACCACGGTCGCGCACTGACGATCACGGAGGCGATCGAGATGCACGGTGGTGAGGCGAGCGACGCGCGCGCCGCGTTCCGGCTGCTCGCGCCCACGGAGAAGGCCGCGCTGATCGACTTCCTGAAGACCCTGCAGGTCGAGTAGGGACCCGCGGAGCCCCGCTACTTGCGCGGCGTCTCGGTGCGGAGGCGGGCGACCTCCTCGGTGAGCCACTCCGCGAGGGGGCGCTCGGTGCCCTCGGCGGTGCGGACGACGTAGGGCTGCCCGGTGGTCGACGAGCGGGTGCCCACGACCGCGATGAACTCCTCAGCCGTGCCGATGCGGGAGCGCTCCTCTCCGTACTTGCTGCGGAGGAGCTGGGCCGCGGCCGCCCCGCCGTGCGTCGAGCCGTTGCGCACGAAGGTGAGCGGCGAGGTCTGCACGACGTCGAGGAGGCGATCGATGAGTTCGCGTTCGCGGGTCGTGAGGACGGCGAGGCTCAGGGTCGCGTAGTCCTCACCCAGGAGCGAGTTGAGCAGGCGCTCGACGGTGAGCGTGTACGTGGTTCCGGCGTAGACGAAAGCGAGTTCGTCCCCGGCCCGCGCAAAGCGGGTGCTCACCAGCGTGTCGTGGTCCGCTGTCGTCAGCCCGATCGCCACGCGGCCGCCGCTGATGTCGCCGAGCCGCACGCGCAAGTACTCGGCAGTTCCCGGCAGGAACCGCGTCGCGCGCTGGCCGACCTCGAACTCCTCGCGCCCTTGCGGGCAGAGTCGCTCGGGCCGGGCGCGCAGTGCGAACCTCGGCGCGTCGGGATCCGTGCGCGCCGTGATCTCGAGCGTGCCCTGTGCGAGCCATGCCTCCGCGATGTCCTTGGTGACATCGAGCCTGGCACCACAGTTCTCGCTCCTGGCAAGCGGGATCTCTCGCTCGCCGAGCCTCGCCGTGGCGTCCACCGTGGGCTTCTGGACCAGGAGGTCGATGTCGATGCGGAGAACCTCGCGGGGCGAGAGCCAATCCGCCGACGCCGACTCGATGCGCTCGGTGCGATCTGCGGTGTGGACGAGCAGGCTCGGCCTGCGGGCGGTTGCCACGAGCGAGTACGCGATGGGCACGCTCGTCGCGACGGCACCGTCGGCCGCTTCGGCGCAGACGTACAGGGTGCCGCTGGCCCCCGGTGCCGATGCGAGCGCCATCACGCCCGGATCGGCGAGGTTGAGCTGCCAGGTGCCGGCGCCCGTGGCGACGAGCGGGACGCGCGTCTTCGTCGTCGGCGCGCGCGCGAGCCACACGCCAACCGGGACGCCGCCCGCCACCGTTGCCGTGAGCAGCGCGTTGCGCCCGGGCGGGAGCGGAAGGACCAGGGCATCGGGCACGGCGGTGACCTGGACCCGCAGTTGTCCGGACGCCGCGGTGGCAAGCGTCAGGAGGCACGCGAGACCCGGAGCCGAGAGACGGGAGCGGGGGCTGGCCATGGGCCCAGGCTAGCCCAGCTTCCGCAGTTCAAGGCACCGAAGGGTTGAGGATCAACGACT
>CAYQMF010000191.1:0-7250 GCA_964418595.1 uncultured candidatus Brocadiaceae bacterium
GCGCCGCCGCTACGACCAGCACGGCGCCGACTGGGCACACGGGGCCGTTCCGCCCGAAGGAGCCGGATCCTCGGCATGGGATCAGGGCGAGTTCGCGCGCGAGTTCGGCGCGGATCAGTTCTCGGACTTCTTCACCCGCTACTTCGGGGAAGACCTGCGGCGGCAGATGCACGCGCGCGCGGCTCGGCATCCCCGCTACCGCACGCGCGGGGCCGACGTGCAGGCGACGCTCGAGCTGGAACTCGACGACCTGCTGGCCGGCGGTCGGCGCAGCTTCGGGCTGGATGCGTCGGCATCCTGCGCGCGCTGCGGCGGCGTCGGCTTCGTCGGGGAACGCGTGTGCGCGAGCTGCGCCGGCGTCGGCGCCGTCCGGCAGCGGCGCACCGTCGATCTCAAGATCCCGACCGACGCGCGACCGGGAACCACCTTGCGCCTGCGTGGCCTCGGCGAGCCGGGCGACGACGGGGCGCAAGCCGGCGACCTGCTGCTGACGATCGCCGTGCGCTCCGGCCCCGTCTATCGCCTGCGCGAGGGTGCCGACGTGGAGGCCGACGTGGCGATCGCGCCTTGGGAGGCGATCGAGGGCGCCGAGGTCACGGTTCGCACGGCGCGCGGGCGGGCGCAGCTCAGGATCCCGGCCGGCACGGTTGCGGGCACGCGACTCCGCCTGCGCGGCCAGGGGCTTGCTGGCGCGACGGGCGAACACGGTGACTTCTTCGTCGTGGTGCGGCTGGCGCTGCCGGTGGAGCTGAGCGCGGAGCAGCTTCGCCTGCTGCGCGAAGCGGGTCGCGGCGCTGGTCCCGTGCAGGGCGGCGCCCGGGAACGGAGGACACCATGAGCGACACCGACCGCTTCGTCCGCATCGAGATGGTGGCCCACTCGTACGGCTGCGACGTGACCTGGCTGGTGCGCGTGCATGCGCGCGGCCTCCTGCCGGCGTCGCCATCGCCCGGCACGCACCCCGTGTTGGTCGCCGTGGAAGACCTCGACCGCGTGGCGCAGCTCGTGCGTTGGCACCTGCTCGGCGTCGACCTGGACCTGCTCGAGGTGTTGTTGGCCGGTGCGCGCGGACCGGGCGTACGGTGGTGAGCTAGATCTCGAAGGTCGCCTCGACCGGCAGGTGATCCGAGAGCGTGCGCCACGGTTCCCCCTGCAGGACGCGCACCTCGACGAGCCGCATGCCCCGATAGTAGATCCGGTCGAGGGGCAGCAGCGGCCGCGTGCTGGGGAAGGTCCGGCGCCGTGGACGGTCGAGGTCCCAGAGCGCGTTGTGCAGCCTGCCACCGTCGCGCGCGCGTCGATCGAGTTCGCCCGACCAGTCGTTGAAGTCGCCACACGCGAGCAACGGCAGATCGCTCGCGCGGTCGACGCTGGCCATCAGCCGCGCCCATTGGCGACGTCGTTGGGCCGGAGTCAGGCTCAAGTGCACGTTGAGCACTTCGATCTCGTCGGCGTCGGTGCGCAGTCGCGTGCGCAGGATGCCGCGCCGCTCGAAGAACGACTCGGTGTTGTCGATGTTGGTGTGGGAGACGACGTCGAGGGCGGTGAAGGTCGCGTTGCCGTGGCAGCCGCGGCGGTAGAACGCGTTCGGGCCGAACACGTGCACGTGGCCGAGAGCGCGTCGGATCGTCTCGCTCTGCCCGGGCCGATCGCCGCCGGGGTGGAACACCTCCTGGCACGCCAGCACGTCGGGCCGACGGGCGCGGAGCGCGGCGACGGCGTGATGGAGGATGTCGCGACCCCTCGGGCCGACGCCCTTGTGCAGGTTGTAGGTGATGACGCGGTACCGCATCGGAAGGCTCGCGCGCCGTCCGCCGTCGGTTGGCCGACGACTGACCGGGGCGGTGGCGCGCCCGTCTGGGTGGGCTTAAGGGTTTTATCTAGGCGAACTTCGGGCGCGTGTTCGGATCGCCGAAATCAGTGGCGTACGCTCGGCATCGGTGTTGCTATTCTCACCCGCGTCGAGGTTGCCCTGGCAGAGGGCAGCTCTCGACACGAGAGAGAGAGAAGTGAGGTGTGACCGGCTCGACGAGAGCCGGGTCGAGCCGCGATCACTGCATGGGTGATCGCGGCTCGGCTTTTTCATGGGGATCGCGCGCGCGACGCTCGGCCTTGATTCAGCGTGCGGTGCCCTCGATCGTGGCCCGCCCATGAAGGTCTTGGTGGTCGGCGCCGGTGGCCGCGAACACGCACTCTGTTGGAAGATCGGTCAGTCGCCGCTGGTGACCCGCGTGCTCTGCGCGCCCGGCAACGGCGGGATCGCCGCGGCAGGCTACGAGTGCGTCGACATCCCGGCCAACAACATCGAGGGCCTGCGTCGATTCGCGCGCGACGAGAAGATCGACCTCGCGGTGATCGGGCCGGAGGAGCCGCTGTGCGCGGGCCTCGTCGACGCGCTGCAGGAGGTCTCCGTGCGTGCCTTCGGCCCCACGCGCCGCGCCGCCGAGGTCGAGGGCAGCAAGGCCTTCGCGCGCGAGATCTGCCGCCGGCACAAGATCCCGTCGCCGGCGGCGTGGATGTTCACCGATCAGACCAAGGCCCTGGCGTTCCTGGAGAACCGCAGCGAAGGCCCGATCGTCGTGAAGGCGTCCGGTCTCGCGGCGGGCAAGGGTGTCGTCAAGGCGCCAGACCTCGCCTCGGCGCGCAAGGCCGTGCGCGAGATGATGGAGCAGGCCCGCTTCGGCGCGGCCGGGTCGACCGTGGTGTTCGAGGAGATGCTGGTCGGCGCGGAGCTGTCGTTGATCGCGCTCACCGACGGGCGCACGATCGTGCCGCTCGAGCCGGCGCGCGATCACAAGGCCGTGTTCGACGGCGACAAGGGACCCAACACGGGAGGCATGGGCGCGTACAGCCCGGTGCCGTCGGTAGGCGCACGCATGCTCCGCCAGGTCGAGAACCAGGTGCTCTTGCCCGCGGTGCACGGCCTCAACCTGGAGGAGCGTGCCTTTCGCGGCTTCCTGTACGCGGGCCTCATGCTCACCGCCGCCGGCCCGCGCGTGCTCGAGTTCAACGCGCGCCTCGGCGACCCGGAGACGCAGCCGCTCCTCATGCGCCTGCGCTCCGACCTCGTGCCGTATCTGCTGCACACCCTCGACGGCACGCTCGATCGTCTCGAAGCGCCCGATTGGGATACGCGCACTGCGGTGTGCGTGGTGGCCGCGAGCGGTGGCTACCCGGGCTCGTACGCCAAGGGCGTGCCGATCCATGGTCTGGACGCGGTGTCGGCGGGTCTTGACCTGCAGGTGTTCCACGCCGGCACCACGCGCCGCGGTGCCGACCTCGTCACGGCCGGCGGGCGCGTGCTGTCCGTCACCGCGCTCGGCGACACGGCGCAGATCGCCCGCGAGCGGGCGTATGCGGCTCTCGACCAGATCGAGTTCCAGGGCATGCACTACCGGCGGGACATCGCGCTGTCCGCGTGATCGTCCGCGCGCGGCCGCGGCAGGCGGCAACGCTTGGTGGCGGTCGGCGACGGCGCTATACGGGGTGCGTGATGATCGTCCCGGAGCAGGTCGAAGCAGGAGCGAGCGCGTGACGCCGCCGCGTCGCGACCGCAAGGACGAGTCCGGGCTCAGCGAGCTGTCGCTCGTCGAGCAGAGGCTCCGCGCGCAGGGCTTCCGTTGGACGAACCAACGGCGGCTGATCGCGCGCGTCGCCCTCGCCAACCATCAGCACTACAGCGCCGAGGAACTCCTCGCCCTCTGTCAAGCGGAGGACAGCAGCGTGTCGCGGGCGACGGTCTACCGGACCCTCGGCGTCCTTCGCGACGCGGGCTTCGTCGAGAGCCTGGATGTGGGATCGGGCGGGCAACGCTTCGAGCACGTGCTCGGGCACGCCCACCACGACCACATGGTGTGTACGGCCTGCGGCAAGATCATCGAGTTCGTCGACGCAGCGCTCGAGCGGCGCCAGGAGGAGGCCGCGCGCCGGCACGACTTCACCATCACTTCGCACAGCCTCAAGTTGTTCGGGGTCTGCCGCGAGCACGAGCGGACCGGCCGACTCTGCAAGGGTGGCGACGAGGTCCTCGACAAGTGAGTCCAGGGGCGGGTGCAGCGCGGGTCCTGATCGTCGACGACGAGCGCGACATCGCCGAGTCGTGCGCCTTCTTCGTGGCCCGGGCCGGACTGCACGCCACGGTGGCGACCTCCGGCGACGAGGCCCTGGACCTGCTCGACCGCGGGCAGTTCGACCTCGTGATCACCGATCTGCGCATGCCGCGCATGTCGGGGCTCGGACTCCTGGACGCGGTGAAGTCGCGCGACCCCGATCTCGAAGTGCTCCTGATCACGGGCTACCCGGACATCGAGACCGCCGTCGCCGCGATCAAGCGAGGTGCCTTCGACTACGTCACGAAGCCGTTCGGCGAGCGCGAATTGATGGCGCGCGTCGAGAAGGCGCTCGCGCGTCGCCAGCAGCGGCCGGGCGCGACGGCGGCGGGGGATCTGGTCTTCCGGTCCGAGTTGTACGGGACCGCGGTCACGATGATCGAGCGAGCTGCCCGCACCGACGCGTCGGTCCTCATCCTCGGCGAGAGTGGAACGGGCAAGGAGGTGCTCGCCCGCCACCTGCACGAGTGCAGCCGGCGGCACGACCGGCAGTTCGTGCCCGTGGAGTGCGCGGCCATCCCCGAGGCGCTGTTCGAGAGCGAGCTGTTCGGTCACATGCGCGGTGCCTTCAGCGGCGCGACCGCCACCACGCTCGGCCTGTTCGAGGTCGCGAGCGGCGGGACGCTCTTCCTCGACGAGGTCGGCGAGCTTCCCGCGAGCTTCCAGCCGAAACTGCTGCGGGCACTGCAGGAGCGGCAGGTGCGCCGCGTGGGCGACAACTCCTACCGACCCGTGGATGTACGGCTCGTCTGTGCCACGAACCGCGCGCTCGACCGCGAAGTCGAGGCCGGCCGCTTCCGCGAGGATCTGTTCTATCGGCTGAACGTGGTGCCGATCGAGGTGCCGCCGCTGCGCGATCGGCCGGAGGACCGCGAGCCCCTGGGCGAGCGCTGCCTCGTCGACTTCAGCGCCGATCGCCCGGGCGGGAAGCGCAGCTTCTCCCGCGAGGCGATGACCGTGTTGTGCGCGTATCGGTGGCCGGGCAACGTCCGCCAGCTCCGCAACGCCGTGGAGCGTGCCTGCGCGCTGTCGCGCACGACCGTGATTCCGGTCGAGGATCTGCCCGCGGACGTGGCGGCCGGCGGCCGCGACGTGGCCGCTGCGCCGGATGCGAACGAGAGCTTCCAGGAGATGAAGACACGCAAGATCGCGGCCATCGAGATCAACTTCGTCACTGCCCTGCTCCGTCGCCACGACGGCAACGTCACGCACTGCTCGCAGCAGGCGGGCATGTCGCGCTCGGCCTTCCAGAAGCTGATGCAGCGCTACGACATCAAGTCGAACGACTTCCGCGGATCGCCGGGGGACGGCGCCTGACGCGCCCGCCTACCCGTCGCCGCGTGCCGCCCGCACCATCGACTCGAACAGCACGAGGCCATCGCCGACGGGCGCCAGCCCGCTGCGCGACCAGTGGGGCATGTGGTGTGGCAGGTAGGCGCGGTCGGGATGCGGCATCAGGCCGAGCACGCGGCCGGACGAGTCGGTCAGGCCGGCGATGGCGTCGGGCGAGCCGTTGGGGTTTGCCGGGTAGCGCTCCGTCGGGGCGCCCTCGGCATCGACGTAGCGGAACACGACGTAGCCTTCCGCCGCCAGGACCTGCGCGGTGCGCGCGTCGCCGGTGAGCAGGAGGCCTTCGCCGTGTGCGGCGGGGCAGCGCATGGTCCATCCTTCCGGCACGAAGACGCAACGGCTCCTGGCGCTGCGCAACGTGACCCAGCGGCACTCGTAGTGGTTGCTCAGGTTGAGGGTGAGCGTGACCTCCTGCCGCAAGTCGCCACCCATGCGCGGCAGCAGCCCGAGGCGCACGAGGGCCTGGAATCCGTTGCAGATCCCGAGCGCCAGGCCACCGCGCTCGACGAACGAAAGGAGCTGGCTGCCGACGCGGTTGCGCAACTCGTTGGCGAGGACGCGGCCGGCGGCGATGTCGTCGCCGTACGCGAAGCCCCCGGGGACGACGAGGATCGAGAACCGGTCCAGCAGCGACGGGGCGCCCACCAGGCGCTTGACGTGTACGAACTCCGGCTGGGCGCCGACGCGGGCGAAGGCGTCGAGGGTCTCGCGCTCGCAGTTGATGCCCGGGGCACGCAGGACGAGGACGCGGGGCGCGATCATCGGTGGCTCTCCGTCAGCGTGCCGTCGAGGTCGAGGGTGTGCTTCCAGGCGTACGCGGCGGCGTCGACTGCGACGTCGAGGACGACCGATGGTCCGTGGCGGACCCGCACGCGGGGTTTGGCGGTGACCTGACCGAGGACCGACCACGGGATCTGCCCGAGGTTGGCGCGCAGGTCGTCGAGACGCGCGGGCTCGACCTCGAGGAGGAAGCGCGTCTGCGACTCGCTGAACAGGATCTCCGTGGCGCGCAGGTTGCCTTCCAACGTCACCTTGGCCAGATCGATGTCCGCACCAAGGCGGCCGCCGATCGCCATCTCGGCGAGCGCGACCCCCAGGCCGCCCTCGCTGAGATCGTGGGCACTGCGTACGGCGCGCGCCTGGATCGCCCGCGCCACTGCATCGAAGGTCTGCTTGGCGCGTGCGCCGTCGACCCGCGGCACCGACGCGCCCAGGTGACCGCGGTGCTTGTAGTAGGTCGAGCCGCCGAGCTCGCGCCGCGTGACACCGACGAGGACCAGGATGTTGCCGGCGTGCTTGAGGTCGCTCGTGAGCGTGCGCGCGACGTCGGGGATCACCGACAGCGCCGTGACGAGGATGCACCCGGGGATGGCGATCGTGCGCTCGCCGTCGCGGAACTCGTTGTTGAGCGAGTCCTTGCCGGAGATGAACGGCGTCCGCAAGGTGAGGGCCAACTCGCTGAGCGCGAAGCTTGCGCGTACCAGCGAGCCGAGCTGCTCCGGGCGCCGCGTGTTCGCCCAGCAGTAGTTGTCGAGCACCGCACACTGCTCGGGATCGCCGCCGGCGGCGACCACGTTGCGCATCGCCTCGTCGAGGGCGCACTCGGCCATCGCCGCGGGATCGATCTTCGAGTAGCGCGGGTTGAGACCCGACGCGAGCACGATGCCGCGCCGCGACCCGAGCTTGGGCGCGAGCACCGCGGCGTCGGCGGGACCGTCGCGGTGCACGCCGACCAGAGGCTTGCCAGCGCTACCCGCCTGCACCTCGTGGTCGTACTGGCGGATCACCCAC
>CAYQMF010000191.1:7260-8082 GCA_964418595.1 uncultured candidatus Brocadiaceae bacterium
GGCCAGCAGGGCCAGGAGCGTGGCGCCAAGATCGGTGGGCTCGGCGAGCTGCGGCTCGCTGGTCTTGGGGGCCGTCCACGTCGCCTCGCGCTCGACGACCGGCAGGCCCTCGTGCAGGAAGTGGAGATCCAGCTCGCCGTGTACGACGCCAGCGTGCTTCAGGAGGAGTTTGCCGGTGGCCTCGAACACGCCGAGCTCGGTCGCCTCGACGTCCTCCTCCGCGCACAGCTCGAAGAGGCGCGGCAGTTTGTCGCGCGGCACCGCGAGCACCATCCGCTCCTGCGCCTCGCTGATCCAGATCTCCCAGGGCGCGAGGCCGGCGTACTTCAGCGGGGCCCGCTCCAGGTGCACCGTGGCGCCGAGGTCCTGGGCCATCTCGCCGATCGCCGACGAGAAGCCGCCGGCGCCGCAGTCGGTGATCGCGCTGAACAGGTCCTCGTCGCGGGCCCGCAGTACGGCGTCCATGGCCTTGCGTTCGGTGATCGGATCGCCGATCTGCACCGCGCCGCTGCTCACCGTCTCGCTCTCGGTATGGAGTTCGAGGGAGCTGAAGGTCGCGCCGTGGATCCCGTCGCGCCCCGTGCGGCCGCCGATGGCGACGATCGCGTCGCCCGGACGCGGGGCCTTCTCGATCTTGTCGCGGGGCAGGATCCCGACGTTGCCGACGTAGACCAGCGGGTTGCCGACGAAGTCGGGGTCGAAGTGGATCGCCCCATTCACGGTCGGAATGCCCATCGGGTTGCCGTAGTCGCGCACGCCGGCGACCACGCCGCGCAAGACCTGCATGGGATGCAGGCAGCCCTTGGGCACTTCGCCAGCGGG
>CAYQMF010000192.1:0-7934 GCA_964418595.1 uncultured candidatus Brocadiaceae bacterium
CAGCGTCGACTTGCCGTGGTCGACGTGGGCGATGATGCTGAAGTTGCGGATCAGGCGGGGCTCGGTCACGGGCGGCGGAATGCTAACAGTCAGCGCGGCGGGATCGCAGGAACTCCACGAGGCGGCGCAGCGCGTGGCCGCGGTGGCTGAGGGCGTCCTTCGCGCGCGCGTCGAGTTCCGCCATCGTCGGTGTGGCGCCCACTCCTCGGGCTGAGCCGGCCGGGACGAACACGGGGTCGTAGCCGAAGCCCCCCGCGCCGCACGGTGCCGTGGCGATCGAGCCTTCGCAGGTGTCCTCGAGCGCGGCGACGAGGCGGCCCGTGCCATCGACGAGGGCGAGCGAGCACACGAAGCGCGCGGTGCGATGGGGGGCTGCGACCGAGGTCAGCTCACGGAGCAGCTTCTGCACGCGGTCGGCGTCGGACAGGCCGGGTCCGCCGTAGCGCGCCGACAGCACGCCCGGCCGGCCGTCGAGCGCGTCGACGCACAGGCCGGAGTCGTCACCCAGCGCCAGCGCGCCGGTCGCCGCGGCCAGGGCGCGCGCCTTGATCGCCGCGTTGCCGGCGAAGGTCTCTGCGTCCTCGACGATGGCGATCGGGTGCGGCAGGTCGGCGAGCGAGCGGAGCTGCATGCCCAGCGGGCGGAGCAGGCGTTCGAGCTCGGCGCGCTTCTTGGCGTTGCCGGTGGCGATCCAGAGCGTCTCGGACACGACGCGCGCCCCGGTCAGAGGCCGAGCGCCGTGCGCTGCGTGGCCTGCACCTGTGTGTGCGCGCTCTTGGCGACGGCGAGCATCGCCAGCAGCTGGTCGTGGTCGAAGGGCGAGCGCTCCGCCGCGCCCTGCACCTCGATGAAGCGGCCGTCGTCGGTCGCCACGACGTTCATGTCGACGTCGGCGCGCGCGTCCTCGTTGTAGTCGAGGTCGGCGAGGATCGTGCCGTCGACCAGACCCACGGAGATCGCGGACACCGCGTGCCGCAGGGGCCAGGCGCGCACGATCTTCTTCTCCTCCAGCCAGAGCATGGCGTCGTAGAGCGCGACGTAGGCGCCGTTGACCGCGGTGGTGCGGGTTCCGCCGTCGGCGGCGAGCACGTCGCAGTCCACCCAGAGGGTGATCTCCGGCAGCAGCTTCATGTCGACGATGCTGCGCAGGCTGCGGCCGATGAGGCGCTGGATCTCCAGCGAGCGGCCGTCGACGCGGGTGCCCCGCTCGCGCTGCTTCCGCGGTGTCGTCGCGCCGGGCAGCATGCTGTACTCCGCCGTGAGCCAAGCGTTGCCCTGTCCTGCCATCCACTGCGGAACGTGGTCCTGGTAGGCCACGGTGCACAGCACGCGGGTGTCGCCGCTCTCGGCGAGGACGGAGCCGATGCTCGCCGGCGTGAACGCGCGGGTCAGCTTGAGGGGACGGATCTGATCGGGCTGCCGCCCTGCCTTGCGCTTCACGATGGGCCTGCTCTCGAAAAAGGGGGCGGGAGCATAGCGCGGTGCGCGCGTGGCGCGCCGAGAAAGCCACCGCTCAGCGGGCCGCGGCCTCCGTCGCGATCCCGAGCTGCGCCAGCGCGTCGCGCAGCTCCATGAGACCGAACGGCTTCGGCACGATCACGACCCGGGGGTCGGGGGCGTTCAGCGCGGCGGTGAGCGCGGGGTGGTCGCTGCTGCCGAGGAGCACGACGCGTACGCGCCCGACGCCCAGCGCATCCGCAGCCAACTGGTCGCCCATTTCACGCCGCCCGCGCGGCTCGACGATCAGCAGCTCGAAACGCTCGGGCGTGGCACGCCAGAGCGCGCGGGCCGCGGGACCATCGGCGCACAGCAGGACCTGCCGGCCACTCCGCTCCAGCTCCTGGCCGACCATGAAGCGGACCGCCGGGTCGCTCTCGAGGACGAGCACGCCACCGAACTCGTGCGCGGCGTCGCGGGGGGGTGGGCCGGCGGCGTCGTCCTGGGCGTCGGCGTCGGCCACAGGCAGCGCGATCCACGCGCTCGCACCCGCGCCGGGCGAGTGCTCCATGGTCCACTCCGCGTCCAGCGCAGCGAGGAGGTTGCGGGCCGCGGCCCTGGCGAGCTGGATCTGCGCGGGGGGCGGCGCGTGCACCGACACGGCCTCGTCGCTCTCGACGGCGAGTTGCAGCACGACGACCTGGGCGTCCTGGTCGACGTTGATGCCGGCGCGCATCGTGAGCTTGCCCGCGCTCGGCTCCGTCGCGAACAGCACCTCGATCAGGTACAGCAGCGCGCGGCGCAGGGCGTTGGCGTTGGTCCAGATCTCCGGCAGGCTCGCCGCCACGTCGACGTCGAGCTGGAAGCGCCCGCAATTCCAGTCGTCGAGTTCGTGCTGGACGCTGGCCAGCACGTCGTCGACGGCGAGGCCGGTGCGCCGCATCACCGACGAGCCGATGGCGAACTGGATCTTCTCGCTCAGCGCCCGCAGTCGGCGCACCGCGCCCCAGAGCTGCTCCGCGCGCGGCGGCACGAGTTCGGGCGAACCGATCGCTTCGCACAGCAGTTGCGCGTTGCCTTCGACGCCGGAGGCGAGGCTCGCGAGTTCCGCGCTGACGCTCTCGGCGAGGTCTTCGAGGTGCCGCGCGGCTTCGACGTGCGGATCGTGGCGGATGGGCTGCGCGTGATCCGGTGCCGTCTCCGCGCAGGTGCGCACCGGGTCCGCGAGCGCTCCACGAGGTGGGTCGATCGACGCCGCAGGCCGGCGGGTCGAGCGCGTCAACCAGACGGCCAGGGCACATGTGCCGGCACCGAGCAGAAACCAGTACAGCGACAACACGGTGATGGAGCGAGGGCGAGGGAGGGGAGGCCACGCTACGAGTCGCTGCGTGCCTGGCAAGCGGGTGCGTTGTGCGTTGTGTCCGTGCGCGCTGGAAGTCGTTGCCGCGGGCCGAGTCGCGGGCGAAGAAAAAAGTCGTCGTGCTGCCCGGGTGGATCGCACCGTTCGACGGCATGGCCGAGGCGGGACGGCTTTCCCTCGCGCACGCTTCGGCTACGTTCTCTCGCGCCCCACCACTGCCCTTCCCTTCACATCTCTCCTCACTCCTTCGGAGCCTGTTCGATGCGTTTCGCGATCCTCGGTCTGCTCTCGGTCTGCGCGCCAATCTGCGCGCAGGCCCCCGTCAACCTCTTCGAGATCTTCTCCGGCTGCACCAACTTCACGTCGCGCGGCAACATCCAGGCGAGCGCGGGCGAGTACCTGCTCGAGGTTCGCGCCACGCACTTCGCCGGCGTCGGCCACGACCCGGCCGGCGCGGGCACTCGGCTCGCGGGCTTCCAGTACGTGACCCAGGATCAGAACGGGGCGTCGCAGGAGACCTACCACCTGATCGTGCGCGGCGAGGCCGCGGCGGCGCCCGACTGCAGCGCGGCTGGGCTCAAGCTGCGCGCCGGCCCGCTCACCACGCCGCCGAGCACGGTGGTGACCCCGGTCGCGTGGCAGATCACGGCGACCCTCGCGACCGTGTCGACGGCCGTGCCCCCGTGCGCGACCTTCTACACCGGCGCCGAGTTCCCCGCCGCGCCAGGGTGGGGATCCACTCCGGGCGACGGCCAATCGCTCCACATCACCGACTTCCCGCTCGGCGACAACCCGGCGCCCAACACGCCGTCGCTCACCTGGAACTGCCTCAACGGTGCGCCCGTACAGCCGCAGTTCTTCGAGTCCCTGCACTTCGGCCTGCTGGTCGAGGCCGCGATCCTCAACCTCGGCAACGTCGACCCGACCCTCACCGGCACCTGCCTGATCGGGCTCGGCAACCGCAGCTTCGGCGCCGGCGGGTTGTGGCCGGCGTGCAACGGCACCCTCGGCCCGCGCAACGACGGTCTCGACTGTCGCGTCCGTGACCTCGCGCACGCCAACGGCGCGTTCGTGGTGTACCTCGGCCTCGACAACGGCTGTCCGGGGATCCCGCTCGGCGGTCTCGCGGAGGGTGCGCTGTACCTGAACCCGGTCGGTGCGTTCCTGCAGGTCGCCGCGGGCAACCTCGACGGCACGGGTCAGGGCACGGCCACGATCGTGCCGCCGAACTCGCCGGCGTGCTCGGCCGTTGCGAACCGCTTCGCGCATTTCCAGGCGGTGACGGTGAGCCCGAGCTTTGCGCTGCCGCTGCACCTGACCAACCGTGCCGCGACGAACTACCGTCGGTAGCCCGCGCGGCGGGTATCGTCGGCGCGCGTGAACAAGCTCGCGCTCGCCGTCGTCGCGCTCGTCGTCATCGCCGCGGCGGTGTTCCTGCTGCAGGGCGGTGGCGTCGGCGAAGTCGCGCCCGCTGCGGTTCCTGGCTCGACGCCCGACGACGCGCGCACGACGAATCTCGCCGAGGGTGCGACCTCCGCCGACGGGCGCCGCGAGGCGGGGCCAGGCCTCGCGCCGATTCCAGCGCCAGCGTCGGAAGTCGCCGAGCCAGAACGGCCGGCGCCGGGCAAGGGCGCCATCGAGGGCATCGTGCGCTATGCCGCCGACGGCACCCCGGCGGTCGGGATCGCGGTGCACTGCGAGGTCGGGCAGTCGCTCCAGTCTTCGATCGGGGCGCTGCGCTTCCGCACCGGCAAGCGCGGGGAGTTCGGGTTCGGCGATCTCGAGCCCGGGCAGCACCGGGTCGTCGCCGATCGTGGCGGCGAAGCGTGGGTGGCTGTCGTGGCCGACAAGATCGCACGCGTAGAACTCGAAGTGCCGGCCGGCGCGACCGTGGTCGGGGTCGTGCGCGACATGCGCGGCGGTCCGATCGCCGCGGCCGAGATCTGGTTGTCGGAGAGGAACGTGCACGACGCGGGCGCAGTGGCCGGCAAGAGCGGCGCCGACGGACGCTTCGAGTTGCGGCACGTGCCTGGCGAGCGCTGGATCGGCGCGCACGCGCCCGGTTACCAGGCCTCCGCGCTGCGCTACCTCAAGGCGCAGCCGGGTGAGACGACGACCGTCGAGATCCTGCTCGCGCACGACGACGCCCGCGTCACGGGGCAGGTGCTGATGGCCGATGGCAGACCGGCATCCGGCGCGGCGGTGTTCTGCCGCGCGGTCGCGCGCGCGCAGTGGAGCACCGCGCCCGACGGGTCGCCGCAGTTGAGCGCGGGGCCGCGCACGGCCGTCTGCGACGGCGAAGGTCGGTTCCGCGTCGTCGGCCTGCCTCCCGGTGATCTGGTGGTGCAGGCGCGCGCCGCGGAGTCGGGGATGGGCGAGGCCCTCGTGACGGTGACCGCGCGTGGCGTGGGCGACGTGGTGGTGAACCTGCCGCGCGCCGCGACGCTGAGCGGCCGCGTCACCGAAAACGGTGGGCCGCCCACCAAGCGGGTCGTGCTGTTCGTGCACCACACGGAGCGCACGCTCGCCACGGGCTGGCTTGCCGTCGAACCCGACGGCACCTTCTCCGGGCCGGTCTCGCCGGGCACGGTGCCGGTGCAACTGTGGCAGGCGGGGCACGTGGTGATGAAGGACGAACTCGTGCTCGTGCCGGGCGAGACGCGCGTGTGGAACCCGGTGATCGCGGTGAAGGGCTTCGCGCGCGGCCGCGTCGTCGACGCGCAGGGGCGTGGGCTCGAGGGGTTCAGCGTCGCGGCGTTCGCCGACGACAAGTGGCTCGGCGAGACGACCACGTCGGCGACCGGCGAGTTCGCGCTCGACAAGCTGGACGGCGATCGCGTGCTCCTGCGCGTCGGCGTGCGACCCGAGGGAGGCGCCGAGAACTCGCGCCTCACGGCGTTGACGCAGGATGTGACCCTGCCGGTCGACGCGCTCGAACTCGTGATCCCCGCCGACCGTGTGCCGAACGCGGGCGCGCGCGGGCGGGTGCTGTCGCCGGCGGGCGCGCCGATCGAAGGTGCGCTCGTGCGTCTGGGCGGCGACGGTGGCCGCGGCCTCGCCGACGCGAAGACGGCGGCCGACGGGACCTTCGCGCTGGGGCGGCTCGTGCCGGGTCCGTACTGGGTCACCGCGCAGCACACCGAGCATCCGCCGCTGCACCTGGGGCGCAAGGAGCTGTCGCCGGGCGCGGTGCTGGATCTCGGCGACCTCACGTTGCTGGCTGGCGGGACGGTGGTGGCGAGCGTGCAGCGCACCGACGGTGGGGACACCTCGGGCGTGCGCCTGTACGTCAACGACGCGCGCGGCGCGCGCGTGGGCACGCTGGTCGGCGACGCGGAGCGTCGCTCCGGCCCGCTGCCGCCCGGTGAGCTGTTGCTCGAGATCGGCGGCACCGGCATCGCGCTCGCTCGCCACCCGGTCGTGGTCGTCGCCGGTCAGGAGACGCGCGTGCAGGTCGTGGTCCAGCCCGGGCGGCGGTACACCGTGCACGCGACCGTACCGGCCGGCTCGAGCGCGCCGCGCTGGGTGGCGGCGACCTTGTTCGACGCGGAGCGCCACGTGGTCGGTGGCTTCGCATTCGAGCGCGACTCCTCCGGCGTGTGGGTCGGCGAGGTGTCGCTGGGCGCCGGGCACTACACGCTGACCGTCGGCAGCGAAGGGCAGACGTTGTTCGGCCAGGTGGAGATCGACGTCGCTCACGGCGGTGGCGAAGGCTTTATCCCGGTGAGCTTGCAACCGCGCTGAACCGACGATTCGTCCGGCGGAGGGCCCCTGATAAGGTCGCGCCCGTGACCCGGAGCATCCTGCTGGCCAACCCCGCCTCGCGCGCGCGCGAGGACCTCGCCACCTATCGGGCGCGCGGCGGCTACCGCGCGCTGCTGACCGCGGTCACCGACCAGACCCCCGACGCGGTACGCCACGAGGTCGAGACCTCCGGCCTGCGCGGTCGCGGCGGCGCCGCGTTCCCCACCGCGCGCAAGTGGGCGCTGGCGGCGGCGGCGCCCGGCCCGCGCAAGTTCGTGGTCGGCAACGGCGGCGAGCACGAGCCCGGCTCCGAGAAGGACAAGCTCCTCGTCGCGCGCCACCCGCACGCGGTGCTCGAGGGCATGGCGCTGTGCGCGTTCGCCATCGGGGCCGCGGAGGGCGTGCTCTACCTCATCGAGGACATGGCCGAACAGATCGCCGCGGCGGAGGCGGCGATCGCGGAGGCGCGCGCGGCGGGGCTGCTGGGGTCTGCGATCGGCGGCAGCGCGTTCGCCTTCGACGTGAGGGTCCACCGCGCGCCCACGACCTACGTCGCCGGCGAGGAGACCGCGGCCCTCGACTCCATCGAAGGCGGTCCCGGCAAGCCGCGCAAGAAGCCGCCCTACCCCGGCGAGGCCGGCCTGCACGGCCTCCCGACCGTGGTCAACAACGTCGAGACGCTCGCGCACGTGCCGTGGATCGTGCGCGAGGGCGGCGCCGCGTTCGCCGCCATCGGCACGGAGGCCAGCAAGGGCACGCTGCTCTTCACGTTGGGCGCCGAGGTCAATCGCCCCGGCGTGTACGAGCTACCCTTCGGCGTGACCTACCGCCATCTCATCGAGACGTGCGGCGGCGGCCTGCGCAGCGGCAAGAAGGTCCGCGCCGTGCTGCCCGCAATGTCGTGCGCATTCCTCCCCGCGGAGCACCTCGACGTCCCCATCGCCTACGAGACCCTCAAGCCGCTGGGCACGACGCCCGGTTGCGGCGGCGTGCGCATCGTCGCGGAGGGCGACGACGTCGTCGCGCTCGTCCGCGAGATCGCCGACTTCTTCATGCGCGAGCAGTGCGGCCAGTGTCCGCCCTGCCGCATGCAGACCAACCAGATGGCGCACGTGCTCGCGGGCGTGCAGGCCGGCAAGGGCCCCGGCTACGCCGAGAAGCTCGAGAAGCTCGCCGCGTTCGCGCGCGGCAAGGGACTCTGCTCGCTCATCGAGATGGGCGCCGCACCCGTGCTCAGCGCGCTGAAGCTGTTCGCCGCAGACTTCGCGGCGGCGGCGGGGGGCTAGCGCGCCGCCGTTCTTTTCTCTCTCTCTCTCTCTCTCTTTCTTCTCTCTGTGCCGTCGTTCCGTCCTTCCGTGTCTCACGCGGCGCGGAGCGCCGCGTGAGACACGGA
>CAYQMF010000193.1:0-7923 GCA_964418595.1 uncultured candidatus Brocadiaceae bacterium
GGCTTACGTTCTTCGAGAAAGAACGCAGACTTTCACGCTGGTCTGAGGCCTAGCGTCCCGTTTCATGTCTTGCTGAACCAGGAAAGCAGCCTTGCAGCGGCAGAGAGTCGAATCGCGAATGCTGCCCGCGATGCGGGAATCCCTCTGCGGGGGTGAGGCCGAAGTGGCGAAGTCGATCCGGACTCAGGCCGAGCAACGGCGGAGTTGTTGACGTCGCGAGCTCTGAGTTCAGACAACCGGATCCCGGAGCCCAAAAGCCATTCGACAAGGGGCGCTGAACGTTGTGAGCGCTCTCCTCGGCGGAGGCCTCGCGGAGGTCGGTGATGTTATCGTCGATCGGCGGTTCATCCGTTCATCCGGTGGAGTGGCGGCGACGTCGCGGTACTGGATCGGATGACTCGCGAATGGCCAGAGGATCGAACGCCGAGCCTTGGGGACAGGGGATGGCTGCGAGTTCACGAAGCAAGGGGGGAGCCTGAGCCAAGTTGAGATCAAGCGAGTCCAGCCAGAGCGGGGTGGTTCCCGGAATCCTCGTGCCGGCGTCGCGGGAGTTTGCGCCGGTCCCGCTGGCGTTCGGTATCGTGGGAGCATGAGATCTCGCTCGCGTCCGGTGCGTCCGACCTGGCTGTTTGCTGCGGTCCTGGCCGCAGGCCCGATGGCAGCCTGCCAGCGCTCGGGAGCCGTGGGGGTCAGCAGCGAGTTCCGACTGACGCCGGTTCTGTCCCTGGTGGACGGCGCACCCGTGGTGGCGCTCCGCGGTGCGGTTGGCTCGCCCTGCGAAGACACCCGCGTCGACCCCTGCTTCGTGCGCGTGCACGGCGAACAGTTCACGCCGACGCTGGTCGAACGCGAAGGCCAACTCCTCGTGCCGCTGGGTGCGCTCCCGCGGCACGACGTGGTGGTTGGCCTCTCGACCGTGACGTGCGCGTCGGAGGACGGCTTCGCGTCGGAGCATCACAAGGCGATCGTGGCGGCGGGCGGTGCGGACGGCGAGCCGGTGCCGACGACGGCGGTGACGGCACGCCTCGGGCTGCGCGGGGAGCTGACGCCGCTCCTCGACCCGTGCGTGCTCGGCGCGGGCGACACGCTCCCCGTGCGCCTCGCGCTCGACCACGCGGACCCGGCGGACGTCCGCTTGCTCGTGTCGTACGCCGCGAGCCCGGACGGCGCGCCGGAGGTCGTCGAGCTGCGCACCCGGGCGCAGGGCTTCGCCGACATCGCGATCCGCGGCGCGGGCGAATACCTCATCCGCGCGACGGCGACGCTGGGCCGACTCGACGGCATGCCGGAGCGCGCGGCGATCACGCTCGCGTTCGTGGCGGGAGGTCGGCGATGAGCGCGCGCGCGTGGCTCGTCCTGTGTCTCGCCACGGCGACTGCGGCGCAGGACCGCTGGGTGTCGCTGGGGCCGGATCCCCTGAGTTCGGGCCCGTACACCGGGCGCGTCGCCGCGATCGCGTGCAGCCGCGTCGACGGCAACCTCGTGTTCGTCGGCGGCGCGGACGGCGGCGTGTGGCGCACGCGCGACGGAGGCGCCACCTGGACCGCGCTCGGCGACGACCTGCCGAGCACGGCGATCGGCGCGCTCGCCCTCGACCCGAGCGACGAGAGCATCGTGTACGCGGGCATGGGCGAAGCGAACTATGCCAACCACAGCCGGTACGGGCTCGGGCTCGCGCGCAGCGCCGACGGCGGACAGACCTGGCGCGTGCTCGCGGCGGGCACGTTCGCGGGCCGCTGCTTCGCGCGCATCCGCATCGACCCGACGCGGCCGTCCACGCTGTACGCGGCGATCACACCGGCGGGCGGCTTCCCGGCCCGCGCGGCGGCACGCGAGCATCCGCTCGGCAACGGTGCGCTAGGGGTCTTCAAGTCGCTCGACGGTGGCGCCACCTGGCAGCACCTGCGCAACGGCCTGCCGGCGCGCGACGCCACCGATGTCGTGCTCGACCCGACCAACCAAAACACCGTGTACGCCGGGATCGGCGACATCTTCGGCCACGCCGAGAACGGCGTGTACCGCTCGCTCGACGGCGGCGCCTCCTGGACGCGCCTCGCCGGTGGACTGCCGGGCAGCGGGATCGGCCGCGTCACGCTCGCCGTCGCCCCGTCGCAAGCGACGCGGATCTACGCGTCGCTGGTGCGACCGTCGGACGCGGCGAGCGGCGGCGCCTCGACACTCGGCGTGTATCGCAGCAACGACGGTGGCGCGACCTGGAGCAACCTGACGGGGGTCGGCTCGTACCAGTCGACCTACGGCTGGTACCTCTGCACCTCGGTCGTGCATCCGACCAACCCGGACATCTTCTTCGCCGGCGGCTTCAGCCTGCGCCGCACGCAGGACGGCGGGGCGAGCTGGACCACGAACACGCCGCCGCACGTCGACCTGCACGCGCTCGAGTTCGACGCCAGCGGCCGGCTCTGGTGCGGCAACGACGGCGGCGTGCATCGCTCGTCGAACCTCGGCACGTCGTGGCAGCAGGTCAACAACACCCTCGGCCTCGTGCAGTTCTACGCGGGCCTCTCGGTGCACCCGACCAACCGCGACCTCATCTACGGCGGCACGCAGGACAACGGCACCAACCGCCGGACCGGTGCGACCAGCGCCTGGGCGAGCGTGCTCGGCGGCGACGGCGGCTACACCGGGATCGATCCCACCGGCGTGCGCGCGTTCGCGGAGTCGCAAGGCACCGGCAACCTGTACCGCTCCGTGAACGGCGGCGGCTTCAGCCTCTCCAGCTCCGGGATCAGCGGCCGCAACTGCTTCCTGCCGCCGTTCGAGATCCATCCGCTGAACGGCCTGCTCATGGTCTACGGCACGGAGCGCGTGTTCCGCTCCACGGACGGCGGCAGCTCGTGGTCGGCGATCAGCGGAGACCTCACCGGCGGCGGCGTCGCCGCCATCCGCGCGCTGGCCTTCGCGCCGAGCGACCAGAACACGATCTACGCCGCGACCAACGATGGCCGCGTGCAGGTCACCCGCAACGGCGGCGGCAACTGGCAGCTCGCGCTCACCGGGCTGCCGGGCTGGCCGCGCGTCACCCGGGCGCTCCGCGTCCATGCCATCGACCCCGCGCGCGCCTACCTCGCGGTGAGCGCGTTCGGGGTGGCACAGGTCCGCACCACGAGCGACGGCGGGTCGAGCTGGCGCAGCCTCGACGGCGACCTCCCTGACCTGCCCGCGAACACCATCGCCCTCGACCACAGCCGCGGCGAGCCGCCGATCCTGTTCGTTGGCACCGACCAGGGCGTGTGGCGCTCCGGCGATCACGGCGTGCACTGGGAGTGCTACGCGCCCGGGTTGCCCAACACCCCGGTCATCGATCTGCTGGTCGAGCCCGGCAACGGCCGCGTGCTGGCGGCGACGCAAGGGCGGGGGCTGTGGAGCATGCGCCTGCTCGCCCGCGCCGAGCGCGCCACGTTCGAGGTCCGCTAGCGCCGCCGTCACGTGGATGCCGGGAAGGTGCGGGCGGTGGCCCGGGCGCCTCTGCTATCCTCCGCGCCCGCCACGTCCCATGGGTGACCTCAAGATCTCGTCTCCGCAGGCTGAAGATGAGCTGCGTACGTTCATGCGCGCGCTGCTCGCCGACGTCCATGCCCTCGAGCGCATGCTGGAGATGGGCATGTTCGAGACCGGCGTGCGCCGGATCGGTGCGGAGCAGGAGATGTTCCTCATCGACAACGCGGGGCGGCCCGTGCCCTACGCGCTGCAGGTGCTCGAACGGCTGGGCGGGCCATCCTCGGCGTTCACGCTGGAGCTGGCGCAGTTCAACCTGGAGACCAACCTGGAGCCGCGGCTGTACGGGGGCAAGTGCTTCAGCGACATGGAGAAGGAGCTGCGCGCCAACCTCGAGCGCGCGCTGACCGCGGCGCGCGAGATGGGCGCGCACATCCTGCTGTCGGGGATCCTGCCCTCGCTGCGCATCGAGGACCTCGGGCTCGAGAACATGTGCCCGATCCCGCGCTACCGCACGCTCAACGATGCGATCACCCGGCTGCGCGGCGGGCGCTTCCGCGTCCAGTTGCGCGGCGCCGACGAACTCGACCTCACGCACGACAACGTGATGCTGGAAGCGGCGAACACCAGCTTCCAACTGCACCTGCAGGTGACGCCGCAGGAGTTCGCGCCGCTCTACAACCTGGCGCAGGTCGTGACCGCGCCCGTGCTCGCGGCGGCGGTGAACTCGCCCCTGCTGGTGGGCCGGCGCCTCTGGCAGGAGACTCGCGTGGCGCTGTTCCAGCAGTCGGTCGATGCGCGCTCCGACACGCACGCGCGCCGCGGCCTGCGCCCGCGGGTGAACTTTGGCGATCGCTGGGTCGAGCGTTCCGTGGCCGAGATCTTCCGCGACGACGTCGCGCGCTTCCGCCTCGTGGTCACCACCAACGTCGACGAGGATCCGCTCGAGGCCCTCGCCGCCGGGCGGCCGCCGAAGCTGACCGCGCTGCGCCTGCACAACGGCACGGTGTACCGCTGGAATCGACCCTGCTACGGCGTGAAGGACGGCATCGCGCACCTGCGCATCGAGGCGCGCGCGCTGCCGGCGGGGCCGACGGTCACCGACGAGATCGCCAACGCCACGCTCTTCTACGGGCTGATGACGGCGCTCTCGGAGGAGTACCCGGACATCCGCGCCGTGATGCAGTTCGACGATGCGAAGAACAACTTCGTGCAGGCGGCGCGCCTCGGCCTGCAGTCGCAGTTCACCTGGATCAAGGGCCGCGAGTACACCGCCAAGCAACTGCTGGCGCAGGAACTCCTGCCGCTGGCGCGTCGCGGGCTCGCGCACGCGGGCATCGACCCGACCGACATCGACCACTACCTCGGCGTGCTCGAGGAGCGCGTGCACAGCGGCCAGACCGGCGCGAGCTGGTACCTGAAGTCGGTGGCGAGCATGGGCACGCACGGCACCCTCGACCATCGCATGCGCACGCTGACGCTCGCGACGCTGCGCCGGCAGCGTTCGAGCGAGCCGGTGCACAAGTGGGACGTGGCCACGATGGCTGAGGCCGACTCGTGGCGCTTCAGCTTCCTCCGCGTCGGCCAGTTCATGACCACCGACCTGTTCACCGTGCGCCCCGGCGACGGCATCGACCTGGTCGCCAACATGATGACGTGGCAGACCCTGCGCCACGTGCCGGTGGAGGACGACGAAGGTCGGCTGGTCGGGCTCGTCTCGTCGCGGGCGCTGGTGCGGCTGATCGCGGAGGGACGGTACGACCCGAGCGGCGATCCGATCCCGGTGTCGGAAGTCATGAAGACCGGCCTCATCACCGTCTCGCCGGAGACCGCCACGCTCGAAGCGATCGAGAAGATGCGCGTCCACAAGATCGCGTGCCTGCCGGTGGTGCAGGGCGACCGACTGGTCGGCGTGATCACGGAGCGAGACCTCATCAACGTCTCGGCGCAGCTCTTCGAGCAGCAACTGCGGGAGTCGGCCAAGCCGTGACTTCGGCCGTGGCCGCACCAGGCAGGCGCTTCCAGCGCGAACTCGGGTCCTACGGCGGCGAGGTGGCGGGGCCGACGCTGCTGATCTGCGCGGGCATCCACGGCAACGAGCCGGCGGGGATCCTCGCGGTGCAGCGCTTCCTCACCCGGCTGCGCGACCTCGGGCTTCCGGTCGCCGGCCGCATCGAGGCCATCGCGGGCAACCTCGGCGCGCTCGCGCAGGATCGGCGCTACCTCGCGCGCGACCTCAACCGTGGCTGGTCGAGCGCGCGCGTCGAGGCGCTGCTCGGCCGCGATCCCGAGACCGACTCCGAGGAGGACGCGGAGCAGCGGGCGATGGCGGCGGTGTTCACGCGCGTCGAGGCCGAGGCACAAGGCCCGCTCGTGTTCGTCGACCTGCACACCAGCTCCGGCGACAGCGCGCCCTTCACCTGCACCGGCGACACGATCCCCAACCGGCGGCTGGCGATGGCGCTGCCGGTGCCGCTGATCCTCGGGCTCGAGGAGACCATCGAGGAAGCGGTGCTCGACTGGTTCAACGCGCGCGGGCACGCCGGCCTCGCCATCGAGGGCGGCCAGCATCGCCGGCCGGAGACCGTCGAGAACCACGAGGCTGCGCTGTGGCTGCTGCTCGTGGCCACCGGGATGGTGGAGGCCGCCGCGGTGCCCGACCTCGCCGCGCGCCGTGCCGCGCTGGTGCGCGCGGCGAAGGGCGCGCCGCCCGTGGTCGAGATCACCTACCGCCACGTCGTGGCGCCGAGCGACGCGTTCTCGATGGCGCCGGGCTTCGTGTCGTTCCAGCCGGTCGCCAAGGGCGATCCCATGGGCGATGGCGCCAACGGCAAGGTCGCGGCGCCGCTGGCGGGGCGGGTGCTGCTGCCGCTCTACCAGGCGCAGGGCGACGACGGCTTCTTCCTGGGGCGCGACGTGCGTCCGTTCTGGCTCTCGGTCGCTCGCCTGCTGCGCGCTCTGCGCGCGGATCTGCTCGTGCGGCTGCTGCCGGGCATCCGTCGCGCGGGCGGCGACGGCAATACGCTGCTCGTCAACCCGCGCGTCGCGCGCTGGTTCGTGGTGGAGGTCTTCCACCTGCTCGGGTATCGCAAGGAACGTCGGCAGCTCGATTGGCTGGTGTTCAGCCGGAGGTTCGCGAACGCCGCCGCGCGGTCGTTGCCGTGGCGGGGCGCGCGCTGATCTACTACAGCAGCGTTTCGGCGTACGCCGCGAGGATTCTCGTGCACCTGCTGCTGTAGTAGTCGACACCATGAACAACAGCGCCTGCGGCCCGATCTGGTCGGCGCGAAGCGCCGACTCAACCTTTGGTTGCGGCCGCAGGCTGCGCTGAGAGAAACGCGGCAAGGTGATGAACTGGCTTCTCGGTTGGGCGCGCTCGGCGCCAGGCGGCAAGGTGGTGATGGCGCTCACCGGCCTCGCGCTCGCGGGCTTCCTCGTGGCGCACATGGCCGGCAACCTGCTGGTGTTCGGGGGCCAGGACGCGCTGAACGCGTACGCCGCGTGGCTGAAGCGCTCGCCCGTGGTGCTGTGGGGCGCGCGCCTGGGCCTGCTGGCGATGTTCGGCTTGCACGTCGCCACGGGGCTGCGGCTGTGGCGGCAGAACCGCGCGGCGCGGCCGGAGCGCTACGTGCGCGAGAGCACGATCGAAGCGAGCCTCGCGTCGCGGAGCATGGTGCTCACGGGGCTCGTGGTCCTAGCCTTCGTGGTCTTCCACCTGCTGCACTTCACGCTCGGCGCGATCCAGCGCGAGCACGCGGTGCTCAGCGACCGGCAGGGTCGGCACGACGTGTATTCGATGGTCGTGCTCGGCTTCCAGAACCCGGTGGTGAGCCTGGCCTACGTCGTGGCCCTGCTGCTGCTGGCCCTGCACCTGAGCCACGGCCTGCACAGCTTCGCGCAGTCGCTGGGGTTCCGGCATCGCCGCTACACCGCCTTCCTCGAGACCGCGGCCCCGCTCGCGGCGGCGCTGCTCACCATCGGCTTCCTCGCCGTGCCGGTGGGCGTGCTCCTCGGCTTCGTCGGCCTGACCTCGTGAGGACGATCCCGATGCACCTCGACAGCCACGTTCCTCCTGGCCCGCTCGCCGGCAAGTGGACCAACCACAAGGCGAACCTCCGGCTCATCAACCCGGCCAACAAGCGCAAGTACCGCGTGCTGGTCGTGGGCAGCGGCCTCGCCGGCGCGTCGGTCGCGGCGACGCTCGGCGAACTCGGCTACCAGGTCGACTGCTTCTGCTTCCAGGACAGCGCGCGGCGTGCGCACAGCATCGCCGCGCAGGGCGGGATCAACGCGGCCAAGAACTACCAGAACGACGGCGACAGCGTGTGGCGCCTGTTCTACGACACGATCAAGGGCGGCGACTTCCGCGCGCGCGAGGCGAACGTGTACCGGCTCGCGGAGGTGAGCGTCGACATCATCGACCAGTGCGTGGCGCAGGGCGTGCCGTTCGCGCGCGAGTACGGCGGC
>CAYQMF010000194.1:0-7750 GCA_964418595.1 uncultured candidatus Brocadiaceae bacterium
CCGCCGTAGCCGCCGCCGCCACCGCCACCGCCGCCCTTGGGACGGCGCTCCTCGGCCTCGTTCACGCGGAGCGTGCGGCCGTCGAGTTCGGTGCCGTCCATGGCCTTGATCGCCGCCTGCGCGTCGGCCTCGGTCGCCATCTCGACGAACGCGAAGCCGCGGGGACGACCCGTGTCACGATCGGTGATGACGCTGACGCTGCCGACTTGACGGCCGTCCTTCTCGAAAGCCGCCTGGAGGTCGGCTTCGGTCGTCTGGAATGAGAGGTTACCTACGTAGAGCTTCTTGCCCATGAGTCGTTGCTTGAGACTTGCGGAGCGTCAAACCGTGTGCTGCTCGCCACCGTGGCGAGCACAATCGTTCCGCATCGGGCTCTGGGACAAGGTCCCGGCACCTCGCACGACTCCCCTGATCGCGAATGCGATTGCAGGAGAGCCGCGAGGACGCCCACGGCCTGGGGCCGTGTCAAGTACGCCGCGTACGCACGCGAGTTCGATTCTGCAAAGGCGCCCGGTCCCACGTTCGGGACCGGACGAGGCGGAACCGTAGTCGCGCCGCCCGCGCCGTGCGAGCGAATACCGCGGAAGTCGAACTCAGCGTGGGGCGAAGAACGTGACCCGCAGGCCTGCGGTCGCGACCAGCCCGAGGGGCACCACGGGGTCGGATGCGAACGCCTGGCAATACGCCGAGCCGCCGTGCAGCGCCGGGTCGGTGGGGAGGGCGAACGCCCAGGATGTCCAGCCGACGGGGCCTTGGGTGGCGAGCTGGCCCAGCGGCACCGTCACCAGCGCTCCGGTCAGCCCCAGGTTGACGGGCAGCCCGAAGACGGACTGGGAACCGGGCGCCGCGTCGACCAGGAGGAGGGCCCCGGCGCCCCGGGCGCAGTCGTCCAGGGCCACGGTGAAGTTGGCGTTGCCCAGGACCGGGGGTTCGACCGCGACGAGGCGCGGCGGACGCCCGTTGCCGCCGGGTGACGCCGGCCCGTACGGCTGCGGCGCGCGGCCGCTGCGGGAGTACAGGGTGGGGTGGTCGTACGGGGCGATCGCCTGGGCCGGGCGCGGATCGGTCAGGGCGTTGCGGAGGAACGCGACCAGGGCGTCGCGGTCCTGCGGCGCGATCTGGAAGGGCTGGATGGCGATGTTGGGGGCGCCGCGGAAGTCGCCGCCGCGCTGGTAGAACGCGACCACGTCCTCGAGCGTCGCCTTGCCGCCGTTGTGGAAGTAGGGTGCCCGCTGCGCGACGTTGCGGAGCGAGGGGATCTTGAACGCGGCATCGTCCTGCGGATTGTTGGTCACGTTGAACCGGCCGCGGTCCTCCTGGGGCGGGCGCACACCGATGTTGCGGAAGGGACCACCGGGGCCGGCGCGATCGAAGGTCGGTCCGCCGTGGCAGGTGACGCAGCGGCCGGGCCCGTTGAAGATCTGCAGCCCGCGCTGCTCCTGCGGCGTGAGCGCCGCCTGGTTGCCGGCGAGGAAGGCGTCGATCGGTGCCTGGTTGGGGATCAGGGTGCGCTCGTAGGTGGCGATCGCCATCGCCACGCGCACCGCCGTGACGTCGGGTGTCCCGAACGCCTCGCGGAACAGATCGCCGTACGAACGCTGGCCGATCCACGTGTCGAGTGCGGCGGGGATGTTGCTGGCGAGCGCCAGCGGGCGACTCGCGGCGAGGCGCGCTTCGACGCCGGTCCAGTCGGCCCCGGCGTGGTTCATCTCGACGGGGCTGAGTGGTGGCTCCAGCACCTGGTTCTCGAGCGACGCGGTGTTCGGCAGGACCACCTGGTTGGTGTGCGGGTCCAGCAGGGTGCTGCCGCGCCGACCGTCCCAGAACTGGAACGGCGGGTAGGCAGCCATGAGGACGCTCGGCGCCCTGCGCCCCGTGACCTGGGCCCGCAGCGCGAACGGATCCTCGCGCACGTAGGTGCCGTCGGCCAGGTTCGCGATCACGCCCGGTGAGCCGAAGGTGTCGTCGGGCGTGTTGAACAACCCGTCGGGCCCGGGAGCGCGGGACCCGGCGGTGCGCAAGTCGGCGCCACCGGCCTCGGGGGTGTGGCAGGTCGCGCAGGCGACGGTGCCGGTCGACGACATCTGCTCGTCCCAGAACAGGACCTTGCCGAGGTTGGTCTTGGCCGCCGTGATGGGGTTGCCGGCGGGCACCGGCGGGGGGGGCAGGGGGCCCTGGGCCAGGAGGTGGCTCGCGCCGAAGACCGCGGCGGTTGCCGCGGCGAACAGGAGGTGCGCTTGCGATCGGCCGTTCATGTGGATCACGTTCATCTGGGTCACGTCTCGTTTCGTCCGGTGGGCAGTGCCACCGGGGCGATGAGGGATCCAGGCGGGGCATGCGTCTCGCGGCGCAAATCTCCTAGCCTTGGCAGATCATCAGGTCGCCCCGCTGCGCTCGTGGGGCGACGCAACCCAGGATCCCGACGCGCGCATGACATCTCCCTCGCAGACGTGCTGGACCGTGGTTCGCGGTGCTGCAGACGGCGAACCAGAGGCGCGGCATGTGTTCGCCGACACGTATCTCAGCATCGTGCGCGGATTCCTCGCGGCGCGCTGGCGTGGCAACCGCCTGATCGGGCTCCTCGACGACGCCGTGCAGGAGGTGTTTCTCGACCTGTTCCGCGGCAACGGCGCGCTGGCGCGCCTCGACCCCGCGCGCGCACCGAGCTTCCGCGCGTTCCTGTTCGGTGTGGCGCGCAACGTCGCGTTGCGCGTGGAGGAGCGGGCCGGCGCGGGGGGCGCGGCCACCGCGGTGCCCGTCGACGAACTGCCGGCACGCGACCAGACCCTGTCGCGTCAGTTCGACGCCGCCTGGGCGGCGCGCATCCTGCAGCTCGCGGCGCAGCGCCAGCGCGCGTGGGCTCGGCCGCTCGGGCCCGAGGCGCAGCGGCGCGTCGAGCTGCTGGAGCTGCGCTTCGCGGACGGCCTCCCCATCCGCGCCATCGCCGAGCGCTGGGGTGAGCCGGCCGAGCGTGTCCACCGCGAGTACGCGCGCGCGCGCGAGGAGTTCAAGCAGGCACTGCGCGCGGAGCTGGCCCTGCACGTCGATGCCCGAGGCGCCGGCCTCGAGCGTGCGTGCCTCGATCTGCTGGCGATGCTGTCGTGACCGATTCCGGCCGCGAAAACAACGATCCGGCGGGAGTCGGGGGGATGCCCTCGCCCGATCGCCCCGCTGACGACCGCATCGAAGCCCAGTGGGACAGCGGCCTGCAACTCGCGTTCGCAAAGCCGGAGGCGGGCGCGCCGAGTGTGTTCATGCAGAGCCTGCACCTGCGCGCGGGCAAGAGCCTGAAGGTCGCCCTGCGCGACATCACCGGCGACGGGCGCCGGATGAGCGTGAGCCCGCACGCCGTGGATTGGCAGGCGGGCGGCACGGGTCGCTACCGCGTACGCGGCGAGATCGCCCGCGGCGGCGTGGGCGTGGTGCTGCTCGCGCACGACGGCGACCTCGGCCGCGAGATCGCGGTGAAGGTCCTGCACGCGCGCCACGCCACCGATCTCACGATGCTGCAGCGCTTCGTCGAGGAGGCGCAGATCGGCGGTCAGCTCCAGCATCCCGGGATCGTGCCGGTGTACGAGCTGGGGATCGACCTGCGCGACCAGCCGTACTTCACGATGAAACTCGTGCAGGGCAAGACGCTCGCCACGCTGCTGCGCGAGCGCGAGCACCCCGGCAGCGAACAGGGGCGCTGGCTCGCGGCCTTCGCGCGCGTGTGCGAGACGGTCGCGTACGCGCATGCGCGCGGCGTCGTGCACCGCGATCTCAAGCCCGGCAACGTGATGGTTGGTGAGTTCGGCGAGGTGCTCGTCATGGACTGGGGCTTCGCCAAGGTGATCGGGAGGGTGCCCGATCGGGTGGACCCCGCGGCGACCGCGGCGGCGCCGGTGACGACCCAGCGCGACGAGCCGCTGTCGGTGGCGGGGAGTGTGCTGGGCACGCCTGCCTACATGCCGCCGGAGCAGGCCGCGGGGGAGCTGGAACGCCTCGATGCGCGCGCCGACGTGTTCGCGCTCGGCGCCATCCTCTGCGAGATCCTCACCGGGCAGCCGCCGTACACCGGCGACGACGTGCTGCGACGTGCGAAGGCCGGCGAACTGCAGCCGGCGTTCGACGCGCTCGCGACGTGCGCAGCCGATGCGCAGATCGTCGCGCTGTGCCGCAGTTGTCTGACGGCGGACCCGGCCGCGCGCCCGGCGACGGCCGCGGACGTGAGCGCAGCGATGGCCGCGTTCTTCGCCTCGACGGAACAGCGCGCCGGCGAGGCCCGGATCGAGGCGGCCGCGGCGCGAGCGCGCGCCGAGGAAGAGCGCAAGCGCCGCCGTCTGGCGTGGGCGCTCGCCGCCGCGGGTCTCGTGCTCCTCGGTACCGGCGGGTGGTTCTTCTACCAGCACGGCGAACGCGTGGCGTTCACGGCGCGCGAAGCGCATGCCGAACTGAACGCCGCCTGGCAGGCGGTGGCCGATGGCGACCTGCGGCGCGCCGACGAGGCGGTCGGCCGCGCTCGCACCATCGTGCGCGCTGGCACTCCGGACGCCGAGACGACGCGCGCGGTCGAGGCAGCCTCGGAGCGCGTCGCCGCGCTGCGGCTGAACGAGGACCTCCGGCGGCGCGTGCTCGAAGTGCGCCTGCAGTTCCCACCGGAAGCCGGTCCCGATGCCGCCGCGCTCGCCCAACTGCTCCGCGACCTGCGCGTCGACGTCGCCGGTGACGCACCGAACGTGCCCGCCGGACTCGACGACGACGTGGCGCTGGCGCTGGCGACGGCGGCGAGCGACGTCGCCCTCCGCGGCAGCGGCCGGGGCGGTGCGCGACTTGCGCCGGCGAGGCTGCTCGCCCTCGCGGACGTCCTCGACCCCGACGACGGTCGCGACGCCATCCGCGCCGCCACGATTGCGAAGGACCTCGCGGCGTTGCGCGCGATCGCGGTGCGCTTCGAGAGCGACAGCGTGCCGGCGGTGAGCAGCGAGCTGCTGGCGCTCGCGCTGCAGGGCGCGGGGTCGTTTGCCGAGGCGCTGGCGGCCCTCGAGGTCGGGCAGACACGTCATCCCGACGATTTCTGGCTCAACCATCATCTCGCGCAGATGTATCGCTTGGCGGATCCTCCGCAGCACGATGCGTCGCGCCGGCACCGCATGCTCGCCGACGCGACCAACCCCATGCGCCGCTATCGACCGGATCCGCCGCCACCGGGGGCGCGCGGACCAGGCGGGCGCAGGCGGGGCCATTAGCCCTCAATCACTTCGCCCCGATGATCCCCGCCCCGGCGTTGGTGAGGATGAGGCCGGCGGGGTTGGCCGGGGGATCGGCGGCGAGACCCTGACAGAAGAACGCCGTCCCGATCAGGTTCGGGCACGCGCACAACGTCATGCTCCACGTCGCGACGCCGTTGCTGACGGCCATGGGCAGTGACACCGCAATGTCGGTGTACAGCGTGCACCCGGTCATCCCGAAGAAGGTCATGTCGAGCGGCAGTGGGATCGAGCCGAACAGGGTCGTCGCCGAGAAGCCCAGGAGCGTGAGCGCCGGCGCGGCCCGTGGCAGACCCTCGATGCTGACCCGGAACGTCTCGCCGAGCCATGGGCATTCGCCAGTCAGGCGCGGGCTCCCGACACTCGACGGACAGGACACGTAGTGCGTCGTGAACGCCGCCGGCGCGGTGGTGCCGTAGATCCACGTGTCCGACGTGGGGCCGCCGAACGATCCGCCGAACCAGACCGAGTGTCCGGCGCGCGGGTGGTAGGCCATGGCGGCGCCGGTCACGAACGGGCTCGGCGACTCCGCCGGTGCGCGCTGGAGCCACGTGCTGCCATCCCATTCCCAAGTGTCCGCGTTGAAGAGATACACGCCATTGCTGATCACGATGCGACGGCGGGCGACGTCCTCCGCGACCGCTGCCCAGCCGCGCGGAGCCGGCACGTTGCTCGGGCGGAGCTGGGTCCACGCCGTCCCATCCCACGCCCAGGTGTCGTTCAAGGGCAGCGGCAGCGCGACGTCCATGCCGCCGAACAGGATCACGGTGCCGCGCACGTGGTCGAAGGCCATCGCCGCGCCGCGCCGTGCTTGGGGTGAGCTCGCCGGCGTGCGCTGGGTCCACGCCTGCCCGTCGTACTCCCAGGTGTCGTTGGTGCCGCCCGCGGACTCGCCTCCGAAGAGGACGATACGCTGCCGCCGCGGGTCGTAGGCCATGGCCGCAGAGCGGCGGGGCGAGGGCCGCGGAGCGCCTGTGTATGCCCGCCAGTTGGTCCCGTCCCACTCCCAGGTGTCGTCGAGCAATGTGATCCCGTCGTGGCCGCCGAACACCACCGCGCGCTGGCGGGCCGTGTCGGAGGCGGCGGAGTGGTCGGCACGCGCAGGCGGTCGGGTGGCTGGCGCGGCGGGAGTCCACCCGGCCCCGTCGAAGCGCAGCGTGTCGTCGAGCACACCCGAAGTGCCGACGCCACCGAAGGCGATGACGGTCGAGCCGTCGTGCGCGACGACGTGTCGCGAGCGCGCGAAGTCCGGGGCGCGGTGTGCGACGCGCCAGGTCGAGCCGTCCCACTCCCAGGTCTCAGCGGGTGGGAAGACGTCGAAGTCCGTGCCGCCGAACAGCACGCCGCGACCGCGCGCAGAGTCATAGGCGATGCCGGGGAAGTAGCGGGGCGATGGGTTGGTGACGGTGGAGCTGAGGCTCCACTGCTGGCCGTTCCAGACCCAGGTGTCGCCGAGCATCGTGCCGCTGGACCACCCGCCGAAGACTACGGTCTGCTGGCGGGCGGCATCGAAGAACATCGCGTGGTGGCTGCGGGCAGGTCCGGTCGTCGAGAGCCGTCGCCAGGTGACGCCGTCGAACTCCCAGGTCTCTGCGGATGCGGGCCTGGACAACGAGTTGTCGAGCTGCCCGCCAAAAAGGAGAGGGCGACTGCGGGATGCATCGAACACGAGCCCCGCACCACCACGCGGGGATGGCGAGGTGGCGGGCGTCAACGGCGTCCAGGACGTGCCGTCCCACTCCCACGTGTCGGCCCGCTTGGCGGGGTCTTCACCGCCAAAGAGAAGGGTTCGACGTCTGCCTGGGTCGAAGACCATCGCGTGGTAGGTGCGGGGAGTAGGTGAAGGGCCAACCCCGACCTGGGTCCAGTTCGAGCCATCCCATTCCCAGGTGTCGGCCAGCCGTTGGTACGGAGCCGGGCCTCCGAGGCCGCCGAAGAGCACCAACCTCTGGCGACGTGAGTCGTACGCCAGAGCATGGCTGTGGCGACGAGGCGGCTGCACGGACGACGGACGCAAGGTCCACACGATGCCGTCCCACTCCCACAGTTCGGCCGACGGCTCGCCGGAGGTCCGCTCTCCGCCGAACATCATGACCCGGTTTCGCGTGGCGTCGTATGCCATGGCGCAGCGCAGGAGTGGAACCATGGACGGTAGACGCCGCCACTCGGCTTGGGCGGTGCCGAGCGCGCACAGAGCGACCACCGGCAGGACCGACCGCAGGTGGTGGGTGGCGAGGTTGCGGAGGAGCATGGGGGAGATCGCGCTCAGGATACCGCACCGATTGCTCGCGGTGGAAGGCGCGACACCTTATGGGGGGCATCCGGAAGACGAGCGCGCCGGTCTGATCGTCGGTAGGATGTGTCGCGCTGTTTCAGGAGGTCGGGTGGGCGAGTCAGTCCATCGCGAAGGAGAATCCATGGAAAGTGCGAACGGCCAAGACGTTGCGTGCTCGGTGCTCGGTGCTCGGTGCGAAACCAGCCCTCGGCGGCCCGCCGGCGGC
>CAYQMF010000195.1:0-7734 GCA_964418595.1 uncultured candidatus Brocadiaceae bacterium
CGGCTCGACCATCTGCTACGCCTACATGCAGGCGGCCGGGATGGTCAACGACCACGAGACGACGTGCTTCCGGCACGCGCAGGTGTAGCGAGACCGCTCGTCGGCGGCTCCCGGCCTCAGCCTTCGATCCGCCCGTCCCGCGCCCGCAGGATGAAGGTCACCGGCCCGTCGTTGAGCAGTTCGACGTGCATGTGGGCGCCGAAGCGGCCCAGCGCGCAGGGGATGCCGGCGGCGCGCAGGCCTTCGGCCACGCGCAGGTAGAGGGGTTCACCGAGCGCGGGCGGCGCCGCCGCGGTGAAGCTCGGCCGGTTGCCCTTGGCGAGCGCGGCGGCGAGGGTGAACTGGCTGACCACGAGGCACGAGCCGCCGACGTCGACCAGCGTGCGGTCCATCGGGGTCGCGCCGGGGAAGAACCGCAGCTTGCCGATCTTGCTCGCGGTCGCGTCGGCGTCGGCCTGCGTGTCGCCGACCTCGACGCCGACGAGGAGGAGGGCGCCGACGCCGATCTCGCCGACGATCTGATCGTCGACGGTGACCTTGGCGCGCTCGACGCGCTGCAGCACGGTGATCATGCCGGCAGTATCGCGTGCGGGTCTTTGGCTTTCGCCTCCGACCCGCACGCCACGTCAGCACGTCGCGCCGTCACTCGCTCTTGATGGCGATGCGTTGCGGCGTCCGCTCCGGCGCCTTCGGCACCGTGAGCGTCAGCACGCCGCGCTTGAACTTCGCCTCGATCGCCGCCGACTCGAGGCTGTCGGGCAGGCGCAGGGTGCGCGAGAAGCGACCGAAGTGCGACTCCACGCGGTGGTAATCGCCGGCCTTGGTCTCCTTGTCGTGCTTGCGCTCGGCGGTGATGGTCAGCTCGTCGCCGTTGAGCTTGACCTCGACGTCCTTCTCGTCGACGCCGGGCAACTCGACCTCGATGACGAAGGCCTTCTCCGTCTCGAACACGTTCACCGGCGCCCAGCGCTCGCGCGGGGCCGTCGATCCGGTCTGCCACGGCGCGGTGTCGAAGAGGCCGTCGAAGAACGAGTCGAAGGGATTGACGCGGCTGCCGGTCTTCCAGGGGATGAGCTTCATGTGGGTCCTCCGTGAGAGTGGATTCGTGGGTGCCCGACGGGCACGCACCCTCCAGAGCAAGGCCCGGACCACGCAGGGTGTGGGCGCGTTTTTCTCGCGTGGCCCGCGGCACCGCAGGTTGCGGGCGCTCGCCCGCGGCTCGCCGCGCGCGGGCCTGCCAACCCGGCAGACCGTTGCCAGGCGCAACGAACTAGTTGTCAGTCGCCCAGCAGGCGCCGCGCCAGGTCAGGCGGACTCGACTCGCCTCGCGCCGCGCGCGCCCGCAGTTCCGTCCAGGCCGCGGCCCGGGCGGGGTCGGCGACGAACCGCTCGACCAGGAGGCGACCGACTGCCTCTTCGAACCAGGCCTGGGCCTGGGTCTCGCGCCGCTGCTGCAGGCCGGCTGGACCCTGGCGCGCGCGGTGCGCTTCGACCGCCCGCCACACTTCCGCCACGCCTTCGTCGCCCAAGGCGGAGCCCACCAGCACGGGCACCGCGTCGGGTCCGCGCAGGAGCGCCAAGGCCTGCTCGAAGTCGCCGCGCGCCTGTTCCGCCAGCGCCCTCCGGTCGCCGTCGGCCTTGTTCACGAACACCGCGTCGGCCAGCTCCGTGATGCCGCGCTTGATCCCCTGCAGCTCGTCGCCGGCGCCCGGCAGCGCGAGCAGCAGGAGGAAGTCGACCATCGACGCGACCGCGACCTCGGACTGGCCGACGCCGATCGTCTCGACGAGCACGACGTCGAAGCCGGCCGCCTCGCACAGCGCGATCGCCTCGCGCGTGCGCGCTGCCACCCCGCCCAGTACGCCGCCACCCGGCGACGGGCGCACGAAGGCGTGGCTGTCGCGCGCGAGGCGATGCATGCGGGTCTTGTCGCCGAGGATGCTGCCGCCGGAGCGCGCGCTCGAGGGATCGACCGCGAGCGCCGCGACCCGGTGCCCGCGCGCCGTGAGCCAGGTCCCGAGCGCGTCCACGAACGTGCTCTTGCCCACGCCCGGCGCGCCGGAGATCGCCACGCGCACGGCGCGTCCGGTGCGTGCGTGCACGGCCGCGAGGAGGGCGTCGGCTTGCGCGTGATCGGCGGGGCGTTGGCTTTCGACCAGCGTGATCGCCCGCGCCAGCGCGCGGCGGTCGCCCTGCGCGAGGGCATCGGCGAGCGCGGCGATCGTCTCGGCGGGTCGGTCGGTCATCGTGGCGCGCGAGTGTAGCCCTTGCGCCTACTCGATCCGGGTCAGTGCCTGGAACTCGCTGGCTGCGGCATCGGCGCTGGCCTCGCCGCGCGCGCGGTCGGGCACGCGGCGCACGCGCCAGCGCAGCGGCACGCCGGCGGGAAACGTCCGCCACATCGCCTCCGGCATCGCCCAGCTCGTGCCTTCGACCAGCACGCCTGCGGTCTCGAAGCTGCCCAGGGTCTGGCCGCTCGGCAGGGCGACGTGCACCGAGTAGCGGGCGTCGGCCGTGCCTTCGGGGTCGCGCCAGCGGAACGTGGGCGCCTCGCGGCGCGCGTCGCTCGGCACCGGCGCCTCGTTGCCCAGCGTGCGCTGCGCGGGGGGTGCGTCGGTGGCGAGCCCGTCGATCAGCGACGCGTAGTGCGCACCCGGGGGTGCGCCGACGTCGAACGCGGGGAGGAAGCACAGGTGCTGCAGCGCGAACGCGTTGGCGACGAGCAGCGCGAGCAGCGCGTGTCGCACGCGCCGGCTCGCCGGCAGCGCGCTCGCCGCGAGCATCGCGAGCGCACCGTACGCCGGGAACAGGTAGCGCCCCTGCGGTTGGATGAAGGTGAGGTTGAACTTGACGAGGCCGGCGACCGTGAGCGCGATCGCGCCGAGCGCGGCGAGCAACGGCAGGCCGCCTTCACGGAGGAGCGCACGCCCGCGGAGCAGGCACGCTCCGGTCGCCGCGAACGCGAGGGCGAGCACGAGCCAGAGCTGCCAGCCCGGCGCGCGGTGCAGGCTCCAGCCGACGCCGGCCCACGCGGTGGCCAGCGTGCCCGTGACGAAGTCGCCGGTGAGGTAGGTCCAGCGCAGTTCGTCGGGGACGCGGTTGTCCGCGTAGGCGACCGCGTGCGGAGCGAGCGCCAGCGGGTCGCCGTAGAGGCGCGCGTTGTGGAGGAACCACGGGCTCGCGATGGCCAGGGCCAGGAGGAGGGCGAGCGTGAACGCGATCGCCGCGCGCGCGCGCGCCGTCGGCCATCGCCACACCGCCAGCAGCCCCATGCCGGCGAGCAGCGGCAGCAGGAACAAGGCGGTGAGCTTGGTGAGGAGCGCCGCGCCCAGCACCAGCCCGAGCACGACGCCGTCGCGCAGGCGCGCCTCGCCGCGGCGCAGGGTGCGCGCCAGCCACCACAGCCAGAATGCGCTCAGCGCGGTGGCGAGGTTGCCGTTGTCGAGCACGCCGTGCATCCAGCCCCACTGCGGCACCGCAGCGAGCAGCAGCGCGGCCGCATCGGCGACCGCGGGACGCGCCGGCAGGACGCTGCGCGCGAGCAGCCATGCGAACAGGATCGACAGCGCCCCGAGGCCCACCGAGAAGCCGCGCAGGAGCCACAGCACGCCGATCTCGCGCGACACCGGCGCACGCTCGTCGTGACCGTGCCGCCACCGGGTGCGCGCCCCGGTCTCCCAAGCCGGGTTCGGCGACCAGAACGGCGCCTGGTCGCGGCCGGTGCTCAGCCAGGCGAGGCTGGCGAGCGCGCCGTAGTAGGCCGGCGGGTGGTGGCCGAGCGAGGCTTCCTCGTACGCCGGACGACCGTTGGCCTCGCCCGACCGCAGGATGCGCGGCTGGCTGCCGGTGACGGCCAGGTACCAGGCGTAGTACGCGTGGTCGTTCTCATCGGGCCCTTCCCAGGCTGGCGTGCGGACGGCCCAGGTGCCCGCGAGTGCGACGTGCACGAGCACCGCGAGGGCGAGCCATGCCGCGCCCCGCCGGGGCCCGGTCACTTCTTGCGCCGGAACAGCATCGTGATCTTCTGGCCGCCGGCGTCCTGTGTCATGCGCAGCTCGTCGCCCTCCAAGGTCGCGGTGTGGGTCTCCTCCTTGGCGTTCTCGCTGTCGCCCTTGCCGGTCATCGTGAGCGTGTTGCCCTGCAGGGTCCATTTGCCGTTCACGTGCTCGTGGCCGCCGTCGGGCTTGTCGATGTGCACGGTGAACGTGCCGTCCTTCTCGATGTCGAGCTCGGACCGCATCTTCTTCATGCCCTCCATGATTCCGGAGAGCACTGCCTTGGCCATCTCGGCCTCCGGCCCCTTCGCGGCGCTCGCCTGGTTCTCGAGCGCGGCCTGCATCGCCGCGGCGGTCGCACCACCGTCGAGGATCCACGAGCCATCGACGGAGGAGCCGCCGGAGCAGGCGGCGAGGAGGAAGGCGGAGACCAGTGAAAGGACGAGGTTCTTCATGGATCGTGCGGGTGCGGGAGGGGGCCCGAGCCTACGGGACCGGCGCGCCAGGGCAAGGCGCGCTTGCTCCGACACGTTCACTACGGCGCGCGGCGCGAACCGGCCGGCGTCGGGTTCAGCGGCAGGACCTGGCATCGCTGTGCCCAGGCCTGCCACGCGGCCGCCATCGCCGCGGCGCGCGCGGGCTCGCGCGCGGCGAGGTCGTGCAGCTCGGTGCGGTCCTTGTGCATGTCGTACAGCTCGAATGGTCCCCTCGCGCCGGCGGCCACCAGCTTCCACGCACCGCGGCGCACGGCACGGTTGCCCTCGTGCTCGAAGAAGAGGTCGCGTTCGCGGAGCGTGTCGTCGGCGAACACCGGCAGGAGGCTCGTTCCCTCCATCGGCTGGATCGCGCGGTCGGCGATCTCGGTCGGGTACGTGGCGCCGGCGACCGCGACGCAGGTCGGCATCACGTCGATCAGGTGCGTCGGCGTGTGGCGCAGCGCACCGCGCGCGGCGATGCCCTTGGGCCAGTGCACGAGGAGCGGCGACGCGATGCCCCCCTCGTGCACCCAGTGCTTGTAGCGCCGGAAGGGTGTGTTGCTGGCGTTGGCCCACGCGCGCCCGTAGCTCTGGTAGGTGTCCGCCGGTCCCGGCAGCACGTCGTGATCGTTGCCTCTCCGCACCGGCCGGCCGTCGCGGGTGGTGAGGGGGATCGAGGCAGGGTTGCCTCCGTTGGCGGCGATCCCCTCGGCGCAGCCGCCGTTGTCGGCGAGGAACAGGAAGAGCGTGTCGTCGAGCTTGCCGCTGTCCGCCAAGGCACGGCGCAGGACCCCGACCGCGCGGTCCATCGCCGCGACCTGCGCCGCGTACACCTCCATGCGGGCTGCCTGCCAGGCGTGGTCTTCGACGTCGTCCCAGGCCTTCTCGCCGGGATCGCGCGGCGCGAGCTCACACGCAGCGTCGACGATGCCGCGCTGGCGTTGCCTGGCGAAGCGCGCGGCTCGCACCGCATCGAAGCCCAGGTCGTAGCGACCGTGCTGCGCGGCGATGTCGGCGGGCAGCGCGTGCAGCGGCCAGTGCGGTGCCGTGAACGCCACGTAGAGGAAGAGCGGGGTCGCGCCGTCGTGCGCGCGCACGATGGCGGCGGCGCGCGCGCCGATCGCGTCGGTGTAGTAGAAGTCGTCGGGCAGGTCGTCGAGGCGGGTGTTGCCTTCCGTCAGCGTGTTCGGCGCGAAGTAGCTGCCGGCGCCGTGGATGGTGCCGAAGAACTCGTCGAAGCCACGCTGGCGCGGCCAGCCGTCCCTCGGTCCCTCGGGTCCGATCGCCTTGGTCACGTGCCACTTGCCGACCATCGCGGTGCGGTAGCCGGCCGAACGCAGGACCTCCGCGAGCGTCACGCAGCGATCGTTGAGGTCACCGCGGTAGCCGTCGTGGCCGCGGTCGTCGACCATGTGCCCGATCCCGGCCTGATGCGGATAGAGCCCGGTGAGCAGGCTGGCGCGCGTCGGGCAGCAGCGCCCGGTGTTGTAGAACTGGGTGAAACGCAGGCCGCCGGCGGCGAGGGCGTCGAGTTCGGGCGTTTGGATCTCGCTCCCGTAGCAGCCGATGTCGGAGAAGCCGAGGTCGTCGGCGAGGACGAGCACGATGTGCGGTCGCGGCGGCGCAGGGGTTGGCGACGTGGACTGTGCCGCGAGGGCCAGCGTGCAGGCGAAGGCGAGCGGGGACGCGAGCATGAGGCGAGGCTAGCATGCGCCGCCCATGCCGCCGCCAACCTCGATCCACGCGGTCTGCGAGGTGACTTTCTTCCGCGGGGCGCGTGCCCCGGCGGGTGCCGTCCCCGACCTGCTGCTCGAGGTCCCGCACGGCGCGACGCGCGCCGTGCACTTCTCGGCGCTGCGCGCGGAGCTGCGCGGGAGCTACCCCGATGACCTGCAGGCGTTCTTCTTCGTGAACACCGACGTCGGCGCCCCGGAAGTCGCATCCGACATCGCCAGGCGCTACGTCGCGCTCGCGCCCGAGCGCAGCGCGATGGTCGTGCGCTGTCTGATCCCGCGCACGTTCGTCGACTGCAACCGGATCATCGACGCCGATGCCCACGGCCGCGCGTCCGCGGCCGGCGAGATCACGCCGGGGCTGCATGCGTACGTGCGCGACCCGCACGACCGGGCGCTGTTGCTGCAGCGCTACGGCGCCTACCGGCAGGCGGTGACCGCGGCCTACGACCTGGTCTGCGGCCCGGGTGGCCTCGGCCTCATGGTGCACAGCTACGCCCCGCGCAGCATCGACGTGCCGGTCGACGACGACATCGTCACCCGCCTGCGCCGCGAGTACGAGCCGGTGCGCCTCGCCGCCTGGCCGCTGCGCGCGGAAGTCGACCTCATCGTCACCGACCCGGCGGGGCGGATGCTGGCGAGCGAAGGCCTGGTCGCGGCGCTGCGTGCGGGCTTCGCTGAGGCCGGGTGCGAGGTCGCGGTGGCGGGGACCTACTCGCTGCACGCAGCGACCCTGGCGCACGCGTTCGCGGTGCGCCACCCGGGCGCCACGCTGTGCCTGGAGCTGCGGCGCGACCTGCTGGTGAGCGACTTCACGCCGTTCGCCGAGATGGTCGCCGACCCCGCCAAGGTCGCGCGGCTAGCCGCCGTGCTGGCGGATGCCTGCGTCGCCGTCAGGCGTTCGTGAGCGCCGCCAGCACCCGGGTCGCCGCCGCGGCGATCACGGTCCCCGGCCCGAACACCTCCACCACGCCCGCGGCGCGCAACTCGGCGTGGTCCTGCGGCGGGATCACACCGCCGACGACGACCTTGATCTCCGGACGACCCTCGCGCGCGAGCGCCGCGATCAGCTCCGGCACCAGCGTGCGGTGGGCGCCCGCCAGCGACGACACGCCGACCACGTGCACGTCGTTCTCGACCGCCTGGCGCGCGACCTCGTCCGGGGTCTGGAAGAGCGGCCCCACGTCGACATCGAAGCCCAGATCCGCGAACGCCGTGGCGATCACCTTCGCACCGCGGTCGTGGCCGTCCTGGCCGACCTTCGCCACCAGGATGCGCGGGCGACGCCCCTGCGCCTGCAGGAAGGCCTGCGTCAGTCTGCGCACGGCTTCGACGTCGGTCATCTTCGCGGCGGCAGCATACACACCGCCGATGGTGCGGATGGGGGCCTCGTAGCGGCCGAACACGTCGGCCATCGCGTCGGACATCTCGCCGACGGTCGCCCCCGCGCGAGCCGCGTCGACGGCGAGGGCGCGCAGGCTGCCGTCGACGCGCGCGCCGTCGCGCAGGCGCGCGAGCGCCGCCGTGCAC
>CAYQMF010000196.1:0-6900 GCA_964418595.1 uncultured candidatus Brocadiaceae bacterium
ATCTTGCCACGCTTGGCGAAGCGGTCGCGGTAGGTGGCGGGATCCGGGACGAGGCCGATGTACCAGAACAGCAGCGACACCGTGAAGTACGTGCTCACCGCGAACACGTCCCACAGCAGCGGGCTCTTGAAGTTCGGCCACATCGACATCTGGTTGGGGATCGGGAACACCCAGTAGATGACCCAGATGCGGCCGACGTGGATGGCCGGGAAGACGCCGGCGGCCATCACCGCGAAGATCGTCATCGCCTCCGCGAAGCGGTTGATCTGCGTGCGCCACTTCTGCCGGAACAGGAAGAGGATCGCCGAGATCAGGGTGCCGGCGTGGCCGATACCGATCCAGAACACGAAGTTCACGATCGGCCAGCCCCAGCCCACGGGGTTGTTGTTGCCCCACACACCGACGCCGGTCCACACCAGGTAGCCGACCGCGGCGCCGAGGTTCAGGAGCAAGAGCACGGAGATCCCGAACAGGATGAACCAGCCCTTCGGCGTGCGGCGCTCGGTCACCCCGGCCACCTTCTCGGTGACCGCGTTGAACGTGTCGAGGCCTTCGACGATCGGTGCCCGCGCGAGGGGGTTCTCCGGCAGGTCGATGACGGTGATCGCGGTCATGGGTCAGACGAGCTCAGGGTGCGGGTTCCGGATCCGGGCCAGGTAGGTGGTTCGCGGCTTGGTGTTCATCTCCGACAACATCGCGTAGTTCAGCGAGCTGGCGCGCAGGCGCGACACGCGGCTGTCCTTGTCGAGGATGTTGCCGAACGTGATCGTCTGCGTCGGGCACGCCTGCGAGCAGGCCGTGGCGATGTCGCCGTCGCGGATGAGCCGGTTCTGCGACTTGGCCTCGGAGCGGGCGCCCTCGATGCGCTGGACACAGTAGGTGCACTTCTCCATCACGCCGCGCGCGCGCACGCTCACCTGCGGGTTCATCGCCATCTTCTCCGACTCGGCCTTCTTGCTCGTGAAGTCGAAGAAGTTGAACCGCCGCACCTTGTACGGACAGTTGTTGCTGCAGTACCGCGTGCCGATGCAGCGGTTGTAGACCATGTCGTTCAGGCCTTCCGGCGAGTGCGTGGTGGCGGCCACCGGGCAGACCGCCTCGCAGGGCGCGTTCTCGCACTGCATGCACGGCACCGGCTGGCTCACCATCTGCGGCTCCTCGGCCGCGGCGATGGTCTTCGAGTCCTCGATCCCGTCGATCGAGCCGGGGTCCACACCGGGCTTGCCGTCGGGACCCTCCGCTGCGGTGAAGTAGCGGTCGAGGCGCAGCCAGTGCATCTCACGACCCTTGCGGATCTGCGGCTTGCCGACCACGGGGATGTTGTTCTCGGCGACGCAGGCGAGCACACAGGCGTTGCAACCGGTGCAGGCGTTGAGGTCGATCACCATGCCCCACTGGTAGGGGCCGACGGTGTAGTCGCGCTCCTGCCACAGGGACTTGTTGAGGTCGGCTTCCTTCTTGCCCTGCAGCTTCGCGGCCTTCGCCAGCGGCGACTGGTCCGGCGCGAAGGTGGGGTTGGTCTTGTAGGTCCCGAGGTTCGCCTCGCGATAGAGCGCGCGCCCCTCGATCGTGCCATGGTCCTGCGTGGTCGCGAGTTCGTACTTGGCGCCGGTCTTGCGCGCGGTCGCCCCCAGCGCGAAGTCGCGGCTGCCGCGCAGCGCGTAGGCGTTGAACCCCGCGCCGGCGGCGACGCGGTGGTCGGGCGTGAGCTTGCGGCCGAATCCCAGCTCGATCGTCATCGACCAGTCGGCGTGACCCGGGGCGATCCACACCGGCAGCTCCAGCCGGCGACCCTCCAGGGTCACCTCGATCATGTCGCTCAGCGTCACGCCGAGCGCGCGCGCGGTGGCGAGGCTCATCAGCGCGGCGTTGTCCCAGGTCAGCTTGGTGACCGGGTGCGGCAGCTCCTGCAGCCAGCCGTTGTTGGCGTGCCGGCCGTCGCCGACGGTGGGATGCGGGCGGAAGCTCACTTCGAGCGCCTGGGCGCTGCCGGCGGCGGGCTTGGCGTGCGCGCTGATCGCGGCGGCCAGGTCTGCCGCACGCAGCGCCGGTGCCGCGGCGCGGGGGCTCGCGCTGCCGGCGATCACGCCGTCGTGCAGCGCGCGTCGCCACCAGCCATCGAAGCCATCACCGCCGACACCCTGCGCCTGCCAGGTCTGGCGGACGAGGTCGTGACCGGTCGCCGTGTTGCCACCCACTTTGTGGTCGATGAGCTGCGCCAGCAGCTCGATTGCCGAGATGCTCTTGTAGAGAGGGGCGATGAGCGGCTGCACGACCGACGCCGTGCCGTCGTAGGCGCGCAGGTCGCCCCAGGCCTCGAGGTCGTGCGACTGCGGGATGTGCCAGGCGCAAGCCTGCGCGGTCTCGTCGCGGTGTGCGCCGAGGTGCACGGTCAGCTTGGCCTTCGCGAGCTTGGCCGGCAAGCCGAGGTCGGCGGGAGCTGCGTACACCGGGTTGCTACCCAGGCACACCAGCGTGTCGACCGTGCCGGCTTCGAGGGCGTCGGCGAGCGCGCGCAGCGACGCAGCCTGGTCGGTCGCCATCTCGGCAGCGGTCGCCGTGAAAGCGACCGTCGTCCCCACGCTGCCGAGCAGCGTGTTGATCGCGTGGGCCGCGGCATGCACGACCGCGGGTTGGGCAGCGCCGACGCACACGAAGGCGCGGCCGCGGTTGGCGAGCAGATCCTTCGCCAGGACCGCGACCCAATCCTTGCCCCGCTGGCGGAACCCGTGCTCCTTGTGCGCGCGGAACGCACGCGCGAGGTCGTCGCTCACCGCGGCGTTGGTCGCACCCTGCTCGAGCAGCATCGCACCCAGCGCGAACACGGCCGATGCGACATCGCTCGCGCGCAGGCGGAAGCGGTGGTCAGCCATCCCGCCGGTGGGGGTGTAGGTCGGCTCGGCCACGTACAGGCGCGGCAGCTCGGCGGTGGTCGCGGGCGCGCGGCGGCGCTCACCCCACGCGCGCGCGTAGGCCAGCGCCGCAGGGCCGTCGTTCAGGAGGTCGTGATCGAAGCACGCCACCACGTTGGCGCGGGCGAGATCGAAGTGGACGTCGAGCGGGGTGCCGTAGGCCAGCTTGCTGCCCGCGACTTCGGCGTCGCGGTTCACCGGCGACCACGTGTGCACGGCGGCCTGCGGCAGCGACTCGCGCACGCGCGCGAGCATCGCGTTCGTGGTGGGCGACGTGGTCGCCGGCAGGAGGAGGTGCAAGCCCTTGCCACGGGCCTGACCGAACTCCTTGGCCTTCTCACGCCACACGTCGTGGAACGCCGCGAGGATCGAGGCGTTGCCGTTCCTGGTCACCTGCTTCGACCGCGCCGGGTCGTAGAGATTGAGCAGGTCGCCCATGATCTGGGCGCTGGCACTCCCCAGGCTCATCGGATGCTCGGGGTTGCCGGCCACGTAGGTCGGGCGGCCGTCGGTGCTCGTGACCAGCGTGCCGACCGCGTAGCCGGCGACGTCGTGCGCGGTCGCGTACGGGACGCCGCGCCCCGGCACGAAGCCCTCCGGCCGCTTCGCGAACGGCAGGATGTTCTGCACCGGCTTGCGGCAGCTCGTCAGCCCGGCGAGGGCGACCGACGCCGCGACCACGCCGAGGAAGTTGCGGCGGGAGACCGCGTCGGGCGGCAGATCCGCGCCGTCCGCGAACTCCTGCTTGAGCCAGCGGTCGTATTCCGACGCATTCCCGAGTTGCTCGAGGCTGCGCCAGTAGGACGTCTCGGTCGCGGCGGCCTGGGGAGTCGCGACGGCTTCGTGATCGATCATCGGTGGCAGCCGGAGCAGTGGGTCGGCGGGTTGATGTTCTTCTCTTCCTTGATGCGGAGCGCCCGCGCCAGGTCGTGGACGTAGCCGCCCATCTTGGTCACGTCCTCCGCGGGGCGGAGGTGCAGCTCAGGCGCCCGGTGGCACTCGAGGCACCAGCCCATGCTCAGCGGCTCGACCTGCCGGACGACCTCCATCTGGTCGACGCGGCCGTGGCAGCTCGCGCAGCCCACGCCGGCGCGCACGTGCGCCGCATGGTTGAAGTAGGCGTACTGAGGCAGCATGTGCACCTTGACCCACGGGATCGGAGTGCCGTTCTTGGCGGACTCCTCCACCACCTTCAGCTTGGGGTCATCCTTGCGCACGTTGCCGTGGCAGTTCATGCACGTGTTCGTGTCCGGCACCGACGCGTGCGGGCTCCGGTCGACGTTCTGATGGCAGTAGCGGCAGTCGAGCCCGAGCAGGCCGGCGTGCAGCTTGTGGCTGTACGCGACCGGTTGGTCAGGCGCGTAGCCGACCTCGAGGTGCTTGGGCGAGAACCAGAAACCGACGACGAACGTGACGAGGCCACCGCCGGCAACCACAAGCGCGCCGATGAGTTGCGGCAGCTTGTTGGTCCACTTCGGGAAGAGAAGGGTCAAGGCTCTGCCTCGCAGGAAGGGAGGGGACGGGTGGCGGCGGCGACGCGAAGCGAGGGATGCCCTAGCGTAAAGCGTTGCCGACCAAGGCTTAAGGACGACAGGGTGAGTCCGCGGTTGGCGGAGGAGCGTGCATACAAGATTCCCATCCCGCGTTCAATTTCGCGTCGCACAGAAACTTGGCGCGCGAGCGACTACCGCAGCAGCCGGTCGGTGAACTCGGCGATGAGCGGGGTCGCCAAGGCATGGGCGCGCTCGTTGCCGTGCATGTCGGAGGGATCGACCCACAGGTCCTCGGCGCGCTGGCCCCGGAACGCGGGGAGCAGATCGAGGCACGGGAGGCTGTCGCTCGCGCAGAACTCAGCGACCACCCGGTGCAGGGTGGCGAAGGGATAGGTCGCGCCCGGCTCCAGGTTCTGGAAGAGCGGCCATACGACAACACCGAATCGGACGCCGCGTTCCTGGCACCACACCCGCAGCTCGCGCAGCGCCCGCTGCGGGTTCTCCGACTTCCAGAACATGTCGGCGCTCTCCGCGCGCGCCGCATAGAAGGGGTCGCCGGCGGGGAGATCGAGCAGGACCTGCCCCCAGTCCACGGCGGGGTCGAGGTCGAAGCGGTGCCGGAAGTCGAAGGCCGCCGCGAACGCGCGCACCAATGCCGAGCCGTGGTCACTGCCGAAGGTCGCCGGCGCCTCCAATGCGACGGTGTTCGGCATCAGGACGATGTCATTGAGGCACAGCGTGACCAGGACCACGTCGGGGGTCAGCCTGTGAAACCGATCCCGGAGCGCCCACCAGTACTCGTCGACATACAGCGTCCCCGCTGCGCCGCAGTTGACGAGGCGCACCGCGTCGGACCCGGCCTTCTGGTGCAGCGCCGCCTCGACCAAGCGGACCCAGGTCAGCTCGGCGGGCACGCCCCAGCCGAAGGTGAACGAATCACCCAGGCAGACGACCCGCCGTTGCCCCACCGGCTTCTCCCAGGTCAGGTCGGCGCGGTCCCGTAGTCCCAGTGCATTGATATCGACGCGGACGCAGCCGCGCTCGTCCATGACGGCGCGCCGGTTCCCGCGATAGCAGAGATGGAACGTCAGATCGGGCGACCACGTGGCCCGATCGCGCGGCAGGCCGGGAAGCCGGACGAGGCCGCGGTCCTTGGCAGCTGCGTAGTCGACGCGATTGCGCGCCGCATCCTCGAAGTACGCCTCGTACCGCGCCCGACCCACCAGTGGCCCGGCCACGCGCAAGGCGACTTCGGCAGCGGCCAGGGCCAGCAGGAGACCCAGCGCCACCATGGCGAGGCGGAAGGGCCAGCGGGCACGCGCGGGACGGGTCATGTCGCGCCCGCACGGTGCGCGGGTGCCGCGCGCGGGTCAAGGCGTTGCCGGTGATCTTGCGGGGACGCGGGTTTCGCGATGCCGATGCGAAAGCCCGTCGCCTAGCTTCAGCGGTCACCGACTCCTCCGCCGTGACCGATTCCAACCCGTCGTACGCCGTGGACCTCGCCGTCGAGACGGACCAGTGCATCCACTACGCCCTGCAGCAGCACGAGGTGCCGGTGGTGAAGCGGGTTGCGGTCACGAACTCCGGCACGGACGACCTGCGCGACGTCGATCTCGAGATCGCCCTGGGCTCGGGGGGCAGCGGCGCGTGGCGGCAGCGGATCGACACCCTGCGCGCCGGCACGAGCCACAACTTCGCGACGATCGACCTGGCCCTCGACGCCGATGCCCTGCGCCGACAGAGCGAACGTGTCGACACGATGCTCACGGCCAGGGCGCTGCACGACGGCACGGTGGTGGCCCGCGTCGATCGGCAGGTCGAGTTGTTCCCGCTGCGCGAGTGGCCGGGGCTGCGTTCCCTCCCGGAGCTGCTGGCGGCGTTCGTCCTTCCCAACGACCCCGTCGTTGCCGATCTGCTGCAGCGCGCCGCGGTACACCTGCGCACGGCCACGGGCAGCGGGGCGCTCGACGGCTACCAGACCCGCAGCCAGGCCCGGGTGAGCGCGATCGCCGCGGCGATCCACCGCGCGCTCGGCGAGCTGGCCATCGGCTACGCCAACCCGCCGGCCAGTTTCGAGCAACAAGGACAGAAGGTCCGGCTCCCCGACGAGATCGCGCGCCACCGGCAGGCCACGTGCCTCGACCTCGTGCTCCTGTTCGCCGCGGCGCTGGAGCAGGCGGGGTTGCATCCGATCGTCGTGCTCGTCGAAGGCCACGCGTTCGTCGGCGTGTGGCGGACCGATGACACCTTCCAGGAGGCGGCCGTCGAGGATGGCCTGCGCCTGCGCAAGCGCGTCGACCTCGATGAGGTCATCGTCGTCGAAACGACGATGGCGACGGCAGACGCGACCGCAGGCTTCGAGCAGGCCTGCGCGCGGGCGCGCGGGCGCCTCGTGGACCTCGCCACTTTCCGCTGCGCGATCGACGTTGCGCACGCGCGCCGCCTGGGGATCCGCCCCCTGCCCGGCATCGCCGCGGCCGGGCCCTCAGCGGCGC
>CAYQMF010000197.1:0-6715 GCA_964418595.1 uncultured candidatus Brocadiaceae bacterium
GATGGCGACGAGAGCAGTTGCGGGCGACGGTCGCGACGAAGGCGCTGAGATCCTGGACGGTGGTTGTGACCTCCAGGAGCGCGAGGACCGTGTCGTTGACGACGTCGTCCACGGCGTCGCCCCGCACGCAGTGGCGGACGACCGCACGGATCGCAGGCAGTAGTGCATGCCAGTCGGAGTCCGCGGAGAAGGGGCGGCGCACGGGCTCAGGCACAGGGTTTGCCTTCCTTCCTTCCTTCCTGTTCTTCCAGGGTCATTCACGGCTCTCCGGTTGCGGGTTCGCGTGTGGAACGCCCCGGCGCTCCTGCGCGTCAATTGCAAGGGCTACAGTAGCACGTTCTGTCATGCGGGTAACCGTCGATCTGGCTCATCGGGGCCGGGACACGCAGTCACGAGTGTTCGAAATCCGGACGGTGAGAGGCCTATCGAGGCGTTGGGCGCGTCACCGCGGTTGACGAAGGACGACCTCGGCACTCAGCGTCACGTGGAGAAGCGCTGCCGGGCGCGGCTTGACCGTTCCCGAGCGCACGATGCGATGTTGCCCGCATTGGCGGCGTCAAGGTCGATCGGGCCGCTGCTCAGTAAGCGCTGGTCGCGCTCGGATCGCCGCCGAGCTCCGGTGGCCAGACCGAGAGGTCATCCGGTGTCTGGAACTGCGAGTGGAGCCACGTCAACTCGCGCTCGCGTTCGGCGCGCGGGAGGCGTGCCCAATCCGCCGCAGCCTGTCCCAGGATGCGAGCCAGGTGTTCGTAGTACTCCTCCGGATACACCGGGTCCGTCGGGTCACGCGTCACGGCAGGATCTCCTCCAGCGGGGGGGCGACCTCACGGGCGTTCGCCTCGGTCGTGAGTGACATCGCCGCCGCCTGCGCCACGCCGGCACGAAACAGGTCGTTGCGATCGAGGGCAGAAAGTGGATCGCGCGTCAACTCGTGGCGCCGCGCGGCGTCGACAAGACGTCGATGTTGGAGGAGGAACGGCTCCGCCGTCGGCCAGGCCCAATCCGGCTCGAGACGCCAGCGCCGGTAGTAGTCCCTCCACACGCGCTGGCACACGCGGGCGTGGTACAGGAATCCGAGCGGTGGGCTCATCGCGTCGTGGCGGCATCTTCGCGGGCGCGCGGGCGGAGCGCCAGCCCGAGCGCGGCGCGGTTCACGGCCCGTCCCGCAGCGCCAATCTGCGGCCTGCGCCCCTTCGCCTTTTGCCTCGCCGCACCCGCCCGCTAGCCTTCGCCCCCCTCATCCCATGAACATCCACGAGTACCAGGCCAAGCAACTGCTGGCGAAGTACGGGGTCCCGGTCTCGCGCGGGTTCCCTTGTGACACGAAGGCGCAGGTCGGCAAGGCGTTCGCCGACCTCGGTGGCGGCCTCGCCGTCGTCAAGGCGCAGATCCACGCGGGCGGGCGCGGCAAGGGCGGCGGCGTGAAGCTGGTGCGCTCGGCGCAGGAAGCCGAGGCCGTCGCCGAGAAGCTGCTCGGCAAGCCGCTCATCACACCGCAGACCGGACCGGAAGGGCGGATCGTGCGCAAGCTCTACGTGGAGGCGGGCTCCGACATCGCGCGCGAGATGTACTTCGCGGTCGTGATGGACCGCTCCGCGCAGGCGCCGGTCGTGATCGCCGCGGCCGAGGGCGGGATGGACATCGAGGAACTCGCCGCGCACAAGCCGGCGGCGCTCGCCCGGCACCGCATCCACCCGGTGAAGGGGATCCTGCCCTTTCAGCTCCGCGCGCTGGGCAAGCACCTGGGCCTCGCCGGCGAGCAGGCCAAGGCGGGCGGCAAGCTGTTCGCGGGCGTGGTGAAGGCGTTCATGGAGCTGGACTGTTCGCTGCTGGAGATCAACCCGCTGATCGTCACGAAGACGGGCGAGGTGAAGGCGCTCGACGCGAAGATGGGCTTCGACGACAACGCGCTGTTCCGGCACAAGGAGGTCGCGGAGATGCGCGACACCAACGAGGAGGACCCCAAGGAGGTGGAGGCGAAGAAGTTCGACCTCAACTACATCGCGCTCAGCGGCAACATCGGCTGCATGGTGAACGGCGCGGGGCTGGCGATGGCGACGATGGACGTGATCCAGCTCAAGGGCGGCATGCCCGCCAACTTCCTGGACGTCGGCGGCGGCGCCAACCAGAGCCAGGTGACCAACGCGTTCAAGATCCTGCTCAGCGATCGCAACGTGAAGGGCATCCTCGTCAACATCTTTGGCGGGATCATGAAGTGCGACGTGATCGCGGCGGGCGTGATCGCCGCGGCCAAGGAGGTGAAGCTGTCCGTGCCGCTGGTGGTGCGCCTGGAGGGCACCAACGTCGAGCAGGGGCGCAAGCTGCTGCAGGGGTCGGGCATCGACCTGCAGACCGCGTCGTCGCTCGACGAGGCGGCCGAGAAGATCGTCAGGGCCGCGAGCTGAAGCAGGAGATCCACGAATGAGCGTTCTCGTCAACAGCGACACCAGGCTCCTCTGCCAGGGCATCACCGGCGAAGCGGGCCTCTTCCACACCAAGAACTCGCTCGCCTACGGCACCAAGGTCGTGGCGGGGGTGACCCCGGGCAAGGGCGGCCAGACGGTCGAGGGCGTGCCGGTGTTCGACACCGTGCGCGAGGCGATGGCGGCGACCGGCGCCACGGTCTCGATGATCTACGTGCCGGCGGCGTTCACGGCCGACGCGATCTGCGAGGCGGTCGACGCCGGCGTGGATCTCGCGGTGACGATCACCGAAGGCATCCCCGTCGCCGACATGGCGTTCGTGAAGTCCTTCATGCAGGGCAGCAAGACGCGGCTGCTGGGGCCCAACTGCCCGGGGATCATCACGCCGACGACGGCGGAGTCCGGGTGCAAGATCGGCATCATGCCCGCCTACATCCACAAGCCCGGCAAGGTCGGCGTCGTGTCGCGCAGCGGCACGCTCACCTACGAGGCGGTGTGGCAGCTCACCCAGGTCGGCCTCGGCCAGTCGACATCGATCGGGATCGGCGGCGATCCGATCAAGGGGCTCGACTTCATCGACTGCCTGCGGCTGTTCCAGGACGACCCGCAGACGGAGGGCATCATCATGATCGGCGAGATCGGCGGCACCGCGGAGGAGGAGGCTTCAGACTTCATCAAGCAGTACGTGAAGAAGCCGGTCGTCGGCTTCATCGCGGGGGCGACGGCGCCGGCCGGCAAGCGCATGGGCCACGCCGGCGCGATCATCAGCGGCGGCAAGGGCACCGCGAAGGACAAGAAGACCGCCATGGGCAAGGCGGGCGTACACGTGTGCGACACGCCGAGCGTGCTCGGCGCGACGATGAAGAAGGTCCTGGGGCGCTGAGCCATGGACCGCTTCCTGCGCCGCGCGACGCTGTGGGTCCTCGTGGCGCTGGCGGTCGCGGTGTGGTTCGAGAAGTCGATCTTCGGCGAGGAGCGCGGCGTGTTGCGCGTCGCGGTGGGGGTGCTGTGCATCTACGTGGCGCTGCACTCCTTCGAGCGCCAGCGGCTGGAGCTGGCGTTCCGCGAGGTCCTCGCAGCGCTGCAGAAGTTCCGGGGCGGCAAGGCCGGCGCGGTGCAGGTGGCGACGGGGGGTGAGGCTCCCGCCGACGAGACCGACGAGGCGCTGCGCATCCTCGTCGACGCGGTCCGCCGAGGCGGTCAGGCGGCCCCGGCGGCGCTGGCGCACCTGCGTCGGCTGTCCGGGCTCGACCTCGGGCCGGACCCGGACGCATGGGAGGCATGGCTGCGCACGCGACGGTGACCGTCGCGCCGCCACCGTCAGGAATCCCCCCGCCGGCTTGGCGCCCCTCAAAATTCGCCTAGACTCTGGCCGTTGCGCCTCGGTGGGCGGCGAGCGCCGCCCCTGACCCGCCGAACCCTCATGGAATGCCCCGCGACCACGTTTGCCCCGATGCTCGGATTCCTCGGCCATTGGGAGATGATCGCCATCGTCGTGGTGGCCCTCCTGCTCTTCGGTAGCCGCATCCCGACCATGGCCCGGTCGCTCGGCAGCGGCATCGTCGAGTTCAAGAAGGGGTTGCGCGGCGATGACGATGCGGAGAAGAAGCAGCAGCCGCCGGCGAACGGCGGCCCCAAGGCCTGAGCCTGTCTTCCTCTCCTACTTCCCACCTGGCTTCCGACCCGGCCGTGCACTCCAACTGCGATCCGCCGTCGACGGCCGCGCTGCCTGACCTGTTCGCGCTGGTCGAGACCGACCTGGAGCGCATGAACCGCAGCCTGCTGGCCGACCTGCGGCCGGGCAACGCCGACGTGTCCGGGCTCGTCGAGCACGTCGGGCACTACCGTGGCAAGCAGTTGCGACCGGCGCTGGTCTTTCTGTGGGGGCGCGCCGCGGGCGGCACGACGCCGGCACACGAGACGGTCGCCAAGGTCGTCGAGCTGATCCACCTGGCGACGCTGGTGCACGACGACGTGCTCGACGGCGCCGATCGGCGGCGGCGCATGCCCACCCTCAACGCGGTGCACGGCAACGAAGTGCCGGTGCTGCTCGGCGACTACATCTACGCGCGCGCCTTCCACATGTCGGTGTGCCTCGACGACCTCGCCTGCAGCCGTCTGCTCGCGGACGTGACGCGGCTGATGTGCCAGGGGGAGATCACCCAGATCCAGCACCGCTTCGACTTCGCCTGGACGCAGGAGCAGTACTTCGACGTGATCCGCGAGAAGACCGCGACGCTGTATGCGGCGGCGTGCCGGCTGGGTGCGCACTACGCGGGCGGGTCGGCGGCGATGATCGAGGCGGCTGGAGCGTACGGCGAGCAGCTCGGCGTCGCCTTCCAGATCGTCGACGACTGCCTCGACCTCGACGGCGACGAGGCGGAGGTGGGCAAGTCGCTCGGCACGGACCTCGAGCGCGGCAAGCTGACGCTGCCGCTGCTGCTCCTGCTGGACGACCAGGAGGCGGGGCCGCGGCTGCGCGCGCTGCTCGAGACAACCGAGCCGGAGACGCGGCTGCGGCGCTTGCGCGCGGAGTTCGACCTGGCGGCGGCCGTGCAAGCCTCGCTGGAGGTGGCGCACGCTCGCGTCGATCGCGCGCTCGCTGCGCTCGAGGTCGTCGCGGACGAACCGGTGCGCGATGCGCTGCGCGGCCTGGCCGAGTACGTGCTGCGCCGCCGGCGCTGAGCTCAGCGTCCGATGAGCAGGCGCCGGAGCGAGCGCGGGACCGGAAGGTCGTAGGGCGTGCGGGTCGCGGCGATCCCCGAGGTCGTCGACAACCACGCGATCCACGGCGCCTCGGTCCTCTCCACCCGCCCGATCTCGCGCCCGAGCGAGTCGTCGAGGAGTGAGCTGCCGTTGCCCTTGCCGTCGTGGAAGCAGGCGCGCACGTAGGCGAGGAAGCGCGGGCGGACGTCGACGGCGGGGGTCCCGGCGCGGGCGGCCGGATCCATCAGCCACGCCACGAACATCGTGGTGTTGGCGACGTGGAAGCCGGCGAGGTTGCGGTCCTCGTAGTACTGCTGCATGCGCAGGTGCACGAGCTTCTCGAGGCCGTAGGGCCGGTAGCGCAGGGTGCGGTCGGCGAGCACGACTTCGAGCTTGGGCGCCTCGAGGCGCAGATAGCCGGGCCGGCCCTGCGCGCGGCTCGAGAACCACTGCGACAGGCCGACCTCGATCCACGGCGCGATCCGCTCCTCGAACGTGTTCGGTCGCGTCGCCTTCGGCGTGAGCAGCGTCGTGTAGAGGAGCTGCTCGACCGTGACTCCGGGGAGCCCCGCCGGCCGCTCGTTCGGCGCGCCGAGGAACGTGTGCACGAGGCTGCCGCCGCGCAGCGACGGATCGCAGTAGGGCTCGGCGATGTCGGAGTTGAGCCTGGGGAGCGCGTCGGCCGACGGATGCAGCTCGACCTCCACGGGCTCGAAGAGCGAGAGGGGCCGCAGGTCCTTGCCGAGTTCGCGCCAGAACGCCGCGTAGGTCCGCTCCAGGTCGAAGAGCGCGTCGATGGCGACGCGCAGGCCGCTTTCGGAGCGCAGGCGGAAGTGCTCGGAGCGCAGCTCGAAGCGCGTCGCGGTCTTGCGCGCCAGCTCGTCGGGGCGGACGAAGCCGTTCTCCCAGCGGTAGCGCCAGTCGCCCTTCTTGCCCTGGTTGCCGAGCATCGCGTGCGCGCCTTCGTGGTCGGGGTCGCGCAGCAGCACGTGCCACGCCTGCAGGCGGGCGAGGTCTTCGAGGCCGCGCCCGCGCGCGATCTCTGCCAGCGTCCACTCCGCATCGAGGCTCAAGCCCTCGCGACGCAGGTCGAGCAGCTCCGCCACCATGTCGGCGACGGTGCGGACACGCGCGACCCTGGGCCAGGCGATACGCTCGCGCTGCCCGCCGTCGCTGAGCAGGAGGTGCTCCGGCTCGTAGCGCTGCACCACCCGCCCGACGAGGACATCTCCCGTGGTGAGTTCGACCTGATCGCGGCGGTCGGGCTTCTGCGCGTGGGAAGGCAGCGCGAGCGAGAGCACGGCCAGGAGCGGGAGCGCATGCATGGGGGCATGCTAGGCGCAGGTCGAGGGAGAAGCGGACGGGGTGGGGTGCATTTCCGGGGGAGGGATGTGCGGCGCGGCTCGAGGCGGGTCGGGTGTTCGGGCTCGGACTCGGCAGCGCGGCGCGTTGCGCCGCGCTGCCAGGCTCGGGCTCAGGCTCGTACGGGCCCGGGGAGAGGTCGGTACGACGGAGTGATCTGCCGCGTCCCTCTCTCCCCGTGCACGCCCGAGCCCGTACGAGCCCGAGCCAGCCGCCGCGGCGCA
>CAYQMF010000198.1:0-6566 GCA_964418595.1 uncultured candidatus Brocadiaceae bacterium
GCTGGTCGGCGAGATACACCACGCCCATGCCGCCGACACCGATCTCGTCGAGCACGGTGTAGACGCCGACGCGATCGCCCTTGTTCAGGTCGGCGTCGTCAGCCGCCGCGGGCCCGGACCGCACCTGCGTCGACCCTGGCGCACGCTCCCGCTCCTTCGCGGCCTGGAGCCGCTCCGCCTCGCGCTGGATCTCCTTCTTCCACTCCGGGTGCTGCTGGCAAAGCCGCGCCACGCCCGGCCAGAAGCCCTCGTCCGGGCCGTCGAGCAGGCGCCACAGTTCGGACTCGATGGGATCAGGCAGCGGAGGATCGGGGGCCACGCGCGGACGATAGCGATGCGACACCAGGCTTGCGAAGACGCTTGCGAGGCGCGGGCCGCGTGCCTCGCGCGCGCATGAGATGCAGGGCCTTTGCGTCAGGCGCGCGCGGATGGCGCAGAAAGAAAAGCGAATCTCACGACGCTCCGCCGCTGCACCCGCGGGACCGTCGCCGAGACAACTACTGAGCCTTGGCCGGAGGCCGAGCCGGAAGGCTCGCGGTCGGGTCGAGGACCCACGCCGTCACCGCGTCGCAGTGTTTCTGGGCGTCAGCGACATCTCCGCGATAGAGAGCCTCCGTGATTCCCTGGAGACAGGCGTGGAGGTCCATGGCCACGCGGCGCACGCCGTCTTGGACCGGTTCCTTCGCCAGATGCTCGACGATGCGGTCCTTGAGTTGCTCGAAGGCGAGGGCGCGGTACTCGCCGTTCTGCACCTTGGGGCCGTCGTACGAGTTGCGCCGCGGCCTCCGATTCGGTGTCGTCGCCAGGTCGACGAAGCAACGTGCGAGGAGTGCGTTGCTCGCCCCCCTCGCGAGTGCGTTCGCCGTGAGGTTCTTGCGTCGCAACTCGGCGAGTCGCTCCTCCTGCGCGGCGATGGACACCCGCAGGTCGGCGGCGCGGGCGGCTTCGCCGAGGTCGAGGTGGACCTGCATCTGCCGGCGGTTGGAGGCGATCGTGGCGGCGTCCTTCTCCCACACGCGCATCGACCGGGCGAGCGTGCCCAGGACCTCCTTGCGTGCATGGATGCGCCAGAAGGCGATGAAGTCGTCGGCTTCGCGCACGGGCTTGCTGCCGGCTCCCTTCGCTGCCTGTTCGACCTTGGCGAGATCCGGCGCGCCGTCGGTCAGCAGGTTGGGGGTGAGCGGGAGGGGGCGTTCGGTCTGCGCTGGCAGACGCGAGGCAAGCAGGATGACCAGGGTCAGCGAAACGACGTTGGCGAGGTTGGGCATGGCCGGTGGGTTCGGGGCGACACGTGGTGCGGGGTCGCCGGAACGGATCGGCGCCGCACACAGGCCGGCTAGCGCCGCGCGGTCTCGTGCGTTGCACGCGGTGATCGGGCGTTCGGCTCGCACGCCATGACCCCTTGGCTCCCCGTCTGCCATGGAGGCCGTGAGCGCGTGGAGAGCCCGAACACATTCGATCGGGGTCTCTCCTGCAACGGAACCTGCGCGTCGGCGCTGTGAGCTTCGTGACCGTTGCTCTGCGGTCGCGAGCACGCGTCGCGTGCGTTCCTCCGTTCCCGTGTCACGACACCACGACAACATGAAGCCTTCTCCCAAGCCCTGTGCTCTGCCATCGCTGGCGGCCTTCCTCGTCCTTTCCCTTTCGACGGCTTGCACGAGCGTCGAGGCAGATGTCGTCCTGCCCGACGGCGTGAAGTACCTGCAGACCGTCTCTGGTGCCGACGGCCAGTCGCGCCGCGTCGATCTGTATCAGGTCGGCGTGTTCGGGTGGGTGTTCGGGGCTGCGACCGTCGTCGGACTGGTTCCCTGCATTGCCGTCAACAACACGAGGGAGGCGATCGACATCGAGATCGATCGCAAGACTCTGGAGAGCAACGGGGTCACGACGGATCGCATCGTCGAGATCATCGACAGGGGGTGGAACCGCCTGCGGGGAGTCGTCCGTGTGGCAGAGGCATCCTACGGGCCGAATCCCTGCCGGATCGAGGTCCCGATTCGCAAGTTCGTCGACGCTGCGGTGTCCGGGATGGAGCAGCAGTACACGCCGTCCAAGGAGCCGCGTGCGTCCATGACGATCCAACGCGTGGCGAGTCGCTGACGCTTCGGGGCGCGACGATTCCCCGGCTCCGCGGTCACCGCATCCCGCGCTCCCGCGCCGCCCTCGCTACACTCCGCGCGCGCGTGACCTCCCGCTACGACACCGACGCCCTCGAACTCGATGCCGTCCGCCAGCTCCTGCTGGCGCGCCTCGTCACGCCGCTGGGGCGCACGGCGGTGGCGGCGCTCGCGCCGGCCGAGGACGCGGCGACGGCGAACGCGCGCCTGCAGGTGGCGGTCGAACTCGCCGCGCGCGCGCGCCGCAGCGAGGTGCCGCCGTTCGCGGGCGTGGTCGAGGTGCGCTCGTGGCTGTGGGCGTTCTACGCGAACGAGCACACGCCGGAGACGAAGGAACTCGCCGAGCTGATGCGCCTGCTGCGCGCGGTGGTGCGCTGCAAGAAGTGGCTCGGCGATGAACCCATGGGCTCCGCGCTCGCGAGGCTCGGCGAGACCTTCCCGCGCGTCGCCGACATCGCCGGCGAGATGGAGCAGGTGCTCGACGACCGCGGCGAAGTGCTCACCACCGCGTCGCCCAAGCTCGGCAAGCTGCGCGCCGACATCGAGGTCGCCGAGAGTGCGGTGCACGCGGCGGTGCGCACGTTCCTCGCCAACGAGGGCATCCGCCGCTACCTCGTGTCGTCCGACCCGTCGTGGCGGCACGGCCGGCCGACGTTCCAGGTGCGGCAGGAGCATCGGCACAAGGTGCAGGGGGTGCTGCACGACCGCAGCGCGTCGGGGCAGACGCTCTTCATCGAGCCGCCCGGCGTGGTCGACGCCGCCAACCGGCTCTCCGACGCGCGCGCCGCCGAGCAGCACGAGATCCAGGTGGTGCTCGCGCACATCCTGCGCGGGCTGCGCAAGGTGCGGCGCGACGTCGAGCAGGCGCTCGAGGCGCTGGTGGCGCTCGATCTCTCGTGCGCGGCGGCGCGGCTGATCAGGGACGACGGCTTCGTGGCGGTGCCGGTGGTCGCCGATGGCGCGATCCGGCTCGTCGACGCGCGCCATCCCCTGCTGCTCGGCCGCGAGCGCAGCGCCGACGTGGTGCCGCTCGCGCTCGCGCTCGGCGACCCGTACCGGCTGCTGGTGGTGACCGGGCCCAACACCGGCGGCAAGACCGTGACGCTCAAGACCGTGGGCCTGCTCGCGGTGATGGCGCTGTGCGGGCTGCCGATCCCGGCCGCCGCCGGCTCGCAGATCCCGTATCTCGACGGGGTCTTCGTCGACATCGGCGACGAGCAGGGGATCGCGCAGAACCTGTCGACGTTCTCCGGGCACGTCAAGCGCCTGGCGCGCTGCCTGCACCTCGCGACGGAGCGTTCCCTGGTCCTGCTCGACGAACTGGGTGCGGGCACCGATCCGGACGAAGGCGGCGCGCTGGGCTACGCGGTGCTCGAAGCGCTCTCGGCGCGTGCGACCTTCGCGGTGGTCACCACGCACCTCGGCCGGCTGAAGGACTTCGCCTACGAACACAAGGGCGCCGAGAACGGATCGATGGCGTTCGACCGCGCGTCGCTCAAGCCGCTCTATCGGCTGGTGGTGGGCGTGCCGGGCGCGAGCCACGCGCTCGACATCGCGACCTCCGTGGGGATGCCGGAGGCGATCGTGTCGCGCGCACGCGCCGTGCTCGGCAAGCGGTCGCGCACGGTCGAGGAAGTCGTGGAACGCGTGCAGGCCGCGCGCGCCGACGCCGAGGCCGACCGCCGCCGCTCGAGCGAACTGACCCTGCAGGCGGAGGCGGCGGAGCAGAAGGCACGCGCCAAGCTCGCCGACGCAGACCTGAAGGGGGCGTGGCTCGAAGAGGAGGCGGGCAACTTCGTCGACGCGGAGCTGCGCGCCGCGCGCCTCTTGCTCGAGGCGCCGCTCAAGGAGTTCGCCAACGCCCCTCAGCCATGGTCGGGCCGCGCCAAGGCCCTGCTCGACACGCTGCAGGGACTGCTCAAGGGCACGTCCCTGCACCGGCGGCGGATGCAGTTCCTCGGTGCGTTGCGCAAGGACGCGGTCGTGTGGGTGCCGCACCTGCGCCGGCGGTGCACGGTGAAGAAGATCGATCGCGTGCGCGAGATCCTGTCACTCGAGGTCGGCGCCATGCGGCTCGAGGTCGCGTTCGAGGATGTCTCCTGGTTGCAGCCCCTCGACGACGCTCCATAATCCGGCTCGACCATGGAAGCCTCCCCGCCGCTCGTGCTGATCGCGGACAACGACGTCGACGTGCGCGACCTGCTCGGCGAAGTGCTGCGTCTGCGCGGGGCGCGGACGGAGGTCGTCGACAACGGCGCGGCGGCGCTCGCGCGGCTGCGCGACGGCGATGTCGATCTGCTGGTGTGCGACCTCGACATGCCGGTGCTCGACGGCGAGGGCCTCCTGCGCGAGTTGGAGGCGCTTCCGGTGGCGCCGCCGGTGCTCGTCGTCTCCGGCTACATCGACGCCGCGATCCAGGAACGCCTGCGGCGCTCGTCGAACGTGCGCGGCATGCTGCGCAAGCCCTTCGACGTGCTGCAGTTCGCGGATCAGGCGCTCGCGACCGCGCGCGGGCGGCCGGCCGTCGCGGATCGCGCGACGTCGTTCTGAGCGCCATGGACGGCTGGCTGAGCCGCCTGTCGTTCCGCTCCGCCGGCGAGTCGCACGGCGCGGCTGTGGTGGCGATCCTCGAGGGCCTGCCGCGTGGCCTGCCGTTGGACCTCGCGGCGATCGACGCCGAACTCGCGCGCCGGCAGGGCGGCGCTGGCCGCGGCGGCCGGCAGCGCATCGAGGCCGATCGCGCCGACGTGCTCGGCGGGCTGCGCCAAGGGCGGACGATCGGATCCCCGCTGGCCCTGGTCGTGCGCAACCGCGACGCCTCGATCGAGAAGATGCCGGACCTCGCGCGTCCGCGCCCCGGACACGCCGACCTCGCGGGGTGCTACCGCTACGGCGACCACGACATCCGGAGCACCCTCGAGCGCGCGTCGGCGCGTGAGACCGTGGCGCGGGTGGCGGTGGGGGCGGTGTGTGCGCAGCTCCTGGCGCACCTGGGCACCACGGTCCTGGGGTTCGTGCGTCGGGTCGAGACCGCCGCCCTGGACGAGGACGTTCCGGGCGAAGCCATCGCGCAGCGCGTCGCCGATCTGCGCGCCGTGCGCGACGCGAGTCGGCTCTACACGCTCGATCCATCGGCCGACGCCGCGATGCTGGCGTGCGTCCAGGCCGCGGCCGCAGACGGCGACACCCTCGGCGGCATCGTCGAAGTGCACGCGTCCTCGGTCCTGCCCGGCGTCGGGAGCCACCTGCAGTGGGGGGAACGCCTCGATGCCCGGCTTGCCGCGGCGCTCATGAGCATCCCCGCGATCAAGGGTGTCGAGATCGGTCTCGGCTTCCGGGCGGCCGAACGTCGCGGTTCGGCGGTGCACGACGCGATCCTGCCGGCCGACGCGGGCGGCCTGCGGCGCGCGAGCAACCGCGCCGGGGGGCTCGAGGGCGGCACCACCAACGGCCAGCCGGTGGTGGTGCGCGCGGCGATGAAGCCGATCTCCACCCTGCGCCGGCCGCTCGCCAGCGTCGACCTCGCCAGCGGCGCGGCGGAGTCGGCGGCGCACGAGCGTTCCGACGTGTGCGCGATCTCGGCGTGCTCCGTGATCGCGGAGGCGATGGTCGCGCTCGTGCTCGCCGACGCCGTGCTCGCGCGATGCGGCGGCGAGACGCTGGCGGAGGTCGAAGCGCGGCACGCGGAGCTGGCGGCGCGCGCGCACACGCTCGGGACCGCAAAAAAGGCGCCGCCGGATCCTTGACCGGCGGGGGGGGGTAGCTATCTTCCCCCCTCCTTCCGACGCGGCCTGCCGGCGCTAGCGTAGCTCAACGGCAGAGCACCTGATTTGTAATCTGGAGGTTGTGGGTTCAAGTCCCACCGCTAGCTCAGCTCGATGGCTGAGGAGCGGCGGCGAGTCCACCACCTCGAGTGCATCACCTCTGGAGCGCGCAAGCACGTCGGCCACGAGTGGAAGGTCGATCTTCGTTCCGACTCATCATCGCTCCGACAGGACGGGCAGATACCGAAGCGGCCAAACGGGCCAGACTGTAAATCTGGTGGCTTACGCCTACGCAGGTTCGAATCCCGCTCTGCCCACCAGATGACCAGCCCACCAGATGACCAGCACACAAGCTGACCCCGGTGGACCCCGCCTGGTCGGATCGGATGATCGGCCGGACCCGACGATCGCGACAAGTTGTTGCGGGTGTAGCTCAATGGTAGAGCTCCAGCCTTCCAAGCTGGTGACGAGGGTTCGATTCCCTCTACCCGCTCCAGGCGTTCTTTGCTTCCCCTCGTCCCATCCCCTTGCTGCTGTAGCTCAGCGGTAGAGCACCTCCTTGGTAAGGAGGAGGTCCTGGGTTCAAGTCCCAGCAGCAGCTCCACATCAAGCACGACCCCGAAACTCACGATCCGCACGCCACGCGGCTGACGGAGTACAGACTCAACATGGCCAAGGAAGAATT
>CAYQMF010000199.1:0-4027 GCA_964418595.1 uncultured candidatus Brocadiaceae bacterium
CCAAGGCCGCCGACGTCGGCGCCGACCTGGTCGGCAAGGTCGAGGCCGGCATCCCGGAGGACAGCCCGCGCAACCCCGCCACCATCGCCGACAACGTCGGCGACAACGTCGGCGACGTGGCCGGCATGGGTGCCGACCTCTTCGAGAGCTACGTCGGCGCGATCCTCTCCACCGTCGTGCTCGGCGCTGCGCTCGGCAGCAACGCGGAGGAGGCCTTCTCGCTCATGGCCTATCCCATGGCGGTGTCGGCACTCGGCATCGTCGCTTCCTTCCTCGGCTTCTTCGTGGTCAAGGCCGACGACGAGAGCAAGCTCGCCGCCGCACTCTTCCGCGGCCTCACCTCGTCGTCGGTGGTGCTGGTGTTCCTGGTCGCCGCGGCAACCTTCTTCATCAAACCGCGCCCGGTCGTCGACGGCATCGCCGTCAGCGAGTGGGGCGTGTTCGGCGCGGTGATCCTCGGCCTGTTCAGCGGCGTGCTCATCGGCAAGATCACCGAGTACTACACCTCCGAGCAGCGTCGCCCGGCCCAGCAGGTCGCGGAGCAGAGCCGGACCGGCGCGGCGACGAACATCATCGCCGGCCTCGGGCTGGGCATGGCGTCGACCTGGGCGCCGGTGCTGCTGATCGCGGTGTCGGTCTACTTCTGCAACTCGTGGGCAGGCGTGTACGGCGTGTGCGTGGCCGCGGTCGGCATGCTCGCGACCCTCGGCATCTCGCTCGGCGTCGACGCCTACGGCCCGGTGGCGGACAACGCAGGCGGCATGGCCGAGATGTCGGAGCTGCCGAAGGAGGTCCGCAAGCGCACCGACGCACTGGACGCCACGGGCAACACCACCGCTGCCATCGGCAAGGGGTTCGCGATCGGCTCCGCCGCGCTGACCGCGCTCGCACTGTTCAACACCTACGACACCAAGGCCGGCGCCACCTTCGTCATGGACCTGGCGCACCCCAACGTCACCATCGGCCTCCTGATCGGCGCCATGCTGCCGTTCCTGTTCTCGTCGATGGCGATGCGTGCCGTCGGCCGCGCCGCCAACGCGATGGTCGAAGAGGTCCGCCGGCAGTTCCGCGAGATCAAGGGCCTGCTGGACGGCAACGCCCGCCCCGACTACGAGCGCTGCGTCAGCATCTCCACCAAGGGTGCGCTGAAGGAGATGGTCGCCCCCGGCCTGCTCGCCATCGCAGCACCCCTCCTCGTCGGCCTGACGTTCGGGCGCGAGGCGGTCGGCGGCCTGCTGGCCGGCTCGCTGGGCTCCGGCGTGATGATGGCCATGTTCATGGCCAATGCCGGCGGCGCCTGGGACAACGCGAAGAAGTACATCGAGGCCGGCAACCTCGGCGGCAAGGGCTCCGACGTGCACAAGGCCGCGGTGACCGGCGACACCGTCGGCGATCCGTTCAAGGACACCGCGGGTCCGTCGATCAACATCCTCATCAAGCTGATGTCGATCGCGTCGGTCCTCGCGCTGCCCCTGTTCCGCTGAACGGTCGATCCGCGTCGGGATGGGGCCGACGCGAACGAGGCTTCGGCGCGAGGTCGCGGCGCCGGCGGAGTGGGCACGCCCACCCACCCCGCGGGTTCTGGTATCCTTCGGCGCGACCGAAACCTCTTGGAGGCATGCACCATCGACCCCATCGAGTTCGCACAGGATCTCGCCCAGCTCGCCCACGACAAGCAAGGCACCGACATCACCATCCTCGACATGTCGCGATCGCTGGGCATCGCGGACTACTTCGTGATCGTGACGGCCCGCAACCCGCGCCATGCGCAGGCGCTCGGTAGCGAGTTGCAGTTCCAGATGAAGCACCGCGGCCATCCGCCGCTGCGCGCTTCGGGGATCGGGGCCGACAACCGCTGGGTGCTGCTCGATTTCGGGGATGTCGTCGTGCACGTGTTCCTGGCGGACGCGCGCGAGTTCTACGGCCTCGAGGACCTGTGGGCGGACGCCCGCCGGGTGGCCTTCCAGCCGGCGAACGCGAGCGACGCGGCCACCCCCGCGACTCAATGACCCGCGCCTGAAACGTCGACGTAGGGCGTGCGTCGACGCAGGGGCCCGCCCGCATCCCCCCTCGCCCGACGCCGGGCTCGACCCGGCTCACGACATGACCAAGATCGAGTGGAACGAGTTCGAGCCCGCAGTCCTGGAGCGCGCCCGCCGCGCCGACTGCCCGGTCCTGCTCGTGCTCACCACTTCCTGGTGCCCGCACTCCCGCGAGCTCCTCGCCACCGGGCTGGCGGACCCGGAAGTCGTCGAGCTGGTGCAGGACAGCTTCGTGCCGGTCCTGGTCGACGCCGAACGGCGCCCCGACGTCAACACCCGGTACGGCAGCGGTGGCTGGCCCACCCTCGCCTACCTCACCCCCGACGGCGAGCTGATCGCCAACGATCGCTACCTGTCCGGTCCCGAACTGGTCGCGCGCCTCCGCCGGGTCGCCGCGTTCTATCGGGACAAGCGCGGCGAGATCGAGCGCGGCCTGCAGAAGTTGCTGTCGCAGAAGGCCGAGGACGAGCGCGCCACCGCCACCCGCGGCGCGCTCCGCATGGCGATGGTCGACGACGTCGCCGACGCGATCTTCGAGCGCTACGACCACCGGCACGGCGGCTGGGGTGAGGCGTCCAAGTTTCCCCACCCCGAAGCGATCGACTTCGCGCTCGTGCGCGTGGCCAAGCTCGGCGACGAGCGCATGCGCGAGGTCGTGCGCACGACGCTCGTGCGCATGATGGAAGGCGCGATCCACGACAGCGTCGACGGCGGGTTCTTCCGCTACTCGAGCACGCCCGATTGGCAGACGCCGCACTACGAGAAGGTGCTCGACGCCAACGCAATGCTGCTGCGCAACTACCTGGAGGCGTACCAGGTGTTCGGCGACCGCGCCTTCCGTCGCACCGCCGAAGGCATCGTCGGCTGGCTGCTCGGATCGTTGCTCGACCCGGACACGGGTGCCTTCCGCGGCAGCCGCGACGCCGACGCCGAGTACTACCAGCTCGACAAGGCTGCCCGCGCCGGGCATGAGCCCCCGCGCCTCGATCGCACCATCTACGCCCACGGCAACGCGATGGCGGTGAGCGCCCTGCTCAAGGCAGCAGTCACGCTCGACCGCGCCGAGCTCCGCCACCACGCGATGCGCGCGCTCACCTTCGTGCTCGAGAACATGGTCCTGCTGAACAGCGGGCAGCGCGATGCAGGCGTCTACCACTACTGGGACGGCACCTACCACCTGCCGGGCATGCTCGCCGACCAGGCCTACATGATCCGCGCCCTCGTCGATGCGTCGCAGCACACCGGCGATGCCGACTACCTGCTGCCGGCGGAGGCGATCGCGGAGCTGGCCATCAAGCGGCAGCGGGCCCCGAGCGGCGGCTTCTACGACACCCGCTACGAGCCCGCGTACACCGGGTCGATGCGGCGCCGCAACCGCAGCATCCTCGAGAACGGAGTGATGGCGGAGTCGCTCGTGCGCCTCGCGGTCCTGTCGCGACGCAGCGAGTTCCACGACGAGGCGCTGCGCACGCTGGAGTGCTTCGCCGGCGACTACAAGGAGTACGGGTACTACGTGGCCGGCTTCGCGCGCGCCGTCGACCTCGTGTTCTACGAGCCGCTGCTCATCACCATCGTCGGCCATCGCGACAGCGAAGCCGCCGACGCGTTGCGCCGCGCGTCACTGTCGACCTACGTGCCATCGCGCATGGTGCAGATGCTCGATCCGCAGTTCGACCCGATCCTGCTCGAGCGCAGCGGGTACGAGGTGCGTGAGGCCCCGGTCGTGTACCTGTCCGTGGGCAGGTCGACCAAGGCGGTGGTGCGCACCCCGGAGCAGCTCATCGCCAAGATCACCGAGCTGGAGGCGGAGCGTCGGCGGCACTGAGCCGGTCCGCCCTTGGGGCGGAGCGGCCGCCAAGACGGCGCAGCGGGGCCGATGCGTCGCCGCGTCGAGGACGGTGCCCCGCGTTGCGACGGCTCCAGAGATGCTTGAGCCGGTCCGCCCTTGGGGCGGAGCGGCCGCCAAGACGGCGCAGCGGGGCCGA
>CAYQMF010000199.1:4127-6029 GCA_964418595.1 uncultured candidatus Brocadiaceae bacterium
GCGTTGCGACGGCTCCAGAGATGCTTGAGCCGGTCCGCCCTTGGGGCGGAGCGGCTCAAAACCACTCGGGGATGTCCGATTCCTCGAGGCCCATCGCTTCCGCGATCAGCATCGCCACGTAGTCGGGCTCGACGCTGAACTCCTTCAGCGTCTCGAAGCACGAGCCGGCGCGCACCGACATCATCGCCACGGCGAGGTGCTCCGGCAGCACCTCCTTGTTCCCCGGGTGCTTGGTGGCGAGGTGCTTGGCGAAGTCGCGGGCGCGCTCGAACACAGTGAGCACGTGCCGGTTGAACACCGTCGCGTCGGGCGACTCGGGCTCGCGCGGCAGGCTCTGGACGTACTGGGCGAACATCTCCGCGTCGACGTTGAGGTCCTGGAAGATGTGCGCGAGCAGGACGCTGCGGTCGAGGGTCAGACCGTAGATCACGTGTCCGGTCGCCACCGACTTGTCGTCGAGGCGCTGCGCGAGGGCTTCGGCCTCGCGCACGGCCTTGATTGCCTTGGCAGAGAAGCCTTGGAGGAGCGGGTCGTTCTCGGTCACGGGAGGGCGGAATCTAGCGTCGGGGTGCGCTCCCACGCTGGGCTGCCGGGGGAATTTCGCAACCGAGTCGAGGATCAGGCCTTGCGGCGGGCGACCCGTGCCTCGCGCCGACCCTTCGCCGCCGCGAAGCGCCGGAGTTCGTCTGCGGTCTCCGGCACGAGGACCGGCACCGGCGTGGGCCTACCGGACTCCGGCGCCAGCGACACGAAGGTCAGGTACGCGGACACCACGTGCAGCCGCTCACCGGACCGGCGGTCCTCGCAGAACACCTTCACCCCCACCTCCATCGAGGTGCGGTGCGCGTAGTTGACCGACGCCAGGAGCACGAGCACCCCACCCACAGGCACCGGGCGCAGGAAGTCGATCTGATCGACGCTCGCAGTGACCACGGGCGTGCGCGCATGCCGGCCCGCGGCGACCGCGGCGCAGATGTCGACCCAGTGCATGACCCGACCGCCCATCGCGTTGCCCAGGGGGTTGGCGTCGTTGGGAAAGACGATCTCGGTCATCTCCACCTTGGAGGCGGAGACCGGCCGGCGGGCCGGTTCGGGAGCGGGGGCTGGGGCGGCTTCGGTCATCGGTCGGGAGCGCCTGGCGGAGCCTCGTGCGGGCGGCGCCCGGGCGGCGGCTGGACGGGCGCGGGCGTCATCCGCAGCGGGCCGGCCTCGTCGTAGAGGAGCTCGAGCGCCTTGTCCATCGGATAGATGCCGAGGAAGGCCTCCGTCGTCGCGAACACTTCGCGCCGGTACACGCGGCCGGCCGTGTCGACGTGGCCGAGCCACTGGCCGGCAGGGTTCTCGACATGGAAGAACCGGATCGGCCCGGCCGGGTCGCGGATCTCCTTGTGCAAGACGTGTCCGACGAGCCGATCGCCGGCGTCGACGCGCCAGCGCGCGAGGTCGACCACCGGCCGCGGCGCCATCGGGTCGACGGGCGCCGGAGCACCCGCACACGCGCAGAGCGCCATCCCCGCCCACAGGGCCACGCCCAGCACCGCCGCGTCACGCCGCACCATGCGCGGCATGGTAGCGACGGTCAGAGCCCGAGACCCGTGTTTCGGGTTCCGCGCGCGCAGCGGCCCGGGCAAGATCGCCGCCGTCATGTACGCCTCCGTCCAGCAACGTCTCCGTACCGAACTCGACGACATCAGGCAGAACGGTCTCTACAAGGCCGAGCGGGTGCTGGAGGGACCACAGGGCGCGACCATCCGCGTGCGCGGGCGCAGCGTGTTGTGCTTCTGCGCGAACAACTACCTCGGGCTCGCCAACGACAAGGACCTCATCGCCGCCGGCAAGCGCGCGATGGACTCGCACGGGCTGGGACTGTCGAGCGTGCGCTTCATCTGCGGCACACAGGAC
>CAYQMF010000199.1:6039-6482 GCA_964418595.1 uncultured candidatus Brocadiaceae bacterium
CGACGCCAACGGCGGGCTGTTCGAGACCCTGCTCGGCGAGAACGACGCGATCATCAGCGATTCGCTCAACCACGCGTCGATCATCGACGGGATCCGCCTGTGCAAGGCGCAACGCCTCCGCTACCAGAACGGCGACATGGCGGAACTCGAGCGCTGCCTGCAGGAGGCCAAGGGGGCGCGCACGCGCCTGATCGCGACCGACGGCGTGTTCAGCATGGATGGCTTCGTGGCGAAGCTGCCGCAGATCTGCGACCTCGCCGAGAAGTACGACGCGCTGGTGATGGTCGACGACAGCCACTCGACCGGGTTCTTCGGCCCGACCGGGCGCGGCACGCCCGAGTTCCACAAGGTCCAGGCCCGCGTCGACATCATCACGTCGACGTTCGGCAAGGCGCTGGGTGGCGCGTCGGGCGGCTTCACGACCGGCCGCAAGGAGATCGTCG
>CAYQMF010000200.1:0-6365 GCA_964418595.1 uncultured candidatus Brocadiaceae bacterium
GGTCGACGGGCGGGTCGTCGTCTTTCTCGAGCCGATCGCGCTCTACATGACCAAGGACCTGCACGAGAAGGGCGACAACCTCTGGCAGTGCGCGTACCCGCCGCCGGACGAGCTTGCGCCTCTCGGTGAAGGTGCGACCTACGGCGCCGCCGACGGCGATCACCTCACGATCGTGAGCTGGGCGAACGGGCTCTGCATGAGCCTGCAGGCACAGCGCGCGTTGCGCGCCGCCGGCGTGCGCGCGCGCGTCTTCGACCTGCGCTGGCTCGCGCCGCTGCCGTGGGCGCAACTGCGCGCGCACGCCAAGGAGACCGGCCGCATGCTGGTGGTCGATGAGTGCCGCGCCACTGCGGGCGGGCCGTCGTCGCTCATCCTCGCGGAGCTGGCGCAGGATCCCGACCTCGAGGGCGTGCGCCTGCGCCGCATCGCCGCGAAGGACAGCTACATCCCGCTCGGCCCGGCGGCGAACTTGATGCTCGTGCAGACCGACGACATCGTCGCCGCCGCGACCGCGATGGTGGAGGCGAAGGTCTGATGCACCAAGACCTCCGCCCCACCGCGGTGCTCCTGTGTCCGGGCCGCGGCTCGTACGGGAAGGACGAACTCGGCTGCATCGGTCGGCTGCAGAAGTCGCCGGAGCTGACCGACGCGCTCGATGCCGCCGATGCCGCGCGGCGCGCGCGCGGCGAGCCGACGGTGCGCGAGCTGGACGGCGCCGCGGCGTTCAAGCCGAGCCTGCACCTGCAGGGCCGCAACGCCGCGGAGCTGATCTGGTTCGCGACCATGGCGAGCGCCGAGGACCTCGCGCGCCGCTACCGCATCCTCGGCGTCGCCGGCAACTCGCTCGGCTGGTACACCGCGCTCAGCGCCGCGGGCGCGCTCTCGCCGATGGATGGCTGGCTCCTCGTCGTGACCATGGCGCGCCTCCAGGAGATGGCGCAGGGTGGACAGGTGCTCACGACCACGGTCGGCGACGACTGGCGCAAGGACCAGGCGCGCGTCGACGGCGTCGCGCGCGCGCTCGCGGAGGTGAACGCGCTGGGCGAGGATCACTTCGTCGCGCCGTCGATCCGCCTCGGCGGACACGCCGTGCTCGCCGGCACGGAGGTCGGCGTGACGGAGCTGCTGCGGCGGCTGCCACAGATCAAGGTCGGCGACCGCGCCTTCCCCTTCCGTCTCGCCGGGCACGGTCCGTTCCACACGAGGCTCTGCGCCGAGGTCGCGGAGCACGCCCGCAGCGAGCTGTCGACCCTGCCGATCCACGCGCCGCGCGTCCACCTCATCGACGGCTTCGGTCGCCTGCACACGCCGTGGTCGGCCGATCCGTACGAGCTGCTGGTCTACACGACCGGCCCGCAGGTGACGGAGACCTTCGACTTCTCCGCGTCGGTGCGCACCGCGCTGCGCGAGCTGTGCCCGGACGTGCTGCTGTGCGCCGGCCCGGGCACGTCGCTGCGCGCCCCGGTCGGGCACGCGGTGGTGGCGGAGGGGTATCGCTCCGTGCGCGACCGGGACGGGCTGATCGCGAGCGGGGTGGTGGTGGCGTAGGCGGCGCACCTCCCGGCGGAACCCGCCGGCGCTACGCTTCCGCAGCATGGAAGCGAAGAGTCGTGTCGTGGTGACCGGCGCCCTTGGCCTCGCGGTGGCCATCGCTGCCTTCTGGTTCCTGTTTGTGCGCGCCGACGACGCGCCGGTCCACGCGGCGCCGCCCGCAGAGACTCCGGCACCTGCCGAGGCGGCGACCCTGGTTGCGGAGTCGCGGGCTACGTCGGAGCAGACCGCGACCGAAGACGCGCCCACCCCGGCGCCGGAGCGCACCGCGGTGCCCGACGCGAGTCCGAAGAACGCCATCCTGCGCGGGCGGTGCGTCGACGCCGACGGCCAGCCACTCGCCGGGTGCAAGGTCGACTTCGACGGCTGGACGGGGAACCGCGACCCCATGGACCAGTGGCTGATCGACCACGGCGAGAAGCCGGCGTGGACGGACCCGCCCGACGTGATCACGGGTGTCGACGGCACGTTCACGTTCGCGTTCTGGCCGCCGCCGCCGTTCCAGTTCGCGCTGACCGTCACGCGCGAGGGCTGCGGCGCGATGAATGGCAGATGGACCACGCTCGCGGCGGGCTCCGACACGAACGTCGGCGACGTCGCGATGACCGCCGGCGTGCGCGTGAGGGGGCGCGTCGTCGACGCCAGCGGCGTCCCGCAGGCGAGGGAGTACGTGACGCTGCGGCGCCGCGCGAACCCCGGCTCCGACTTCGACCGCGTGGGTGCCGGTTGGGGACACCAGATGGTGAGCCGGGCGGACGGCACGTTCGCTTCACCCGGCTGGCTGGTCCCGGGCGAGTTCGAGTTGCGCACGCAGACCTTCGAACTCCAGTCGCAGAAGACCCTGACGCTGCGCGCCGATCGCCCTCTGGAAGAGATCTCGGTCGTGGTCACGAAGCCGGCGGCGACGGCGACGATCACGGGTTGCGTGCTCGACGAGACCGGCGCGCCGGTGTCGGGGGTCGACATCGAGGAGCGTTCCGGGCGGGGTGGCTGGAACACGACCACGAGCGGACGTGACGGCACGTTCGAGCTACGCCGGGACAAGAACGACACGGAGAAGGCGACGCGCCTGCTCGCCCTCTCCAACAGCTACGAGGTCTTGGAGCAACCCCGGGATGTCGAGTGGGGTGCGACCGGCGTCGAACTCCGCGTCGCCCGTGCTGGCGAGTTGACCCTGCGCGTGACCGATCCGCAGCAGCATCCGGTGGAGATCTACACGGTGCGCTTGATCGCACAGAACCGCGGCCGCTGGAGCTCCATGGACTCCCGCGCGCGAGCTCAGGGCAAGCACGAGGATGGCACCGTGGTGATCGCCGGGCTCACGGCGGGCGACTGGCTGCTCCTGGTCGACTTCGCGGCATCGACCGGGTTCATGCCGCTCTTTCTGGAGTTCGCACACGAGCGCGGCCCGCGCCGGATGGACCTGCGCGCGGTGCCGGCGGCCACCCGCACGCTGCGCGTCGTGACCGGCACCGACACGCCGGTGGCCGGCACCACCGTGCAGCTCTGCGACCCGTTCGACACGCCGCTCCACGACGCACGGCTCGTGATGCAGCGCGATCATTGGCTGGCGAACGCGAGCACCGTCAACGCACTGATCTTGTTCGAAGGTACGACTGACGCCGAGGGCCGCGTCGGGTTGCGCGGGCCCGGCAGTCGCAACCTCGGGGTCTGCGTGCTCGGACCAGGACACGTGCCCCAGCGGCAGCAGGACATCCGGCTCGACGTGACCGACGAGCTCGTCGTGCGCGTGAGCCGCGGCGCTCGCCTCACCGGCAGGATCGTTCCGCCCGAGGCCCTCGCCGAGCTGAAGCGTTTGGTCGGAGCCGACGCGACCGCGGGTTTCAGCAAGCGGAACCGTCCGCGGGTCGGGCTCTCGGACGGCGGTGGTCGCAGGTTCCCGGCCGATCACGTCCTCGCCAGCAACCTGCCCGGTCTGCAGATCGCCGACGACGGATCGTTCGACGTCGATGGCGTCCCGCCCGGCGTCTGGCGGGTGCAGGTCGAAGCCATGATCGTGAACGAACGAGGCAGCGGCTCGGGTCGCACGTTCGCGCCCGGCGAGGCGAGCCTCACCGACGGCCAGACGACGACGGTCGACCTCGACCTCATCTGCCTGCTGCCCGGCACCGTCGAGGGCTTGGTCCTCCTGAACGGGCAGCCGCTGGCGAGCGAGAACGTCACCCTCACCGCCGACGGGAACTCCGTGAGCGTGACGACCGACGGCGAGGGTCGATTCCGCAAGAGCCTGATGGCCGGCGAGTACAAGGTCGCCTTGCATCGTCTCCGCGGCAACAGTCAGTTCGTCTCCTTGCGGTGCCCCACGCGGGTGCAGGTCGCGCGCGACCAGACGACGGCGGTAACGCTCGTGCTGGCGAGCGCGACGCTGAAGGTCACGGTGCTGGATCCTGAGGGCGAGCCGGTGGCGAAGCTCGGGCTGAGCCTCGTCGGCAGCGACCAGGAGGGCTACTTCCTGCCGCCCACGGACGCCACCGGCACGTCGGAGACCGAACTGACCGCCGAGACCGTGACCCTGCGTCTCCTGCCCAAGCACCTCTCGACCCAGGCGGCGCAGACCAAGCTCTGGCAAGAAGCCCAGGCGCGCGGCGACCGCGACCCGTTCGGTCCGCACTGGATCACGTTGCAGACCGTGCACCTTGAAGCCGGGCGGGCCAGTGTGCTCGAGCTTCGCCTGCCCGCGAGCGCCGGGTACTAAGCAACCGCGAAGTGACGGGCCCGCACGCCTGCGTTGGAGCCGACGGCCGCCGTGGGCGGCCGCGGCTCAACGGCGACCACGGGAGGCGACGACTCTTGTTCGTGCGTCGGGCACCGTGTCCTCACGGATGGAGAACTACTGACTTCACGCGCGCGCTCGGGAGACGGCCTCCCAGGTCGTCGCCATCTTCTTGGCGGCCTTCCGTCGACTCACTCCCGCTGTCTGCCGCGCCAGCGCGCGGCAGCTTCCGGCTTCCCCCAGGCTTCGTACAGCGCCACGAGCTCGCCGATCGCCTTCTGGCAGTGCGCGTCGTGCGCGCCCCGCGCGCGCTCGAGCAGCTCCTGCCCGCGCAGGAGCTCCACCTCCGCGTCCGCATGGCGGCCGAGGTCGCACAGGCAGCCGCCCAGCTCCTTGGTCACGAGCCCGAGCAGCCAGTGCCCCGCCGGCAGGCTCGACGCTGCGTTCGCCTGCAGCGCGCGCGCCATCGCTTCCGCTTCCGCCGCACGGCCCTGCAGACGGATCGAACGCGTGAGGTTCTGACCAGTGACGATCACGTCGAAACCGGAGCGGATGCCGAGCGACTCTCGCGCGGCGACCAGCTTGCGGAAGGTCGCCTCCGCCGCCGCGTGGTCGCCGCGTCGCGAGTGCACGACGGCGAGGTTGTTGTGCGCCGTCAGCGTGAGCGGATGGGTGGGGCCGTTCACGCGTTCGCGCGCTGCGGCGATCGACGCGAACACGGGCGCGCACTCGTCAAGCCGGCCCCGCGTCTGGAGGTAGCCGGCCCGGGCCGAGGCGATCGCGAGCCGGACCGGGCTGTCTCGATGCAGCTCGCGCTCCGCCAGCGCGTCCACCGCCGCGAACTCGCGGTCGGCCTCGTCGTGCCGTCCCAGCCCCGCGAGCGCCTGGGCCACCAATGCCTGCGCGTTGATCGCGCGCTCGCTGTTCTCGCCGTGGCGCGCCGCGAAGGCGCGCTGCGCGCTGCCGGCGAGATCCAGCGCCTCGGCGAAGGCGCCGCGCTTGTTCAGGAGGACGGCGAGATCGACCTCGCCGATGGCGAAGGCCTCGTGGTCCCGGCCGTGATGCGCGAGTCGTTGCGCCAGCGCCTCGCGGGTCATCGCCTCCGCCTGCTCCGATCGCCCGAGACCGTCGTAGCAGACAGCGAGGTTGGTCAGCACCGGGATCCCCCAGCCTTCGTTCGGGTCGAGGTTGTGCTCCGTGAGCAGGGTACGGGCAGCCTCGAGTTCGCGCTGCGCATCGTGGACCCGGCCGAGACCGAGGTAAGCGACGCCGAGCGAGTTGCGCGTGCCGATCTCGACGACCGGATCCGGGATCGGTTGGCGCTCCAGCTCCCGTGCCGCAGCATCGACCACGTCGGCGAGCAGGATATCCTTGCCCTTCTCGCTGCCGGGGGAGCCGCGCAGGATGCGACCCTGGAACTCGTTGATCGCCGTGACCACCGCGGCGCGCCGGCTCGCCAGGCGCTCGGACTCGGCCACCCGGTGCCAGCCGACAGCGGCGATCACGAAGCCGATGGTCACCGCCACGAAGACGACGACCGCCACGCCGAGGAGCACGCGATGCCGCCACGCCAGCCGCCGCAGACGGTACGTCGTGCTGAGCGGACCCGCGGCCACCGGCTCGCCCTGCAGGAAGCGGCGCAGGTCGGCACCCAGCTCGCCCGCGGACGCGTAGCGGCGCTCGCACTCGCGCGCCATCGCCTTGCTCACGATCCAGTCCAGCTCCGCCGGCAAGCCGACGCGCACTCGCGACGGTGGCGGTGCGTCGGCGCTTCGGAGCAGGTCGATGGCGCGCGCCGGCGACAGGTCGTCGAGCCGGAACGGCAGACGACCGGCGAGCAGCTCGTACAGGATCACGCCGAGCGCGTACACGTCGGCCGCCGTGCCGGCAGCGCCCGGTGTGTCCTCCAGGCGTTCCGGGCTCATGTAGGCGAGCGTGCCGAGGATCTCGCCGGTGTGCGTGCGGCGGACATCGGCGTGGCGGTCGGCGAGGCACGCGATCCCGAAGTCGATGATCTTCGGTTGACCGTTGCCGTCGACGAGCACGTTGGCCGGCTTGAGGTCGCGGTGGATCACGCCAC
>CAYQMF010000201.1:0-6296 GCA_964418595.1 uncultured candidatus Brocadiaceae bacterium
GCCGGCGCCGACGGTGTGAAGGACGGCATCGGGCCGGGCAGCATCTGCACCACGCGCGTCGTGACCGGCGTCGGCGTGCCGCAGCTCACCGCGATCCTCGACTGCGCCGCGGTGGCCGCGCCGAAGGGTGTGCCGATCATCGCCGACGGCGGGATCCGTTCGTCGGGCGACATCGCCAAGGCGCTGGCCGCCGGCGCCAGCTCCGTGATGCTCGGCAGCCTGCTGGCCGGGCTCGAGGAGGCGCCGGGCGAGACCATCATGTATCGCGGCCGCACCTTCAAGGCGATCCGCGGCATGGGCTCGCTCGGCGCGATGGAGGCCGGCAGCGCCGACCGCTACGCGCAGGGCGAGGTGCGCGACAAGGTCAAGTTCGTGCCGGAGGGCGTCGAGGGCATGGTGCCCACCAAGGGCAAACTCGCCGACTTCGTCTACCAGCTCGTCGGCGGCATCCGGTCGGCGATGGGCTACTGCGGGGTGCGCACGCTCGGCGAGCTGTGCGAGCACGCGCGCTTCATCCGGGTGAGCGCGGCGACGCTGAAGGAGTCGCACCCGCACGACGTGATGATCACCAAGGAATCCCCCAACTACAGCGCGGAGGGCATGTGAAGCAGCGCAACGCCAAGGCAGCGGGCGGCGTGTTGATCGTCGACTTCGGCACCCAGTACTGCCAGCTCATCGCGCGCCGCGTCCGCGAGATGGGCGTCTACTCCACGATCACGACGCCGGCCGGCGCCATGGCGGCGTTTGCGGCACAGCGGCCGCAGGCGGTGATCCTGTCGGGCGGGCCGCGCAGCGTGTACGAGAAGGACGCCCCGGTGCTCGACGTCGCGTTGGCGAAGCAGGGCGTGCCGGTGCTCGGCATCTGCTACGGGCTGCAATGGCTCGCCCACAACCTCGGCGGCAGGGTCGAGCCGGATCAGACCGGACACGAATACGGGCGCACGGAGCTCGCGGTCGCGCGGCCGAGCCGCCTGCTGGACGGCGTGCGCGAGGGGAGCGTGGTGTGGATGTCGCACGGCGATCGCGTCACCGCGCTGCCGCGCGGGTTCACCGTGGTGGCGGGCAGTGGCCCGTGTCCCGTGGCGGCCACCGTCGACGACGAGCGACGCATCTACGGCCTGCAGTTCCATCCGGAGGTCGCGCACAGCGAGCAGGGCATGCTCGTCCTGCGCAACTTCGTCCTCGGCATCGCCGACTGCACGCCCGACTGGAACCCGCAGGGGATCGCCGAGACCAAGATCGAGGCGGTGCGCCGGCAGGTGGGGCCGGAGGGTGAAGTCGTGATGGGGCTGTCGGGCGGCGTCGACTCGTCGGTGGCCGCGGTGCTGATCCATCGCGCGATCGGTTCGCGGCTGCACTGCGTCTTCGTCGACAACGGCCTGCTCCGCCAGGGCGAGCGCGAGGGCGTGCAGGCGTTGTTCCGCGACGAGTACCACATGGACGTGATCACCGTCGATGCCCGCGACCGCTTCCTCGAGGCGCTCGCCGGCGTCAGTGACCCGGAGCTGAAGCGCAAGACCATCGGCCGCGTCTTCATCGACGTGTTCCGCGACGCGGCGGCGCGGCTGCCGCGCGCGCGCTTCCTCGGCCAGGGCACGCTCTATCCCGACGTGATCGAGTCGGTGGCCGCGCACGGCGGCGTGACCGCGACGATCAAGAGCCACCACAACGTCGGCGGCCTCCCCGACGACCTGGACATGGAGCTGGTCGAGCCGCTGCGCGACCTGTTCAAGGACGAGGTCCGCGCCATCGGCCGCGAACTCGGCCTGCCGCCGAGCCTCGTCGACCGGCAGCCCTTCCCCGGCCCGGGCCTCGCCGTGCGCTGCCCGGGCGCCCTCACCGGCGAGCGCCTCGAGATGCTGCGCCAGGCCGACGCGATCGTGCGCGAGGAGATCGAGGCCAAGGGCCTGCACAAGGACCTGTGGCAGTACTTCGCCGTGTTCCTGCCGGTCCGCTCCGTGGGGGTGATGGGCGACCAGCGCACCTACGAGCACGCGATCGCCGTGCGCGTCGTCAGCAGCCGCGACGGCATGACCGCCGACTGGGAGTGTCTGCCGGTCGACATCCTGCGCCGCATCAGCAACCGCATCATCAACGAGGTGCGCGGCATCAACCGCGTCGTGCTCGACATCACGTCGAAGCCGCCGGGCACGATCGAGTGGGAGTGAGCGGCCCGCGCCCAGGCACTAGAGCCGGGTACGGAAGTAGACGAAGGTGATGTAGGCGCCGTAGTCGTCGAGGCCGCCGCTCTGCTGCACGTCCTCCAGGTAGTCGACGCGGCGGAACATCACGCCGAGGTCGCTCGCGGAGCAGGCCTTCACGCTGAGGTCGGCGCGCACGTCGAACACCTGCACGTCGAAGGTCCCGCGCGTGCTGGTGTAGGCGCCCGACAGCTCGAGGTTGGTGCGGCGGGCCAGCGGCCACTTCGCCCCCGCGCTCACCGTGTGCGTCTCGCCGTCGAAGCCGACCAGCGTCGGCACCGGCGTGGGGACGGGGTCGAAGTAGAAGTTGGTGAGCGTGCGCGACTCGAGGTCGGTGAAGGCGTAGCTGGTCCACAGCTCGCGGTCCGCTTCGAGCGTGAGGCCGAACGCGACGCCGGAGGTCCACGCTTCGAGGCGCGTGCCGGACACGTCGTTGGTCTTGCGGCGGTTGTCGGTGAAGACCTCCACCCAGAACCGCTCCGGCTGGTAGCGGAGCCGGCCCTCGAGGCCGCGCACGTCGTCGTCGGCCAGCTCGTGCAGTTGCAGGCCGCTCTGCCCGAAGTCGCGCCAGCCGAAAGACGCGGTCCAGCGGTCGGTCGGCTGCCAACGCGCGTCGGCGAACACGCCGTCGTCCTGCACGCGCCCGCGCCGGTAGTCGGCGTCGCCGGCCTCGAGGTCGGGCACGCGCAGCCACTCGCGCGCAAAGCCGTAGCCGCCGAGCAGGGTGAGGCTCGCGTGCGGCCGCACCTGCAGGCCGACGGAGCCTTCGAGCGTGCGCTGCGCGGTGCGCGGCGCGAGCAGGAGCGACGTGGTCGTCGAGCTGTTGAGCGTGGGATAGCGGACGAAGTCGGTCTGCGCGACGCGCAGATCTTCTTCGTGGTCGCGCCAGCGCAGGTCGCCGACGACGGCGAGGTCGTCGGTCATCTCGTAGGTCGAGGTCACGTCCACGAGCCACGTCTGCGCGCCGCCTTCCGCGAGCGACACCGTCGACGCCTCGAACTCGGCGATGTCGAAGCCCGTGCTTCGGCCGTTGCCGCGGATGCGGCGATCCAGCGTGATCACCCGCGCCTTGGCGTCGAGCGACAGCGGCCCCAACGTCTGCGCCAGGCTCACCCGCCCGCCGGGTCCGCGCAGCGTGCTCGCCGACTCGAAGTCCTCGCTCTCGATGGCCAGCGGGTTCTGGGGCGCCGGCCGGCTGTAGACCCAGCGGTCCACGTCGCCGTCCTCGCGGTAGTCGACGGCGGCGGTGGCGCGCAGGCCGAGGAGCGTGCCGCGCACGCCCAGCTCGGCGTGGTCGGAGTCGTGCTGGCGTGGGCTCGACACGCCGGTGACGGTGGTGATCGGGTTGACGTTGCGGTTGCCGATGCGGCGGGCCAGCCAGAAGCCGTCCTGCAGGCGGCGCGTGAACGCGGCGAACACGCTGGCGTCTTCGCCGAGCTCGACGTCGAGGTCGAAGCCCCACTCCTCGCTGCGCCGGTCGACGCGGTGGAAGTCACCGCGGGCGCGGTAGAGGAACGCATCGCGGTGGAAGCGGGCCTTGGCGGTGAAGGCGTCGTCGCGCGCGAACTCGCCGCGCAGGCGCATGGAGGGGTCCTCGAGATCGCGCAGCGACACCTCGGCGCGATCGAGGAGGGAGCCTTCGCCGCCGCGTGCGGTCAGGTCGACGTCGGTGAGGCGCACGCCGCCGTCGAGGTTGAGGTCGCTCTCGTAGCGCTCGCGGGCGCCGAACACGTTGACGAAGCGGTAGCCGGCGCGCGCCATGAGGCTCAGCTCGTAGCCGAGCGTGCCGCGCGGCGGCAGGGGGGTCACGTCGAGCGGCGGCGGCGCGAGGTCGATGGGCAGCTTGGGCCGCGGCGTGCGGTCGAGTTGCGGCGACCACGGGTGCGCCGCGGTGCGCACCGCGCGCGCGTCGGCGTGGCAGCGGGCGCAGGCCGCCGCGGTCACCGCCGTCGGACGCACCAGCGCCTGCGTCGGGTCGAGCGCGCTCGCCACGTGCTCGCCCTGCTCGCCGTGGCAGCTCGTGCAGGCCGCGGCGCCGGCGGCGAGGCTGCTGTGCGGGGTGAACGCGAGCGCCTTCACCGCGGCCGGGTGACACACGTTGCAGGTGTCGCGGCGGACGGGCGTGGTCGGCGTGGGTGCGGGCCGCGTCCCGGGGTCGCCCCCCGGTGCCGCGAACGGCAACGACAGAAACGGCAGGAACGCGCACAGCGCGACGGCGAAGCGGGGGCGACGCATGCTCACCGGAACAGGAACCGCGAGTGGTTGCTGCCGTGCACCTGCGTGTGGCAGTTGAGGCAGTTCGTGAACAGCGCGCCCTGCGTCTGGTCGTGGAAGATCGGGAAGTCAGCGTGGCACTGCAGGCAGGACTGCTGCGTGGTGTGCTGCTTCAACAGGCGCTTGTTGGACGCGCCGTGCGGCGTGTGGCACGCGACGCAGCCGTCGGAGCGCGACGCCTGGTGCGCGAACACGAACGGGCCCGCGTACTCGCTGTGGCACTGCACGCAGCGTGTCTCGCGCAGCTCGAGGTCGCGCAGCTTGGGCCGCGCGCCGTGCGGGTCGTGGCAGTCGCTGCAGCCCATCGCGCCCTCCGGCACCGGATGGTGGTTGGGCTGCTGGAACTGCGTCGCGACCGCGACGTGGCAGCTCGCGCAGCGGCGCTCCGCGTCCTTGCGCACCTCGCCGCGTGGCGGCGCGGGCGAGTGGCAGGACACGCAGCCCACGTCGTTCTTGAAGTGCGCGCCGGCCGCGACGTGCACCAGCTTCTCCTCGCCGGCGTGGCACTTGCCGCACACGTCGCGCTGCGCGGCGGCCGGCGTGTCGCGCACGGCGTCGACGAGGTCGGGGCGCCCGCCGGCGCGCGCGTGCGCTTCGGCACCGCCATGGCACGCACCGCAGCCCTCGGCGAGCGGCCGGTCGGGTGCACCGAGGCTCGCGTGCGTGGTGAGGTGGCGGCTCGTGAACGCGGGCGCGTGGCACGTCTCGCAGAGGGCGTTGGTCGGCGCGCTCGCGGCCGGCACTACCGAGGCGCGGCTCGTCGCGCGTTCCTTCGCCCGATGCACCGTGTGGCACGTCGCGCACGTGAGGTCTTCGCTCAGGAAGGGCGCGCGCCGGTCGCGCCAGTGGAACGCCTCCGCGTCGACGTCCTCATGGCAGCTCCGGCACGTGGCGACGCCATCGCCGGCGCGGTCGGGGCGGGTGATCAGGCGCGCCAGCCCGCCGGTGGCGGCGTGCAGCGAGCCGGGCCCGTGGCAGGTCTCGCAGCCTTCGGCCGTCGCGCCTGCCGCGAGGTGCGCGTGCGCGCTCGCGGCGAGCAGCTCGTCGCGGAGCGGATGGCAGGTGATGCACTCCGGCGCGCCGATCGCCGTTGCTTCGCTGGCCGCCTGCGCGCGCCGCGTCTCGAACGCGACTCCCGCATGCGGCGCGGGCCCGTGCGTCGCGTGCACCTTGTGGCAGCTCGTGCAGGTCTTGCCGGCCGCTAGGAAGCCTTCGAGGTCGCCGCCGTGCGAGCGCGCCGCTTGGGCGTGGCAGCGCCCGCAGAACTGCACGACGCCGCGGCCGAGCGCGGGGGGATGGGTGATCAGCTCGGGGTCGTTGTCCGCGTGGTTGGCGTGCAGCTTGCCGGGCCCATGGCAGGTCTCGCAGCCCTGCAGGCGACCGGCCGCGATCACCGGCGCGTGCGCACCGTGGGTGATCGCGTCGAACTGCTCCTCGTGGCAGTCCTTGCAGGTCGCGACGTCGACGTACTCGCCGCGGCGGGGGAAGGGCGCGGTCTTGTCCTGGGCTGCTCGAGGGTCGCTCCGATCCGGCGACAGGGCGACCACGAACGGCAGGAACAGCACAGCGGCGCGGACGACGCCACGGGCGCGAGGGCTTGCGCGTTGGACCATCGGGTCCGCAGCGTAGCGGCAGCTCCGGCGCCATGGAGCGTTCCCTCTGTGGGGATTGTCCAAGGGGTCGCTCGGCTCGGCGCTCGCCCCCGCCCTCGCGCTCGCTACACTCGCGCCCCTTCGATGGCCGCGACCCCCAGCTACTTCCTGCACAGCTACGGCTGCCAGATGAACAAGCTCGACAGCGAGCTGGTCGAGAGCCGGCTCC
>CAYQMF010000202.1:0-6208 GCA_964418595.1 uncultured candidatus Brocadiaceae bacterium
GGCAGCACTGCGGCATGGCGCGCACGAGGGCCGGGCTCGAGACCGCGCTGGCCGAGATCCCGGCGCTGCGCGACCAGTTCTGGGGCGAGTTGCGTGTGCCGGGGTCGGGCGCCGAACTGAACCAGTCGCTCGAGCAGGCGGGCCGGATCGCCGACTACATGGAGTTCGCGGAGCTGATGTGCCGCGACGCGCTGGTGCGCGAGGAGTCGTGCGGCGGGCACTTCCGCGAGGAGTACCAGACCGACGACGGCGAGGCGCGGCGCAACGACGAGGCGTTCGCGTTCGTCTCGGCGTGGGGGCAGGGCGAGGCGGGGGCGGCGGTCCTGCACCGCGAGCCGCTGGTGTTCGAGAACGTCAAGCCGAGCACGAGGAGCTACCGCTGATGCGCGTCGTCCTGCACGTCTGGCGCCAGCACCGTCGCAGCGAGCCCGGGAAGATGGTGACCTACCCCATGGACGGGGTGAGCCCGAACATGTCGTTCCTCGAGCTGCTCGACGTGCTCAACGAGCAGCTCGTGCAGCGCGGCGAGGAGCCGATCGCCTTCGACCACGACTGCCGCGAGGGCATCTGCGGCGCGTGCGGCGTGATGATCGACGGCGTGGCGCACGGTCCGGAGCGGGGCACGACCACGTGCCAGTTGCACATGCGCAGCTTCCGCGATGGCGCCGAGATCTGGGTCGAGCCGTGGCGCGCGCGCGCGTTCCCGATCGTGCGCGACCTCGTCGTCGATCGCTCCGCGTTCGATCGCGTGATCCAGGCCGGCGGCTACGTGTCGGCGAGCACCGGCAACGCCCCCGACGCCAACGCCGTCCCCATTCCCAAGACCGCGGCCGACGCGGCGTTCGAGGCAGCGGCCTGCATCGGCTGCGGCGCCTGCGTCGCGGCGTGCAAGAACGCCGCCGCGATGCTGTTCGTGGGCGCCAAGGTCGCGCACCTCAACCGCCTGCCGCAGGGCAAGGTCGAGACCGACGCGCGCGCCCGCTCGATGGTCGCTCGCATGGAGCACGAGGGCTTCGGCGCCTGCACCAACCAGTACGAGTGCGAGGCGGTCTGCCCGAAGAGCATCAGCGTCGACGTGATCGCCGAGCTGAACCGCAGCCACCTTCGCGCGACGCTGAGGTTCGAGGAGCCCCGCGCGAGCGGCGGCGACGGGTAGAGCCCGCGACCGCGCCGCGGATCAGCGCTTGTCGTACCCCTCGCTCTTCTCGGCCTTGGCGTAGCGCAGCTCCAGGGGGGCCGAGAGCCGGTGCGGGCCGAAGGCGATGGCGAGGCTGCCGCGGCCGAGCGCGCCGCGATCCGCCTGCAGCTCGATCGTGAGCTTGCCGGCGACTTCGTCGCTGCGGCCGTGCTCGAGGGTCACTTCCTTCCCGCCCTTGGTGAGGTGCGCGACGTACGGGTCGATGGTCTGCTGGTGCACGGTGGCCGGGTCGATGACCGCCATCACGAACTTGCCGTCGCGCCGCTCCAGGGTGAGGTACCAGACGCCGGCTTGGATCTCCGTGCCGCCGATGCTGAGCGGGACGCTGGCATCCAGGGTCGTCCACTCGTCCTTGCCGAAGCGCCACCGGCGGTTCTCGAACTTCGACGACTCCGCGAGTTCGTCGTACTTCGGGTTCCAGGCCGGTTGACCGTACGCGATCGAGACGCCGCCGGCGGACTTGCCGCCGCCGAACAGCACGAAGCGGGTGAGCATGCGCTCGGCGCTCACGGTGAAGGGATTGAGCGCGGGCTGCGCCCCGCCGTTCTGTTCGATGCGCTGCAGGGCGCGCTTGAAGCGCGGCGAGTCGCGCAGCGAGTCCATGTCGCTGTCGTTCTCGATGTGGGCGGCGCCGTTGAAGCCGAGCGACGCGGCCTTCTCGAGCCAGGTGAGGGCCTCCTCCTTGCGACCCCTCAGCGCGTGCACGCAGGCGGCGTTGTAGCTGGCGACGGGTGCGACCGCCGGGAACCCGGTGGCCTTGATGTGGACCTCGAGCGCGCCGTCGAGGTCGCCGCTGGCGTGCAGCGAGTAGCCGAGCATGTGCCAGGCGCGGCCGTCGGTCGGGTCGGCCGCGACCAGCTTGCGGTAGCTGGCCACCGCGGCCTCCCAGTCCTGGCTGGCGACCGCGGCGTCGGCGGTCTTGCGCAGCTTGCCGGGGTCGGCCTGCTCCTGGGCGGGGAGGACGGCGGCGAGGAGGGAGAGGGCGAGGGGGAGTGCGAACGTGTGCATGTTGCCGTTCCGGTTTGAGGTGGGTGGGGGCGAGGAAGAACGAGACGGGCGTGCGGTGGCCGGACGGTGCGACCTCCTGTCGCGCGAGGCAACATCTCCCCGCTGCCATGTGCCCCCGCAGAACGGAGACCGCCGTGTTGCCCCCCGTTCGGGCGGCCGCTAAGACAGGCGCACTGCGATGACCGCGTCGCCGCCGAGGATCGGGATCGTGACGATCTCCGATCGCGCCAGCCAAGGCGTCTACGAGGACCGCTCCGGTCCCGCCATCGAGGCCGCGCTCCGCGACTACCTGGCGACCACTTGCCTGTACGAGCGGGTGCTGGTGCCCGATGAGGCAGGCCGGATCGCGGCGGAGGTGGTGCGTCTGGCGCGCGCCGGGTGCGCGCTCGTGTGCACGACCGGCGGCACGGGGCCGTCGCCGCGCGATGTCACCCCCGAGGCCCTGGCGAGCGTGTTCGAGAAGACCCTCCCCGGCTTCGGCGAGGAGATGCGGCGGGCGTCGTTGGCCGCCGGAGTGCCGACCGCCGTGCTGTCGCGGCAGACCGCCGGAACCCTGGGGACGACGTTGATCATCACCCTGCCCGGCAAACCGGCCGCCATCCGCGTGTGCCTGGACGCCGTGTTCCCCGCCGTGCCCTACTGCATCGACCTGCTCGGTGGGCCCTTCCTGGAGGGCAACCCGGCGGTCGTGCAGGTCTTCCGGCCCGCGAGCTGAACACGCCGATGACGATCGCCCTGTTCTCCGTCGCGCTGATGATGCTCCTCAACGCCGTGTGCGTCGCGGCGGAGTACGCGATCATCTCCGTCCGCCGCGGGCGCATGCGCGCGGCCGCGGAACGCGGTGGTCGGCTCGCGCAGGCGCTCGTGCCTGTACTCGAGCAGGCTGCCGCCAAGGATCGCTACATCTCCGGCTGCCAGCTCGGCATCACGGTGACCAACCTCGGCGTCGGCATGCTCGCCGAGGGCCAGATCGCGGAGGCGGTGAGCGGCTGGTTCGTGGAGCTGGGGGCGTGGCAGCCGATGGCCGCGCACTCGCTCGCGGTGACCACGGTCCTCGTCGTGCTCACCTTCGTGCAGGTGGCCTTCGCCGAGGTCCTGCCGAAGACCATCGCTCTCCAGCATCCCGACCCGGTGGCGCTCGCCACGTCGCCGGTCGTGCGCTTCTGGCTCGCGATCCTCGCGCTCCCCATCCGTCTGTTCACGTGGTCGTCGAACGGCGTGCTCACCCTCCTGCGCCTGCCGCGGCCCGGCGAGAACCAGGAGCATGCGTACTCCGCCAACGAACTGCTGATCCTGGTCGACGAGAGTCGGCGGGGAGGTGTGCTGGAGGCGGCGACGTCGCGCCGGCTGCGGCACGCGCTCGAACTCACGGAGCGGCCCGTGCGCCGGCTGATGGTGCCGCGCAACCGCGTGTTCGCGGTCGACCTGGAGCAGCCCGTCGAGGCCGTGGTGGCGGCGATCATGGGCAGCAATCACACGCGCGTGCCGGTCTACCGCGGCGACTCGGACGCCATCGTCGGATCGGTGCACACCAAGGATCTCGCCATGCGCCACGTCGAGCGCGGGCGGATCGAAGGTCTCGTCGACCTGATCCGTCCGGTGCTGTTCGTGCCGGAGTCGGCGCCGGCGGAGCGCGTGCTCGCGGAGATGCGAGGCAAGAACGTCGCGCAGGGCGTCGTCATCGACGAGTTCGGCAGCATGGTCGGGCTGCTCACGCTCGAAGACCTGCTCGCGGACGTCGTGGGTTCGTCGCGGCCGGGCGGCGCGGGCACGCCCGCGGTCGAACGCCTGCCGGACGGGCGGGTGCGCATCCCCGGCACGATGCGCCTCGAAGATGCGGTGCGCGTGCTGGGTTGCGACTGGGCGGGCTACGCCAACACGGTGAGCGGGTTCGTGATCGAGCGGCTCGGGCGCCTGCCGCGCCGCGGTGAGGCGTGCACGCTCGATGGCGTCGACGTCGAGGTCGACGCCGTGCTGCGCAACGTGGTGACGTCGATCCGCGCCCGCCCGATCGTGCGACCGCCACGCCGGGAGGCCACGCATGGATAGCGTGCTGGTCGGCATCTGGATCGCGCTCATGGTGCTCGGCAACGCGGTGTTCGTGGCGGCGGAGTTCGCGCCCATCGCGGTGCCGCGCGCCACGATCGACGCGCTGGCCAGCGAGGGCAACCGGCGGGCCCGGTGGCTGCGGCCGCTGCTGCACGACTCCGGCGCGATGGACCGCTACATCGCCACGGTGCAGCTCGGGATCACGCTGATCACGGTCGGGCTCGGCATGTACGGCGAGCACGAGCTGGCGAGCGGCCTCCAGGGCTGGCTCGGTGACTCCGGCTGGGTGAGCGTCGCGGCGAGTCACGGCATCGCCAGCACGGTGGCGATCGTGGCGATGACCTGGTTGCACGTCGTGCTCGGCGAGATGGTGCCCAAGTCGGTGGCGCTCGCGTCGCCGGTGGGCGTCGCGCTGTGGGTCACCCCGGTGATGCTCGTGATCCGCACCGTGCTGTGGCCACTGGTGTTCGTCACGGAGCGCGCCAGCGGGCTTGCGCTGCGCGCGCTGCGGATCCGCCGCGATGCGGCGTCGGCCGGGGGCTACTACACGAGCGACGACCTCGCCGACGTGGTGGATTCGAGCGAGGAGGCCGGTGCGCTGACGCCGGCGTCCGGGCAGGTGCTCCGCGACCTGCTGGCGTTCCCGGAGCGTACCGCCGCGGAGGCGATGGTGCCGCGCGTGCGCATGATCGGGATCCCGGTCGGTGCGACATCGAGCGAGGTCGCGGCGATCCTGCGGCGGTCGCGGCACACGCGGCATCCGATCTACGAGGGCGACCTCGACCACATCCTCGGCGCGGTGCACGTCAAGCGCCTGTACCGCGAGAACCTGCTCGGCGGCGCTCCCGTCACCGCCGGCTCGGCACGGGCGGTGCCGTTCGTCCCGGAGTCGATGCGCCTCGACCGCGTGCTCGAGGTGATGCACGAGCACGGGGTACACATGGTGATCGTGATGGACGAGCACGGCGGGACCGCCGGGATGCTCACGGTCGAGGACCTGTTCGAGGAGGTCGTGGGCGAGATCGACGAGGGCGAGGATGCGCTGCCGGCGTTCACGGAGCAGCCGGACGGCGGCGTGACGGTGGCGGGCACGGTGCGCCTCGACGAACTCGGCGAGCACCTGGGACTCGAGCTGGAGCACGCCGAGGCGGACACGGTGAGTGGGCTCGTGCTGTTGCTGCTCGGGCGGCCGGCGCGGGTGAACGACCGCGTCGAGTACGACGGGCTGGCGTTCACCGTGCAGGCGGTCGCGAACCGTGGCGTGCGCCGTTGTCTCGTGGTGCGCCCGCGCGTGGAGAGCGGCGGGGGAGGCTGACGGCGCGGCGGAAGGCGGCTCGTCGTTTCGCGCGCGCGGCGTGCGCACTACGCTGCGCGCATGACGCGTGCGCTCGAGCCCAGGAAGTCCGACAAGTTCTCCTTCGGCCTCTGGACGGTCGGCAACCCCGGCGCGGATCCGTTCGGCCGACCGGTGCGTCCGGTGCTCACTCCGGTCGAGATCGTGCGCCTGCTGGCGGAGGTGGGGGCGTACGGCGTCAACCTGCACGACGAGGATCTCGTGCCGATCGACGCGAGTGCCGCCGACCGCGACCGGATCGTGCGCGAGTTCAAGAAGGCGCTGCAGGACACCGGGCTCGTCGTGCCGATGGCGACGACCAACCTGTTCTCGGATGCGGCGTTCCGCGACGGGGCGTTCACCGCGAGCGATCCGCGTGTGCGCGCCTACGCGCTGAGCAAGACGATGCGGGCCATGGACCTCGGCGTCGAGCTGGGGGCGAAGGTGTTCGTGTTCTGGGGCGGACGCGAGGGCGTCGAGACCGACGCGTGCCGCGACCCGCGCGACGCGCTGCGTTGGTTCCGCGAGTCGATGGACTTCCTCAGCTCCTACGCCAAGGACCAGCGCTACGACCTGAAGTTCGCGCTCGAGGCCAAGCCGAACGAGCCGCGCAGCGACAT
>CAYQMF010000203.1:0-6189 GCA_964418595.1 uncultured candidatus Brocadiaceae bacterium
TGCACACCAACGCCTACGACGAGGCGATCACGACGCCGACCGAGGAGTCGGTGCGGCGGGCGATGGCGATCCAGTTGATCATCAACCGCGAACTCGGCCAGGCGAAGAACGAGAACCCGCAGCAGGGCTCGTTCCTCATCGAGGAACTCTCGGACCTCGTCGAGGAAGCGGTGATGAAGGAGTTCGAGCGGCTGGCGGAGCGTGGCGGTGTGCTCGGCGCGATGGAGACGATGTACCAGCGCGCCAAGATCCAGGAGGAGTCGCTCTTCTACGAGCACCAGAAGAACACCGGCGAGCTGCCGATCGTCGGCGTCAACACCTTCATCGGTCGCGACGGCTCACCGTTCGTGACCCCGCAGGAGGTACGGCGCTCCAGCGACGACGAGAAGCGCGCTCAGATCGCCACGGTCGAGGCGCTGTGGGAAGCGCAGGGCGAACGCTCCGCCGGCGCGCTGCGCGCCCTGCAGGACGCGGCGATGCGCGGCGGCAACGTGTTCGCGTCGCTGATGACCTGCGCCAAGGTCTGCTCGCTCGGACAGATGTCGCAGGCCCTGTACCACGTCGGTGGGCAGTTCCGCCGCAACATGTGATGGGCGAACGCGGCGCGGAGGACGGCCTCGCCTGGCAGCCGCTCTACCGCGCGGCGGACCTCGCTCGCGATCCTGACCTGCAGGCGGCCCTGCAGGCCGCCGGCCGCGGCGTGCGCGCGTGGCAGTCGGCGGCGGCGACCGACCGGCTCGGCGACGCCGAGGCGCTCCGGGACGAGGGCTTTTCGTCCGTCCGCGTCGACGACCCCGCCGTGCCGCGCGCATTGGCGAAGGGCGAGATCCCGCCGGCGGCAACCCGGCTCGGCAGTGCGCTGACGGCGACGCTGCCCGTGGATGCGCTCGGCGCGCAGGCGCTCGCCACCCTGGCGCAGCGGTTGCCGCAAGCACGCGCGACGCTGTCGGTCTTCTCGCAGCTCGATGGTCTCCCGCCCGCGCCGGCCCTCGCCCTCGCGCTCGCCGCGGGCGTCGAACTGCTGCGGCGATGCGGAGGTGCGGCCGCGCAGACCGCGCCTCTCCTGCTCTTGCCGGTCCCCGTCGGCACCGCGTTCACGACGGAGATCGCCAAGCTCCGCGCCGCGCGCGCGACCTGGCGCGCCGTGCAAGCGGCGTTCGGCGCGACACCGGCGCCGGGCGGCCTCTTCGCGCGCGCCGATCGCACCGGTTCGACGACCATCGACCCGCACGCCAATCTGATCCGCGGCGCCCTCGCCGCGTTCGCCGCCGCGGCCGGCGGCGCCGACCAGATCGAGCCGCTCCCCTTCGATCCGCAGGCGCCCGCGGAGGCGCGGCGCCTCGCGCTCAACCAGTTGCACCTGCTGCGGCACGAGGCCGGCCTCGCGCGAGTGCACGACCCCGCCGCCGGCGCCTACGCGATCGAGGCGCACACAAAGACGCTGGCGCAGGCCGCGTGGGAGTTGCTCCAGAAAGTCGAGGCCGCCGGCGGCTATGCCGAAGCGCCCTTCGACGTGCTGCTCGGGCTCGCTGCGGCGCGCACCGCCACCGCCGCCGCGGTCGCGCGCGGCGAGAAGGTCATCGTCGGCGCCAACCGCTTCGCCGACCCTCGCGCGCCCCTCGGCGCGAGCGCGGATGACACCCGGCCCGCGCGTACGTTCGAGGCCCTGCGCGCGCGCGCCGCGGCCCTGCCCGTTCGCCCGCGCGCCATGCTCCTGCCGTTCGGCGAAGGCGCCGCTCGCCGCGCCGCCGCCGAGTTCGCCGCCGACTTCCTGCGCCTCGCCGGCATCGAGGTCGACGATCACCCGGGCTTCGCGGACGCCGCCGCGATGGCGGCGACGTTGGCGCAAGCACGAGCCCCCATCGCGGTCCTGTGCGGCGACGTGGGCGACGGCAGCTTCGTGCGCACTGCCCTGCCCGCGCTGCGCGCGGCAGCGCCGAAGACCCTCCTCTACGCCACCGGCCACGCGCCCGCAGGCAGCGAGCGCTGGGGCCATGTCGGCTTCCTGCACGAGGACCTGGATGCGCTCGGGACGCTGGGTGGGATCGTCACGCGGCTCGGGGGCGGGTAGGTCACCCGCCCACCCGACACCGCGTCCACTCCTCCGGCCGGTGGAACGACAGCACCGGGTGCGGCGACGACGACGAGAGCACTGGTTCCTGCTGCCCACGCGTGGCGTCGTAGCGGCAGAACGACACGAACACCTCCTCGCCCGGTGCCGCGCCCAGCGGCACGACCGCAGTTGCCCGCCAGCCCCCGGCAGTGCGCGTCGCCGTCGTTCTGATCGCGTCCGGATCGCACGCCACCTCGTCGATGCCAGCGATCCGACGATGCTGGGCGTGGTCCGCGAAGCGCAGGTGCAGCTTCACGTTGTCGGGCGTGACGTGTACCTCGACGTAGCCGGGGTCATCGGCGCGGCGCGCGAAGATCTCGAACACGTCGCCCAGCTCCCACGTGCGCTGGTTGTGCGCGGTCGCCGTGTTGAACACGTCCTCGTCGTCGAGGTCGGCGCGCACGCACAGGGCGCCGTCGCGGATCGTGGCCTCCACCCGCGTCGCGCGCAGCGCGGGCTCCGGCGTCGCGCGCCACGCCTGCCGGAGCCAGAACACCGCCGGCATCTCGGCCGCGAGCACGATCGGCGCAGGCGTCACACCGTCACTGCGGCAGGACCGGCGCCACGAAGGTCTCGGTGCTCCGCAGCGACTCGACGAACGCGACGAGATCCGCGATCTCCTGCTCCGTGACCGGGGGCTTCGTCCGCATGGCGGTGAGGATCGGATCGAGGTTCGGGTTGTCGATCCCGCCCTTCGCCATGATCGTGATTGCCTCCTTCAGGGTCGCCACGCTGCCGTCGTGGAAGTAGGGCGCGCTCTGAGCCGCCCCGCGCAGGCCCGGCGTCTTGAAGGCCCCGACCTTGGTCGGATCCTGCTTGCCACGACCGGGATCCTTGCCGTCGCCGACGCCGATGTTGTGGAAGAGGTGGTCGGTGAACGCCGGTGGCACGTGGCACGACGCGCAGCGCTCCGTGAACACACCTTCGCCCCGCTTGGCCTCGACCGACAGCGCCTTGCGGTCGTACGTCGAGCCACCGCTCTGCAGGCTGCGCACGAACGACGCCAGCGCCTTGACCATGTTGCTCCCGCTCGGCGCCTCATGGAACGCGCGCTGGAACTCGGCGGCATAAGCGGGGATCGCGGCGAGTGCCTTCGCCATGCCGTCCGGATCGCCGCCCATGTGCCCCTTCCAGGCCGCCTCGACGTTGGCCTCGAGCGTCGCGGCCCGACCGTCCCAGTAGAAGTACGGCTGGTAGCCGACGTTGTAGAGGCTCGGCGAGTTGCGCGTGTTCTTGTCGCCGTTCACCTTGGTGGAGAACTGCTGGCCGTCGGTCCAGGCGTGCTCGTGCAGGTGGCAGGTCTGGCACGCCATGGTGCCGTTGCTCGACAGACGCTTGTCGAAGAACAGCATCTTGCCGAGGTGGACCTTCTCGGCCGTCAACGGGTTGTCGGCCGGGATCGCCATCGTCATGTTCTCGAGTCCGCGCGGCGTGGGCGGCAGGGCGGGTGCGGCGTCGGCGTTCCCGCCGCAGGCCGGGACGAGGAGTACGAAGGAGAGGAGGGCAAGCGATGAAAGCATCTGGTTCACGGGAGACTCCACAGCGAGAGGAGCGCCCATGTTCCGCCATCCGGCGCGCGCGGCCAAGGTCAAAGCCGCGCTGCGCCAGCTCGCCCGGGCGACTCAGTGGTACGTCTTGGCCGTCGTGATCGTGAGCGGCCCGAACACCATCCCCACCGCGAGAGGCTGCGAGCACGAGACGTGCAACGGGTTGTACGCGTTGCTCGCGGCACCCACAGTCACCGTCACCGCGAGATTGTTCGGCAGGCGACCTGGGTGACTCTGGTGGACAAGGGGTGCCGCGCCCCGCACCAGGGTCGTGACGTAGAGGTCGTCGCCGATGCGAGCGATGTTCTCGATGAAGACAGCGGCGTTGTCGTTCACTGGGAAGGTCGGCGGTGAGACAGGGTCGTAGGTCACCGACGTGACCGGCGACCCGCCGCCGCCGGAGCTGCCGACGACGCCCGATGACACCTGCACGGGGAACGAGGTGACGCCGGTGAACTTGGTGATGTAGCCGACCTCGGCGAACCCGCCGCTCGTGCACGGCGGCTCGACCGCGAAGCAGAACAGGTTCGAGAACGCCACGTTGTTGGGCGCACCGAAGTCGAGGCCGATGGCCTGGCAGCAGGTCAGGGTGCTCGACGCCTCCGTCGGCAGCGTGATCCGCGTCTCGGCGATGCCGCTGGCCGGCAGGAAGAACGCGAACTCGACGAAGTTCGAGGTCACGGGCAGGCACAGGGTACCGAGGCCGGGGATGACCGTCGCGCCGCTGCCGGTGTCGCAGGCGAAGCAGACCAGCTCGAACGGCCTACCGGTCACGCGGATGATCACCTCCGCGCCGGGCACGGTGCCGGTGTTGCCGACGGCGATGACCTCGAGGACGAGGCCGCCCTGACCACCGCACTGGGCAGCGACCGGAGCCGGGGCGAGCGTGAGCGCGCCGATGAGAAGAGACGTCGAGAGCGAGCGAAACATGGTTTCTCCTAAAGGTGTGAAGTGATCCCCGGGGCAGAACTCGGGGCGCGCGAGATTGAAGGCGACGCGCACGGTCGTCGCAAGGTGCGCGACGCCGACCGCGGGTCGCCACCCGCCGATACGGTGGTGCGCGTATCGCGCTGCTTTGTCCTTGGCGCGGCCGCGCGCGACCGCAAGGCTATCGCGATGCCCGCGCCTCACTTCGCACACCTCGATCTCGCGAGCGCCCTGCGGCGCGCACCGGCGCCTCCGCTGCCGATCGACACGATGGCGAATGCTGCGGGCATCGAGATCGAGAGCGCCTACCAGGCCGCCGATGTCCAAGGCCTCGGCACCGACACCGCGCCGGGCGAACCGCCGTTCACGCGCGGCCCCTACGCGACGATGTACGTCGACCGTCCTTGGACCCTGCGCCAGTACGCCGGCTTCTCCACGGCGGAGGCGAGCAACGCGTTCTATCGGCGCAACCTCGCGATGGGTCAGCGCGGGCTGTCGGTGGCCTTCGACCTCGCCACGCATCGCGGCTACGACAGCGACCACCCGCGCGTGGTGGGCGACGTGGGCATGGCGGGCGTCGCCATCGACTCGATCCTCGACATGCGCATCCTGTTCGCGGGCATCCCGCTCGATCAGGTCTCGGTGTCGATGACCATGAACGGTGCGGTGATCCCGATCATGGCGCTCTACATCCTGGCGGCTGAGGAGCAGGGGGTCGCGCCGGCGCAGCTCACGGGCACGATCCAGAACGACGTGCTGAAGGAGTTCATGGTGCGCAACACCTTCATCTACCCGCCGCGCCCGTCCATGCGCATCGTCGGCGACGTGTTCGCCTACTGCGCGCAGCACCTGCCGAAGTTCAACTCGATCTCGGTGTCGGGTTACCACATGCAGGAGGCCGGGGCGACCGCCGATCTCGAACTCGCCTACACGCTCGCCGACGGCATCGAGTACCTGCGCACCGGCCTCGCCAAGGGCCTCGCCATCGACGACTTCGCGCCGCGCATCAGCTTCTTCTGGGCGGTGGGGATGGACGTGTTCGTCGAGATCGCCAAGCTCCGCGCCGGCCGCCTGCTGTGGGCGCGCATCGTGCGCGACTTCGGCAGCGAGAACCCCAAGTCGCAGGCGCTGCGCGCGCACTGCCAGACCTCGGGCTGGTCGCTGACGGAGCAGGATCCCTACAACAACGTCGGGCGCACCTGTCTCGAGGCGCTCGCCGCGGCGTGCGGGGGCACGCAGAGCCTGCACACCAACGCCCTCGACGAGGCGATCGCCCTGCCGAGCGAGGCGAGCGCGCGGCTGGCGCGCAACACGCAGCTCATCCTGCAGCACGAGACCGACCTGTGCCGCACGGTCGACCCGTTCGGCGGGTCGTACCACGTCGAGCGCCTCACCCACGACCTCGCCGCGCGCGCCTGGACGTTGATCGAGGAGGTCGAGGCCCTCGGCGGCATGGCGAAGGCGATCGAGGCCGGCGTGCCGAAGATGCGGATCGAGGAGGCCGCCGCCCGCCGGCAGGCGCGCATCGACTCCGGCGAAGACGTCATCGTCGGCGTCAACCGCTTCGCCCCCGAAGAGATCGCGCCGCTCGACGTGCTGCGC
>CAYQMF010000204.1:0-5701 GCA_964418595.1 uncultured candidatus Brocadiaceae bacterium
GTTGCAGATGGGCCGCGCCGCGAGCCCGGTGCCTAGCACGTCGCGGATCACGCCGCCGACGCCGGTACCTGCGCCGCCGAACGGCTCGATGGCGGAGGGATGGTTGTGCGTCTCCACCTTGATGCAGACCGCGTCCTCGTCGTCGAAGGCGATGACGCCGGCGTTGTCCTTGAACACGCTGAGGCAGAAGTCGCGCTGCAGCGTGTTGGTGACGTGCGCGATCGTGCGCTTCAGCAGATTGTCGATGACCTTGCCTTCGAACCGGATGCGGCCGGTGAGGGTCTTGTGCTTGCAGTGCTCGCTCCAGGTCTGGGCGATCGTCTCCAATTCGATGCGCCGAGGTTCGCGCCCCAGCGTCCGGTAGTGCGCCTGGATCGCGCGCATCTCGTTGGTGTCGAGTGCGAGCCCGCCGTCGCGGCTGAGCTTCGTCAGGGCAGCGTCGTCGAGGCCGGCGAGGGCGACTTCGTGCACGCGCAGGTCGGCCGCGCCGCCGCCACCGGGCAGCTCGGCGGGCGCGCTGTCGACCATCACCCGTTGGATCACGGGGTTGGCGAGGCCTCGGTTCGCCGCCGCGACCAGCGCGGCCGTGTCGAGCCGCTGCGGCAGGAGGTACAGCGCGTAGGTTCCGGTCGGCACGTCGGGAAGGCCCGAGTCGCGCAGGGCCTTGCGCAGCGACTGGGCGACTGGATCGGTGACTCCGGGCAGCGGTTGGACGGCGACACGACGCGTGCGGTTCGTGTCCACGTCATCGGGGGCGAGGCAGGTGAAGGCCTCGGCGACCGGATCGGCGAGTACTTCGCTCGCGAACTGCTGCACCTGCTCGCGGGTCAACTCGGCGCCGAGCAGGTAGCCGCGCCGGGTGGCGACAGCGTCGACCTCGGCGAGACCCTGCGCGCGCAGCGCCGCGGCGGCGGCCATGCCCTTGGGATCCGGCAGCCCCTCGCGGGGGTACACTTCGACGCGCCAGGCTCGCATCCGCATACGATTGCGATCCCGCAGCGGCTGCGCAAGCGCGGAGCGGCCCAGGGAATGGCCGGCTCAGCGGCCGAACGGCGGCACGTCAGCGGCGCCGGATCCGCGCCCGGGGGCCGGTCTCGATCCTCGGCATCGGGGTCAGTACCACGTCCTCCGCGTCGGCGAGCGCTTCTTCCACTCCGTGCTGGGTGGCGAGCGCGGCGATGGCGGCGGCGGCGGTCTGGCCGGCGACCACCAGCTTGCGGATCGGCGTGAGCACCTGCAGGCAGAGCTGATGGCGGCGGTCGATCTCGGCCAGCGCGGCGTCGAGTTCGCGGCGGCGGGCCTCGACCCGGGTCCGGAGTTCGGCGGCGGTCCCGCGGTGCACGGCGGTCCCCACCCGCTCGGTGACCTGCAGTTCCGCGACCTTGCAGAACGCCTCGTGCGCGGCCTGCATCAGGTCGAAGAGCATGCGCCGTGCCGGCGGTCCCATCCGGCTCGCCTTCACCTTCGCGGGGATGCGATGGTCGTCGCCAGAGTCGGCAGACCCCGCCGCCGTGACGCCGAACACGAGATCGCGGACCCGCGGCATCGAGCGGAGCAGCGCCCAGTCCATGACTCCGCGCCGCAGGGGGATGGCATCGGCGTCGACGCGGATGGGCGGGATGGGGGGGAGCGGCGTCGCGAGACAGGCCGCCGCGATCGTCCGACGGATGGCCGCCAGATCGATGCCCAGCGCGCGCAAGTCCTCGGCAAGGTCTGCGGCTTCGTCCATGCCGCCGTCGCGCTCGAGGAGGCTGCGTTCGAGCGTGTCCTTCGCCGGGGTTTCGATCTGCGTGCGGAAGGTGCCGAGATGCGGTCGCCACTCCTGTTCGGTGAGGCTGCGCAGGCTCGCGGCCGACAGGAACCACTGGTCGAGTCCGGCCTCCATGAGGCGCACGGTCTTCACCGAGACCTCGTGCGCCCGGTTGAACACTTCGCTGCGCAAGCGCGCGTCGAAGCCGGAGAACGCGCGGTCCCACGCGTGGCCCAGCACACGTTCTGCCGCCGCGATGCGGGCCTGCGTCTCGCGGCGCTCCGACTCGAGCTGCTGCCGATACCGATCCACCGCGCTGACCGTCTCGGCCTCCGTGGCGACCAGGGTGTCGCGGACGAGCGCCGTTGCGCGGCGCACGCTGTCGCGCAGGAACGCCTTCAGGTAGTCGGGGCTCGCGAGGAACGCAGTGAGGTCGCGCTCGAACTCGGCGAAGTCGGACGGCGCGGACGTCTCCGGCCGCAGTCGCGTGCTGGCGGCGCGCATGAGGTCGATCGGGTGGATGCGCAGGCGCCCTTCCTCGTGCGCGCGCTTCAGCGCCGCCGTCATCGCGAGCTGCTCGAACGCGGCCACGATCTGGTTCGGCTCCGTCTGTTCGATGCTGGGCCCCAACGTGCCGTCGGGCTTGAGGTCGCGCTTGGTCGAGTCGACGTTGACGATGAGGAAGATGCGGCTGAACAGGTCGAGCAGGTCCTGGAACTCGGCGAACACCTGCTCGAGGAACAGGTTGTCGCTCTTCACCACGAACACCGCACACGCGGCCGCGTCGCGGAAGTCGCGCGTCATCTGGCTGTAGCCGAAGCGCATGCGGCTGTACAGCCCGGGCGTGTCGACGAGGACGGCACCGGAGTCGCGGAGGTTGGGCGCCGGAACCTTCACATCGACTCGGCGGATGGCCTCCGGCAGGTCGGTCTGCGGGTCGAAGGCCACGCCCTCCGCCTCGGACTGGCGGAGGTGCTCGGCGAGCCGCGTGTGCGCTTCGCGGATGCGGTTGCCGAGGGTTGCCGTGTCCTCGAAGGTCTCGTTGTCGCCGTCGTAGCGCGCGACGTGATAGCGGCGCCGCTCCGCGTGGCTGACGAACACGAGGCACGGGTACGCCGGCAGGCAGCTCACCTCGCTCACGTAGGCGGCAGCGAGCGCGTTCATCAGCGTCGACTTGCCGCTCTTGAGCGGGCCGAAGATGAGGACGTAGGCCTGTTGGCCGGCGACCTTGTCGAGCAGGGCTCCGACGTGATGGCTCAGCTCGAGCAGGGGCACCGCGGCGGCGGCGGCGTGGTCGAGCGGGGTGCTCTGCAGCGCCTGGATGGCCTGGGCCAGGGGGACGGCGAGGGGACGCAGCGTGCGGTCGAAGTCGCCGCAGTATTGGCTGAGCAGCTTTCCGTGCATGCGTCGCGCGAGGGTCCGGGCCAGCTTCCCCCGAGAGCTACCCGCCAAGGGGAGGGCCCCTGCTTTACGGGTCGGGCGGGCCGTCGCAAGGTCTTGTTTTGCCGACGGGGCCGGAGGCAGCCAGGCGCTTGCCTCCCTTCGGCGGCCCCGTACCCTGTGCGCTCACCTCCGTCCCGGAGCATGCAGTGGCCGAAAGCAACACCAAGACGACAGGGATCACCGACGGCCTCGCGTTCGAGCGGCCGCTCCTGGAGATGGCGCAGAAGATCCAGGAGCTGCGGGGACTGGCTGCCACCACGCACCTCGACGTCAGCGGCGAGATCGTCGCGCTCGAGGAGCGCCTGAAGAAGCAGACGCAGGAGGTCTACGCCCAGCTCTCGGCGTGGGAGAGGGTGAACGTGGCCCGCCACAACGACCGTCCGCTGACCTCGGACTACATCCAGACCATGCTCGACGACTTCGTCGAACTGCACGGCGACCGGGTGTACGGCGAGGATCGCGCCATCGTCACGGGCCTCGCCACGATGGGGACGACACGCTTCCTGCTCGTGGGGCATCGCAAGGGCAAGACCGTGAAGGAGCGGCTGGCCTGCAACTTCGGATGCGCGCACCCGGAGGGCTACCGCAAGGCGCTGGCGAAGATGCGCCTCGCCGAGAAGCTCAAGCTTCCGATCGTGACCTTCGTGAACACCCCCGGCGCGTACCCCGGGATCGGTGCCGAGGAGCGCGGGCAGGCCGCGGCGATCGCACGCAACATCTTGGAGATGTTCTCGTTACGCGTGCCGATCATCGTCATCGTCATCGGTGAGGGCGGCTCCGGCGGCGCGCTCGGCATCGGCGTGGGCGACCGGGTCGCCATGCTCGAGCACTCGTACTACTCCGTGATCTCGCCGGAGGGCTGCGCGGCGATCCTCTGGAAGAGCGGCGAGAAGACGCCGGATGCCGCAGAGGCCCTGAAGCTGACGAGTCGCGACCTGATGCGCCTTGGGCTGGTCGACGCTGTCATCGAGGAGCCACTGGGTGGCGCGCATCGCGATCCGGCAGCAACTGTTGCGGCGGTGCGTACGAAGCTGACGGAGTGGATCCACGAGCTGAGTGCGATGGACGTGGAGGCGCTCCTCGCCGCGCGCCACGACAAGTTCCGCCGCATGGGGACTCCGCTCGGGATCTGACCCACGCGTTCCTGGCACTCGCAACCAGCGGCCGCGTCGCGTAGACGTACCCGTGCATCGACAGGTCTGCAGGATCGCCGGCCACCGGGGTCCGCAGAGGCCCGCATGAGTTCCACGTCGCCGTCAGCCACTGCCCTTCGCCTTCTCTCCCCAGCGTCTGCGACGGCGCGGGAACCGTGGCTGGCGCCGGCGGAGTCCGGTCCGGGCCAGGACCCGGGGGCGGACCTCGTCGCCGAGAACGCGCGGATCGACGCCGAGCACGTGCGCCGGGCGCTGGGTGGCGACGGCGACGCCTTCGGGCACCTGGTAGGCCGCTACCAGAGGCGGGCGTTCTGGATCGCGTACCACGTGGTGGGGGACCTGGAAGAGGCACGCGACGTGGCGCAGGAGTCGTTCCTGCGCGTGCATCGCTCGCTGGCGCGGTTCGACTTCGCGCGCAGCTTCTACACCTGGTTCTACCGGATCGTGATGAACCTCGCGATCGACCGCCTGCGCAAGCTCAAGTCCGCGCCCGCCGCGCGTCTGGATGATGTGGCGCATGCGCTGCCCCACGCGGGCGACGACTCGTCGGCGAGCAGCGAGCATGGCGAGACCAGGAGCATGGTCTGGACCGTGCTCGACCGGTTGGATGCCAAGTTCCGGGCAGTGCTGGTGCTTCGCGACATCCACGGCCTGAGCTGCCAGGAGATCGCGCCCATCCTGCGTGTGACCCACGCGACGGTGCGCTGGCGCCTGCATCGCGGCCGCAAGCTGTTCAAGGAGCACTGGGAGCGAAGGACGCGCGGATGGGTGTAGGACGCGAGATCTCGTGTGCCGGCGTGCGAGCGCGGCTCCCGCTCCTCCCGGGGGACGAGCTGCAGGGCGGCGTCGACGGCGCGGTTCGAGCGCACCTGCGCCGGTGCCACGCCTGCCAGCGCGAGCTGTCCACGTACGTCGCCGCGGGGGCGGCACTGCGCGAGGTGGCTGCGGAGCCCGTGGTGGGGCCGGACTTCTTCGTGGCCCTGCGCGCCTCGGTCCTGGAAGCCGTCGGCCGCGAGCCCACGCCGCGGTCGTCGCGCTGGCGTGGGCTTCGCCGCCGAGCGGCGGTCGCCGCCGTGCTCGTGGCGGCCGGTCTCGCGTTCGCATGGGTCGGGCTCGGCTGGCTCGACCTACGAAGCACCGAAACACCGGGAGCGGGGTTGCTCCGCCAACCGGGCCTCGCCCAGAGCCGAGCCCCGTCGACGGCACCGCACAGCATGGTCGTGCCGGTGAGCTTCTCGCCCCAGACCCAGGGCCTGCGTGGCCTGCAGCGTCTCGACTTGGATCCGCGCTGGTCGGATCGACCGCGCAGCGGTCGATGAGACGGGACCCTGCCCGTTGGGCTGGCGACGACATC
>CAYQMF010000205.1:0-5664 GCA_964418595.1 uncultured candidatus Brocadiaceae bacterium
CCGTACACCTCGCTGGTGCTGGCGAGCAGGAAGCGGGCCTGCTTCTCGCGCGCGAGCCCCAGCGCCTTGTGGGTGCCGAGGCTGCCGACCTTCGCGGTCTGGATGGGGAACTCCAGGTAGTCGCGCGGGCTCGCCGGCGACGCGAAGTGCAGGACGTAGTGCACCGGCCCCGGGACGTGGATGTAGTTGGTCACGTCCTGGTGGTGGAACACGAAGTCGGGGCGCGAGATCAGGTGCTCGATGTTGCCGAGGTCGCCGGTGATGAGGTTGTCCATGCAGACGACCTCCAGCCCCTCGGCGAGCAGGCGCTCACAGAGGTGGGACCCGATGAAACCGGCGCCGCCGGTGATCACTGCTCGCTGCCGCTTCGTCATGGTGTTCCGTGCGCCGCGTCAGCGGCCGTTCTGCGTCCCCTGCCGGGGCCCCCGCTGGCCCGACTCCGCGCCCGACGCGCGGAACTCCGGGAACGAGTCGCCGCCGGCGGCCTCGAGCACCGCGCCCGCGCCCGCGCCGAGCTTGATGCGCGCGCCGAGCCATTCGACGGTACCGCCACCGCTGCCGCCGGTGAGCGTGGCGCGACGCGCGTCGATCCGGGTCTGCGCCGTGCCGTGCACGACCAGCGCAGTCGAGGGCACGGCCGCCGGCGGCGGCGTCGCCAGCACCGCGACCTCGCGGTTGGCCGGGACCTCGATGCTGCTCGCGCCCGTACGCACGCGGAACGCGTTGGGGCCCTCGTTGCGCAGCACGATGCGATCCCCCACGCGCGTCAGGCGCACCTGGCTCTCGGCGATCTCGAGCACCGACTGGTCGAGCAGGCGCAGGCGCACCGAGCGCTTGCGGGCGTCCAGGCGCAGGAACCAGACGTCGAGGAGGTCGAACTCGGCCGCCAACTCCGTGAGCTGGACGGTCTCGAGGTGGATGGGCCCGACGCTCTGCATCGACGCGCTGTCGTGCAGGTACACCGAGAAGTCGCCGCTCATCGTGCGCACCTGCACTCCGGCACCGACCTCGAGGGTCTTGATGCGGTCGTGGAACGGCACGGGGATGTAGGCCTCTTCGTCCTTGCCGCGGTACCACACGCGATCCGAGATGCGGACCAGGACCGCCTGGTCGGGGCGGGCGCGGTCGGTGGTCGCGCTGCCCGCCATCAGCCACGACGGCCAGAGCCCCTCGGGCCTCGGCGCGCCCGGCGCGAGCAGGAGGCTCGACGGGGACTCACCGCGCGCCCGCAACACTTCGGGGCGGAAGCCCGGCAGGCCGGGGTAGCCGCCGAACGCCGGCGAGTCCGGCGCATACAGCGGGAAGCCGCGGAAGTCGGGGGCCACGGACTCGACGCCGGGGAACGTGTAGTAGGGGTCGATCCCGCGCGGCAGGCGAGGCTCCTGCCGCGGCAGCGACCACTCGACGACGCCGGCGCCGGTGCGCCCGCCCCCTTGACCGGGGGGCGGCGGCTGGCCGCCCTGCTGCGCCGCTGTCCCCGTGACCGGGCCGGCTGCGAGGACGCAGGACACGACGAAGCGTAGGGTTGCCGGGCGCATGAAGACGGTGGGCATGGTCGCCGATCGCAGGCCGGCCCGCCACAGGTTGGCGGTCAAGCTTGCGCGGCCTCGTCGTCTTCTTCGATCGGATAGCGGGGTCCGGTGAAGGGCTGCTCCGGCGGCGACTCCTCTTCCCGGGCCGTGCCCCGTTTCGGCGGCCGCCCGGCGAAGCCCAGGAACTCCAGCTCGAACTCCACCCGCGCGCCGTCCGCAAGCTGGACCAGCGCCTCGAACTGCCGGTGCAGCGCCCCGCGCAGGGCCGCGCTCGCGGCCTGGATCGCCGCCCCCTCCGTGGCGTGGAACTGGACGTGGACGACGAGCCGCCGCAAGCCGGCGTGCCGGAGCGCGACCCGGACGCGCGACACCGTGGCCAAGGCCTCCCCGGCAGCCTTGAGGCCGGACTCGATCGCCTCGCGGGCCACCATCACGCTGCCGCCCGAGCCCTCCGACATCACGTGCCGGAGCGGCTCGCGGGGCACGCGCCCGTAGAGCACGTAGAGCACGTCCAGTACGAGGAGCAGCGCCGCCACCGACGCGGCCAAGCGCAGGCGCATGGTCTTGTCGATCTCGAGCACGAGCTGACCGGTCGCCGGATCCCACTGACCGAGCGCCGAGGGTGCCGCCCACATCGAGAGCGCGAGCACGGCGGCCGCGAGCGCGAACACGATGTGCGCCGCGACCAGCCCGCGCGCGAACACGCTCCGCAGGTCGGCCGCCACCCGATCACCTCGCCGGGGTGAAGTAGCGCTCGATGAAGCCCGTGTCGACGTCGCCCTTGACGAAGTCCGAGTGCTGCAGGATGTCGCGGAACAGATCGGTCGTCGTCGCCACACCGTCGACGACCAGTTCGTCGAGCGCGCGGAGCGCCGCCGCGATCGCCTGCCGCCGCGTCGGCCGGTGCACGATGAGCTTGCCCACCATCGAGTCGTAGTGCGGCGGGATGGTGTAGCCCTGGTACATGTGGCTGTCCCACCGGATGCCGGGGCCGCCCGGCGCGCGGAAGCGCTGCACGAGCCCGGGGCTCGGCTTGAAGTTCTGCTTGGGATCCTCGGCGTTGATGCGGAACTCGATGGCGTGCCCGCGCGAGACGATGTCGGACTGCGCGATCGACAACCGCTCACCGGCCGCGATCCTGATCATCTCCTGGATCAGGTCGACGCCCATGCACTCCTCCGTGACCGGATGCTCGACCTGGATGCGCGAGTTGACCTCGATGAAGTAGTAGTTGCCCTCGCGGTCGTAGAGGAACTCGCAGGTACCGGCCGAGTAGTAGCCGGCCTCCTTGGCGAGACGCACCGCCGCGTCGCCCATCGCCTTGCGGGTCTCTTGCGAGAGCACCGGGGAAGGACTCTCCTCGAGCAGCTTCTGGTGGCGCCGCTGCAACGAGCAGTCGCGCTCGTTGAGATGGATGACGTTGCCGTGCTGGTCGCCGAGCAACTGGAACTCGATGTGGCGCGGACGCTCGATGTACTTCTCGAGGTACACCATCGGGTTCTTGAAGGCCTTCTCCGCCTCGGAGCGCGCCGAGTGGAAGCCGCGCACGAGCTGTTCGTCGTCGTGACAGACGCGCATGCCGCGACCGCCGCCGCCGGCGGACGCCTTGATGAGCACCGGGTAGCCGACCTTGCGCGCCACCTCGAGCGCGTCGCGCTCGCTCTCGATCGGACCGTCCGAACCCGGCACCGTCGGCACCCCCGCGCGCTTGGCGAGTTCCTTGGCCGACACCTTGTCGCCGACCGCGGCGATCGCCTTGGCCGGCGGGCCGATGAAGGTGAACCCGCACTCGTTGCACACGTCGACGAAGTGCGCGTTCTCCGAGAGGAACCCGTAGCCGGGGTGGATCGCCTCGGCGTCAGCGATCTCCGCCGCCGCGATCAGCGCCGGGATGTTGAGGTAGCTGTCGGTGCTGGCGGCGGGCCCGATGCAGATGGCGCTGTCGGCCATCTCGACATGCATCGCGTGCCTGTCGGCCTGCGAGTACACCGCCACCGTCTCGATGCCGAGGTCCTTGCAGGCGCGCAGGATGCGGAGCGCGATCTCGCCGCGGTTGGCGATCAGGATCTTGCGGAACACGGGCTCACAGCCTCTTCAGCCGGAACAGCGGCTGGCCGAACTCGACGGTCTGCCCGTTCTCGACGAGGAGCGCGGTGATCTCCGCCGCGAACTCCGCCTTGATCTCGTTCATCACCTTCATCGCCTCGATGATGCACAGCGGCTTCTCGGCCTCGATGCGGTCGCCGACTTCGACGAAGGGCTCGGCGTCGGGCGACGGCGAGCGGTAGAAGGTTCCCACCATTGGCGACAGGAACACGTCACCCTCGACCGGCGCCGCCGAGTGGGCCGCCGCGGTCGCATGTGGCGCCAACGGCGCGCCGGGCGCGCTCATCGAGTGCGGCGGCGGCGAGTAGTGCACGACCCCCGCGGGGCGATCCTCGCGCAGGCGGATCCGCACCTTGGCGTCACCGTCGGCGAGTTCGATCTCCACCGCACCGCGCTCGACCATCAGGTCGATCAGGCGCTGCACCTGGCCGACGCGGGGGTCATCGGGTTGCGATGGCGTCGCCTTCTGAGCCGCCTTGGCGGCAGGCTGAACCGACCTGCCCTTCGAGGCCGAAGGGGCGGTCTTGGCAGGCTTCGTGTTCTTGGATCGGCGTGTGGCCATGTGCGAGCGAGGGGAACCGCGAAGGGGCGAGAATGTAGCGAGGCACGCGCGGCCGACGAAAGCAAGAAACGCCGTGGCCAGGGGGACAGCACTTGCCAGAACGCAGGCGGCACCGCCGACGCACGCTGCTAGGCTTCCGCGCTTTCCCATGCGATCCGAGATGAGCGAGACGACCAAGCCCAAGTCGATGGACGAGATCATGGCGCTGTGCAAGCGCCGCGGCTTCATCTACCCGGCGAGCGAGATCTACGGCGGGATCAACGGGTTCTGGGACTACGGCCCACTCGGAGCACAGCTCAAGAAGAACCTGCGCGACGCCTGGTGGGAGGACGTGGTGCTCGTGCCGTGCCAGGGCAAACCCGGCCCCGGCAACAGCGAGGTCCGGATCGTGCCGCTGGACTCCTGCATCATCCAGAACCCCAAGGTCTGGGTGGCCAGCGGCCACGTCGGCGGGTTCAGCGATCCGATGGTCGACTGCCGCGAGACCAAGCAGCGCTTCCGCGCCGACCACGTGCAGGTCCTGCGCGCACGAGATCCCGGGGTGCAGCAGATGTTCGTGTTCGTCGGCGGCGACGACGCCGGCCTCGCCGAGGCCCGCAAGCGCCTGGGCAAGTACCTCAAGCGCGAGGTTGCGGACGACGAACTCGAGGTCGTGCCGCTGGCGACGATCCCGAGCGCCGACTACCCGCGGCTCGTCAATCCGGCGGCGAAGCAACCCGGCACGCTCACCCTGCCGCGCCAGTTCAACCTGATGTTCAAGACGTACGTCGGCGCCACCGCCAGCGAGGACGACGTCGCCTACCTGCGCCCGGAGACCGCGCAGGGCATCTTCACGAACTTCCGCAACGTCGTCGACACCACGCGCGTGCGCGTGCCGTTCGGCATCGCGCAGACCGGCAAGGCGTTCCGCAACGAGGTCACGCCGCGCAACTTCACCTTCCGCAGCCGCGAGTTCGAGCAGGCGGAGATCGAGTTCTTCATCCATCCCTCCACCGCGAACGAGTGGTACGCCTTCTGGCGCGACCAGCGCTTCAAGTGGTGGCAGTCGGTCGGACTCGCCGGAGAGAACCTGCGCCTCCGCGAGCACGATCGCGACGAGCTCGCGCACAACGCGAAGGAGGGCGCCGGCTGCTGCGACGTCGAGTACCGCTTCCCCTTCACGCGCCCGGGGTTCGGCGAGCTCGAGGGCGTGGCGCATCGAAGCGACTACGACCTTCGTCAGCACGCCCAGCACAGCGGCAAGGGCGACAAGCTCAAGTACTTCGACCAGGAGCGCTCGGAGCGTTACTTCCCGCACGTGATCGAGCCGTCGGGCGGAATGGATCGCGGGACGCTCGCGCTCATCTGCGAGGCGTACACGCCCGATCCGACGCGTCCGAGCGGCGTCTACATGCAGTTCCATCCGCGGATGGCGCCGGTGAAGGCGGGCATCTTCCCGCTCGTCAACAAGGACGGCATGCCGGA
>CAYQMF010000206.1:0-5505 GCA_964418595.1 uncultured candidatus Brocadiaceae bacterium
TCGCCGAGTCGGGGATCGAGCCGCTCGAACTGAGCATGCGGCACGCGAGCCTCGAGGACGTGTTCGTGTCGCTGACCGGCCGGCACCTGCGCGACGGGGAGGCATCGTGATGCGCGCCCGCGTCGCCATGGCGGTCGCGCGCGCGACCCTGCGCGAGTTCTGGCGCACGCCGGAGGCGGTGTTCTGGAGCTTCGGGTTCCCGCTGGCGATGGCGCTCGTGCTCGGCGTCGCGTTCTCCGCGCAGCACCCGAGTCCCGTGCGCGTGCTCGTGGTGGGGAGCGACACGACCGCCGCCGTGCGCCATCTCGAGAAGGACGATCGGCTGCACGTCGAGGCCGCCGATGCCGCTGCCGCCGACCGTGCCCTCACCCTGGGCGCGGCCGACGTGGTGGTGCATCCGGTGCCCGGGGCCAACGGTGCGGAAGGCTTCGAGCTGCACTACGACCCGACGCGTCCCGACGCCGAACTCGCCGACCTGTTGGTACGACGGGCGCTGCAGACCGGCGCCGGGCAGGTCGATCCCGCGCCGATCACGTTGACGCCGGTGTCGCGTCCGGGCGCGCGCTACATCGACTTCCTCATCCCGGGGCTGGTCGGACTCAACCTGATGGGGATGGGGTTGTTCGGCGTCGGCTTCACGCTCGTGCAGATGCGCGTGCGGCGCTCGCTGCGCCGGCTGGCGGTGACCCCGATGGGACACGGCGAGTTCTTCGCCGGCTTCCTGCTGACGCGCATCGCGCTGGCGGTGCCGGCTGCGCTCGTGGTGGTGGCGTTCGGGATGCTCACCTTCGGCGTGCCGCTGTACGGCACGTGGGGCGGCTTCCTGCTCCTCGTCGTGGCCGGCGGCGTCGCGTTCAGCGGACTCGGTGCGCTGGCGGCCAGCCGCGTCGCCAGCATCGAGGCCGCGAGCGGGATCATGAACGTCGTCCAGCTCCCGCTGTGGCTGCTGGGCGGCGTGTTCTTCAGCAACCAGCGCTTCCCGGGCTTCGTGCAGACGGCCGTCGACCTGCTGCCGATGTCGGCGCTCACCGCCGGCCTGCGCGCGGTGATGCTCGAAGGCGGTGGCGTCGTGTCCGTGCTCGTTCCGGCCGGTGCCCTCCTCCTGTTCGGACTGGTCTGCCTGGGGATCGCCCTGCGGGTCTTCCGCTGGTCCTGACCGGACGGTTTCCGTAACTGCGGCGCTCCGCGCCCCTCTCCCCGAGCCACCTCACCCATGACTTCGGCCGTCCCCGCGGTGCCCTCGCCCCTGCCGACGCGCGCGCGCTTCACGCCGGCCGTGCTCCTGTTGTTCGTCGGCAGCGGCTGCGCGGCGCTGGTGTACGAGGTGGTGTGGTTCCACCTCCTGCGCCTCGTGGTCGGCGGGTCGGCGGTGTCGCTGGGGTTCCTGCTCGGCAGCTTCATGGGGGGGATGTGCCTCGGCAGCCTGCTGTTGCCGCGCCTGCTGGCACGATCGCGCCACCCGCTGCGCGTGTACGCGCTCCTCGAGCTGGGGATCGCCGGCTGCGGCCTGCTGATGCCGATCGCCCTGCCGTGGCTCGGTGGCCTGTACACGGAGCTGTCCGGCGGGGCTGGCGGATTCATCTGGCGCGGGGCGGTGTGCGCGCTGGCGCTCCTGCCGCCCACGATCCTCATGGGGGCGACGTTGCCCGCGATCGCGCGCTGGATGGACACCAGCCGCAGCGGCATCGCGTCGATGGGGATGTTCTACGGTGCCAACATCGTCGGCGCGGTCGCGGGCACCCTGCTCGCGGGGTTCTACCTGCTGCGTGTGTACGACACCGTCGTGGCCACGCGCGTGGCGGCGATGATCAACCTGGTCATCGCCGTCGTGGCGTTGGCGCTGGCGGGCGGCGAGAGGTTTGCGCCGCCGGAGACGCCGGCGGACACCGGGCGTGCGCCGCGCGCGGCGCGCGTGGTGTACCTCGCGATCGCCCTGTCGGGGTTGACCGCGCTCGGCGCGCAGGTGGTGTGGACGCGCCTGTTGTCGCTCCTGTTCGGCGCGTCGGTGTACACGTTCTCGCTCATCCTCGCCGTGTTCCTGGTCGGGCTCGGCATCGGCAGCACGTGGGGCGCGCGCAAGGCGGCGCGCACGGAGCGGGCCGGTCGGTGGTTCGCGGCGTGTCAGTTGCTGCTCGCCCCGGCGCTGCTCTACAGCGCGTTCGTGATCACGAAGGTGATCCCGTACGGGGAGCCGACCTACATCTTCCAGCCGATCGTGTACGAGAACATGGCGCTGCGCTACCCGTGGGACTTCGGGCGCTGCATGCTCGCGATCCTGCCGGGGCCGATCCTGTGGGGGGCGAGCTTCCCACTGGCGCTCGCGGCGGCTGGTGCGGGACACCGCGACGCCGGGCGGCTGGTCGGTGGGATCTCGGCCGCAAACACCGTGGGCTGCATCGCCGGTGCCTTGGGCGTGAGCCTCTCGGTGCCCCTGCTCGGCGGGATGCAGGCCGTGCAGCAGTGGCTGCTGCTCGTCGCGGGCGCGACCGGCGTGCTCGCGCTGCTCTTCGCACCGACCCCGAAGCCGGGATCTCTGGCGCGCCTGCGCGTGGTCGTCCTGTGCCTGCCCCTGCTCGCGGCGGTGCCCGTGCTCGCGTGGATCGTGCCGCCGGTCCCCAACGGCCTGATCGGCTACGGTCGCACGCTGAAGGACTGGCACGCGCCGGTCGAGTACCTCTACCGCGCCGAGGGCGTGAGCGCGTCGGTGGCGGTCACCAAGGAGAACGACGAACTCAGCTTCCACGTCAGCGGCAAGGTCGTGGCGTCGACGCAGCGGATCGACATGCGCCTGCAGCGGATGCTGGCGCACCTGCCGTCGCTGGTCCACGGCCGGCCACACAAGGTGCTGATCGTCGGCTGCGGCGCGGCGGTGACCGCGGGGACCTTCGTCGACTACCCGGAGGTCGAGCGCATCGTCGTGTGCGAGATCGAGCCGAAGGTGGTGGAGGGCGCGCGCGAGTTCCTGCGCGTCGCCAACCGTGGCGTGCTGGACGATCCGCGCACGGAGGTCGTGTTCGACGACGCCCGCCACTTCCTGGCGCAGACGCACGAGAAGTTCGACATCATCACGTCCGATCCCATCCACCCGTGGGTGCGCGGCGCGGCGGCGCTCTACTCGGCGGAGTACTACGACATCGTCAAGCAGCACCTCACGCCCGGCGGGATGGTGACGCAGTGGGTGCCGCTCTACCAGACCGACGAGGCGTCGGTGAAGAGCCAGGTCGGCACGTTCTTCCGTGCGTTCCCGGAAGGCACGATCTGGAACAGCGACCTCGACGAGGTCGGCTACGACGTGGTGCTGATGGCGAGGGTCGGTCCGATGGTGATCGACGTGGACGCCATCGACGAACGCCTCTACGAGACGCACCCGGTGCGCGCGTCGCTCGAGGAAGTGGACCTCGGCACCGCCGTGCGCCTGCTGTCCACCTACTGCGGGCGGGCGAGCGATCTCGGGCCGTGGCTCGCCGATGCACAGCTCAACGAGGACGTCGGCCTCAAGCTGCAGTACCTGGCCGGGCTCCGCCTCGACCTGTATCGGGACGCCGAGATCTACGGTGCGATGAAGAAGCACTTCCGCTACCCCGACGGGCTGTTCCGCGTGTCGGAGGGGCTGGAGCAGGACCTGCGGCAGGCGCTCGCCAAGTGAGACCTGCGTGGTGACGCGCGTGCTCGCCCTCACCCACGCGGTCGGCGCGGCGCTGGCGCGCTGCGAGCTGACCTTCGTGGCGCGGGCGCCGATCGACGTCGACGTGGCGCGCGCGCAGCACGCCGCCTACCGGCGGGCGTTGCAGGCGTGTGGGGCGGAGGTGCGCGTCGTCGACGTCAGCCCCGACTGCCCCGACGCCGTGTTCGTGGAAGACGCGGTGGTGGCGCTGCACGATCGCGCGATCCTCACGCGCATGGGCGTGGCGTCGCGACGCGGGGAGGTCGACAACCTGGCCCCCATGGTCGCCGCGCACCGGCCGCTGCTCCGCATCGATGCGCCCGCGACCCTCGAAGGCGGCGACGTGCTGCGGGTCGGGCGCACGCTGTACGTCGGGCGGTCGCCGCGCACCGACGCGGCCGGGATCGCCGCGCTCGCGCGGCACGCCGAGCCCGCCGGCTACCGCGTCGTGCCGGTCGAAGTGCACGGGTGTCTGCACCTGAAGACCGGCTGCACCGCGCTCGACGCGGAGACCCTGCTCGCCAACCGTGCCTGGGTCGACACCGCGGCGTTCGCGGGCATGCGCGTGGTCGAGGTCGATGCCCGCGAGCCGTTCGGCGCCAACACCCTGACCGTCGGCGGCACGACCCTCGTCTCCGCTGCGCACCCGCGCACCGCGGCGCGCCTCGACGCGCTGGGGGTCCGGCTGCTCGTTGTCGACATCGCCGAACTGGAGAAGGCCGAGGCCGGGCTGACGTGCCTGAGCGTGCTGCTCGACGCGTAGGCGTTCTCTCTTCCCGGTGTGCTCCGTCCTCTGTGGTTCGCCTTCCCCAGCGGCTACATTCGCGCCCCGCATGATCCAAGCGTTGCACCACATCGCCGTGGCGGTCGAGTCGATCGACGCGGTCCTGCCCCGGTGGGTCGACGGCCTCGGGCTGAAGCTCGAAGGGCGCGAAGACGTTCCCACGGAGCAGGTCCGGGTCGCGATCCTCCGCGCCGGCACGACCCGCATCGAGCTCGTCGAGCCCCTCGGCGCGGACTCGCCCCTCGTCAAGTTCCTGCAGAAGCGCGGGCCCGGGTTGCACCACCTCGCCTTCCAGGTGGGCGACACCGGCAAGGTCATGAAGGTCCTCGCCGGCGGCGGCGCACCGCTGTTGTCGGATGCGCCCAAGCCCGGCGCGCACGGCACCAAGGTCGCGTTCGTGCATCCGAAGTGGCTCGGCGGGGTGCTCGCGGAGCTGGTGGAGGTCGGCAAGTGACGACGCCCCTCGAACGGCTGAAGGCGATGGGCGCGCAGGCGCTGCAAGGCGGCGGTGCCGCGCGCCTCGAGGCGCAGCGCAAGCGCGGCAAGCTCACCGCGCGCGAGCGCATCGACCTGCTGGTCGACCCGGGCTCGTTCACGGAGATGGATCGCTTCGTCACGCAGCGCTGTCTCGACTTCGGGATGGCCAGCGAGAAGAACCAGATCCTCGGCGACGGCGTGGTGACCGGCACGGCGCGCGTCGACGGCCGGCCCATCGGGCTGTTCAGCCAGGACTTCACCGTGTTCGGCGGGTCCTTGTCGGAGACCTACGCCGCCAAGATCTGCAAGCTGATGGATGCCTGCCTCAAGCTCGGCATCCCGGTGATCGGCATCAACGACTCCGGCGGTGCGCGCATCCAGGAAGGCGTGGCGTCGCTGGCCGGCTACTCGGACATCTTCCTCCGCAACACGCTCAGCTCCGGGGTCGTGCCGCAGATCAGCGTGATCATGGGGCCGTGCGCGGGAGGCGCCGTCTACTCGCCGTCGATCACCGACTTCGTGTTCATGGTCGAGGGCACGAGCTTCATGCACATCACCGGGCCCGACGTGGTCAAGACGG
>CAYQMF010000207.1:0-1598 GCA_964418595.1 uncultured candidatus Brocadiaceae bacterium
CGGGCGAACAGGACGGTCGGCACGCCGAGCACGTCGGCGGCGAGCCGCGCCGCATTCAGCACGCGGATGAACGTCTGCGTCGGCACCAGCACCTTGCCGCCCAGGTGACCGCACTTCTTCTCGGCGGCCAACTGGTCCTCGTAGTGCACGCCGGCGGCGCCGGCCTCGATCATCGCCTTCATCAGCTCGAAGGCGTTCAGCGGGCCGCCAAAGCCCGCCTCGGCGTCGGCGAGGATCGGCGCGAACCAGTCGACGCCGTCGCGGCCTTCCATGTGGTCGATCTGGTCGGCGCGCTGGAAGGTCTGGTTGATGCGCTTGACGTGCTGCGGCACGCTGCTCGAGGGGTAGAGGCTCTGGTCGGGGTACATCTGCCCGGCATTGTTGGCGTCGGCGGCGACCTGCCAGCCGCTCACGTAGATCGCCTTCAGGCCGGCGCGCACCATCTGCATCGCCTGATTGCCGGTGACGGCACCGAGCGCGGCGACGAAGTCGTCCTTGTGCATCATGTCCCACAGGCGGCGGGCACCGCGCGTGGCGAGCGTGTAGTCGATCCGGATCGAGCCGCGCAGGCGCTCGACGTCGCGACGCGAGAAGTCGCGGACGATCCCCTTCCACCGCGCCTGCTCCCAGGGCGACCAGTCGTGGTCGACGTGCCGCGCAGCGGCCGAATCAGGGACGGAGACTTCGGTGGGGCGATCGGGCATGGGTGCATCCTCCAGGTGGGCAGCAGTGAGACGGTGAGAGTCGGGGTCCGCGGCGGCGACGATGTGCGCGTACGCAGGCAGGGTCAGGAAGGCCTCGCAGTGCGCGTCGGTGACGAGCTGCGTGAAGAGGTCGCGCGCCAGGCGGAAGCGGCCGGCGTCGTAGGTCTGGTCGCCGAGTTCGCGGCGCAGGCGGTTCAGCTCCGCGGCGATGACCTCGCGCACGATCTCGTCGTCGAGGGTTCGCCCGTCGTCGAGGCGCACGCCGTGGTGCAGCCACTGCCACACCTGGGTCCGCGCGATCTCCGCGGTCGCGGCGTCCTCCATGAGGTCGTCGATGGGCACGCAGCCCTTGCCGCGCAGCCAGGACTCGAGATACAGGAGCGCGACGCGCACGTTGCCGTGCAGGCCGGCGGTGGTGATCGCGCCGGCAGGCATCGTGAGCAGGTCGGCGGCGGTGACCGTGACGTCGTCGCGACGCACGTGCAACTGGTTCGCCCCGGCCGCCGCGAACTCCTGGTGCGCCAGCCCCACGAGCGCGGGGTGCGCCACCCAGGTGCCGTCGTGGCCGTCGGCCGCCTCGCGCCGCTTGTCGGCGGTGACCTTCGCCAGCGCCGCCGCGTTGCGCGCGGGATCGTCCTTCACCGGGATCTGCGCCGCCATCCCGCCCATCGCATACGCGCCGCGGCGGTGGCAGGTCTGGATGAGCAGCAGGCTGTAGGAGCGCAGGAAGTGCTGCGTCATGCCGACCGCGTTGCGGTCGGGGAGGACGAAGGCCGGGTCGTGCCCGAGCTTCTTGATGACGCTGAAGATGTAGTCCCAGCGCCCGCAGGTGAGGCCGAGGATGGAGGGTCGCAGCTCGTACAGGATCTCGTCCATCTCGAACGCGGCGGGGAG
>CAYQMF010000207.1:1608-5494 GCA_964418595.1 uncultured candidatus Brocadiaceae bacterium
AGCGTCTCGATCAGCACCGTCGCGCGGATGGTGCCGGCGGGCAGGTGGAGCGCGGCCTCCGCGGCGGTGAACACCTGCTGCCAGAGGCGCGCCTCGAGGCGGCTTTCGAGCTTGGGCAGGTAGAAGTACGGCCCGCTGTGCTTCTCGAGGAGCGCGTGGGCGTTGTGGAAGAGGTAGAGCGCGAAGTCGAAGAGCGACGCCGACACCGGCGCGCCGTCGACGGTCACGTGCGCCTCGTCCAGATGCCAGCCGCGCGGCCGCACCATGAGCGTCGCGGTGCGGTTGGCGAGGCAGTAGTGCTTCTTGGCTTCGTGCCACTCGATGGTGCCGGCCACCGCGTCGCGCAGGTTGACCTGACCCTGGATGACGTTCTCCCAGGTCGGCGCGTTGCTGTCCTCGAAGTCGGCCATGAACGTGTCGGCCGTCGAGTTCAATGCGTTGATCACCATCTTCCGATCGACCGGACCGGTGATCTCGACGCGGCGGTCGGTGAGCTCCCTCGGCGCCGGTCGCACGCGCCAGTCACCGGCGCGGATGCGCGCGGTCTTGGCGAGGAAGTCGGGGCGCTCGCCGGCCACGTAGCGCGCTTGTTGCAGGTCGCGGCGGGCGAGCAGGCGCGCACGTCGCGCACGGAAGCGCCGCTCCAGCATCGCCACGAACGTGAGCGCTTCGTCGCTGAGGATCGCCGCCTGCGCCGGACTCAGCGGCGCCAGGACCACGATGCCGGGCAGCGTGCAGCGGACGTCGGTGAGTGGGATGGGCATCGTGGACAGCGCCTCCTTCAAGGGCGGCAAGCCCGCTCGCATCCATCGCGCGCAGGCGGAGAACCCTAACCCATTCGGTGTGGCGTGCCGCTGCGCGCGGCACGACGGTGTGCCTTCGTCTCAGGACGGGACGCACGCATCGACAACGCGCGTTGCGACGGGGTCCACCCGCTCTACCCGTACTTCGCCAGCCACGCCTTCAGCCGCAGCTTGCGCTGCGTGCTCTCGCTGCTCATGTAGCGCACCATCCCGAAGATCGGTCGCTTCGGTGCCCACGGTCGGTCGTAGCGGCCAAGGCACCAGAAGATGCCGGAGTAGGAGTTGGGGTCGCGGCCGTCGAGGGCCCAGCGGTCGTTGAGCGCGATCATGGTCCGCGCCGCGGTCTGCGGGTCCTTCGTCCACTCGAGGATCTTCTTGCCCCACAGCATGCGCACGTAGGTGTGGATGACGCCGTCGCGGCGCAACTGCCGTTGCGCGGTGTTCCAGATCGGGTCGTGGGTTTCGGCGGCCTCCAACGCGTTTCGCGAGTAGAGCACCGGGCGCGGGTCGCGCGCGCCTTCCGCGAGCGTCGCCTGCACCCACTCCGGCAGCGACTCGTAGCGCGCGTGGTCGGCGCGGTGTGCGCAGAAGTTGAAGCCGAGTTCGCGCCAGGTGAGCAACTGGTCGAGGAACGCCTCGCTCGCCGCGGGCAGGCCCCAGAAGCCCGTTGCCTTGCCGGTCGGTGCCGGGAGCGTGAGCGGCGGTTCCCACGCGTGCGCGGCGGCGACGGCCGCGAACACCTCGTGCGCGCCGACGTGGCCGAAGTGCAGGTACGGCGAGAGTCCGCTCGTGCCGTCGAGGTCGGGGTGCCGCTGGTCGGTGTCGTAGCGGGCGAGGCGGTCGCCGATGAAGCTCCGCAGGCGCACGCGACCGGCGTCGGCGCCGCCGCGGGTGGCATCCACGGGGGGCACGGTGTGGTCGATCGGCAGCGTCGTCAGAAACGCGGGGTCACCGGCGAGCGCGCGCGCGTCGGCCATCGGCCATCGCTGCCGGATCGCGCGCGGCAGCTCGCGCAGGCGCGGCAACGCGACGCGGGCGAGCGGGTCGGGACGCGGAGCGGCGACCAGATGCGCGAGGATGACCTTCTGCAGGAACCGCCGGAAGTCGAACGCGCGCGTGAACACCCTATCGGCGACGCGCAGCGGCACGACGCCGTTGCCGTCGACCAGCTCGAAGCGACACGGGATCTGCCGCGCGGCCGCCGCCGTCATCGCCGGCCCGTGGAAGCAGGGGAAGTCGTCGCCGACGACGACGCACGCGCGCTGCGCCAGCGCGGCGAGCAGGCCCTTGCCGGCATCTGCGCGTGGCTCGACGTACGGGTAGTAGGTCACCGCCGCGCCCGAGAACGCCGCCGCATTGCCGCGCATGCCGTCGAGGACGAAGCGGTGCAGGCGGTCGCTCGCCCAGGCGTAGCCGCAGCGCAACGCCTCGAGCACCACGAGCGGCTTGCCGAGGTTCTGCGCGTGCTCGACAGCGCGCTGCAGCGCGAAGTTGCTGCGCCGCCGACGCGCGGCCGTCATCCAGTACACGACGAAGTCGCCATCCGGCCGCACCTCGCCGTCGTTGCCCGCGCGCAGGCGCAGGTCGGGGACGCCGGTCTTCACTTCTGCTTCTTCTTCGGGTCCGCGATCGTGTCCAGCCAGGCGAACACGTCGGGGAGTGCGCGCTGTACCACGGTGAGGTGCTCGGTGGCGGCGTACTCCTCGAAACGAACCTCGGCGTCGGCCTGGGTGAGCGCATCGCGCAGGGCGAGCGCGCCACGGTGCGCGAAGTCGCGCGCGCCGATCCCCACGAAGAACCTCCGCCCCGGCAGCCGCGCGCCGGCCGGCACGCGCCCGCCGCCCCCCAGCGCCACCACGCCCGCGTACCGCGCGATCGGCTCCGTGCTCGCCTCGATGGCGGCCATCGCCCCCATCGAGTGACCGATCAGGAAGATCTTGCGCCGATCGATCGGGTACAGCCGCGCGACCTCGTCGATCACCGTGGGCAGCGCACCGCCTGCGCTGCGCGGCGCGATCACGATCCAGTCGCGCTGGTAGGCCTCCGTCACCAGCTTCCCGGCGCCGTACGCATCGAAGAACATGTTCTCCGAGCCGCCCGCACCGTGCAGGGCGACGACCAGCGGCAGCTTCTGGTCGGGGGTACGCCGCGGCGGCGCGAACAGGCGCACGGGGATCCGCCGCTTCTCCGCGGCCACGCACAGCCAGTGCTCACCGAGCGGTCCGCTGGTGAGGAAGGCGCCTCCGCGCAGACGCAGGCGGCCGATGTTCTCCGCCTCCAAGAGGAGCGCCGTGTACGGCAGGTCGGTCTCCGCCACCTTGCCGGCGAGCGCCGCGTGCAAGAGGTCGAGGAGATAACGCAGCGTCGTGGTGTCGGCATCGATCGCATCCGCGGCGAGGTTGCCGGCGACGACGTCCACCATGCTCACGCGTGCGGCGACGCCGGGCGCGAGCGTCACGCCGACGCGCGCGGTGCGCACGGCGCGATCGCCCACGAGGATCGTCCCGAGCAGCGTGTGATCGCCGGCGGCGACGCCGCGGATGGTGAGCGTGAGTCCCGCCTGCACGTCGACAAGCGAACCCTCGACCGGCGCGACCAGGACCTTGTCGTACGGTCCCAGCAGCTCGCAGCGCACGCGCACGCCGGGCGGCGGGTCGTCGTCGGCTTCGAACAGCGACGACGCCGTCACCGTCAGGGCGCCGACCTCCGGATCCACCAGCCGTGGCGAGGGGGCGAGCACGATCGCGTCGGCCCAGGCATCTGCGGGCGGCGCCGCCGCGTCGCCGAGCAGGGCGCGCCGCGCGTCCTCGATGCTGCGGCCGGCGACGGGCACGTTGAGGCCGAGGAAGGCGCGCACCGCGCGCTCGATGTGCGGCACGGCGCGCGCACGCGCCGCCTCGTCGACCTTCTCCCACGCCTGCTCGAACACGCGCAGCCGTCGCCCCAGTTCGTAGCGGCCGGATTGAGCCGGCAGGACGCTCGCGAGGAGCACGGTGACAGCGAGCAGACGCATGGACAGGTCTGCGGGATGCTAACGGGGCTCCGCCCCAGCCCGCCGAGCATGTTCAGAAGTGGGCCCGGCT
>CAYQMF010000208.1:0-5353 GCA_964418595.1 uncultured candidatus Brocadiaceae bacterium
CCGTGCGAGGCGGGCACAGCATGCCGCAGCTTCAGGGCTGCGCCAAGCCCCTGCGACGGAGGGCACGGAGGGCGGAAGGAACGGCGGGACAGAGATGTGCGGCAGGCAACGGTCCGCGGGCACACTCGTCGGTCGCAGTGCGCGTCGGGACTCCCCTAGCGCACCTCCAACGCCACGCGTCCGCTGTCGAACACCATCCGACAGCGCGACACGAGGTCCGCGCCGAGCACCCCGTGCAGCGGCAACCCCGTCTCACCGCCGGGACGGTCCACCACCGGAAGGTCGATGCCCGCGAACGCCGCTCCCGACGCGCGCACCTCCAGGCCGCGCAGCTCGCGCACCGAGTAGCGCGTGCCACCCGGCGAGTGCACCACCCGGAAGCCGGCGGCGGCGCGATCGTCGCCGCCGGGCAGCTCGCGCACGCCGGCGGGCGTGAGGCTCGAGTGCGACGCGCCGGTGTCGAGTTGGAACCAGAGGCTGCGGCCCTCGACGACCACCGGGATGCGCAGGCCGCCGTCGACGCGCAGGGCGGGCACCGCGTGCGCGGCGGCGAGGCCGCGCGGCGATGCGATCGTGAGCCGACGCGCGACCGCGTCGACCTCGACGCGGAAGCGGCCGATCACATCGAGACCGAGCAGGCCGTCGACGGCGCGACCGGGCCCGCCGAAGAGATCCCGCATCGCGAGCACTTGATCGCTCACCACCAGCACCGGCAACGGCCCGAGCCGCACCGCGCCGACCAGCAGCTCCTGCAGGATCCCGTACTGCACCGGGAACGGTCGGCCTGCCCCGTCGCTCACCTGCCCGCCTGGAAGGAGCGGCTCGACCCGCAACGCGCTGGCCAGCGACAGCGACAAGGTGGTGAGGGTCGCGCCGGTGTCGAGCACGAATGCGCCGCCGCGCTCGCCGACGCCGAGCAGGATCTCGGGGAGCCTCTCGTGCGCGAGGGGCGCGGTCGCTTCGACGCTGCTCGGCCCGCGCCAGATCGTCGGCAGGCGACCGGCGAGTTCGGCCCACGCGTGCCGGCGCGCGCGCTCCTGCGATTCTCCCCCGGCCTCGACCGCCGCGCGCAGCAGGCTCTCGCTCTCGCGCCAGTAGCCGACCATGAACAGCTTCTCGCCGGCGCGGCCGCTCGCCTCCGCGACGGCGGCTGGGTCGCTGCCGAGCCGACAGATCGCCTTCAAGTCGGCGATGGCGATCTCGTCGCGCCACCGCATGTCGGCGACGAGGGCGTCGAAGCGCAGCACGTCGAGGTCGACGGGGAAGCGCTGGCGCGCGCGCGCGAGCAGGCCTTCCGTCGTCAGCACGTCACCGGCGCGCAGCGCGCCCTGCATGGCCACCAGCAACTCGTCGCGATCCGAGGGCAGGCCAGAACGCCCCGGCGTGACGCACGCCGCCGCGAGCAGCGCGACGCTCAGTGCGGCGCGCGCGCCGGACTCACTGCGTGGTGATGGTGATGGTCGCACTCGAGATCGCATCGACGCCGAGCGCCCCGAACCGCAGCGAGCCGACGTTGGCGATGACGCTGTTGAAGGGATTCGCCTGCGCCGCCACCGGCCCGTTGGCGAGGCGGTGCGCAGCGACGGTCAGACGCCACGTGCGCCCGGGCACGAGCAGCGCCGTCGCTTCCGGCGGCGGAGTCAGGAAGGCCCAGGTCGTCACCGTGCCGTACGCGATCACGTCCCATTGGCGCAGCTCGACGCCGTCGTCGGTGGTGAGCCGGAACGTGAGGTAGGTGCCGCCCGGCGGCAGCGCCACCTCGATCGGAAAGCCGGCCGCCGACACGACCGCGCCGGGCGCGGGCGACGTGAAGGTCGGTACCGGCAGGAGCGGGCGCGTCGCGAGATCGCCTTCCGCGCCAAACGAGACCACCGCGCGTTGCTCGACGTCGTAGCCACCCGCGCTGCCGCGTCCGGTGACGCAGACGTGATGGTGGCCCGCGCCAAGCGGCGGCAGGCGCACGCTGAGGTCCTGGCCCGCCGCCACGAGGCTCGCGCCGCCCAGCCCGCACGCCGCGTCGGCGACGGTGCCGTTCGCCGACGCCGCACCCCAGTCCACCGTCAGCGACGCCGCGTTGACGCGCGGGTCGAGCCCGGCCAGGAGCCCGCGCGCCGTGAAGGTCCGGTCGGCGGTCACGAACGCACCCGGCAGCGCCGTCACCTGCCCCTCCGCCGGCACGAGGTCGTGCCGCACGAAGGCCCGGTCGAGCACGAACGGTCCCCCGCTCGCATCGCCCTCGACCACGCTCACGTGGCCGCGCGGCAGCGGCACGCCGATCGTGAACGCCGCGGTGGTGCCCGCGCCGTCGACGTCGCGCTTCACCGGCACGCGGCCGCCGCTGCTGCCGTCGTCGAGCATCACGCGGTCGAACCAGTCGCCGAAGTGGAGCGGAAGGTGCGCCTGCAGCCGGCGCGTGCGCCCCGACGTCCCGCCGTCGACGCTGCCCGCGATGAGGCCGTGGCGATGGAAGCCGGCGACCGAACGCGTCACCTGCGCCACCGGCATCTGCAGCCGGTGCCCCGACGTGCCGACGATGGTGTACGCGGCGACCACGCGACGGCTCGCACTCTCGCTCACGTAGCTCGCGGTGAGGTGGTCGCCAGGCCCGACCGACGTGAACAGGACCCCGGCCTCGAGCGTGCGGCCGAGGAACCCCTCGCCGGGCACGACGCCACGCGAGAGCACCGCGTCGCGCAGCAGCGCCCCGGTGGTCGCGCCGATCACCTCGACGACGTTGCCGCGGATGTTGCTGTCCCACGGCTGCGCCAGCGAGAACACCCGCAGGTCGGCGACGCGCTCATCGGCGCGCAGGCGCACGATCCCATCGGCGAGGAACGCCTGGTTCACGTCGCGCGCGCGGCCGGCGCGCACGCCGTAGAAACCTTCGGGCACGTCTTCGAGGAACGCGGTTGCCGACGCATCGCTGAACGCGTCGCCGCCGAAGCGACCACGCTCGTCGCCGGTGCGCACGCGCTGGTCCGGGAGGCCGCGGCCGCGCTCGACGGTGAGGATGCGCAGGTGGCCGCTGCGCACGCTGTCGAGCAGGAGGTCGCTCGCGTCCTGCGTGCCAGGCGTGAGGACGATGACGTGCCGCGCGGCCTCCGGCAGGTAGCCGCGCCCGCCGATCAGCTCCAGCGTCTCGGTGCGGGCGTTGGCGGCGAGATCCGTGGCAGCGATCGGCCCGAGCGCGAAGCGCCCGTCGGTGCCGGCCGCAGTCACTACGCCGCCCGCGGCGACGAACGCGCGCGGGATCGGCTGGCCATCGCTGCCGAGCACGCGCCCCTGCACGGTCGTCGTCGTTCCGATCGAAGCCGTGAACAGGTAGAGCCCGCCGCGATCGACCAGGAACGCCGCGCGCAGCCGGCCGTTCGCAACTGTCGCCGCGCCGAGGCGCACCCAGGTGCCGGCCGTCGCATCGAGGCGCCACACGTCGACGTCCGCGCCCGTGGCGCTGGCCAGTTCGTTCGGGATGGACAGCGTGGCGGCCGGCCCGATGCCGAGCCCGAGCGGCTCCACGACGATCGCGCGCGAAGCGAGGGCCGCCTTCGTTCCGTCGCGGGGTGGCGCGACGGGCAGGTGCCGCGCCTGCAGCGCCGCGGTGCGGATCAGGACGGTCGTCGCATTGCCCGCGTCGAGGAAGGTGCCGGCGTCGAACTCGAGGATCGCCTGCGACGCCGCGGAGTCGTCGAAGACCAGCGGGCCGATGGGCGCGCCGGTCGGCTGCGTCAACCCCGCGCTCGCACCGAGATCCGGCAGGAAGACGGGGCGATCGAGCATGCGGCCGTCGTCGATCACGCGCGCCCGCAGCACCAGCGAGCCGAGCGCATCGGCCGCGGTCGCCGACGCCGCGCTCGCGTCCACGGTGACCACGACCTCGCCGGGCGGGAGCAGGGGCGCCTCGGCGCGGCCGACGCGGCCGCTCACCCCGCGCGCGCCGCCGGCCTCGACCCGCGCGCCGGTGACCGGGCGGGTCCCGTCGTCGAAGACGGTGACCTGGAACTGCTCCGGCGGCTTGGCGCCGAGACCCGGGCCGATGTCGGAGCCTTCGCCCTGGCAGGCGACCAGGAGCGCGCACGCGAGCAGGACCCGCCTCACAGGAGCACCTCCGCGCTCGTGCGCGCCGCGCTGGCCAGGGCCGCGATCTCCTCCTGGCGCGCGCGCGCCGCCGCCAGCGTCTCGCCGCCGGCCACATCGCCGAGCAGGCGGGCGTTGATGCGCACGTTGAGGCACGCGATCTCGGCCGCGGTCTGCAGCAGGGCGGCGCCCGCGGCCTGGTCGCTGACGATGGTGCGGCCGGCGCAGTCGAACACCGGCGCGGCAGCGCGCAGGGCTTCGCGCACGACCTCGAGCGTCTGCATCGGCACGACCATCGCACCCTGCAGGCCACGCCGGATCGCCGCGTCGCGCGCCGCGGTCTGCGCGGGTGTGTCCTTGGGCAGGCCGTAGGCCGCCGCCACCGGCTCGAAGCTCGTGCAGTCGGCCTCGGCCAACGGTCCGGCGCGTTGGAGCAGGGCGTCGAGCGCCGACTCCGCGCGGGCGAGGTCGGCGTCGCGCGCGGCGGTGGCCTTCTTGCCGCGGCTGAAGCGCACGACCATGAGCAGGAGCGCCACGCCCATCGCCGCGGCGACGCCGCCGGCGGCCCCGCCCCCGGGGGAGGGAGTGCGGGCGGCCAGACCCTCGACGAGGTCGCGAAGCGGTCGATCGATCACGGGCGCATTCTGGCGACCCGGGTACGCGTGTCCAACGTTCGCGGCGGCGATTGCGCAGGCACCAGCGTCGACCCGCGCGGCTGATTCCTAGGCACGGACCGGGCCGGACGCTAAACGTCGCGCCGTGCACGCGTTCGAGATCAGGCCCGAGGGTGACGGCATCACGGTCGAGGTCCCGGCGGACTGTGCCTTCGTCGACGGCCACTTCCCCGGCGCACCCATCGTGCCGGGCGCAGCGCTGCTGCAGCTCGTGCTCGCGCACGCGTGGTCGGAGACGGCGCGCGCGGTGCACGTGCGGCGGCTGCGCTTCTCGCGGCCGGTGCGACCGCGGGCCCGCCTGCGCCTGACCATGCAGCGCGACGGCACGACCGTGCAGTTCGCGTTGCGCGAAGGCACCGACCTCGTGATGCAGGGCACGCTCGCGCCGCCGGCGAGCGAGGGATCCGCGTGAGCGACCCCTGGCCTTCGCCCGCGGAGCTGCTGCCGCACCGCGCGCCCGCGATCCTGCTCGACGCGATCGCCGCGGCCGACGCCGACACCCTCACCGCGAGCCTGCGCGTGGCGGCCACGAGCCCGTACGCCGAAGGCCCGTGGTCCTCGGCCGTCCTCGTGGAGGCCGCCGCCCAGGCCGCCGGTGCGCACGG
>CAYQMF010000209.1:0-4922 GCA_964418595.1 uncultured candidatus Brocadiaceae bacterium
TCGCGCGCGAGGCGATGGCGTTCTTCGCGCACGAGTCGTGCGGCAAGTGCTTCCCGTGCCGCATCGGCACGCAGCGCCTGACGGAGCGCCTGTCCGGCGAGGCGCGCCACCTCGACCTCGAACGCTGGCGCACGGAGGTGCTCGACCTCGGCAAGGTGATGAAGGCGACCAGCGCCTGCGGGCTCGGAATCGCGGCGCCGTTGGTCACCGACTCGCTGCTGCGCTACTTCCCGGAGCGGGTGGCGGCGTTCGTCGCCAAGGGGTGAAGCTGGGCTGCACGCCGGCCATCAGATGGCTGCGCGCCACCCCTCGTTCATCCGCCGTGACTGCCGTCTTCTCCTCGATCCGCTCCCCTCGCGTCCTCCAGCATCTGGCGCACCTCGAGAAGGTCGTACGGCGGGAATTCGGGCGTCTGCCATGCCGCTGCGACCGGCGCGACGAGCGGCAAGTGCCGCCCGAGATCACGTTCGAGCAGCCTCCGGGCCGCCGCGGCGGAGATCGCCAGCTCCGGGTCTACGAGACCCGCGACGAGCAGCGGCGTCACGGCTTCATCCGCCATGCCACCGATCGCGGTGATCGCGCTGGCACGCGTGCGCGGATCGACCTCGCGAAGACGAGAGATCCTCGACAGCACGTCCACTAGTGCGGCCAGCTCCGGGTGCGCGGACTCCCCCGCGAGTACGGCTCCAGCAGCACTCACGCCGTTGTCCAACACCTCAGGATGGACTCTCTCCAACACCCCAGGCTCGACGTTCTCGCGCAGGATCCGTACGAGGAGCGGAGCATCGTCCATTCCGTGGATGATCGGCAGCGCATGGAGCGCGCTCGCGTGGTTCGCACCGCGCGCTGGCCCCGCCCCGGGCTCGGCGTGCTCGTAGGCCGGCGCCGCGAGTTCCCGGAGCGCCGCTGTCCGCACCGCATCCGTGACGATCGCTTCCTCGATGATCGGGTTGTCGCCGTGGCGCTGGCTCGCGCAGCACATGCTGTAGTAATCCAGCGCGAGGCTCCGCGCGACGACGTGGTCCGACGCCAGCAGCTGGAGCAGGGCGGCCCTTCTCTCATCCACCGAGAACTCGAGACTTGCGAGCCTCTCGACCGCGGCAGCGGCCTCCGGGGGGACGCTGGCGGCGCCCCAATAGATCGACGGGATGCGCATGCCTCGTGACTCTGTCGGAAGTGATCGAGGAGCGCGAGAGGGTACGGGCAGCGGCCCGGGACTTCCGGCCGACGTTGTGACGCTCACCGGCGAAGCCCGCGCGAGGCCCGCGCCGGTCTTCCTCGCGTCGGAACCGGCCCGCGGGTTGCAGGTGCCCGACGCCCTTCCCCTGCAACCACGGTATGGTCGTCCCCATGTGGCATCTCCTTCTCGCGTCGGCAATCCTGGTCGTCGGCCCCGCGGCGCAAGCCCTCGACCTGCGCATCGTCTCCCAGGACTGCCGCGTCTGGATCTCCGACGGCGGCGACTCGCAGTCGATCCCGGCCAACACCGACGTGTCGAACGGCTACCAGATCGCGGCGCGACATCCCCGCGGCTCGTGGGCGACGTCGACGCTGACCGCTGCGCGCGCGCCGGATGCGTACGTCGTCACCCTGCACGACGTGACGAACTACTACGCCGCAGCCAGCGTGCGGCCGCTGTTCTGGAACAACCTGCGCCTGACGCTCACCGCCCCGCAGACGGCGCGCGTCGATCTCGATGCGCGCTGGGTCATCCCGACGGGCGCCTTCCAGTTCGGCGCCAGCGGCAGCCTGAGCGTCAACGGTCAGATCCTCACCAGCGCGGGCGGTCTCTACCAGGGTGGCGCTGCGACGACGATCGTCGTCGGACCGACACCGACGGTGCTCGATCTCACGAGTTCGAGCGTGCTCGTCGCGCCCGCGGAGCTGATCTGGACCCTGCGCTTCACGCCGTCGGCCCAGCCGCCGTGCACGATCGCGCGTTACGGGACGACCTGCGGCGCCGGCGTGGTGGTCGGCACCGACCTCGCCGAACCCGGCCGGCCGTTCGTCGACCTTCTTGTCGGCGGCCAGCCCTCGCCCGGCGTGCTCGCGGTCGGGCTCACGCGGCAGGCGATCCCGCTGGGGCCGTGCCTCCTCTACAACGAGGCGCTCGTCATCCTGCCCGTCGCCGCCCGGATCCGCTTCGACCCGCCCCCCGTGCCGGGGTTCGCCTTCAAACTGCAGGGGGCGGCGCTCGCGAACGGTCAGCTCGTGATGTCGGACGGGCTCGATCTCCTCTGCCAGTAGCGCGCGGCGCGCCCTTCGCCGCGGACATCGTGCCCGCGATCCGCTAACACTCCGGACGTGAACACGAAGCCGACCCGTCCGGTCCGTCCCCCGGTCGATGCCGCTGCCGCCTTGCGGATCGCGGCTCGGCATTGGGGCATCGACGCGGTCGAGGCGACGGAGCTGCCCGGCGAGCGCGACCGCAACTTCGCACTGCGCACGACCGACGGCACACGCTTCGTGCTGAAGGTCGCGGGCGCGGACGAACTCGAGGCGACCCTTCGCCAGCAGGACAAGGCGCTGCGTGCCGTGGCCACGCGCGCGCCCGACGTCGCGTGCCCGCGCGTGGTCGCCACGCGCAACGGGGACGGCTTGGCGGGCATCGAGGTCGAAGGTGCCGCGCACTTCGCGCGCGTGGTGACCTGGGTCGACGGCGCTCCCCTCGCGACGGTGCGGCCGCACACCTTCGAGCTGCTCGCGAGCGTCGGCGAAGTCGTGGCGCGGGTGGACGCGGCCATGGTCGGCGTGTGCGCGGCACGCACGCCCGACGGCTTCGCGTGGGATCTCGGCCGCGCCGCCGCCACCATCCGCGCGCGCGGTGCGGCGATCGAGGCGCCGGGCAGGCGCACGTTGGTCGAAGCGGTGGCGGACGAGTTCGCGGCGGCGCTGACGACACACCGCGAAGGGCTCCCGCCCGCGTTGATCCACAACGACGCCAACGACCACAACGTGCTCGTGGGCCCGCTGCCGGCCGGGCGGCTCGCGGCCCGGCAGCGCCGGGCGGTGGGCCTCCTCGACTTCGGCGACATGATCGCCAGCCGGCGCGTGTTCGGCCTCGCCATCGCCATCGCCTACGCGATCCTCGACAAGGGCAACCCGCTGCGCGCCGCGGCGGCGGTGGCCCAGGGGTACACCGCGGTCACGCCGCTGACACCCAACGAGGTCGCGTGCCTGTGGCCCGCGGTGAAGGCGCGCCTCGCCACCAGCGTGTGCATGGCCGCGACGCAGCGCGCCGCGGAGCCCGACAACGAGTACCTCTCCGTGAGCGAGAAGGCGGCGTGGCGCGCGCTCACCGTCACCGCGCGCATCCACGGCGCGCTGGCGCACGCCCACCTGCGCGCGGCCGCGGGCCTCGAGCCGAGCCCGACGCAGCCCGCGGTCGTGGCCTTCCTGCGCGCACAGCCGGACTTCGCACCCGTGCTCGCCACGCCGCCGTGCGACGGTCCCCCGCCGACCCTCGACTGGTCGGTGGGCAGCCCCGACGTGATCGTGCCGACCACCGCCGCCGATGCGCAGCGCCTGCGCGCGCGCGTCGACGCCGCGCTCGCGACGGCGCCGTTCGCGGTGGGACGCTACGACGAGCCGCGCACGGTGTACGCGACGCCCGCGTTCACCGGCGGCTTCGGCGAGCCGCGCACGGTGCACCTCGGGATCGACCTCTTCGCGGCGGCAGGCACGCCGGTGTGCGCGCCGCTGGCGGGCACGGTGCACAGCACGCAGGACAACCGCCAGCCGCTCGACTACGGGCCGACGGTGATCCTCGCGCACCGCACGAGCGACGGCGTGCCCTTCTTCACCCTGTATGGGCATCTCGCGCGCGCGTCCCTCGCAACGCTTCGGCCCGGGCAGGCGATCGCGCGCGGCGAGACGTTCGCGACGCTCGGCGACGACACGGAGAACGGCGGTTGGCCGAGCCACGTCCACTTCCAGGTCATCACCGACATGCTCGGCCAGACCGGCGACTACCCGGGCGTGGCGAAGGCGAGCGAGCGCGCGGTGTGGAAGAGCCTCTGCCCCGACCCCGACGTGATCCTGCGCCTTGGCTGTGCGAGCACGCACGCGTGGCCCGACCTCGACGCGCTGCGCACCGCGCGCGGCGCGCACCTCGGCCCGAGCCTGAGCGTCGCGTACGGCCGCCCGCTGCACTTCGTGCGCGGCTGGAAGCAGTGGCTGTACGACGCCGCGGCGCGCCCGTGGCTCGACGCGGTCAACAACGTGCCGCACGTGGGCCACGCGCACGGCCACGTCGTCGCCGCGGCGACCCGGCAGAAGAGCCTGCTCGAGACCAACACGCGTTACCTGCACGGCGAAGTGCTGCGCCTCGCCGAGCGCCTGCGCGCGACGCTGCCGGCGAAGCTGTCGGTGTGCTTCTTCGTGTGCTCCGGGAGCGAGGCGAACGAGCTGGCCCTGCGCCTCGCGCGCGCGCACACGGCTCGCCGCGACGTCGTGGTGCTCGAGCACGGCTACCACGGCAACACCACGAGCCTCGTCGACCTCAGCCACTACAAGTTCGCGCGCAAGGGCGGCTTTCCGCCGCCGGCGTGGGTCCACGTCGCGTCGTCCCCGGACGCGTACCGCAGCCGTCTCGACGCGCACCAACTCGCCGCGAGCGTGCGCGACGCGCTCGCGCGCGCGCAGCCAGGCGGCGGCGCGGCGGCGTTCCTGCACGAGAGCCTGCCCGGCTGCGGCGGCCAGATCGTTCCGCCCGAGGGCTATCTCCGCGCGGCGTACGCGCACGCGCGCGCGGCCGGCGCCCTGTGCATCGCCGACGAGGTGCAGACCGGCCTCGGCCGCGTCGGACCCGCGTTCTGGGCGTTCGCGCTGCAGGGCGTCGAGCCCGACGTCGTGACCATCGGCAAGCCGTTCGGCACCGGCCACCCGGTCGCCGCGGTCGTGACCACGGCGGCGATCGCCCG
>CAYQMF010000210.1:0-4888 GCA_964418595.1 uncultured candidatus Brocadiaceae bacterium
ATCTACCGTGAAGGCGGTCGCGTGATCGGTTTGCTCAATAGCGGATCCACACCCCCTCACGACCCACCCCCGAGCAGCCGGTCGATCGGCGACCGCACGCCGGCGGGGCCGCGGTTGAGCACGTGCGTGTAGATCATCGTGGTCGTCACGTCCCGGTGGCCGAGCAACTGCTGGACGGTGCGGATGTCGCTGCCGTCTTCCAGCAGATGCGTGGCGAACGAGTGGCGGAAGGTGTGGCACGTCGCGCGCTTGGGGATGCCGGCGGCGAGGACGGCGCGGCGGACGGCGTTCTGCACGACGGTCTCGTGCAGGTGGTGGCGGCGGCGCTGGCCGCTCTCCGGATGCAGGTACGTGCGGGTCGCGGGGAAGACCCACTGCCAGGGCCACTCGCGGCCGGCGTTGGGAAGCTTGGCGGCCAGAGCGCCGGGCAGCTCGACCCAGCCGGCGCCGGCGGCGAGGTCGCGGGCGTGCTGGACCCTCGCGCGCGCGAGGTGCTCGACGAGCGCGGGCTTCACCGCGAGCGGGAGCATGGTGGCGCGGTCCTTGTCGCCTTTGCCGCGGCGCACGGTGATCTGGTTGCGGTCGAAGTCGACGTCCTTGACGCGCAGGCGGCAGCACTCGAGGAGGCGCAGGCCGCAACCGTACAGCAGCGTCGCCATCAGGCGGGCGTCGCCGTCGATGTGGGCGAGCACGGCGCGCACCTCGTCGCGGCTGAGCACGACCGGGAGGCGCGGCGCAGTCTTGGCGCGCACGAGGTCGTCGAGCCACGGGAGGTCGATGCCGAGCACTTCGCGGTACAGGAAGAGCAAGGCGGCGAGCGCCTGATTCTGCGTCGCGGCCGCCGCGCGGCCGCGCGTGGCGAGGTCGTTGAGGAACGCCGTGACGTGCTCCGCGCCGAGCGTCGCGGGATCGCGCCGGCCGCAGGCCTCCCAATAGCGCCGCATCCAGCCGAGGTAGGCCTCTTCGGTGCGGACGCTGAACGCGCGCCGTCGCATGGCGGCGCGGACGCGGTCGGAGAGGCGGAGGGGCGGCGCCGGCGACCAGGGTGCGTCCGAGCCCTCGCGCACGGCGAGTGGGCGCGCGCAACGAATGGCGGGTCGAGTGGCGACGTTCACCTTCGTGTCTCCGATGGCGCAGGAGTCTGCGCGGGGCGGCGCGAGGCGTCAAGCCGCGGCTCGCTACCGCGCCTTGGCGTGGATGCGGCCGACGGCCTCGCGCGCGGCAGCGGCGACGTCGGGGTCAGCATCCTTGGTCCACTCGATGAGGAAGGGCTGCGTCTCCGGCGCAGCGAGCACGCCGAGCGAGCGGATGGCGAGGACGCGGGTGGCGGCGTCGCCGCCGGGCTTGGCTTGTTCGAGGAGCGCGGCGGCGGCGCTCTGGGCGGTGAGGCCGGCGCGACCGTCGAAGACGCGGTCCCAGTGCGCCTTCTCGTCGTGGTAGTAGCGGATGGCCTGCAACGACTGGGTGGCGGCTTCGCGCACCATGCCGACGGAGTCCTTGAGCGCCGCGAGGAGCGCGGGCACGGCGTCGAGCCGCAGGGACTCGCCGAGCTGCCGACAGGCCTCGTGGCGGACCGCGTCGTCCGGATCGTCGACCAGCCCGCGCAGGATGTCGGGCACGTCGTCGCGAACGCGGCGCAGGAGGTTGAACGCGCCCTGGCGCGACTGAGCGCTCGGCGACCGGAACGCGGCCGCGACGACCTCGCGATCGACGGGCACTGCGTTCTCCTCGAACGGGCGCGTCGCCGCCCCGCTGACCGCGGGGCTCTCGTCGGCGAGCCCGCGCAAGAGATGCGCTCGGTCCGCTGCGTCGAACGGCGCCGCGAGCGATTGGATCGCCGCGACGCGGGCCTTCTCGGCGCGGGCGGTGAACGCGGCTTCGCGCAGGTCGCGAACGGGGGCGCGCACCGACTCCGGCAACGTGCCGCCTTCGAGCGCGCCGAAGAGCACGGCCAGCTCTTTCGCGTCCGCCATCTCCTCGACCGCGGCGATGCGCGCGCGCGCCGCCTCGACGACCACCTGCACGAGGAGGGGGTCGGCGCCCGACGCGTCGGGCAACGGCTGCAACGCGGCGTAGGCGTAGTCCCACGCGGCGCCGTACTCGCCGTCCTTCGGCGCGAGCAGGCGTCGCCAGAGGGCGCGCACCTGCTCCGCCGTGTAGCCGTGCCACCACCGCACGACGCCGTCGTTGGTCTGCGCGTGGGTGAGCCACGCAACCGGGGAACCGAGCGTCCGACGCTCCGGCCAACCACTGCTGCCCGGCAGGATCGATGCGTCGACATGGACGCGGACACCCTGCGCGACGCCGTTGGCGTTCGTCACCCAGGAGAAGGCGCTCGCCAAGTCCGCGAACATGCCCACGACGTCCGTGTCACCGAGACGCACGAGCGTGCCCACCGCCGCCGCGATCGAGGGCCGGGGGGACGTCTCCGTGATCGGCAGGCTCGCCGCGAGTTGCGCGCGCAGCGCGCCCATGGCCTCGGCGTCGGCGCGCTTGCTCGCGTTCCAGGTCAGCGCCTGCAGCACGACGTTCGCGTAGTCGGCCTTCGGATGCGGCAGGCTGCGCAGGAGCGCCGCCGCGTCGGGATGGCCGGTGCGGCCGAGCGCGAGGACGAGGGCACGGTCGTCCTGCCAGTTCGGGGCCGAACTCAGCGCGTCGCGCAGCGAGGCGAAGGCCGCCGCCGGCAGGTCGCGCTGGGCGAGCCACGGCGCGACCCGGCGAAGCGCATCGCTTCCGGCGAGGCCGGCGACGACCGCGCCGACGTCGGCGTCGGTGGCGTGGCGTGATACCCAGTTGACGTCGTCGCTGAACCTGTGGCGGAGCGCGGTCAGCGCCGTGTCCAGCGCCGCGCGGTCCCAGCAACTCCGCAGGTACGCGCTTGCAAGGTCCCTGGCGAGGGTCTCCCGCGCGCGACCACCTGAGACAGGGGCGAGGCGGACGAAGACGTCGCGCAGCACGCCGGCGTTCTCGGTGGTGCCCTCCCAGTCGTCGATGCCGGTCTGCGGGAACGTCAGGCCACCCATCGTCGGGCAGTCGATCGCCAGCAGACTCGCGGCCAGGCTCGCCCTCCCCGCGCGCGAGAACATCGACGACAACGCCGCCACCTGCACGGCGGCGCGATGATCGTCCAGGCTGGTCGCCGCCAGCAGTCTCGGCAGAACGGCGGCGATCGCTTCGGAGTCCGCGCGCACGTCCTCGGTGGCCGACGCGACGCGGAATCGCGAGACCGCCCACGAGACCAGCGCCGCCATCGCCGCGCCGCGGACCTGATCGCGTGGATCCAGCGCCAGGTAGAGCAGCTCCTGGCAGGATGTCATCGAACCAAAGCGCAGCGCTCGCACGACCACGGCCGCGTCCGCGTCGCGCAGCGCTACTCGCAGCTGGTCGAGCCGCTCCAGCGGCAGGGTCGCGACCAGGGGCAACCCGGAGACGACCTTGTGTCGTCGCTCGACGTCGTCGGACTGCAGCACTTCGCGGATGAACCGGCCCGCGCTGTCGCCCTGGAGACTCCAGAGCAGCGCCGCACTGACGTGCACGTTGACGCCGTCGATGCTCATACTCGACCGGGAGGGACTCGACTCGAACGCGCGGATCGCATGCGGCACCGCGGCCGCGCCGAACCAAAGCGCGTTGGCGCGCAGACCCTCCTCGTTCCAGCTCCCCAGCGCAGCCTCGACCGCCTCCGCCGCCCTCTTCAGCAGCTCCGCCTCACGCTCCGGGTCCCCCTTCCCCTGCGCCAGCATCTCGCGCGCCGCCGCCGCCACCGCATCCTCCCCCACCGCCGCCTTCGCCAACGCGTCCCCCGCCTCCTCCCCCGTTCGCCACAGCAGACGCGCCAACCGCAGCCACGCGTGCCGGCGCACCGCGTCGCTCTGCGCCGCATCCTCCGCCACCGCCCGCAGCAGCTCCTTCGCACGCGGCACGTCGTGCTCCAACTCATCGGCGGCGATGGCGCGCTCCAGCGCGGGCGACAGCGGCAGGTCCTGCGCCGGCGACGCGGCCGCGAGCAGCAGGGCGAACGACAGGTGCGTGAGCTTGTCCATGCAGGCACGAGAGCCGCATCCCGCCCGCGACGGGTCGAGGCGCGGTGGGTTGTCGGTCAAGTTTCGGTCGAGGGGTCGAGCACGAGGCGATAGCCGACGCCGTGCACGGCGAGGATGTGGCGCGGGGCCTTCGCGTCGGCCTCGACCTTCTGGCGCAGGTTCAAGACGTGCGTGTCGATGGTGCGCGGCGCCACGTAGACCCCGCGGCCCCACACGCCATCGAGGATCGCGCGCCGCGGCACGGCGCGGCCGGCCTCGGCGTGCAGCAGGAGCAGGATCGCCGCCTCCTTGGGCGAGAGCGCGTGCTCCGCGCCGTCGCGGCGGACCACGAACGCGCCGAGGTCGACGCGCGCGTCGCCGAGCGCGAACTCCGGCGGCGGCGCGGCCTTCGCCCCGCCCGCGCGGCGCAGGTGCGCGCGCACGCGCGCCAGCAGCTCGCGCAGGCCGAAGGGCTTGGTGACGTAGTCGTCGGCGCCCAGCTCCAGGCCCAGCACCTTGTCGGTCTCCTCGCCGCGCGCGGTGAGGATCAGCACCGGGGTGCGGCCGTCGCGCGCGCGGAACAGGCGCAGCAGTTCGAGGCCGCCGATCCCGGGCAGCATGAGGTCGAGCAGGACGAGGTCGAAGCCGGCGGCGTCGAGCGCGCTGGCGCCGGCGTGGCCGTCGGCGCAGGTCTCGACCGCGAACTGCTGGCCGCGCAGCGCGCGCGCGAGCCCGTCGCGAAGGGTCGCGTCGTCTTCGACCACGAGGATGCGCGGGCGGGTCATGCGGGGGGATCGTCCCCGACGAGGCGCGGCAGCGTGAGTTCGAAGCGCGCGCCGGTGCCCTCGGCCGGCGCCGCGCACCGG
>CAYQMF010000211.1:0-4845 GCA_964418595.1 uncultured candidatus Brocadiaceae bacterium
GTCGACCTCACGCGTCTCCGTCGTGCGTCGCAGGATCTCGCGCTCTTCCGCCATTCTCGGGTAGTCGACCTTCACCATGAACATGAAGCGGTCGAGCTGCGCTTCCGGCAGGGGATAGGTGCCTTCCTGTTCGATGGGGTTCTGGGTCGCCAGCACGAAGAACGGCCGGTCGAGCGGGTACCGCTGGCCGCCGACCGTCACCTGGTACTCCTGCATCGCCTCGAGCAGCGCCGCCTGGGTCTTGGGAGGCGTGCGGTTGATCTCGTCGGCGAGGATCACGTTCGCGAAGATCGGTCCCTGCAGGAACTTGAACTCGCGGCCGCCGGTCGCCTTGTTCTCCTGGATCACCTCGGTCCCGGTGATGTCCGACGGCATCAGGTCGGGCGTGAACTGGATCCGGTTGAAGGACAGGGAGAGGACCTTCGACAGGGTCGAGATCATCAGGGTCTTGGCGAGACCCGGCACTCCGATCAGGAGGCAGTGGCCCCGGCAGAACAGGGACATGAACAGCTCGTCCACGACCTGTTCCTGCCCCACGATGACCTTGGAGACCTCCGCCTTCATGGTGCGGTAGGCGGTCTTCAGCTTCTCGACCTGCTCCAGGTCCTGCGACGACGGTTGCGTTTGCTCGCTCATGAGTTGGTGTCTACGTAGCGCGCCGGGCGGACGCTGGCGCCAAGCCTAACCGCCTGCGCGCCAAGTCGCGTGCGCAGGAAACGGCGGGAAAGTCCCGAGGTGCGGAGATCGAGGGCCGGCGTGCCGCGGCGGCGAGGCCCACGACTATCGGCCATGCGCGAGTCCGGCCGGGTCGGCGGCGAGCAGGTCGGGACCGAGGAGCTCGGCCGGCGTCGCGCCCGCCTCGTCGATGGCCACCAGCACGGTCTGCAGGTCCCAGGTGAGCGCGAGCTGGCGCTGGCGGGTCGCCTCGAGGGCCGACCGCAGCTCCGCGCGCAGACGCAGCTGACCCGCCTCGACCGCGTCGATCCGCTCGTACTCGGCGAGCGCGGGTTGCGTCCAGGCGAAGTACACGCCGATCGTCGCCGCGACCGCCGCCAAGGCGACCGCGACCGCGAACCTGTCCACATGCCCACCCGGACCATGGCCCATGGCGCGGGAGAGTAGGAGCTGCGAGGGTCCGACGCCAGCGGCGGGAGCGCTCGGAGACGTTCTGGTCTACCATGGCGCGGTGGCGCGTCGCGGCGCGCCCGGTTCTCTGACCCCAAGACATCCCTTCGACCAAGGAACTGGCCATGACCTTGATGCGCCGAGAAGAGCTGCTCCGACTCCTCGCCACGCCTCATGAGAGGCAGCACCTCGTGCTGAGCGGCGAGGATCTGTCCCGCCTCGACCTGCGCGGCAAGGACCTGGAGGGATCCCTCCTGCGACGGGCCGATCTGAGCGGCTGCAACCTGAGCCAGGCCTGCCTGGCCGGCGCGCAGCTGCAGCACGCGGATCTGCGCGGGGCGAATCTCGACCACGCGGATCTGCGCGGCGCGAACCTGCACGGGGCCGACCTGCGCGACGCCTACCTGCACGGGGCCGACCTGCGCGGGGCCGTGCTCACCGGGGTGCGGGCCGACGGGGTGATCGTCAGCGGCTCGGTGGTCGACGCGGACGCACGCGTCGATGGCGGGCTGGCGGCCCGGCTGCATCCGACCGGCTGATCGGCACTGGAAGGTTCGCCGGGCGATCCGGGAGGCTGAGCTTTCGCGGACTGGCGGTTAGGCTCTTCGGCGCCTCTCCCCTGGAGTCTCGCATGCACCGATACGCCCTCGCGTTCGTCCTCTCGGCATCCGCGACCTTCGCGCAAGGTCGGGAGCTTCCCGCCAACCTCAGTGCTGCGGAGGCCGCGCCGGCCGCCGAATGGCAATCCCGCTTCATCTGGCGCTCGCTGGGGCCGGCCAACATGGGCGGGCGGGTCACTGCACTCGCGGTGTGTGAACGCGACCCGAGCATGTTCTGGGTCGCCACCGCGACGGCGGGCCTGCTCAAGACCACGAACAACGGCATCTCCTTCGAGCATCAGTTCGATCGCGAATCCACCGCCTCGATCGGCGCGGTCGCCGTCGCGGCATCCGACCCGTCGATCGTGTGGGTCGGCACCGGCGAGAACAACCCGCGCAACTCGGTGTCGTACGGGGACGGCGTCTACAAGTCCGTCGACGGCGGCAAGACCTGGAAGAACATGGGTCTGAGCGCCTCGTTCCAGATCGGCGACATCCTCATCCATCCGACGGATCCCAACATCGTCTACGTCGGCGCGCTCGGCCGCCTGTGGGGGCCCAGCGAGGAGCGCGGGCTCTACAAGACGATCGACGGTGGTTCGACCTGGGAGCGCGTGCTGTTCGTCGACGCCAAGACCGGCATCATCGACATGGCGATGCACCCGCGCGATCCGGCCACGCTGCTCGTGGCGACGTACGAGCGCGAGCGTGACGGGTTCGACACCAACGATCCCGCGAAGAAGTGGGGGCCCGGCAGTGCCATGCACCGCACGACCGACGGCGGCAAGACCTTCACCAAGGTCACGCAGGGCCTGCCCACCGGGATGTTCGGGCGCATCGGCTTCGACTGGTACCAGGCGGATCCCGACGTCGTGTACGCGATCGTCGAGAGCGACGCGATCGGCAAGATCGGCGAGGGTGTCGGCTACTCGGGCCTGCGCGGCGAGGACGCCGAGACGGGCGCGCGCCTCACCCAGGTGACCGACGACGGGCCCGCCGCCAAGGCCGGGCTCGCGACGGGCGACATCGTGCTCTCGGTCGATGGCGAGACGGTGTTGACGTTCCGGCAACTCGAGGAGCGTCTCGCGCGCCGTGCGGCCGGCGAGAAGGTCAGGGTCGAGGTGGCGCGGGAAGGCCAGAGCCACAAGTTGGAACTGACCCTCGGCGAGCGTCCGGCCCCACGCGGTCGGCGCGGCGGGCAGGCCGGGGAAGGCGAGGAGAGCGGTGGCGGCGAGGCCGGCGGCCCGCCCGGTGGTGGTGGCTTCGGGGGCGGCTTCGGTGGCGGCGGTGCCGCCAATCCGGACCGTCCCTACGAGGCCAACCTCGGCGGGCAGCGGTCCAACGTGCAGGCCCTGCAGGGCAAGGCCGGCCACGAGCACGGCGGCGTGTATCGCTCTGCCGACGCCGGCGTGTCGTGGACGCGCGTCAACAGCATCAATCCGCGACCGATGTACTTCAGCGTCGTGCGCGTCGATCCGTCCGACGAGACCTACCAGTGGGTGCTCGGCGTGAGTCTCGCGCGCTCGAAGGACAAGGGCGCGACCTACACCGACGACGGCGGGCGCGGCGTGCACGCCGACCAGCACGCGATGTGGATCGATCCGCGCGACGGCCGACACATCATCGTCGGGTGCGACGGCGGCGTGTACGTCACCCATGACCGCGGTGAGCACTGGCGTCATCTCGACATCGCCGCGCTCGGCCAGTTCTACCACGTCGCCCTCGACACCCGCCGCGACTACAAGGTCTACGGTGGCCTCCAGGACAACGGCTCGTGGGGCGCACCGCACCGCAGTGCGAACGCCTCGGGCACGATCAACGAGGACTGGATCCGCGTCGGCGGCGGCGACGGGTTCGTGATGGCGGTCGATGCCGAGGATCCCGACCAGATCTACTACGAGAGCCAGAACGGCGGCACCGGCCGCACCAACCTGCGCACGATGGAGTCGGGCCGGATCCGGCCGGCGGCGGAGCGGGGCGTGCGCTACCGCTTCAACTGGCGCACCCCCTTCATCCTGTCGGCGCACAACTCGCGCGTGTACTACAACGCCGGCAACCACGTGTTCCGGTCGCTGAACCGCGGCGACGACCTCAAGGCGATCTCGCCGGAGATCACGCGCACCGATCGTGGCAGCGCGACGGCGATCGCCGAGTCGCCGCGCGACCCGGACGTGCTGTACGTGGGCAGCGACGACGGGGCACTGTGGATGACGCGCAACGGCGGCAAGGAGTGGTCGGACCTGTGGCCGATCCCGGACAACGCCGGCGCCGTCGATGCGTCGGCGACGCGGCAGGGCGGACCGCAGGCCGAGCCGGCGCCGAGCGGCAGCGAGCCGGCGCCACTGGCGACCTTGGTGCCGGGACCGCGCTACGTGGCGTCGCTCGAACCGTCGCGGTATCGCGCCGGCCGCGTGTATCTGGCGCTCGACGCGCATCGCTCGAACGACGACAACCCGTACGTGCTGGTGAGCGAAGACTTCGGCAAGACGTGGATCTCGCTGAACGCCAACCTGCCGCGCGGCTCCACGCGGGTACTGCGCGAGGATCGCGTGAACGAGAACCTGCTGTACCTCGGCACCGAGTTCGGGTTCTGGGTGTCGTTCGACCGCGGCGGTCAGTGGGAGCGCCTGCACAACAACCTGCCGACGGTGGCGGTGCACGAAGTCGCACAGCACGCGAGCTGCGGCGACATCGTGCTCGCCACGCACGGCCGGAGTCTGTGGGCGCTCGACGCCACGCCGCTGCGGCAGATGACGAAGGACACGCGGGGCGCCGACGCGCACCTGTACGATCCCGCCGACGTCGTGGTGTGGCGTCGCCGGCACGGGCGCGCGACCTCGAACGGTGTGTTCACCGGCGACAACCCGGAGAACCTGGCGCCGATCTACTACTCGCTGGGCAAGGACGCCGGCACCGTCGTGCTGCGCGTCGAGAGCATGGCGGGCGAGACCCTGCAGACGCTCGAGGCCCAGACCACGGCCGGCCTGCACATGGTGAAGTGGGACCTGCGCGGGCAGCCGCCGGCCCAGGCTGCGGGCGCTGGTCGGCGCGGCGGCGGCGGACCGGGTGGTATCGGCGCGCGCGGCGCCGGTCCGGGTGGCGCGCGCGGCGCGGGTCTGGG
>CAYQMF010000212.1:0-4776 GCA_964418595.1 uncultured candidatus Brocadiaceae bacterium
CTCTTTTCCCACTTGCAAAACGGTGGGGAGTCCCCCCCCTTCTTGTCAAGCCCCCCCTCGACCAGTTTCGTACGGCCCCAGTTGCGCTCCCGGGCAAGTCCGCGGCCGAGGTCATCGCCGCATCCCCTCGACGGATGCTCAATCCACCCATCCGGCCGGCCCTCCCGCGGCGGCTATCATCGGACCGCACCCCATGTTCACCGTCACCAGCGAGACGCTGCTCGCCGGCCTGAAGGACCCGGCCAACGCCACCGTGTGGCAAGGCTACGTCGACCGCTACCGGCCGCTCATCGTGCAATGGCTGCGCAAGACCGGCGTCACCGACGCCGACAGCGAAGACGTCGCGCAGGAGATCCTCGTGGCGTTCGCCAACGCGTTCCGCAACGGCGCCTACGACAAGGCCAAGGGGCGCCTGCGCGCCTGGCTGTTCGGCATCGCGCACGTCACGCTGAGCAACTTCCGGCGGCGCAGCCGCCGCTCGCACGCGGTGCAGGTGATCGACGACACCGACGGCACCGGCTTCTTCGCGGCCCAGGCCGACGACGATCGCCTCGCCGATCTCTGGGAAGCCGAATGGCGTGACGCGGTGTTGCGCCAGTGCCTGGCGGAGGTCCGCGGCCGCGTCGAGCCGCAGACCTTCGAGGCGTTCTGTCTGTTCGCGCGCGAAGGCCTGCCGGCGACGACCGTCGCCGAGCGGCTGGGCATGACCCAGAACGCCGTGTTCGGCGCGAAGCGGCGCGTGCTCGCGCTCCTGCGCGAGCTGCAGGCCGAGCTCGACGCGATCTGGTGAGCCGTTGAAGTCGCGACACCGTCAGGGCGACGATCTCGCGCGGCCCGCAGCAGCATGCGGCGTCCAGATCCGCGCAATCGGGATCGCGAACGTGTGCGCATCGATCCGCCAGCCGTGGCTGCCCGTGTGCAGGACGATGCCGGTGACCTGATCGGCGCCGAGACGCCTGCCGAGCGCGGCGATTCCGCGCGTATCCTCCGCGCGCACGTCGGGTGCGGCCTTCACCTCGAAGGCGAGCACCGAGCCATCGCCACGCTCGAACACGAGATCGACTTCGGCGCCGTCGTGAGTTCGCCAGTGGCCGATGTCGACCGGCTCTGCGAGCCAGTGCGCCTGTTTGCACAGCTCGTTGACCGTGAAGGTCTCGATCAGGTGCCCGAACTGTTGCAGCGCGCTGGCGCGCGCCGCCAGCAGCTTGTCGGCAGTGACGCGCATCAGGCGAGCCGCGATGCCGGTGTCCATCATGTGCAGCTTGGACGTGGCGGCAGAGCGCGAAGACAGCGTCGTGCCCCACGCCGGCAGGACGTGGTGCAGGAACACCGCCTCCAGCAGGCGCAGGTAGTCCTCCGTGGTGCTGCGATCGAGCCCGAGGTCGCGGCCGAGGCCGGCTACGTTCACGAGTTGTGCGGTGCGCGACGCAACGGCGGCCGCGAGACGCGGCAGCACCACGCGACGGCGTACCTTGGTGATCTCGGCGACGTCCTTGTCGAGCGTGAGGCTCAGGTACTGGTCGAACCACCGACTTCGCGCGTTGGCCGTCGGCAGCCCAAGCGCGATCGGCATGCCACCGGCGATGACGCGCGCGGCGTACGCCGCGCGGTCCACGCGCACGTCGTCGAGGCTCGGGGCGCCGCCGGCGACGAGTTCCGCGACGAAGGTCTCGTGACGTGAAGCGATCTCGCCCTGACTCAACGGCCACAACGGCACGACCTGGACGCGGCCCGTCAACGCCTGCGCGATCGCAGGCACGCTGCCGTAGCGCGTCGAGCCGGCGAGCACGAACTGCCCCGGCCCGCCGTCGCGGTTGAGGAGCCGCTTGATGACATCCAGCGCCTCCGGCACGCGCGCGTACTCGTCCACGAACACCGGCCGCGGCACGTCGAGGAAGCGCAACGGATCGGTCGCGACGGCGCGGCGGGTCGCCGGGTCATCGAGGTCGAGGACCGTCCCGCCGACCGCCTCCGCGAACGCCCGCAGGGCTGTCGACTTGCCCACCGAACGCGGGCCACCCAGCACGACGACGGAAGCCTCGCGGAGGCCGGCCCGCGCCACGGCCACGGCCCGGCGGACCACTTCGGAGCGGAGCACACGATCGCCACCCATGCCACGGGATCATCGGCCGAAGTTCCCGATTTGGAGGTCGGTTTTCTCCCTGATTTGAGGTGGTCGGGTCCCCGGATCCGAGGCTGGTCCCCCCGCCGACCCCGCGCGCTGGTAGAACGCCACCCGGCCACGGCAGATCGGCAGGCCGCGGCGCCAAGAGAGGCTCGATGCCCGGCTGCCCAGCGGAACTCGATCTCGATCGCTACCTGCGCGGTGAACTCGGCGCGGAGTCCGCCGCGAGTGTCCGTGCCCACGTCGACGCATGCGCGACGTGCCAGACGTCGGTGGGCGATCTGCGCGACGATGCGAGCCTGCTCGCCGAGGTGGGCCGGGTCCTCGCCGGCGGCGAGCCGCTGCCCGGCCTCGCCCCCGGCACGGTGATCGCGGGGTTCCGGCTCGCGCGCGAGATCGGCCACGGCGGGATGGGCTCGGTGTGGGAGGCGGAACAGGAGCGGCCGCGGCGACGGGTCGCCTTCAAGGTGGTGCGTCCCGGGCGCACGTCCGCGCGCGCGCTGCAGCGCCTGGAGGCGGAGGCGGAGGCGCTCGCGCGCATCCAGCACCGCGGCATCGCCCAGGTCTTCGCGGCGGGTCACTTCGATGCCGGGCAGGGCAGCCAGCCGTGGTTCGCGATGGAGCTGGTCGCCGGGCAGCCGCTGCTCGACCACTGCCGCGACCTCGACGTGCGCGCGAAGGTGACCCTGCTCGCGCGCATCTGCGACGCGGTGCAGCACGCGCACCAGAACGGCGTGATCCACCGCGACCTCAAGGCGCAGAACGTGCTCGTCGGCGCCGACGGCCAGCCCAAGGTGCTCGACTTCGGGATCGCGCGCATCGACGCCGCCGCCGACGCGGGCGCGCGGGACGTGGTGGGCACGCCCGCCGCGATGAGCCCGGAGCAAGCGGCGGGCGAAGGCGCGGTCGACGCGCGCACCGACACGTGGAGCCTCGGCGCGCTCGCCTGCGTGGTGCTCGCCGGGCAGGGCCCGCACGACCTGCGTGGATGCTCGCCACTGGACGCGGTGCGGATCGCGGCGACGTCCGAACCGCGCCCGCTGCGCGCGCTGGCGCCGCGCGTGGCGGCCGAACTGTGAGCCGTCGTCGACAAGGCCCTGCGCCGCGACCGCGATGCGCGCTACCAGACGGCCGCGGAGCTGGCCGCCGACCTGCGCCGCTGGCTGCGCCACGAACCGGTGACCGCGCGCCCGGCCACGCTCGGCTACCACCTGCGCAAGCTCGCGCGCCGCCACCGCATCGCGGTGGCGGGCGTCGTGGCGGTGCTCGCCACCGGCGTGGGCGGCGCGATCGCGACGGTGCGTCAGGCACAGCGCGCTGCCGCCGGCGAGGCCGAGGCACGCGCGCAGCTCGCGGTGGCGAACGGCATGACCGACTTCCTGCAGGAGGTCCTCATCCAGGCGAGCGCGAGCGAACAGGGCGGCGCGCCGCCGACCATCGACCGGGCCTTCGAGGTCGCACTCGCGCGCATCGACACGCACCTCGTGACCCAGCCGGAGGTCGAGGCGGCCGTGCGCCACGTGCTCGGCGAGATCCTGCTCGCGCGCGGCGCGTTCGATGCCGCCGAACCGCACCTTCGCCGCGCCTTGGAACTGCTCGAGCGCGCGCACGGTCCGCGCCACAAGCTCGTGGCGTACGTCCTCTCGCACCTCGCGCAGGCCGTGCTCGGGCGCGGGCGCAGCGACGAGGCCGACGCGCTGCTAGCGCGCGCCCTGTCGATGCGGGAGTTGATCGGCACGGCGCACGCGCCGGTCCTCGCCGGCCTGCTCGACCGGATGGGCCATACGCGCTACGCGCAGGGGCGGCTGCCGGAGGCGATCGCGGCCGCGCGCGCGGCGATCGAGGTGCTGGGTGCCGTCGAGAACCAACGTTCCCGCCGCGCCAACGTGGCGGTGATCAGCGGCAACCTCGCGCTCTTCCTCTGGCACCAGGGCGACGCCGCGGCGGCGGAGGCGATGTTCCGGCAGGTGATCGCCGACGAGCGCGAGGTGCTCGGGCCGGAGGCGCCGCAGCTCGCCTCGGCGCTCGCCAACCTCGCGGGGCTGCTCCTGGAGCGCGGCGAGTCGACGGAGGCGGAGGCGAGCCTCCGCGAAGCCCTCGCCATCCAGGAGCGCAAGTTCGGCGTCGCCAATCCCATCGTCGCCAACAGCCGGCGGGCCCTCGGGGGCGTCCTGTTCGAGCGCGGCGAGCACGAAGCAGGGCTGCAGCTCGTCCGCGACGCGCTCGCCACCCTGCAGGCCAACGGCAGCGAGCCGCCGCGCGTCGTCCAGACCCAGGAGCAACTTGCCGGCATGCTCGCGGCGTCGGGTGCCACCGGCGAGGCCGAGAGCATGGCGCGCGCCGCCGTGGCGCTCGCCGACGAGCGCCTGGGCGCTGGGCACGTCCTCACGGTGCGCGCCTGCCGGCGCCTGGGCACGTTGCTCCTCGACGGCGGCGACGCAACGAGCGCCGAACCGCTGCTCGCGCGCGCCGCCGCCGGCAAGGGGCCGCCGCGCGCCGCCGGCGAAGCGCAGCTCGCGCATGGGCGCTGCCTGCTCGAACTGGGGAAGTCGCCGGAGGCGGAGACCGCGCTGCTGGCCGCGCACCAGCGCCTGTCGGAGTGCGGCGCGCGCGCGGAGAGGGCGCCCGCAGCCGATCTGCAGGCGCGGCTG
>CAYQMF010000213.1:0-4543 GCA_964418595.1 uncultured candidatus Brocadiaceae bacterium
ACTCCGCGTCGTTGCTGGCCGCGTAGTAGTCGAGGAACGCGTCGTCGGCCTTGGCCCGCTGGTACAGCTCGCGCAGGCGCTGCCGCTGCACCGGCGTGAAGCCGTACAGATGCGCCTGGTGCGCGACCTCGTGCGCGAGCGTGTCGAAGCCGAACTGCGCCGCCTCGTCGAGACTCTCGATCCCGGTCGCGGCGCGCAGCCCTCCCATCCCGCGCACGTCGTCCCACACGCGGCCGTCGAAGGTCCGCCGTCCGCGCAGCGCCGACCGCGCCTCGGCGTCGGTGGTGCGCTCGGTCTCCGTGAGCAGGTCGTGGCGCGCGCCGATGGCGACGAGCCGCGGCAGGAAGCCGGCGAACGCCCCCAGCGCGCGCGTCGCCGCGCGCCGCCGCGCCGGCGCCAGCGCGCCGAACCCCGGCAGGAACTGCTCCGCGACCGCCGGGTCGAGCGGCGGCGCCGGCGCGATCGCGTCGAGCTGCGCGAACTCCGCCGCCGTCGCCGGCATCGACATCCCCCACTGCTGCGCCAGCAGCGCCTCGCCGAGCAGGCGATGCGCGATCGGGTGGCCCGGGGTGAGGGCGAGCGTGGCCGCGAAATCGGCCGCCGCGGCGGTGTACTCGCCGGCGCGCGCGTACTCCACGCCGCGCGTCAGGCGTGGCGGCACCTCCCAGATGCGGGGCGGCAGCAGGCCCGAGCCGAGTCGGATGTGCGCCTCGATGTGTTCGCGGTCGAGGTCGAGCACCCGCTGGTAGAGCGCCGCGGCCTCGTCGTTGCGCTGCTGGCGGAACAGGGCGGACGCGTGCGCGGCGAGGAACTGTGCCGACGACGACGACGATGGCGCGCGCGTCGCTGCCTCCGCGACGGCGAGGGCCTCGTCGAACTTGCGTGCCCGCAGCAGCGCGCGCACTTGGACCGCGAGGCGTTCCGGGTCGTCGCGTGGACCGCGCGCCGTGTAGCGCAGCGCCAGCTCGGCCTCGCCGAGTTCGAGGTGGCAGCGCGCCAGCCCCAGGCGCGGCGCGAACCGCACCGGCGCCTCCCTGCGGAGCTGCCGGAAGACCGCCAGCGCGGCGACCGGATCGTGCCGCTCGAGGAGCGAGCGCCCCGCCTCGAGCGTGACCTCCGCGAGGGCCGGCGGTGACGCCGGCACCGGCCACGCCACGGGCTGTTGCGCCGCGAGCGACCCGCACAGGAGGAGAGAGAAACGCGCGGCGGGCATGGGAAGGACGCAAGTGCTCCTTCGGCATGCCCGCGGCGCGGCTTGACCGCGCCGCGAACGCGCGGTGCGACGGGAAGGGAGAGACCCGCGCCTACTTGATCGCGACGCTCAGCACTTCGAGCCGCTGCACGTCGATGGCCCACGCCCCGTCGTTGCTCGCTTCCTTCGGCCCGATCACGCCGACCTCCGCGCCATCGAAGAGCGAGAAGTCGTAGCGCTCGTTGGTGCACGAGAGGTACCCGAGCACCCGGCCGCCGCGCATCACGCGCACCGCGCGCGACGGCACGGAGCTGCTGACGACGCGCACCCAGCCCACGAGATCGAAGCGCTCGATCGGATCGGGCGTGGTGGGACGGACCACCGGTTCGCCCGGCGCCGGCGGCAGCTTCTCGGCGGCGACGCTCTGCGCCTCGAGCACGACCACCTGCTTCTTGATCTCCTGGTCGAGGCTCGCCGCGGTCACGCGCTCCGGGGTCTCCGCCGCGAACTTGGGCGACAGCCCGAGCAGCGCCGCCTCGATCGCGGTGAACTCCTCCGTCCGCTGCTCCTTCCAGGGCTTGCCGGCCTCCGCGCGGAAGCGCGTGGTCAGCTCCTTGAGCGCGAGGCGGTTCGCCGCCAGCTCCGCGTCGGCCTTGGCCTTGGCGATGCGCGCCTCCGTCACCTTGGTCCACTCCGCGGTGCGCGCCGCATCGGCGGTGGCGACCAGCGCGGCGAGCGTGGTCTGGTCTTCCACGACCGCGATCGCCGCCATCGGCACGTACACCGGGGCCGCCGCGTTGCGTACGACGAACCAGTCGTCGTCCTCGCCCATGCACGGCAGCGTCGCGTTCGCCTCGAGCGCCGCCACCGGCGCCTCCGTCGAGCGCGGCCGGTAGCGGAACGACACGCGCGTGCCGGTCGCCTTCACCATGCCCTGCTCGTCGGGGCCGGTGGCGAACTTCTTGTGCACGTACCCAGTCGCGCCCTGCGCGAGCGTGATCGTGTAGAAGCCGTCCGCCTCGCCGGTGATGCGCACCGCGTCGCCGGTCTTGAAGCTGTCGGTGTAGACCGGCGAGTGGTCCGTCGGCCAGCAGCGCGCCGGAGTGTCGGCGATGAGCTGACCGAAGCGCACCGCGGCCGGCGCGGCCGGCGTCGCGGGTGCGGGCTTGTCGTCTTGTGCGGTGAGCGTGGGGCTCGCGCTGAGGAGCGCGAGCAGGACTGCGCCCGCCCACTGGGGCGTGATCGCCGGGTTCGAACTCGGATGCATGAAACCTCCCTGGGGTGCCCTCGGCGCCCGCGGCCGCCTTGCCGCGGGTCGTCGACTGAGCCCGGATGCTAGTGGGTGCGACCCGGCCAGACCACCATCGGCTGGGGTTCCACGGCCACGATTCCGCACGTTCCCGCCGCCTGGGCGCATCCCGGACGCGCGCCGTGCCGATACCATCCGCAGCGATGGCGAGCCCGCGCACCCTCCTGCTCTGCTGCCTGCTCCCGGCCTGCACCTACGCCAACGGCGACCACCGCGTGCTCGTCACGAGCACGCCGGCCGGCGCGCGCATCCTGGTGGACGGCGAGGACACCGGCAAGACGACGCCGGCGATGGTGCCGCTGGGAGGGATCCTCGGCAGCGACCGCAACCTGACCGTGCGGAAGAAGGGCTTCGACCCGGAGCACCGCCGCGTCGTCCACTACACGCGCAGCTACGCGGCGCGCTGGATCGACGGCGCAGTCGAGCCCACCCTCTGGTCGCTGCCGCTCTGGTGGCCGCTGGGCGACTGGGTGCTGCCGCTCGGCGTGCGCTGGACCTACGTCCCGCACGAGGTGCACGTGCAGCTCTACCCGGAGGGCACCGCCCCGGTCGCTGCCAAGGCCGACGGCAAGACCGACGGTCCGTGACCGCCGGCGCCGTCTTCCTCGACCGCGATGGCACGCTCAACCGCGAACGCGGCTACGTCACGAAGCCCGACCAGCTCGAGGTGTTCCCCGCGGCCCGTGAAGCGCTGCGCCTCCTGCGCGACGCCGGCCACCGGATGGTGGTGCTGACCAACCAGGCCGGCATCGCCAAAGGGCTCTACACCGAAGCCGACCTCGCGCGCGTGCACGAGCGCATGCACCAGGAACTCGACGCGATCCCGCTCGGGTACTTCCACTGCCCCCATCATCCCGACGGCCTCGTCGCCACCGGCTACGCCGGGGCGTGCCCGTGCCGCAAGCCGGCCGATGGCCTGCTCGTGCGCGCGGCGGCGGTGTGCCGGTTGTCGATGGCCGGCGGCGTCGTGGTGGGCGACAGCGCGCGCGATCTGCTGCCCGCGCGTGGGCACGGCCTGCGCACCGTGCTCGTGAAGAGCGGCAAGCCGTGGCGGAGCGAACTGACGACGCTGGAGGCGGCGGGTGCGCCGCCCGACGCGATCGTCGACGACGTGCTGGCTGCGGCGCGCTGGATCGTGGCGGAGGGGTGAGAGTCCCGTGAGGCTCGGGACACGCATGCGCCCACACACTTCCGCGACTGCATCGGAGCACTTCGCCACCGCGCTTCGGATCCGACTCCAATGCGGCCTGGTTGCATCACCGCGCACTGATCCAGATCATCGACACCGGCTTGGGGGCTCGGCGATATCGACATCCACCCCGCCGCATTGGTCGCGACGGAGACGGCCACCTTGCCCAGGAGCTGCACATCCGCTACCTTGCGATCCGGTTTCGTGACGCGCGCAACTCACGCGCGTCACGATCCCACGACGGAGATCGCTGCAGGATGGAAGGACCCAACGCGAGGGACCATGCGCCGGCACGAGAGAACCAGGCACGGCTATGCCTGGACGACTCCGCACTCGCGCGAATCCGCGCCCGAGTGCTCCGCCGGATCGCGACCCGGGTTGCGCCGCGGTACCGACCGCTCATCGAAGACTGCGTGCAAGAGGGTCTCGTCGCCCTCCTGGCTGCAAGCGTGGTCCGACAGGTCCGGAATCCCGGTGGATTCGTCTACCGAGCGACCTGGAGGTCCTACCTTGACGAGGCGAGGTCTTGCGCCCGCCGCGAGCTGGCTGCTTCGCTATCCACGTGCGACGTGTCGGCCTCACTTGTCGACATGTCCGCGAGACGCCGCTGGGTCGACCTCCTCGCCGAACTCGGCCATTCTCTGACGAAGCGCCACGCGCAAGTACTGGATGCACTGCAGGAAGGAGTCACGACCAACAAGGGACTCGCGAGGGTCCTGAACGTATCCCCCGCCGCCATCCGCAAGCATCGCAGATCCCTGCTTCAGCAACTCGCATTGCTGCGACACGAAATACTGTGTACCCCTGTACCAGGGAAGCGCCAGTCGGAGCGTAAGCTCCGGCTGGTCCGGCG
>CAYQMF010000214.1:0-4543 GCA_964418595.1 uncultured candidatus Brocadiaceae bacterium
TGGAGGGGTCGCCCACCGGCAGGCCCACCGCCGCTGGGAGCGCCGGCAGCGCGCGCAGGATCGCGGGCCCGCCGTCGACCTCGCGCAGCGTCAGCCGGCAGTGCGAGGCCACCGCGCGCGCGACCGCGCGCTCGCCGTCGGGTTCCCCGTCGGCGCGGAACTGGTAGGCGCGGACGGTCTCCGCCGCCGCCGGCGCCCGCGCGGCCAGGGCCGCGGCGATGCACGCGCTGTCGATCCCGCCGGAGAGCGCGACCCCCACCGGCACTTCCGCCTCCGCGCAGCGCGCCACCGCGTTCTGGATGCGGGTCCGCAACGGTACGTCGGCCGGCCACGCGGTCCCGCCCTGCGCCTCCGCCGCGTATTCCGCACCCGCACTCCGCCACACGCCGCGCAGGTCGTCGTCGAGTCGCATTCCCGCCGTGGTGCAGGCCGGCGTACCGTGCACGCCGAAGCGCAGGAAGCGCGCCACCTCCGCCGCCGGCAGCTCGACACGCAACCCGAGCGCGCGCAGCGCCGCGACCGTCGAGGCGAAGGCCACCGGCCGCTCCGCCTCGAAGGCCACGTAGAGCGGCTTCTCGCCCATCGCGTCGCGGCCGAGCCAGACCGTGTCCGTCGCCGGGTCGATGAGGGCGAAGGCGTGGTGCCCGCCCACGGGCGCGATCGCGACAGGTCCCCCGTGCGCGAGCCGCAGCAGCGGCAGCTCCGCGTCGTTGTGCGTCTGACGGCGCGCGCCGTACTTCGCGAACTCGGCGCGCGCGGTGGTGACCGCGCCGTTGAACGCCACGGCGCGCCCGCTCGTCGGCTCCACGATCGGCTGCCCCGCCGCGAGATCGCTGATCGCGAGGCGTGCGACGCCGAGGTGCCAGGCCCCCACGCGCACGCGGCGGCTGCCGTCTCGCCCGCGCCAGGCCAGCGCGCGCAGCGCCGCGTCCACGTCGCCGCCGAGGCGCGCCAGCGCGTCTACGCGGATGCCGACGATGCCGCACATGAGCGGCGCGATGGTAGCGGAGCCGGCGCGACCGACGAAGGGCGCCGCTCGCAGGCCGCGCTCCAGCTCACGCGGGCAGGCCCTGCAGCAGCCACACGTGCCAGCAGAGCAGCGCCGAGTAGCCGGCGATCAGGATGATGAGCCCGATGCGCGCGGCCCGGAACGTCTCGGTGAGGACGAGGAACGCGACGCAGATCCCCACGCCGATGGTCTTCGTGACGAGGAACGGCCACGTCCCGAACCCGAGCACGGCATCGATCAGCGGGTTCAGCTCCTGGCCACCGTGCGAGAGGAAGAGCATGGTGAAGAACGCGTCGAGCACGTTCAGCACTGCGAGCCCGAGCGCGCCGAGCAGGAGCAGGGCGCCGTGACGATCGACGTAGATGTTCTCGGTCTCGCCCGCGCGCCGCCCACGGCGCCGGCGCCCGCCCCAGAACGTATGGCGGCAGAACAGGCGGGTGGGATGCTTGCGCCGGTCGCCTCCCTGGCGTCGGGATGGCGGGCCTTCGGTCACCGTCGCGGATCCTGACGCCGCCACCTCACGCGCACGATGCATCGGGGCAAGCCTAGCCCACCGCGGGCAGCCGTGCGGCGCCGGACTCGGGGGATGTCCAACGCCGGGACGCCCACCCGCGACCCTCACCCACCGTGCGGCCCGGCCGCCCCTTCGGCGATGACCGTGACTTCGAGCTCCGTCCCATCGGCGAAACGCGCGGCCGCCGCACCCGGGACCCGGATCGGCGCCTCGACCTCGGGAAGCGGATGGCCCCAGGCGAAGACCGCTGCCAGCGCCGCCATCAGGCGCCGCTCGTCCTTCGTCACGGGCCTCGGCACGCCGTCCCGGAACGCGACCACGTTGGCGGGCGGCACGAGGGTGACGTTCTCGGCGTGGCCGTCGCGGGTCTCGTCGAACTGCAACGTCCCGGCGCCTGCCGCCCCCGGCCGGGCGAAGGTGAGGCGGCCGCGGTGCTCGGCGCTCCCGACCCGCAGCGCGACCTCGCCCTGGAACCGGGCGCGGTCGCCGACGCTGCCGCCGCACCCGGTGAGCGACAGGAGGCAGGACACCGGAGCGAAGAACAGAAGGCTCGGCCGCACCGCCACATCCTCGCCCTTGCTTCTGCGCGCGCAACCGAAGAAACCACCTGCGTGCTCCCCGAGGTCACCCTCGCCGTGCGTGTGCGCGGCCGCCATCCGTGGTTCTTCCGCAAGATGATCCGCAAGCCGACCCGGCCGCTGCCGGCCGGCGGCCCGGTGCGCGTCGTCGATCGCGACGGCCAGTTCGTCGGGGTGGGCTTCTACAACCCGCGCACGGAGCTGGCCCTGCGCATCCTCACGCACGAAGACGTGGAAGACCCCGCGGCCTGGCTCGGCACCTGCCTCGCCGGTGCGATCGCGCTGCGCGAGGACGTGCTGGGTCTGCCGCGCCACACCGACGCCTATCGCCTCGTGCACGCCGAAGGTGACGGCATTCCCGGCCTAGTCCTCGACCGCCTCGGCGACGCGCTCGTGGCGCAGGTGTGGAACCGCGGCGCCATGCTGCAGATCGAGGCTCTGGGCGAACGCCTGCGCGCGCGCTTCCCCAAGAGCCGGCTCGTGCTCACCGCCGACAAGGAGGCGTCGAAGCGCGAAGGCTTCGACATGCCGCCGCCCGTGCGGCCGGTGACGAGCGTGATCCACGAGCACGGCCTGCGTTACGAGATCCAGCCCGGACACGGCCACAAGACCGGCTTCTTCGCCGACCAGCGCGACAACCGCCTGCTCCTGCGCGGGCTGGCGCGCGGCCGCACCGTGCTCGACCTGTGCTGCCACGCCGGTGGCTTCGCCGCCAACGCCGCGCGCGGCGGCGCCAGGAAGGTCGTCGCCGTCGACCTCGACGAAGCGGCGGTGGAGGCGACGCAGGCCACCGCGGCGCGCAACGGCCTGCGCGTGGAGGCTCGGCACGAGGACGCCTTCGAGACGTTGCGCGCGACCACGCCGGGCGCGTACGACCTCGTGATCCTCGACCCGCCGAAGTGGGTCGACGGCAAGGGCGGGCTCGAGCGCGGTCTGCCGCGCTACGCCGACTTCAATCGCCTCGCCTTCACGACGCTGCAGCGCGGCGCCCTGCTCGTCACCTGCTCCTGCTCCGGCGCGGTGTCGCCGGAACGCTTCGAGGCAGTCGTGCGGCAGGCGGCGGCCGATGCGGGCCGCGACGCGAGCATCCTGCATCGCCTCGGCGCCGGCCCCGACCACCCCGTGTCGTTGGAGTGCCCGGAGACCGGCTACCTCAAGGTGCTGGTGCTGCAGGTGCGTTAGCGCCCGCACTCCATGCGCGCGCCGTTGCTCGTGCGCAGTTCGAGGGCGTTGCCGTTGCGACGCAGGGCCGCGGCCTGGATGAAGACGAGGCCTTCGATGCCGGCGCCGACGAAGAACGTGTTGTCCAGGCTGCCGTTGCCGTCGGCCTGGATCGGCAGCGACACCAGCGGGTTCACCAGCAGGTTGCACTGGTAGCCGGGGATGCGCAGGTCGAGCGGGCGCTCACCGAACATCAACACGACCGGCATGTTCGGGAATGCGCCGCGCACGTTCAGCTCGATGGCGTGGGTCGTTCCGATGATCCGGTCGACGCCGCCGAGGCTCATGCCCTCGCAACCCTGGCCGTAGCTCGTGAACTGGCAGGGCTGCTCGCCGGCCGCCTCCATCGACAGGTCGAGGTCGAGCTGGTAGGCACCGCGCGTCGAGTTGGCGGCGAGGGCCGCGTGCCCGTCGACGATCACCCGCGCCACGGTCGCCCCCGTGCCACCGAGCACGAAGTCGAAGGTGTGCCGCGCGCCGTCGACCGCCTGGCGGAACTCGAGCGTGGCATCGTCGCCGACATCGATGGCGAGGCTGGCGCTGCCGCCGCCCACGCTGTTGCCGCTCAAGGCGACGTGCACGCGCCGCGGCACGCCCCGGTACGACAGCAACAAGGCGACCGGCCCCTGCGCCGGGATCGTGTTCGCCGGCGACGCCGTGGTGCCGGCCTCACCGCGCACGAGCGCCGTCGCGCTCGCCGACCCGACGGTGTTGAGGACGAAGCTGTCGGCGCCGGCGCCCGGCCCGACGCCGAGGCTCGCCAGGGCGGCCTCCGTGGTGGCGTTGATCCGGTGCGCAGCGGTGATCACCACGTGCGGCGCGATCGCATCGACTTCCGCGCGCGGCCCGGTGCGCGCGAACACACCCACCGGCGACGCCGTGACGAGCGAAGGTCCCTGCGCCGAAGCGACGCTGGCAAGGACCACGAAGGAAAGGACGGGGCTCTGAAGGTTCATTGCTCTCTCTCGAAGGAGTCTGAGGGGCTCGTTGCCGGCACGTCGCCGACGATTCGTTCTTGCCCCTTCGAGCGCGAACCGACGGCGTGCGCACGCCGCCTACAAACTCGGGACGTCTGGGTGTCGGTCTCTCTGGGCTCTCTCTCCCTCTCTCTCTCTCTGGGTCTTGGTCTTCCTGTCTTTCTGTTCCGTCTCTCCGTACTTCCGTGCCTGTCGTGCGCCACGGAGATTGGACCAGGCGCGCCACGCTCTTTGGGACGCAACC
>CAYQMF010000215.1:0-4406 GCA_964418595.1 uncultured candidatus Brocadiaceae bacterium
GTAGAAAAAGGGAAACTGGACCAGGCGGCCTGGTCCATGGATTGCCTGAAGCGCGCCATCGCCTGGGACGAAAAGCGCTTCGGGCTGGAACTGGATCTGGACGAGTACAAGATCGTCGCCGTGGGCGACTTCAACTCCGGCGCGATGGAGAACAAGGGCCTCAACATCTTCAACGCCAAGTACATCCTCGCGCGGCCCGACATCGCCACCGACACCGACTACCTGAACATCGACCGCGTGGTCGCGCACGAGTACTTCCACAACTGGACCGGCGACCGCGTCACCTGCCGCGACTGGTTCCAGCTGTCGCTGAAGGAAGGCCTGACGGTGTTCCGCGACCAGGAGTACGGCGCCGACACCTATTCACGCGCCGTGACGCGCATCCAGGAGGTCCGCCACCTGCGCGCCGCGCAGTTCCCGGAGGACGCGGGCCCCATGGCGCATCCGGTGCGGCCGCAGTCGTACCTGGAGATCCGCAACTTCTACACGATGACCGTGTACGAGAAGGGCGCGGAGGTCGTGCGCATGCTGCACACGCTGCTCGGCCCGCAGGGCTTCCGGCGGGGCATGGACCTGTACGTGCAGCGCCACGACGGCCAGGCGGTGACCTGCGACGACTTCCGCGCCGCGATGGCGGACGCGTCGGGGCGCGACCTCGACCAGTTCGGGCGCTGGTATGCGCAGGCCGGCACGCCGGTGCTCGACGTGCGCGGCGTGTACGATCCCGCGGCGAGGACGTACACGCTGCGCGTCGAGCAGAGCACGCCGCCCACGCCGGGACAGCCGGAGAAGCTGCCGCTGCACCTGCCGCTCGCGGTGGGGTTGCTCGATGCGCAGGGCACGGAGTTGCCCTTGCGCCTGCGCGGCGAAGCCGCCAGCGACGCGCGCACTACGCGTGTGCTCGAAGTGACGCAGGCGCGGCAGGAGTTCGTGTTCGAGCGCGTGGCCGCGCCGCCGGTGCCGTCGCTCCTGCGCGGGTTCTCCGCGCCGGTACACCTGCGCTTCCCGTACGACCGCACGCAGCTCGCCTTCCTGCTCGCGCACGACCAGGACAGCTTCAGCCGCTGGGACGCGGGCCAGCGGCTCTCGCTCGAGGTGATGCTCGAACTCGTCGCGCGCGCGCGCCAGGGTGGCGACCTCGCCGTCGACCCGCTGCTCGTCGACGCCTGCGCCGCGTCGATCCGGGTCGTGCTGGCCGGCGAGGCCGACGTTGCGCTGACCGCGGAGGCCCTGGTGTTCCCGGGCGAGGCGATGGTGGGGGACGCGATGGCGGTCGTCGACGTCGATGGCATCCATCGCGTGCGCGAACTGGTGCGGCGCGCCATCGGGCAGGCCGCGCGCGAGGATCTCATGGCGTTGCACGCGCGCTTGCGCGAGGAGGTGCCCGCGGAGTACTCGCTGGCCCCGGCCGACGTGGCGCGCCGCCGGCTCCTGCACGTGTGCCTCTCGTACCTCACCGCGCTCGGCGACGACGAGAGCCTGCGGCTGGCGGAGGCGCAGTTCGCTTCCGCCGGCAACATGACCGAGTCGATGAGCGCGCTCGTGCTCCTCGTGCACTCGGGGGCCGCGGGCCGCGACGCGGCGCTCGCCACGTTCTACGCGCGCTGGCGCGACGAGCCGCTGGTGGTCGACAAGTGGCTGCGCGTGCAGGCTTCCGCCCCGCATGCCGACACGCTCGCGCGCGTGCGCGCCCTGCTCGGCCACGAGGCCTTCGTGCTCAGCAACCCCAACAAGGCGCGCGCGCTCGTCGGCGCCTTCGCCGGCAACCAGGTGCGCTTCCACGCCGGCGACGGCAGCGGCTACGCGTTCCTCGCCGACCGGATCCTCGAGCTCGATCCGATCAACCCGCAGGTCGCGTCGCGGATCACCGCGGGCGCCTTCGGCCGCTGGCGCCGCTTCGACGCGCCGCGGCAGGCGAAGCTGCGCGCCCAGCTCGAACGGATCGCAGGGGCGGCGGGGTTGTCGCGCGACGTGGGCGAGATCGTCCGGCGCGCGTTGGCGTGAGGCGCTGCGTGGCGGACGACCGTTGGTCGCGACGAGACGTCACAGCCACCGCGCGGCAGACGCGGCGAGATCGAGGCGGAGTGGGGACGTTTCTGCGCGCGCCGGCGCGAAGACCTCCCCGTCGAGATTGAGCACGTTCCCGCGCGGCAACGTCAGGATCACCGCACGCGCCGACACCGTCGGCGGACCCTCCCCACGTGCGACTGCCTGCAGGAGGCGCACCATCCGCAGACGCGGCCCCGGCGGGACCTCGAGGATCGCGAGCTTGCCGTCGTCCATGCGCACGTCGGCGCCGAGGTCGAGGCCGCCGCCCAGCCACCGCGCGTTGGCGGCGAACCACGCGAATACCTTGCCGTCGCTTGGCGGGCCGTCGTCGAGCGCCACGCCGAGCGGCAGGCGGCGGGCGCGCGCGATCACCAGCAGGTTGCACAGGCCGTAGGCGAGGCCGACGCTCAGGCGCTTGAGGGGCAAGAGCCAACGCGCGGCGGAGAGCACGGCCCAGTCGGCGGGGCTGCCGACGGCGGCGAAGTTCGCGAAGAGGCGTGGGGGCTGACCCTCGATCTCGACCCGGCCGAGGTCGGCGGGGGTGCCTTGGTCGCCGGCGGCGAGGCGCGCGCGCACATGCGCGAGCCACGCGTCCGCGGTGCGGGGGAGCGGGCGGCGAAGGAGTGCTTCGAGCGCTCGGGCCCCGTCGTTGGCGGAGCCGCAGGGCAGGAGCGAGAGGCGCGGCCACGCACCGGCCGACGCCGCATCGAGGCCGCGCGCGCGCGCGAGCGCGTTGACCGCGTAGTGGAGCGTGCCGTCGCCGCCAGCGATGCCGAGGACGTCGGTCGCCGGATCGAGCGCGCGCAGGGTCGCGAGCACCGCGGCGTCGTCCTCGCCGGGCGCCGGAGTCGCGAGGCCCTCGACGCCGTCGGGCACGAAGTCGCCGCGGGCGCGGCGCCGCTTGCCCGCCGCGGGGTTGTGCAGGAGCACGATCCGCTCAGCCCGCATGCTGGTCGAGGAACGCGTCGAGGGCGTCGAGCAACACCTGGCGCGGGCCGGGCTTGAAGAAGTAGCCGCCGTGCCCGCAGGCGCCGACGTCGAGGAACGAGGTGGCCGGGCTCGCCCAGGCCTCGACTTCCTGGCGCAGCACGAGTTCGTCCGCGTCCGAGAACGCGGCGAGCGCCGGCACGGTCGAGCGCGCGCTCGCGGCGAGCAGGCTCGCCTTGTTGCGCAAGGCGATCCCCCCGCCGTTGCGGCCGAACTTGAGGATCTCCACCAGCAGGGTGAGGTGCTCGCGCTCGATGGTCTTGCTGCGCAGAACCCGTTGCAGCTCGCGGGGCGTGTAGTCGCGCTCCTCCGCCGCGCCGGCCCGGTAGAGGAAGCTCGCGACGCGGGGTCGCGCCAGTGTCGACTCCGCGAACCACGTCGAGCGTGCGACCGCCCACTGGCCGAAGGCGAGCGCGCCGCGCGGCAGCCAGCGCCAGTTGCCTCGGCCGGAGTAGATCTTGTTCTGCACCCAGGCGAACGCGAGCGCGTCGACCCAGCCGCTACGTGCCTGCTCCGTCGCCATCCGCTCGGTCTCGGGCGTGAACAGCTTCTCCCACGGCGGCTCGCGCGGCACGAGGCGCGCGGGCGATCCGACGGTGACGATGGCATGTGGCGCCACGTCGGCGTTGTCGGCGACGAGCGCGTAGATCGTCGCGCCGCCGAAGCTGTGCCCCAACAGCACGAGCGGCAGGTGAGGCAGCAGCGCTCGCGCGGCGGCGACGACGGCACCCAGATCGGCGACGCGCAGGGCGAGGTCGATCGGTCCGCGCGCGCGCGCGTGGTTGCGACCGACCCCGCGCGGGTCGAAGTGCACGAGGGCGCTGCCGCGGTCGCGCAGCCACCGCGCCGGGCTCGGCCCGGCGTCAGCGTCGACGCGGAAGAACGCGGACGTCGCGAACAACCCCGGCACGAGCACCACGAGTCGGCGCGCGGCACCCGCCGGCAGTTCCAGCTCGAGGCCGAGGTCGCCGGCGCGAAAGCTCCGGCGGTCGGCGTCAGGCGTGGGGGCGGCGCTCGGCATCGCGGACGGCATCCTGTTGCCGCGACGGCGAAAGGTCAACGAGCGTGAAGGGACAGGACCACCGACGCAGGCTCAGCGGGAGTACAGCCGCCAGCCGCGGAACCCGTCCGCCGCGACGGGTTCGAGGCGGAAGGTCGCGCGCAGCCCGTCGAGGAGGCCGGCCCCGCACGGGGTGATCTGCGGGTGCGTGCTGACGCGATCGGCGCTTGGCTGCGAGAGGAGCACGGCGCGCCCGGCCGCCAGCAGCTCGGCAACCTTGGCGGCGAGCGCGTCGCGCGCGGCCGGCAGCGCGGTGGCGGGGAGGCGCGCCAGCTCGAACAGCGGCACGCGCTCGGCGCGCGGCAGGTGC
>CAYQMF010000216.1:0-3334 GCA_964418595.1 uncultured candidatus Brocadiaceae bacterium
AGATCACCACCGCTCAGCACTTCCGTGCCGTGCGAGGGGCGGGAGACGGTAGCGACCGATCGGACGCGGTCAAGGTTCGACTGCAGTTTCTTGGCTGACGAGCTCCGCACGGGGCCGGGGCTGTCAAGAGCGCACGGCACGCCGGGCGGAGCGCGCCGCGTCGGAGCTGGGACTTCTGCAGCCCGCGCAAGCAGGTCGCGAACCGGCTCGGCTCGCGGGAACGGTTCGGGGATCAGCTCCGACACCCGGCGAGCATCGCCACCTCGACGGCGCCTGCCTCCCGCAGCGTCTGCGCGCACGCTCGAGCGGTCGCGCCCGAGGTGAACACGTCGTCGACGAGAACGAACCGGCGCGCGGCAACGCGTCGGTTGCGACGGACCGCGAACACACCCTCCACGTTCCGGTCGCGCGAAGTGACACGAGGGTCCCCCTGAGGCAGGTTTTCCCGCAACCGCAGCAGCAGGCCGTCGACCACGAGAAGGCCGAGTCGACGACCCACTTCCCGAGCCAGCCAGCTCGCTTGGTCGAAACCACGCTTCCGTCGGCGGCGCCAGTGCAGGGGCACGGGGACGAGCGTCGCCCGCTGCCAACCCTTCTCAGGGGCCCCGGCGCGCCAAGCCGACGCCATCGCCCGCGCCAGCAAGATGCCGGCGCCGGCGTCTGCGTCGAGTTTGAAGCGGCGCACCAGGGCGCCGCCGGTTCCTACGTAGGCGAAGGGAGCCACCAGGCGCGCAACGTTGCGGAGCTCACGGTGATCGTTGCCACACGAAGCGCCCGGCTCGATGGTCGCCTCGCCGCAGCGGGCGCACGCGTTCGGAGGACGCAGCGCCAGGCCCGCCCGACACGGTCCGCAGAGCCCCTCCGAGGGCTCCCCACAGCCGGCACAGACCGGCGGCACTACGAGGTCGAAGAGCCCCCGGTACGCCTCACGGAACGGCCGTCGCCAGGATCGGAGAGTCGCTGCCACTCCTGAAGGCACGGAGGCGCCGCACTTTGCGGCGGGAATCCGCGCAGCGCGGCCGGACGCGATCAGCGCCCGGGCAGGGCGATCCGCCGGGCTCGTTCCGCGGGCGTGGCGGCCTTCGGCTGCGGCTGCACGCCGAGCGCCTGCCGGACCCGGTGGATGTATGCCTCCACCGTCATGTCCTTCGTGTGCGGCACGCCGAGGACTTCGCCGATCTCCTTCGTGACCTGCATGTCGTCGGCGAACGACCAATCTTCGGCCTGGAAGAACTCGCGCAGGAGCTTGCGGAACGCCCGCCGCGAGCTGTAGGCGCCGATCGCGTAGACCGCGCCGGCGAACGCGATGATCCCGGCACAGAAGGCCAGGGTCGTCATCTCCATGTCCCACTGCGCAACCACCTGGAGCAGGAAGCCGGTGGTCAGGAACAGGAAGCCGATGATCACCTGCATGTTGTTGAGTGCGGTGTCGCGCACCCGCAACAGGCTGCGGACTCCCACGCCGAGTGCATCCTCCAGCGCCTTCCTCGGCTCCCGGAACCGTATGGAGTTGGCCAGGAAGAAGACGCCCACCACGTTGCAGGTGAGGCCGACGACGGCGAGTTCGGGGTCGTTCATGGTGGGGCTGTGGCGCCCGCACCCCCACCGCACCCGCCCACGGCAGGCACGGCGAAGCCGGCGACCCAGGCCGGGCATGCTAGCCAGGGGGCGCCCGGGTTCCAACGGGAGCGGCCAAGGATCGATGGCTCCCGCAGAACCTGCTGGCGCGCGGAATACGGACACCTAGGATCCGCCCCCGGATGCCGCCGCCGCCCCCGATCGACCGCACCGAGTTGCAGAAACTGGCCGAGCTGGCCCGCTTGCACGTGCCCGCGGAGCGGGTCGCCTCGGTGACGCAGCACCTGCAGCGCATCGTTGCGGCATTCGACGCGCTGCGGTCCGGGACGGAGGAGGCGGCGCAACCTCCCGCGGCCACGGCATCGCTCCGCTTGCGCCAGGACGTCGCGGAGCCACCCCTCTCGACCGATGTCGTGCTCCGCAACGCCCCCCGCCAGGCGGCCGGCATGTTCGTGGTCCCGCGGGTAGTCGAAGCATGACGGACGCGCTGGCGGGCTTGTCTGCTGTCGCGATCGCCGCGAAGGTGCGGGCGGGTGAAGTGAGTGCTGTGGAAGTCGCCGAGGCTGCCCTGCTGCGCATCGGCGCCGCCGACCCCGATCTCCATGCCTTCCTCGAAGTGACCCGGGACACGGCGTTGACCGCGGCGCGCGCCGTGGACGAACGCCGTGCGCGGGGGGACGACCTTGGCCCGCTCGCCGGAGTCCCGATGGCGTGGAAGGACAACCTGGTTCTCGCCGACCACGTCGCGAGTGCCGGTAGCCGGATGCTCGAGCAGTATCGCTCGCCGTTCACGGCGACGGCGCTTCAGCGCGGGCTCGCCGCCGGGGCGATTCCCATCGGACGCACGAACATGGACGAGTTCGGGATGGGCAGTTCCACCGAGAACTCGGCCTTCGGCCCGACCCGCAACCCGTGGCGACGCGACCGTGTTCCCGGCGGCAGCAGCGGGGGCAGCGCCGCCGCCGTCGCGGCCGCCATGTGCCCGCTCGCCGTCGGCAGTGACACCGGCGGATCGGTCCGTCAACCGGCTTCGCTGTGCGGCATCGCGGGCCTGAAGCCGACCTACGGTCGCGTGAGCCGCCACGGCCTGATTGCCTACGCAAGCTCCCTCGATTGTGTCGGCGCGTTCGCGCGGACGGTCGACGACCTCGCCTTGTGGCTCGCCGTCGTGGGCGGCGTCGATGACGCGGACCCCACCAGCACGACCGCCGCGCCGGCTGAGGCGAAGCGAAGGCACGACCTGCGCGGTTTGCGGATCGGAGTTCCATGGGAACTGAATGGCCCCGGCCTCGACGACGAGGTCGCGCGCGTGACGCGGCAGGCCCTCGCGACCTTGACCGGACTCGGCGCAGAAGTGGTCGACGTCGCGCTCCCGCACGTCCCCCACGCCGTGCCGGCCTACTATCTCGTCGCGACCGCCGAGGCATCGTCCAATCTCGCGCGGTACGACGGCGTTCGTTACGGATTGCGACGCACCGCGAACCGGTGCGACGCGATGATCACCGCCAGCCGCAGCGCGGGGTTCGGCCCGGAAGTCCAGCTGCGCATCCTCCTCGGCACGTTCGCCCTTTCGGCTGGCTACCAGGACGAGTTCTATCGGCGCGCCAACGAAGCACGTGCGCGGCTCACCGGCGACTTCCGCGCCGCGTTCGAGCAATGCGACGTCGTGTGGAGTCCGACGTCACCCGTTCCTGCATTCGCGATCGGCAGCCGGACCGACGACCCTCTCGCGATGTACCTTTGCGACGTGCTTACC
>CAYQMF010000217.1:0-3083 GCA_964418595.1 uncultured candidatus Brocadiaceae bacterium
GTGCAGCAGGCGCTGCTCAAGATCCTCGAGGGCACCGTCGCGAACGTGCCTCCGCAGGGCGGGCGCAAGCACCCGGAGCAGTCCTACATCCAGGTGAACACGGAGCACATCCTGTTCATCTGCGGCGGGGCGTTCAACACGATCGAACAGTTCATCGCGCGCCGCATCGGGCGCACGGTGATCGGCTTCCAGGAGCAGGACACCGGCGCGGTCGCGCAGCTCCAGCACGGTCAGCACCACGAGCGCGACGCACTCATCCGCCACCTCGACACCAAGGACCTGATCGAGTTCGGCATGATCCCCGAGTTCGTGGGCCGGCTCCCGATCCTCGTGCCGATGCAGTCGCTCACCAAGGCGGAGGTGATCCGGGTGATGAAGGAGCCCAAGAACGCCGTCTTGAAGCAGTTCCAGCTCCACTTCGAGATGGATGACTGCCGGCTCGAGATCACCGACGACGCGATCGAGACCATCGCCGACCTGGTGATGGAGCGCAACACGGGCGTGCGCGCCCTGCGTGCCGTGATCGAGTCCCTCCTCCTCGACCTGCGCTACGAACTGCCCAGCCGCAAGGACCTCAAGCGCTTCGTGATCACGAAGGAGTTCGTGCAGGAGCGCATGGGCCGCCCCGGCGCGGAAGGCAGCAGCAAGCGTGAGTCGGCGTGAGATCCCCCCCGCAGCTTCGCGCCGACCAGCCTCGACCGACGGCTCCGACACGATCGCCGCGCTGACCGACCTGGATCCGCCCGGAGTCGTCGAGCGCGTCCTCGCAGCCGGCGGCCAGGCATTCCAGGCGCGCCAGATCGAGCACTGGCTGTATGCGCACGGCGCGACGACGTTCGAGCAGTGCCGCAACGTGCCGGCGCGCCTCAAGGCGGCGATGGCGTCGGGTCCCCCGCTCGTGGGCAGCACCGTGGTGCACGAGGTCCCGGCCGCGGATGGCACGCGCAAGCTCCTGCTCAGGCTCCACGACGGCGAGCACATCGAGTCGGTGCTGATCCCGGAGGGCGATCGGATGACGTTGTGCGTCTCCACGCAGGTCGGCTGCCCGGTGGCCTGTGTGTTCTGCGCCTCCGGGCTCGACGGAGTGCGTCGCAATCTGCGTCGCGGCGAGATCGTCGAGCAGGTCCTGCACGCGCGCGCCGCCCTCGGGTCGACGCGCATCACCAACGTCGTGGTGATGGGCATGGGCGAACCCATGCTCAACCTCGACAACCTCATCCCCGCGCTCGACCGGCTGCGCGATGAAGACGGCATCGGGCTCGGCGCGCGCCGGATCACGGTGAGCACCAGCGGTTACCCGGATCGGATCCGCCGGCTGGCGCAGGTCGACGCGGCCTATGGCCTCGCCGTCTCGCTGCACGCGGCAGACGACGAACTACGGCGCCGCCTCGTGCCGACCGCACGCGTCGGCGTCGCCGAACTCGTCGCCGCCGCGGTCGACTTCGGCGCCGCGCACGGCCGCGAGGTCACCTTCGAAGTCGTGCTCCTGGCCGACGTGAACGACCGCCGGGTCGACGCCGAGGCGCTCGTTGCCCGGCTCCGCGGCGTCGCTTGCACCGTGAACCTCATCCCCTGGAACCCGGTGGCGGCGATCTCCGGGCTCGCGCGTCCCACCGACGACGCGGTCGACCGTTTCGCCGACCACCTCCGCGCTGCCGGCCTCAACGTCACGGTGCGCCGTCAGCGCGGCGCCGACGAGGCCGCGGCCTGCGGGCAGCTCCGGCTCGTGCACCAGCAGAGGCAGTAGTCGACCTCCAGGGCCAACACCGCCTGCGTGACCTCAACGTACGCGGCGCGGCTCGAGCTTGCGTTCGGCGGGGACGGGCTTGGGCGCCGCGTCCGGTCGCGTTCCGTGCAGGGTCTTGGCGACGCCGCGTCGATTGACCTCGATGTCGAACGGCTTGCCCGGGTCGATCGTGCCCAGCGCCGCGCGCACATCCTCCACCGCGCCGATCTTGTGCCCGGCCACCTGCAGGAGGATGTCGCCCGTCTCGATCCCTGCCTTCGCCGCCACGGAATCGTCGACGACCGACTGCACGCGCAGCCCGCTGCCGTCGGTCAGCCCCAGGAACTCGCGCACCTGCTCCGGCACCGCTTCGACGTACACGCCGAGACGGTCGTTCGCGTCGTCGGTGGCCGCCTCCGCCGGCGGGGTGAAGGGTCGCAGCCGCATCCATCCACCGGGCGCCGGTGCGTCGAGGACCGGCGGCGGGTCGCCGAGGTTCCAGGTGAAGCCACGCGGCATCGCCTCGCCATTGCGCAGGTAGCGCTCCGCGATCTCCGGGTACTTCTCACGGAACGTGCGCACGTCCGGCGCCTCGTACACCTTCGTCTCGCTCTTGCAGTCTTCGCCCTTCTCCTGGATCTCGATCCGCACCCCCTTGTCGTTCATGCGCATGCTGAACGACTGGCCGACGCCGCCAGGGATGCCCATGGCCATGCTGCGGCGCGCGCCCTCCATCTGCTCTTCGATCCCGCGGAAGAAGTCACCGCCGAAGAAGCGCGCGCGCGGGATGCGCACGCCGAAGTCCCGCTCGAGCTGCTCGAAGACCCGGTCGAACTGTTCGCCCGCGTCGGCATTGCCGCCGTCGATGCGATAGGGTCCACGCGGGAGGTCGGGGGTCGTCGTCCCCCCCGGACGGCGCGGCGCCAGACCCGCCTCATCTCCCGACTCGATCTGCCGCAGCAGGCGGCGGGCTCGCCATTGCACCTCCTCGTCCGCGTGCTCCGTGCTCGCCTTGCGCAGCTCCTCGGCCACATCCTTGCCGCGCGTCCGCAACGCACGCTCGGCCTCGCGGCGGACCTGGTAGCTGTCGTCGCCGAGCTTCTGGATCAGGTCCTGCGTGTCGGGCGGCTTCGCCTCGGCACCCTGCGCCTGGATGAGACCACCGGAGAAGGCGACCAGGGCCGCCGTCAGGAGAACGTGATGGCTACGAGTCTTCATTGCTGGTTCCAACCTGCCCTCCCCTACGCGCTCGACGAGCGTCAACTCCCATCGCAGAAGCCGGCGGCCGCAACCCAAAGGGTTGATGTCGTCGCCAGCCCAACGGGCAGGGTCCCGTCTCATCGACCGCTGCGCGGTC
>CAYQMF010000218.1:0-2677 GCA_964418595.1 uncultured candidatus Brocadiaceae bacterium
CGTCGCCGCGAGGTCGCGCACGGCGGCCCCGCGCGCACCGAGGCGTTGCAGCAGGGGCAGCGCGTCGTCGACACGCTTGCGTTCGAGGATGGTGCGGGCACGGCGGAGAGCCGCGATGCCGATGCGCGCGGCCAGGCCGACGTCGTCCGCATCGACGCCACCCACGAGGAGCCCGGCGACTTCGGCCTGATCGGCGGCGAGGCGAGCGATCGGCTCGCTCCCCGACTCGTGCCCGACCCGCGGCGCCCGCGCGCGCGGCATGACGCCAGCGCCGCGCGGCAGGGCACGGATCGCGGCCAGTTCGCCGCACAGCGCATCGAACGAGCCGAAGTTCGCGTCGCGTTCGAGCAGCACCGGTGCGTCCACTCCCGCGGCGAAGGCCGCGCCGAGCAGCGCGAGCACGTCGCTGCCCACCGGGTGGGCGTGCGTGTCGAACCAGAAGCCGTCCTCCTCGACGCCACCCGCGACGTGCAGCATCGCCACGCGCTCGAGCGGGTAGGACATCAGCACTGCGTGCGGGTCGAGGCCTTCGTTGCGGGCGTTGCCGTACAGGTTGCTCACGTCGAGAAGGAGATCGCAGCCCGTCGCGGCCACGATCTCTGCGTAGAAGTCGCCCTCCGTCATCTCGTCGTCGGGCCAGCGGAACGACCAGGCCACGTTCTCGAGCAGGAGCGGCACGTCGGGCAACAGCGCTCGGACACGGGCCACATTGCGCGCGAGGACCGCCACGGCCGTGCGCGTGCGCGGCAGTTGCGTGAGATGCCCGATCTCGCGGTCACCGCCGCGCGTGAACGCCACGTGCTCGGAGACCATCGGCGCGCGCAGGTCGCGCACGAGCGCCCCGAGGCGACGCACGCGTCCCACGTCGATGCCGTCGGCGCTGCCCAACGAGAGCTTCACCCCGTGCGGCACCACCGGCCAGACATCGGCCAGGGCACACGCTTCCCGACGCGTGGCCGCGGTCGCCAGACACGACTCGGCCACGACCTCCACGAAGTCGACCCGCTCCGGCGCTGCGAGCAGATCGCTCGCGATCTCCGCACGGAACCCGAGCCCGCAGCTCCGCGGTGGCAGCGGTTCTCGCGGCGCCGCCACTACCTCGCGTCGGCGTAGAGCGCGTTGAACACGAGCTTGAAGCTCGCGTGTGGCTGGCCGCGGTAGAGGACGTCGGGCCCATAGAGCACGACGCGACCCTTGCCCAGCGGGCACTCGACGACGGCCGCCTTGCCGTCGAGGAACCCGATGCCGAGCGCCCAGCCGGACTTCAGCTCCGCCTTCTTCCCGTAGGTGGCGACCACGCGCGCCGCGTCTCCTGCATCGGCCCCGATCTCGAGCGCGTCGCTGCGCCGGAACATGGCCGCGATCTCGATGGGCGTGCCGAACGAGAGCCGGTGGCGTTGGCCGGGGAACGACACGGCGAGCAAGGATCCCGGGATGAAGAACTCACGGCTCGACACCGCGCGCTTCTCGCCGTCCTCGTTCTGGAACACGCCGACTTCCACCGGCAGGTCGAAAGCGCGCACGGCACGCGAGTTCTGGCCTGCGAAGCTGAGCAGGGTGCCGCCCGCCTCGACGAATGCGCGCAGGGCGGGGATGCCCTTCTCGCGGCTGATCCGCTCGACGCGGCCGAGCTGCCGGCTCCAGTCCTCGAACGGCGGCATGGCGGCGAGGACCTTCTGCGCGGCTTCCGCGGTGGTCGCCACCGCCGCGCCCGCCTCGTCGCCACCGCGCGGCCGCGACTGCGCGTCGCCGCGCGCCGACGGCGCCGGCAGGCCGGTGCTGAACAGGAGCACGTCGTAGCGCGCGCGCAGGTCGCCGGCCTCGATGGCGTCGCCATACACGCGCTCGTACGCGAAGTCGAACTGGTCGAGCACCCACATCGACCACCCCGCCTCCATGTTGCCGCCCCACGGATCGAAGACGCCGATGCGCGCCGCGCGCAGCGGTTCGCGCGCTGCCGGCGCCGAGCCGACGCCGGCGACGCGGCCGCCGAGATCGCGCGCGACCTCGGCCAGGCGTGCGGCCACGCCTTCGCCGGCCGGCACGAAGAACCCGCCCGCCTCGACCGCGCGTTCGACCCGGACCTTCGCGGCCAGCAGGCGGTTGACCGCGCGGAAGGTGCCGTTGTCGCCCGCCATCAGCAGGAAGCCGGCCTTGCCTTCGCCCACGGTCATTGCCGGCAGGCGCACGTCGTCGCCGATCGGCTGGAACGGCCCCGTCAGCGCATCGAGCACGCGCTCGACCTGCACGCCCATCTGCATGGCCAGCGTCCAGCCGGCGCTGTCGTACGGCCGGATCGGCTCGCCGTTGGCGCCGAGGTCATCGGGGTGCCACTGCGGCTCGAACATGTCGAGCACGTGCGGCCGGAACGCCTGGGCGCACTGCACCACGAAGCTGCCGGCAGGGAAGGTCCTGCCGTTGGCCTGGAACGCCGCCGTCGCCTGCTGCACCTCGATGCCGTTGTAGCGCAGCGACGCGATGAACCGCCGCAGCGACTCGCCGTCCGGCTGATCCGCTGCCATCACGTAGGCACGCGGATCGCGCAGCGTCGGGTCCTTGAACACCGCGTCGTCGGCGCGCTGCCCCCGCCCGCCGCGCGCGCCGCGACCGCCGCGCCGCCCGCGTGCCTCATCCGCCGCCGCCGCCTCGCCCTCGCCCTCCGTGGCGGCTTCCGCCG